>CALXTF010000001.1 GCA_944391335.1 uncultured Alphaproteobacteria bacterium
CGATATACGGAATTCATTTCATAATAATTCTTACTTCCTCGAGCGAATGAAACCATTCGCCTTGGGTACCTAGTTTCGCTTCGGTTGCTGTCGCTTCCCTTGCTCCACAAGGTAGCCAAGATGTTACAGACGAAAAGCTTCCTCTGGAACCTTTTCGCTTAGCCATCCCAACTGAGCTACAGCCCCGATATACGGAATTCATTTCATAATAATTCTTACTTCCTCGAGCGAATGAAACCATTCGCCTTGGGTACCTAGTTTCATTATAACTAATCTAATTGTACTAAATATACGCTATTATAAAATAAGTAAAGATTATTTTTCGTATTGTTAATTAACATTTCTGTTTTCAATTATCTTTCATCTTGTGTTTTTTGTGTAAAAAATTTTTTTGATGAAAAATGTTTATTTTCTTTATTTTGTATTGTTTTTTCAGTTTCTTGTTTATCAACATCTCTTTGTCTGACAATAAAAATATCTTTTAATGACCAATAAGCGTTTTGTGAAATGTTGTCATTTTTAGAATTTTTTGCAGCTTCTTCTCTTGTTTCTAAAACATAAGGAGCTAGTTTAGGTTCATTTTTTATAATCTCTCCTAAATTTTTATACGCATGCTTGATAGAATATCCATTATTTTTATCACTTGAAACGGCTTTTTTATATATGTTAAATATTTGTGGAGCCGAATCTGGATAATATTTTAGAAATTTTCCTAATGTATCATATATATTTTCCATGGAAAATTCATTATTTTTATCGTTTGCAGCCGTTTTTTCCATTAAGTTTAACAATTGCGGAGAGCATTCAGAAGATTTTTCGGCTAAATAACCTAATGTCTCATAAACTTTATTTAAAGTCTCCCAGTTGTTCTCTGTATTATCTAAAATATAACTATATAAATCCGTAGTTTGTTGTTTTATACTTGGAATATGTTCTATAATTTTACCAAATGTTTCATATGCGCTTATCAGGTTGCTTTCATTATTTTCATTATTTGAAACCTGTTTATAAATATCATAAGCCTGCGGATATAATTCGGGACAAGCTATAACAACATCACCTAAAAGGTGATATAATTTTCCTTTGGATAAAACATCATTTTCAACATTTTTTATAGATTTTTGTATTATTTGCAACACTTGCGGCGCAGAACTTGCTTGTGTTTCAACTATTTTATCTAAATTAGCATATACCGCCTTAAAAGAATATTCTTTACTATTATCCTTTGATACAAGCTGCTCTATGGTATTTAATATTTGAGGAATCAACGAAGGATCTGATACCGCTATATTTCCTAAAGCGTTATAGGTCTTTCTCCTATATATTGGATTATTATTATCATATTTTAGCGTTTTTTGTATTATATTTAAAAGGGATGGAGATAATCTAGGAGCTGTTTTGGCCGTTTCGCCCAAAACTTCATAAACAATCCCATAAGAATATTGAGTATTTTGATTATTGGACAATAATTTGTCATATATATTTAAAATTTTTTCTTCTTTCTTAGGGTGATTAATAATAATATTGTTGCCTAGAGTTTTATAAAATTCACCTAAAGAATAGTCATTATGGTTAGGATTATCTGCTATCGCTTCACAGATTTTTATAAGTTGAGTTCCTAAATTAGAGTCTGCTCCCGATGTGTTTAAAACCTTACAAGCTTCAGCTAATGATTTCCAATCTTGTTCATGATTATTCAAAGAATCGTTTAGAGTATATAAAATCGGTACCGTGAAATCTGATTTATACTCTGCAATAGAGTTCAATATTACATAAGCAATTGTATTCGTATCTTTTTTATTCTTGTTATGGGACAACCCCTGCTGACATGCATTTATAATTTGTGGAGAGAACTCGGGATATTTTTCAAAAACATTCATCAATCCTAAATACAGTTCTTCCAAGGAAGTTTCATTATTATTATCACAACTTATAGTTTTTTCATAAGCTTTAAAAACTTTATCTTTTAAATCCGGTTGAGCTATAATGATTTTAGATAAATCTTTATAGATTTTTTCAGGATTAACTTCTCCATTTTCAAGTTTGTACATAATATAATCTAGTTTATTTTCGTATTCTTTCATAGAGATTCCCTATCCTCTAACAAAGCTTGTTTTGTCCAATAATAGACCATTTATAAGATGAGGTCAATTAATTTTTAGTAAAGGCATAAATTTATATTTCAATATCTGATGATGAATTATCACTTTTTTTATTATTAAAAAATTAAAAGCAACTTTAAATGGCGGCAAGTCAAGGGATTGTCCTCGACTGCGCTGACGCTTGCTCGTTCCACTACGCTCATTCGAGCTTTAATAAGCTCTCACCGGCGTCCTTTATGTCCGCCTTTCGCTTGTAGTCGAACCCTTGCCCCAAGGCTTCAAATCCCATCTGTCCTCAAAACATTTACAAAAAAGACCGCATTCAAGCGGTCTTTTTTGTAAATGGCGGACAGAAAGGGATTCGAACCCTTGGTACCCTTTAGAGGTACACACGATTTCCAATCGTGCGCCTTCGACCACTCGGCCACCTGTCCATAAACTGTTTTGTTTATTAGACTGTTTTACTCAATTTTGCAAGATTTATTTTTATGACAAATAGCTTTTTTAATTTTCTATAAACAATTTTAAAGAAGAAATTTTCCTTTCTGTCTCTCTAACAACATTATTTAATTCCGGCGCCCTGTTTTTTTCAATAAATTTTATTTGCATCTTTTCAAGTAAAAAGCTCGCTACTTTTCCATCCATTTCATAGGCATTTGCTTCCATCGGATTCGTTAAAGAAAGATCTTTTTGATCAATCGCCAAATAAGAAAATTTACTCTCAAAAAGCTTGTCTATTAATGGAAATTGCGACCAATCTTCCTGTTGACGGAAAACTCTCAAAGATTCATGAAATATAAGTGCCGGAACAGCTAAATTATCACACACAACTATTTTTTCTTTATTTATGAATATGTTGTTATTTTCACAATAGGCGGTCGGTATTGTTCGTATTTTATCTGGAAAACCTTTACTGGTTTGTTTTTCATACCACTCATTTTCATTAAAAAAACGTAAATTAATATTTGTTTTATAGCTGTCATTAAAAGCTTGTAGAATATTTTGTATTAAGCCGCGTTTATTTCTAAATTCTAAATTCTGCCAATCTTCAAGATAATCTTTAAGATGCTCCACGCTTTGTAACCGATGGCAAAATTGTTCACATCTCTTATTTTCTTGTTCTAAAAATTCTTTTGGCAGTTCAATGCCAAAAAACAATATCTTTAATTCATCTTTATGATTGTTAATAATTTGCCGATTTTGATTAAAGGTTTCTACATCATGACAGATGACATCTTGTATAAGATCATCTAATAATTCTATTCTTTGCTTATTGTTAAGAGTCGTCAATTTTTGTTTGGTCATTCCGACTAATTTTCGTATAGCTGTTTCGTGACGGATTTTATTATTTTCTTTGAGTTTAGGACGTAACTCGCGAGACAATTTATTCCACTCTTCAAGTGAAGGAAATGTAATACTGCCAAGCAAATAATCTAATTTAGCCCGATATTTCGGAAACTTGGGTTCAATAACCGCGTATTGTTTCCCTTTATACAAACCAACCATTAAATTACAATTCAGCAGAATCCAACGATAATCAGATACGTTTAGTCTCATGCCTCGCTCCTATTTTAATTTTATATATTATATCATATTTTTATATGTTTTCCAAGTAAAAAAACACTTATAAAAAAACGCCATAAATCTCGTTATGGCGTTTTTTTATAGATATATTAACAAGTTAATTATGTTTTTCTTCTTTATGTGCTGTTGCCTGTTTACGCGCCATATAAAGAGCGGCAAAATCTATGGGATTAAGCATAAACGGAGGTAGACCACCTTCTGTTAAACTCTGTGTGACAATATTACGGGCAAATGGAAAAATTAAACGAGGCAATTCTATCATTAAAACCGCTTCCTTATGTTCCGGTGCAACATTAATTTCCGCATAAGCCGCATATGAAAGTTCTAAAACAAATAATGTTTTTTCTTCAATTTTGCCATTTATATTAATTGATATTTCAGAAATATATGTATTGTTTTCTTTATGTTCTGATTTAACATCTAAATGTACATCTATTTTGGGCGCGGTTTTAATTTCTTTAAATATTTCCGGAGCATGGGGAATTTCTAAAGACAAATCTTTAATATATTGACTGATAATAGCAATTGCTCCAACTTGCTTGTTTTGAGCCTGTTCTTCCATTATTTTTTCTCCTAAAACAATATTAAAAAATTTATGATGTTATAGTATAAATAAATTTATAGGTCAATATTTCTGGTTGATAATCCCGAATTTTATCTTTATATATATTAAATAAAATTAATAAAAATATTTTAAATGAGGAAAATATGTCTGCTTATCTTGATATTATCATTTTAATCTTTGTTGTCATTATGGTCTTTATCAAACTAAAAAACCTGCTTGGAACACGTCCGGAAAATGAAACACAAATCAGTCGTGAAAGCGCAGCTAAAATCTTTGATATTCTAATGGAAGAACATAATAAAAAGCAATCTTTAGAACAACCAACAGAATTAAAAACTGATGAAAGCACTTTAAGCGAAAATGAAAAAGTTTTACGTGAAATCCCCGGTTTTAATCAAGATAAATTTCTAAACAGCGCAAAAAAAGCTTTTGAAATTATTATTACCTCTTTTGCCAAAGGTGATCTTCAAACTTTAGAATCTTTGGTTAGTAAAAGTCTGCTTAAAAAATTTGAAAGTGTTATATCTTCTCGTAAAGAAAGCGGCGTATCCGCCGAAACCGATTTAATTAGTTTTAACGAAGCAATCATTACCGAGGCCAAAATAACTAAAACAAAATTAGCTAAAATTAGTGTAAAATTCGTTTCCGAACAAGTAAATATACTGCGCAATAAAGACGGCGAAGTTCTTGAAGGCGATGAAAATTTTATTCAATCAATTACCGATGTTTGGACTTTTGAAAGAAGTCTACATGCGACAACCCCTAATTGGCTCCTTGTTTCAACAAAAAAATAAATGAAAAAGATTTCTTTACTGCTCTTTATTCTCCTCTTCTTTTCCTCTTGTTCTAAACAAGTCGAAAAAAAAATTATATCCGAAAATCCCCCTGTCGTTGAATTAACTAAGGTGTCTTATAATGAATTGGAAGGATGGAAACAAGACAACCTTGACGATTTTATTCCCGTCCTAACCGGTATTTGTAATAAAATTAAATATCTGCAATCTCCTATCATTGATCAAAGCTATATAACCATTAAGACAAAAGATTATCAAAAAATTTGCTTAGAATTTAACAAACAAAAAATTACGGATAGTTCTGATCTGCGTTTATTCCTTGAAAAATATTTTACACCTTGGTTAATACAATATAACGGCAATGCAGAAGGAACTTTTACTTCTTATTATGAAACTCAAATACACGCATCTCAACATAAACATGGAAAATATATATATCCTGTTTATGGAAAACCTTCTGATCTCATAGAGGTTAATCTGCGTGATTTTGATCCAAATTTACCACAAAAACGAATCGTCGGCAAAATTTATAAGCAAAAACTACAGCCTTATCCAACTCGTCAAGAAATTGAAACATCATTAAATAAAGCCCCTGTCTTGTTATGGGCTGACGATCCGGTTGATATTCACATTATGCAAATACAAGGATCTGCCGTGGCTCTTCTTGATGATGGACGTCAAATACGAATCGGATACGCGGATAATAATGGACGTCCCTTCAAAGGTATTGGTCGGATTCTGCTCGAAAAAAAACTTATTCCTCCAGAAAAAGCAGATATGATTAATATAAAAAAATGGCTTAAAGAACATCCTGATCAAGCAAAATCTTTAATGTGGGAAAATCAACGTTATATCTTTCATCGCATTATTGAAGGGCAAGGACCTATAGGGGCTTACGGGTTACCTTTAACCGCCGGACGCAGTTTAGCCGTCGATCGTCAATATATTCCTTTAGGAGCTTTATTATGGTTGGAAACCAAAACACCAGATCAACAACCTTTACATAAAATTGTTGCCGCACAAGATATTGGAAGCGCAATAAAAGGTGTCGTCCGCGGAGATTATTTTTGGGGCAGCGGGGGTGATGATGTTTTGGCTTTAGCCGGTAAGATGAACTCTATTGGACATTACTTTATTTTGCTGCCGAAAGAGACCATAAATGAATAATAACGATGATATCTGTTGGCAGGAAATCATAAAAAATATTACGCCTCTTAAAACCGATAAAATTCATCATGTTTATCATAAAGTCACATTAACTGTTAAACCTAAAATTAATCCTTGTAATTTATTATTTAAAAATAATCTTGATAATTTACAAATGGATAGCATGATAAATATAGACGCTTCCACCGCTAAAAAATTTAAACGCGGTCTTTTCCCTATCGAAGCAGAACTTGATTTACACGGTTTTACAGAAAAAGAAGCTTTTAGTGCCGTTATTGAGTTTATTCAAAAATCATATTTACAAAAAAAACGCTGCATTGCTGTTATTACTGGAAAAGGATTACACCAAACTCAACAAGACAACATTTTTTCTCATCAAGGTATTTTAAAAAATTGTGTACCTCAATGGCTTAACTTACCTGATATTCGTCCTTTGATTTTAGCTATAAAACATCCAGAAAACAAACAAGGTGGTTCTGGAATTATTCATATTTTACTTCGCCGTCAACGATAAAATAGTTAATTATTAGTGCTATATAAAACTAATTTGATTTTTTCATTAAGAAAATCTTTTTAATAAGGCTTGATAGGCTGTGGTTAACTGTTTGAAATTTTCTTCCGCTTCTTTCTTATTTTCTTGATGTAAATCAGGGTGATATTTCTTTACTAATTTCTTATATTGCTTTTTTATTTGTATAATTGAAATATTTTCTGCGCTTAATTCCATAATTTTTAAATATTGTCTCTCTTTTGCCGTAAAAAAAATATCTTCTTGAGAGGGCATATCTCCTCCATAATTACCCAAAAAACCTAAATCATCTTTTAGGTAATCTCCAAATTGATACTTTATATGAGAATAAAAATTTTGAAAATGAAATCGTTCTTTAGTCTTTTTTTGAAAATCCTCATAATAACACTCTCCATCATAATAATTCCATTTGGCATTATATGCTTGAACATGTTCTAAGCAAAACCAATAATAATCTTTTAAATTTCTATTTTTTGGCGCACGATATTCACCGGGTTTAGAACACCCAGGAAAATCACATTTTCGGCTTTTATCCTCATTTTGAGGTGCATAATATTTTTTTTGTTTTACATGTTTTAACATTGTATAAAATATATTTTTCTTTTTTTAGTTGTGTTTGTCTTTTTATTGTATTATACTCTGAAGTCAAAAGAATGGCAACATTATTGTCTTTTAAATCAAAACTTATAAAAATGAGGATATATAATGACAAAACTTGTAAATAAAATTCTTTTCATTAACAAACGTCGTACAAGTATGCGCCTTTGTCTTTGCGAATGGAAACTTATCGATGAAATTTGCAAAACAGAAAAAATTACACGAAACGATTTTGTGGAACTCATAGAAAATAATAACTCCTCTCAATTAGGATTAACTTATTTCACCCGTTTGTTTATTATGCTCTATTACTATAATAAATCTCCTCTTGGAAAAATAAAAACAAGAAGACATGGTATAGGCTGTCAGTCATATATCAGCGAAATTATTAATGAAATTACAAATGTCACAAAAATTAAATAAAAATCAATATAAATTAATTGAAAAAATCAATAAACCATTTATAATGAAGAAAATTATTAATTTTTGTGGTGAAAATTATGCCCGAATTGCCAGAAGTCGAAACAGTTAAAAAAGGAATCGAGAAATTTATCGGGAATGCAGAAATTCTCGATGTAATAGTTAACACCTATCAATTAAGAACTCCAATTGATGATAATTTTAAAAATTTAATCTGTTCTGCCCGTATTTCTCACTACAGACGAAAAGGAAAATATCTCATCATAGATCTGTCAAATAATTATAGCCTTATATGCCATTTAGGAATGAGCGGACATATTAAAACCTTATTAAAAAAACCTCAAAATATAGAAAAACATGATCATATTCTTATTCAAACCACAAATGGATGGCTCGTTTTTAACGATCCCAGACGCTTTGGATATATATCAGCCGTTTTAACAAGCAAACTTGACGAATTGCCCTTTTTAACTAAATTGGGAATCGATCCCTTCGATAAAAATTTTTGCGGCAATGTCTTATATAAAAAATTACAGCACAGAAAAACAGCCATCAAACCTGCTCTCCTTAATCAAAGCATTATCTCAGGAATCGGTAATATTTATGCATCAGAAATTTTATTTGCCGCGGGAATTCATCCTCTGCGGCCCTCTTGCAATTTAACCGTTTCAGAATGCCGTAAATTGGCTAAAAACATTCGCTTAATTCTTCAACAAGCTATTGATAATGGAGGATCGACTCTTCATAATTATCAACAACCTGACGGCTCTCTCGGCTATTTTCAAAATTTTCATTGCGTCTATAACAAAACCGGTCAACACTGTCCTAAATGTTCTTGCAAAAACAAAATTAACGGCGGTATTCGGAAAATTGTTCAAGACGGTAGATCAACTTTCTTTTGTCCGGTGAAACAAAAATGAAAACAATTTATACTTTATTAATTTTATCTTTATTTCTCGTTAAAACAGCCCTTGCCGCTGAATTTATCGATAGTACAGATGATATTCCCATCGCTCCGGGATTAATTCAAAAATATGGTAATGACGATGTTTCTTTTGCTAATGATGAAGCTCGTTTTGTTGAAGTCTACTTAAGCGGGGAAAAAGTAAAATTTAACAACATCAGTACCTTTTATATTCAAACACTCCCTCAAATGGGGTGGCATTTCATTTATAAAAATAAAAACGCCATACATTTTGAAAGAGACGGCGAACAACTCGATATCGTTCGTGAAAACGAATCGCCTTTATTGATTAGAATCACACTTAAAAGTAAAAGTTAGGAACAAAAATGAACCAAGAAATTATCAATGAAATTAAAAATCAAATAGGAATCATTACTCTAAACAGTGATGAAGGTTTTAACACGCTTAACCGTCAAAAACTAGCCATATTGGCTGAAACGGCCGTTTCTCTTGATATGAACGATAATATAAAAGTTATTATCATCCGCGGAAGCGATAAAGCTTTTTCAACAGGTCTAGAAATAAATGATTTTGTTTCAGATACATCTGAAGCTGTTTTAGATGAAATGTATAAAAATTTTAAAAAAATCGCAGATATAAAAAAACCGGTTATTGCAGTTATCAGCGGATACGCTTTGGGAATCGGATTCGAATTAGCCCTCGCTTGTGATATTATTTTCGCTTCCGAAAATGCGTGCTTCGGTCATCCGGATTTAAGTCTCGGTATTGTTCCCGGATTCGGCGCAACACAAAGAATGCCTTATGCTATCGGTAAAGCAAAAACAATGGAAATGATTTTAACCGGCCGCGCCATGAATGCCAAAGAAGCTGAACGCTGCGGCATTATTAGCCGTATTATCCCTTTACAATATTTATTTTCCGAAGCCTTAAATACAGCACAGAAAATAGCCGCTTTACCTGATTTAGCCGTTAACACCGCTAAAGAACTTGTTAAAACAGCTATCGTCAATACAAATCTCGAAGAAAGCTTGGAAATTGAAAGACAAGTTTATAAAAACTTTGTTTCAACTAACGAATTTCAACAAAAATTAATCAATTTATTTAAAAAATAAGAAAATGCACTTTCATATGAAATTTATTGTTGACTTAAACGGGGTTCCGAGTTTATAAAGCTTATCAGAATTTTTTTTGAAATTAACTTAATTTAACAGGATTAAACAAATGGCCAATCATAAATCGGCAAAAACAAGAATTAACCGCAATCATAAACGTAGCATAATCAATGGCGCGCGTAAAAGCAGAGTTCGCACTTTTGTTAAAAAAGTAGAAGCTGCCATCGCCGCTAACGATAAAGAAACTGCAGTTAATGCTTTTAAAATTGCAGAATCTGAATTAATGAGATCTGTTCGCAAAGGCGTTTTTCAAATAAACAAAGTCGCAAGAACTGTTTCTCGTCTATCTAAAAAAATTAAAGCTCTTTAATTTTTTTAAAATATATACATCTAAACCACTTTCTGAAACTTGTTTTCGGAATGTGGTTTTTTTACTTTAAATACTATCATTTTAACGAATCTCCTACGACTCATTAAAAAACTTATGTCAAGAAATTTAATTACAATGTTCTACAAATGTTCTATTGTTTTTTATTTTGTTATGTGTTTAATAATTAGTTAATTTATGAACGTAAAAGTTTTTCTTTAGCTCATAAAGAAAAACTTCTAAAATACTTAATATAAATAATTATTGTTCATACAGTAATACTTATTAATAAAAAACGTTCTGATTATAATTAAAACAATCTGTATTGTTCTTTAATTATAAAATTAGACTGAAACATAGACTAGAAGAAAGGTTATGCCCAATGGCCGAAAATACAATAAAAAATAACGAAGATGTCTTTCATAATGAATGGGGACAAATTTGCAGCCAATTAAAAACCGAAGTGGGTGAAAAAGCTTTTGACAGCTGGTTAAAACCTCTAAGTGTCGGTACGTTTACCAATGGTGTTATGAATATATGTGTTCCTACTCGTTTTATGCGAAATTGGGTTATTACCAATTATTCTGATCGTATTCACAAAATTTGGGAAAAGAAAAATCCCTCCATTAAAAGTATTAATTTTGTCGTTCAAGCTGGAGAAGACCCTATGGTCGGAACCCATAGTTCTTCTTGTAGATCTTTACTCAAACATATTGTGGCAAGTCCAGCTCCAAGTATTTATTTATCCGGAGGCAGCGTCTTACCAATTTCTCAAAATGAAAATGAAAGTGTTGTTTTTAACGAATCCAGTCAATCTTTATCTGTTCCGCTTAACCCTTTATATACTTTTGACTCTTTTGTCGTCGGTAAAACAAATGAGTTTGCTTATGCTGCAGCTAGAAAAATTGCCGAATCGGACAATGTGCCTTTTAACCCTTTATTTTTATATTCCGGTGTTGGACTGGGGAAAACACACCTTATGCACGCAATTGCTTGGCATATTAAACAAAGATCACCGGAAAAAAATATCGTCTATTTATCTGCTGAAAAATTTATGTATAAATTCGTACGCGCACTACGCTATAAAGATACAACAGCTTTTAAAGAACAATTTCGATCTGTTGACGTATTAATGGTCGATGATGTTCAATTTATGAGCGGAAAAGACTCTACTCAGGAAGAATTCTTTTATACTTTTAATTCCTTAATTGAAGAAGGTCGTCAAATCATTCTATCTGCCGATAAATCACCTTCTGATCTTGATGGAATCGAATCAAGACTTCGCTCCAGATTAAGTTGTGGTTTAGTTGCAGATATCCATCCCACAGATTTTGAACTAAGAGTCGGAATCGTACAAAATAAAGCACGCCAGTTAAATTGTGAATTACCAAATAAAGTCGCCGAATTCCTTGCCCAAAAGATAACGACAAATATTCGCGAATTAGAAGGTGCTTTACGGCGCGTAATTGCTCATACTCAACTCTTGTCGGGAAAAGAAATATCTATTGAAACAACTCAAGATATTCTAAAAGATATGCTTCGCTCTTATGACAGACGGACGACTATTGACGAGATACAGAAAAAAGTCGCGGAATATTTTAATATATCCGTTAAAGAAATACAGTCTTCACGCCGCGCAAGAACCGTTGCCAGACCAAGACAAATAGCAATGTATCTAGCAAAACAATTAACTTCTCGCTCCCTACCGGAAATCGGACGAAAATTCGATAGAGATCATACAACCGTTATGCACGCCGTGCGTAAAGTGGAAGAGTTAATAATCGAAGATAAAAGTCTGGCAGAAAATATTAATACCTTAAAAAGAATGTTGGATATGTAAAATTAATTATTCTTGCCAACCTTAAGATATTAACCTTTAATATAAAAAATTGTTGAATATTTGTTTTTTTATGTTTTCCCTTAATGGGAATGTGTTATCATTTTTATAGTAATTTTTTATAAAATATTTTTGTTGGAAATCTGTGCTATGAAATTTGTTATTGAACGTGCTACTTTATTAAAAACTTTAAACCATGTACAAAGCATCGTTGAAAAAAGAAATACTATTCCCGTGCTTTCAAATGTGAGAATCGAAGCCTTAGAAGACGGTATCAGCTTCAAAGCAACCGATATGGATACTGAAATAACTGAAATTGTTGACGCTCATATCAGTCAAACCGGTGCAACAACCGCTCCAGCTCATATGCTTTATGATATCGTAAGAAAACTCTCCGATGGCGCAGAAGTAGAATTAAATTTCCCTGATGATAAAGGATTGCTTTCAATTACATCAGGACGTTCTCATTTTTCTTTATCAACAATCGGTGTGGAAGATTTCCCTGTTATCTCCGGCGATGAATTACCTATTAATTTTAATATGCAGAGAGAAGAATTAAAAGATGTCATCGATCGTACTCAATTCGCTGTTTCCACCGAGGAAACTCGTTATTACTTAAACGGTCTATATATCCATGCCAAAAATGAAGGTTCCGCTAAGGTTTTGCGGATCGTCGCAACTGATGGACATAGACTCGCTTGTGTCGAATCTCCTCTGCCTCAAGGCGCAGAAAAAGTTACAGGTGTTATTATCCCTAGAAAAACAATCGGCGAAGTAAGAAAACTCCTTGATGATACAAAAGCAGATAATATTGGAATTTCTCTCTCTGATAATAAAGTACGTTTTACTCTTGAAGAAGTAACTCTTACGTCAAAATTAATTGACGGAACTTATCCTGATTATGAGAGAGTTATTCCAACAGATAATGATAAAATCTTGGAAGTTAAAGTAAAAGATTTAGCTAACGCCGTTGACCGCGTTTCTGTCGTCGCGGAAAGAACAAGAGCGGTTAAACTTATTACTGATGATGGAAAAATCATTATTACAACGTCAAGCCCAGATTTAGGAAGTGCTAAAGAAGAAATAGAAGCAAAATATGACAGCGAATCGTTGGAAATCGGTTATAATTTCCGTTATCTCCTCGATATTCTCTCTGAAATTAAGGGCGAAAATGTTCAAATAAGTTTTGCTGATGCCTCTTCACCTTCCGTTATTCATGATACATCCGATGCAAGTGCTATTTATGTTTTAATGCCTATGAGAGTTTAAATTTTGGACAATTTGGTCAGTAACATAAAAGAAGTCACTTCAAAAAAGTCAGGCGTTATTCGTCTGACTTTAACTGATTTTAGAAATTACGCCTTTCTTCGTGTATGTCCTCATCTCGGACCTGTTATTATTACCGGTGAAAATGGGTGTGGAAAAACAAACATTCTTGAAGCTATTTCTTTTCTTACCCCAGGAAGAGGTCTAAGAAATGCTAAATTAGCAGATATTCGACGTTTTACTCCTGCAATTATAAACCAAGATTATGCTCCTCAAAACGGCGGATGGGGTATCTTTGCTTCTGTCGCTAAAAATGGTGAAGAAATCGAAATAGGTACAGCCGTAGAAAAAATTAATCGTGATTCTTATGATGACGGCACTCATCTTTCTGATCGCCGAATCGTTAAAATTAACGGACAAAAAGGAGCTTCTCAAAACGAATTAGGACAATATCTATCCGCTATTTGGTTGACACCGCAAATGGATAGACTGTTTCGCGGTGGTTCCCAACCTCGTCGAAATTTTCTTGATCGCTTGGTCTACGCTTTTGATAATGAACATGCCAAAAGAACTTCTAATTTCGAACATCTCTATAAACAATGGTATCAAATAATTAAAGGATCTAACGGACATATAGATAATAATTGGCTCTTAACTCTTGAAGAAAATATGGCGGCTATCGGTGTGGCAATCGCCGCCGCTCGACGCGAACAAATAGCCCGCTTAAATCGATTTATCAAAAATACTCCTGATGATATTTTCCCTAATGTCGAACTAACTTTATCAGGAATAATAGAAGAACAACTCGACTTACTGCCGGCTATTGATGTAGAAGATAATTATCGTAACCTTCTAAAAAAACAAAGAAACAATGTCTTATCAAATATTAATATTGATGGTGTAAACCGCAGCGATTTTAAAGTCTTTTATAAAAAGAAAAAAATGCCCGCCGAAATGTGTTCAACAGGTGAACAAAAATCCCTTCTAATCAGCATTATTTTAGCTCAAACAAAATGCCAAATATTAAATCAAGGCTTCGCTCCTATCCTGCTTTTAGATGAAATTACCGCTCATCTCGATGATGCTAAAAGAGATGCTTTATTGGCTAAAATACGTGAATTAGATTTACAAGCGTTTATTACAGCTACAGACGTTGATTTATTTTCAACATTTAAAAACTATGCTCAATTTTGGGAAGTTAAAAATAATACTGTTTATCTCCGATAATTTATAAATAAACTTCCACTAGCTAACGCAAGTGGTATTACCTGTTCCGAACGACATTTGCCCTGCCCTAAGGCTTCGCAAGCCTAATGGTTGGGCAAGTATGTCTACATCTACCTTTTTTCGCAGGTCGAGTTTCATTCAAATCATAAAAAAAACCTTCTCAAAAACTGAGAAGGTTTTTTTATTTATTTACCGCAACCACATCCGCCTTTCTTAGGTTGATTCGAATTTTCTTCTTGAGCGGCCGATTTTTGGGTTTCTTTTGTCATTATAAACTCCTTTTTTTATTTGTGTTTATAGTCACCTTTCTATTTAAGTCTGAATTAACAAAAAACAAGATATCTAATTCAAAAATTAGTCCTCTCCAAACTTATTGTTTATTAAATAGGTTAATTCCTTAATAGCTTTTGCCGCATCTTTTCCTTTAGCGGTAATTTTTATAGTAGACCCTTTAGAAGCGGAAAGCATCATTAATCCCATAATCGAATCCCCATTTACAGATGATATACCTGCTTTTTCTACAGCAACAACTGTATCAAGATTTTCAATAGTTTTAACAAAAGCCGCCGCTGCTCGAGCATGAAGACCTTTTTGATTTCTTATTTCTAATTCTATAGAAAAAACTTCTTCAGACATTTTATGCTCCCAAGATCTGTGAAGCAATATTTATATATTTTTTTCCTGCTTCTTGCGCTCCCATAACCGTTTCTTTAATATTTTTATCTTTTCTTAAAGAGGCCAGTTTGATTAACATTGGCAAATTTACACCGGCGAGTATTTCAACTTGTGCTTTATCCATGATTGAAATAGCTAAATTAGAGGGAGTTCCTCCAAACATATCTGTTAAAACAATCACGCCATTACCATTATTTACCAATGCTACTTTTGTTAAAATTTCCTGTCGACGCATTTCCATATCATCATCCGGACCAATACAAACCGTCGCTATATTTTCTTGAGGTCCAACAACATGCTGCATAGCCGCAATAAATTCGTTGGCAAGATTACCGTGCGTAACTAAGACTATTCCAATCATAAATTTATTTTCCTATTTCTTAATTGAGCTTCCACCGGTCCAACTATGTATCGCTCCAAAATTTTTAATCACATCTTCTTTACTTTTTGATAATACCAATTCGTCCGCGCGTGTTTGACGTCCTTTAAATACTATTTCTTCTACATTTTCTACCGGAACAGCATATACACGTTCCACCATTTTACCCTGTA
Organism: uncultured Alphaproteobacteria bacterium; assembly: GCA_944391335.1. Classification (GTDB taxonomy): domain Bacteria; phylum Pseudomonadota; class Alphaproteobacteria; order RF32; family CAG-239; genus JAFUYI01. The sequence goes on from CALXTF010000001.1 coordinate 15,720, forward strand.
ATTCTACAATCATAACAAATTCCGCTTCGGCTAAAGGGCCTTTGGTTTCTTCATCAATATTATCTAAACGAACGGCTATACGGCCATCTCTTTTTAATAAGGCTGTGTTTTTACCATCAAATTCCAATACCGGATTTATCGGTGATCCATCTCGGGTATCAATAAAAATTGCCAATTCTCCATATTTATTTTCAATAATTTCAAAAAAATCCTGTTTTTCAACAACAGTATAATATTGTGTTTCCATTTCATTATCCTTTATGGTAATTTTAATTTTAGTGCTATATTAATACATTCAATATCAAGAGTCAATTTTGACTTTTTTGGTTTTAATTTTGCATATAGGAATAAAATTTATTTTTTATTGCGATAATCTAAACGTGGTGTTTCATTTTGACTATGACTAATTTCTTGTGGGGCTTTCTTTTGTGGATTAAGTAAGGAATTTATTATATCCATTGGATCTTTTCCTTCCAAAAGTTGCCGCTTGGCGACTTCTGATGCAACAGATTGGACAACGGCATTACGATATGCTTCTTCTGTGGATATTTTATTTTGTTCCAGTTGTTTATTATTTTTTTCTGTATATTTACGGTGAAAACGTGCAAATTCATATGTCCTGTCTCCCCCGCGAATATAACCGTCTAATCCCGTTAAATTAGTTTTTTCATCTATTAGGGCCTTTATACCCCCACATTCTTTATCACAATAGAGTTTCCAATCTTCAATAATCTCCCAATATATGGACATTTGAACACTTTCCGGTGATATATTTCCAAAATCAATATATTTGATATTGCCGGGCTGCTGATATATATTTATGTTTTCTATAAAATATTCTTTATTTTCTCTTAATTTTCGACGAGGATTAACAAGTGCCGCTGAAAGACATATGGCAACTAATGCTTCTTTTATCAATTCATTTGTTTTATATCCTATTTTTAGCGGCTTTTTATTAACTTCGGGAATTTTTAAAGCGGAAACAACACAATATTGATTGAGATTTTCTAATGCGCGTATTTGATCTTCTTCCAAATCTATAGAGGTCTCTATTTTTGCGCTATAAGCCATATTTATTAATTCTTGTACATCTTCTATCATTTTATTGTCGCTCATTATTATTTCTCCACTATTGGCTTAAATTTCTCAATTACTTTAGCATAGACTTCCTTTTTAAACTCCACAATTTTTTTACCTGCCTCCTCTATATCTGCCCACATATAACGAGAAAACTCAGGGATGGAGGTTGATATATTTATTTCATTTTCTATACCGTTAAACTGAAATAAAACCCAACGCATTTCTTGACCTATATATTTCCATTTTCCTTTTTTTATTTCTGGTGGAAAATCATAAATTAACGGAACCTTTATAAAATCTTTAGCTGTAACAGAAATTATTGATGTTTCTTCTTTAAGTTCTCGGCGCGCAGCTGTTTCCAAATCTTCTCCTTGCTCTATACCTCCTTGAGGAAATTGCCACGCGCCTTTTGTGTCTCGTCTTTCACATAATAAGACTTTTTTATTATTATAGACAACTATTCCCACACATTGACGATATAAAGATCCCATTTATTTTCCTTTATCACTTTTCCTCATTATTATATATACTGAGAGCTTTTACCGTTTCTACCGCTCTCATGAGCTGATAATCTTTTTGCAAATCTTCATCTTTATCAGAATTTTTTTCTTGATTTTTATTTTTTTTAGTTTTGTTGTCATCATTTTTTAGAGCATTTTTTAATTCTGCCTCACTTATTGTCAGTCCTTCCATATCATAGATTTCCAATTTTGCCGGCAAAACTTCAATATCCGGTTCAATTCCTTTTGCCTGAATCGAACGACCGGATGGGGTGTAATATCGAGCAGTCGTTATTCGAATCGCCCCATATTTTCCAAATGGAATAACGCTTTGAACTGAACCTTTTCCAAAAGATTTTTCTCCCAAGATGATTGCCCGACGATGATCCTGCAAGGCTCCGGCAACAATTTCCGAAGCAGATGCCGAACCAACATTTATTAAGACGACTATTGGCAAACCTTCCGCTATATCGCCTTTACTCGCGCTATATTTTAAAGTATCTTCCTCATTCCGCGAACGGGTGGAAACTATTTCCCCACTATTTAAAAATAAATCCGAAACAGCAACTGCTTGATCTAACAATCCTCCCGGGTTATTTCTCACATCTATAACCAATCCTCTAATCTTATTAGAGGTTTCTTTTTGCATTTTAGCAAAAGCTTCTTTTATATTTTTATCAACATCTTCGCTAAAAGAGGAAATTCTGATATATGCTACATCTTTTGCTTTTATTTCACTTTTAACTGATTGTATTTTTATTTCTTCACGTTTTAAAGTAACATCAAACGGCTTTTCCGAACCACGACGAATCGTTAAACGTATTTTTGTTCCTACGGTTCCTCTCATCTTATCAACCGCTTCATTAAGAGACATTCCAACAACCGTGGTTCCATCCAAGCTGATAATATAGTCTCCCGGTTTTATTCCTGCCTTATAAGCCGGTGTGTCATCTATTGGCGAAACAACTTTAACAACGCCGTTTTCCATAGTCACTTCTATACCCAAACCACCAAATTTACCTTGTGTTTGTTCATTTAAATCTTTAAAACTTTTTGCATCTAAAAAACCTGAATGGGGATCAAGTGAAGATAACATTCCGTTAATAGCCGATTCTATTAATTTTTGATCACCAACTTCTTCAACATAATAGACTTTTGTTCGTTCCATAATCTCGCCAAAAAGATCAAGCATCTCATATGTATCGGCTTGTTTTTCATGCCCTTTCTTATTATCTGCAGCTGTCACGCAACCGGCGGCTGTAATTGATATATTTGCTATTAATATGATAATTAGTAATTTTTTCCACATCATTATTTTCCTATTTTTATTTTGACAACCATGCTTCAGGATCTATTGGTCTGCTATCTTCGCGTAGTTCAACATAAAGTTTGGCTTCATTATTTTTCGGCATTTGACCTACGGGTTCTCCTGCAAGCAGCATTTGACCAACTTCACAATAAATATTGTTTAATCCGGCTAAAAGCGACATATAATGTTCTCCGTGTTCTATAATAATAATATTGCCATAACCTCGAAATGGACCGGCAAAGATAACTGTTCCGTCAAATGGTGAAACAACTTGTGCCTCGCTTCTGGTCTTTATCGAAATACCTTTAGAGCTTACTCCTTTAGCCGTTTCTTGACCATATGATATTTCAACAGGACCTCGCGCGGGACGAGAAAGTTTTCCTTTTGCACGAACAAAATTTTGTCCTACATCTTTTATATACGGCATTTGTGATTTAATCAAGTCATCACTTTTTTCTTGTTCTTGTTTTTCTTTTTCCCTTCTCGCACTTATTGCTTCCGCTTCTTGTTCGGCTCGATAGCGCTTTAATTCTTCTTGTTCTCGACGCAGTTTCTCTAAACGGGCTTTTTCTTGTTGTTCTCTTAATTTTCTTTCTTTTTCCAATTTAATCAATAGTTCTTTTATATCTTTTGCTTGTGCTGCTAATTCTTTTATTCTTTGTCGGGTCTCCTCGCTCTTATCTTCTATTTGACTTCTTATCTTTGCTTTTTTATGAATCAATTGTTGTAATTGACGATGTTCTTGTTCCAATTGACGTTTATTAATTGAGATTGCCTGTACTTGTTGCTCTATCTTACTTTTCTTCTCGGCTATTGCTTCAAGTTTCGCTCGAATGCTCGCTGCTTCTTCTGCTAAAAAAGGAACTGTTTCTCTAAGAAGCATTGCACTGCGTATTATTTCTACAGGCGTCATCGGTTGAACAAAAAGAGACTCCGTTGGTTTTAAGGCCAAATTTTGCAAAGCATAAAGTGTATGTATCAAATTCTCATCTTCTAAAAGAAAATTTTCTTGTGCGACTTCTAATTCCTTTTGCAGACGGCGTAATTCTTTTTCCATTTGAGAAATTTTTTCTTCGGTATTTTGTATTTCTCGTGCTTTAGCTATCATTTGCTTGCTAACCGCAGCCATTTCCACACTAATCTTTGCCGCTTGAGCCTGTAGTCTCTTATGTTCAACATTTTTTTGTTCAACTTCAATTTCTATGGCTTCTAAATCTTTTTTTGAAACGTTTGCCGCTTCAATTGATTGTGAAATCAGTTGACTACATAGAAAAATAAGAAATAACGTCGTCTTGTGCAAAGTCTATTATCCCAATATCATTTACGAACCAAAAGTGTTCTTCCTGTCATTTCTTCCGGTTGCGGTATTGCCAATAAATCCAAAAGTGTTGGTGAGATATCTGCTAATTTACCATTATGAAGAGATTTTACTTCTTTAGGCCCATTGACTAAAACTGCTTGTACGGCTCCAACCGTATGAGCCGTATAAGGTTCTCCCGTCTTTTCATCAACCATTTTTTCAACATTGCCATGATCCGCTGTTACCAATAAAACACCATTAACTTCTTTTATCGCTTCAACGACTTTTCCTAAACATTCATCAACAGATGCCACCGCTTTTAAGGCTGCTTCCATTATTCCCGTATGACCAACCATATCTCCATTGGCAAAATTACATATTATAACATCAAATTTTTGATGTTTTATTGCGTCTGTTAGATATTCCGTAACTTCATACACAGACATTTCCGGTTTTAAATCATATGTTGCGACTTTCGGACTGGGAACCAATATTCGGCTTTCTCCTTTAAATTCTTTTTCTTCTCCGCCATTAAAAAAGAATGTGACATGAGCATATTTTTCTGTTTCGGCTATTCGCAACTGGGTTAAACCGTTATCGGCTATAACTTCGCCAAAAATATGACTTAGACTTTCCGGTGGAAATATTGTTTGCATAAAACGATTGTGGTCAACTGAATATTCGGTCATACCTACCGCTGCTGAGAGATGGATTATTTTCTTTCGATTAAATCCTTCAAATTCTTTATCTGCCAATGCATAAAGAATTTCTCTTGCTCGATCCGCGCGGAAATTTGCCATTAATATGGCATCGCCATCTTCCATTCCTTTATAATTTTCAATAACCGACGGAACCACAAATTCATCACTGACACCCGCCGCATAAGAAGATTTTATTGCTTCGACAGCACTATTAAAACGTTTTCCATCGGCTAAAACCATATTGTTATAGGCTTTTTCCACTCTATCCCAACGTTTGTCTCTATCCATCGCATAGAATCGTCCGGCTACTGTCGCTATTGTAACCGAATCCATGGAAACAATATCGTTTGAAAATTTTTGAATATAATTTATTGCCGACTCCGGCGGTGTATCTCGACCATCTAAAAAAGCGTGTACACAAGTTTTTATACCTTCTCTGTTAAGAATTTCGGCTAACGCCAAAATATGCGCTTGTGATGAATGAACGCCCCCAGGGGACATTAACCCCATTAAATGACATTTTTTACCATTTCCTTTTAGCGTTTCAATTAATTTTATTAAAGTCGGATTTTTTTCTAATGTTTTTTCTTTAATTGACTGATCTATTTTAGGAAGATCTTGCATAACGACCCGTCCGGCTCCAAGATTTGTATGTCCGACTTCCGAATTTCCCATTTGACCTTCCGGCAAACCAACAGCCAAACCAGATGTTTCTATCAAACAATGTGGATATTCTTCTAAACATTTATGCCAATTAGGCGTATTCCCTTGTTCTATGGCGTTATCTGCTGTTATTTCTTTACGATAACCCCAACCATCTAAAATTAATAACATAACCGGTTTTTGTTTCATTTTTTTATCCTTATCTTAAATATTTAATTGATATTTCTTTAATTATATATAATTGCTTTTAGATTAAAAGTCCTAAATTTCATTCTTATTCATAAAAATTAATATTTTTCTTCTGCCGCTTGCATAATTTTCTTCCAAATTTGTGCCGGTAAATTTCCTCCGCTGACACCTTGCATAGGGCTATTATCATCATTTCCCAACCATACTGCCGCAACATAATGATCGGTATAACCGACAAACCATGCATCTCTGTTATTTTGCGACGTACCTGTCTTTCCTGCTGCAAAAAAAGGTATTTGCGCTTGTTTTCCCGTTCCTTCTTTTATAACTTTTTCCATTATAATGGACATTTCTTTTACGCTACTTTTATCTAAAATCCTTGAACGTCCTTCTTCATCATTTATTCGAGTATAAAGTGGATAACCGTCACGCGTATAAATTTCTGTTATTGAATACGGCCAAGCCGCATAACCTCCATTAGCTATTGATAAATATGATATGGCCATATCTAAAACTTTAACACCTGAACTACCCAAAACCATTGCCGGTGTATTGTCTATTGGCGTGGTTATCCCCATTTTATGGGCTAAACGAATAATATCATTTAATGAAAAATGCGTCGATAAATTAACTGTGGCTAAATTAAGCGAATGAATAAAAGCTTCTTCCAATGTCACTTCTCCATAATATTTACCATTAGCATTTGTCGGTTTCCAACTACCTATCGTTAGTGGATAATCATCTATTGTATCTTTAATATCCCAACCTTTTTCTAATGCTGTCAGATAAACAAAAGTTTTAAATGCTGAACCGGGTTGTCTTAAAGCTTGTGTTGCCCGATTAAATTGACTCTTTTCATAATCAACACCTCCAACCATTGCTTTAACCGCGCCTTTTTTATCTAAAACAACTATCGCTCCATTCGTTACTTTTTTGTTTTTATCAATAGCTTCTTTTAAAGCTTGTTCCGCTATGTTTTGTATATGTTTATCAAGTGTTGTATAAACATTTATGTCATTTTCTCTTTCCCCTATATATGCGTTTACTTCACTATAAACCCAATCCGCAAAATAATATCCTCCTTCCAGAGTGTCATGAACCTGTGATCCCAACGGAAGTTTCATTGCTTTTTCCTTTTGTTGCGGCGTGATAATAGATGTATTTACCATATTCTGCAAAACAACAGAGGCTCTTTTTATTGATCTTTTTTTATCTGCTATGGGATTATAGCGCGCCGGTGCTTTTAATAAACCGGCTATAACCGCTCCTTCCAATAAATTCAAATCTCTTGAACTTTTTTGAAAATATTTTTGCGATGCAGCTTCAATTCCATAAGTCCCGCTTCCCATATATACACGGTTAAGGTAAAGTGTTAAAATTTGATCTTTAGAAAATTTACTTTCTAACCAAAAAGCCATCAATAATTCTTGTACTTTCCTTTTGATACTTTTTTCTGATGTCAAAAATAAATTTTTTGCAACTTGTTGGGTGATGGTACTTCCCCCTTGAGCATAACGGCCTTTTATTATATTTGTCGTCATTGCTCGGGTAAAGGCTATAATATCAAAACCAAAATGTGTATAAAAACGTCTATCTTCTGTTGAAATAATAGCCTCTACAACATAAGAAGGCAAATCCGAGGGATATATAACTTCCGAATAAACATTACCAAAAGTTCTTATTTCTTGTCCATTTTCCGCAATAATTGTTGTTGATGGTTGTCGGGTAAGCGATACGGCTTTTTTTATATCAGGCAGAGTTGCATAACAATAAAAAATATACATTAAAAGCGTCAAACCGATTATCAATCCTGATAAAAATATTATTTTCCACCATGAAAACATCGTTGATTTTCGATATGATCGTGTTTGTTTCTTTTTCAAAATCTTTTTTTTCTTTTTGCTATTTATATTTATATTTATATTTTTATTTTTCTTTTTTTCTTCTGATTTTTTTTTAGTCATTATTCTTCCGCTATTTTTTTCATTATTCTAAAATCATTATAACTTTAAAAGATAACTAATAAGTTAAGCATAAAATTTATTTCTTGGTTGGCTTATCTTGGTTAATGTTTTATATTAATTAAAATAGTTTTAGCGAAAGGTAAAATAATGACAGCAAAAATTTGTTTAATTGACGGCTCCGGTTACATTTTTCGAGCTTTTTACGGTTTGCCTCCCCTTACCGCACCGGATGGAACACCTGTTAATGCTGTTTATGGGTTTACAAATATGTTTTTAAAACTTACGGCTAAAATTAATTGTGATTATAATTTGGTTCTTTTTGACGCTAAAAGGCAAAATTTTCGTAACAATATTTTTCCACAATATAAAGCAACAAGACGTGATATTCCCGAAGAATTAATTCCTCAATTCCCTATTATTCGTGAAGCCGTCGACGCCCTCAGCCTTAACTTTCTTGAAATGGAAGGTTATGAAGCCGATGACTTAATTGCAACATATACCCGCTTGGCTTTAGATAAAAATATGAAAATTGTTATTGTTTCCGCGGATAAAGATTTAATGCAGCTTATTCGTCCGGGCGTGGAGTTTTATGACCCGATGAAAGATAAATTCTTTACCCCTGATGATGTTAAAGAAAAATTTGGTGTTTACCCCGAAAAAGTCGTCGATGTGCAAGCTTTATCCGGCGACAGTACCGATAATGTCCCCGGTGTGCCGGGAATTGGACCTAAAACGGCCGCTGAATTAATTAACCTTTTCGGTTCTTTAGAAGATGTTATATCGCACGCTTCTGAAATCAAACAAAATAAAAGAAGAGAAACTTTATTGGCTAATATTGATAATGCCCGTATTTCCTTTCAATTAGTTCGTTTATGCGATAACGTCCCTGTGCAACTTCAACCTCAAGATTATCCTTTCCGTTGCCCAAAAATCTCAATCGTTGAAAATTTTGCCGATAAATATGGATTTAACAGCTTAAAACCAAGACTCGCTCATTGGGTAGAAGAACAATGTCAGAAAATTCAACCTAACAAATTGATTGTAAAAGAAGAAATTAAAAATTATCAAATTGCCGATAATAACCAAATATTAAAAATATGGGAAAATATCATTAACGAAGAAGGTATGTGCGCTCTTAAAGTCTTAGCCGATACGGACGCTAATCCCGTGTTTGATTTTCCTTCGGGTATCTCTGTTGCCATCAGTAACTCCCGCGCCCTTTATATCCCTTTTGCTACTCTTGATGAAAATTTAGATCTTTTTTCTTCCTCTCCACAAAATAATCCTAAAAAATTAATGAACAAACAAATCATTGATTTTATCTTTTCTATCTTAACAAATCAATCTATTCTAAAAATCGGTCATAATCTTAAACGCGATATCCATTTTATCTGTAATTATTTTAATCAAAAAACATCATTTACACCTTATGATGATATTGAAATTATTTCTTATGTTCTTGATTCATCCCAACATGGTCATAAGTTAAATGAAATGGCTAATTTCTTTTTAGGTCTTGAAACTCTTAATCCAGATAAAATTTTTGGTACGGGAAAACAAAAAATATCATCTTCTCAATTGCCTTTAGAAAAAGCTTGTGAGTTTACCTGTCAACAAGCGGATCTTATTTTTCGTTTACACAAAAATTTAAAAAATAGATTACCTACAGAACATATGACAACAATTTATGAACATTATGACCGCCCTTTGGCCGCCACTCTATTTGAAATGGAAAATAACGGTATAACAATTAATACCCGTAATCTAAAATTTTTAAGTCAAGAACTGGAAAAAAAACAATATGACTTAGAACAAGAAATTTACACAATGACCGGTGAAAAGTTTAATCTTGGTTCACCAAAACAAGTTGCTGAAATTCTTTATACAAAACTAGGGTTAAAAGGCAAAAAAAATAACGGCGGTAATTTTCAAACCGGAGCCGAGGTATTGGAAAAAATGGCTGAGCAACATCCACTGCCTCAAAAAATTCTTGATTGGCGCGCGGCGGCAAAATTAAAATCAACTTATACTGACGCTTTACTGCCTTTAATCGATAAAAATAATCGTATTCATACAACATATAGTCAAACAACCGTTAATACCGGACGATTGGCTTCTTTTAATCCTAATTTACAAAACATCCCCGTCCGAAGTGAAGAAGGAATAAAAATTAGACAATGCTTTATTGCTCAACCGGGATATAAACTTATATCCGCCGATTATTCTCAAGTCGAATTAAGACTTATGGCTGTTATTGCCGATGTAAAAGCTCTTAAAGATGCTTTTGCCAAAGGAATGGATATTCATACAGCAACAGCTATGCAAATCTTCGGTTTAAAAAAAGAAGATGTAACTCCAAATATCCGACGCCACGCTAAAGCAATTAATTTCGGAGTTATTTATGGTATTTCTCAATACGGATTAGCTAAACAAACCGGTATATCTACGGCTGAAGCCAAACAATATATCGATACATATTTTGAAAAAATGCCCGAAATTAAAAACTATATGGAAAAAACTATAAATTTCGCACATAAAAACGGCTATGTTCTAACCCCTTTTGGAAGAAAATGCGCTATTTTAGGAATTAATGATAAAAATAAAAATATTGCTTCGTTCGCAGAACGCGCGGCTATTAATGCCCCTCTTCAAGGAGGTGCCGCCGATATCATGAAAAAAGCAATGAACCATGTTTATGATTATTTACAAAATACTCATTCTAAAGCTAAAATATTATTGCAAGTTCATGATGAATTAGTTCTGGAAGCACCCGAAAATCAGGCACAAAATATAGCCGACGTACTTAAAAACATCATGGAAAATGTCGTTTCTTACGATGTTAAATTTATTGCCGATGTCGGTATCGGCGATAATTGGGCCGAAGCTCATTAATTCTTATATTATCAATAATTCTAATTGAGTATATTTTATATTTTATGCTTGGTTTGAAAATCATTTTGCTGTATATTGGCAATCGAATGTTTTATAAAATTTATGTTTTGAGGAAAATTAAATGGTAGAAATGTCACAAGCCGATATTGATAAAGAAGAACAAGAATATAATGCCGATTCAATTAAAGTCTTACGCGGCCTTGATGCCGTGCGTAAACGACCGGGAATGTATATTGGGGATACAGATGACGGAACAGGTCTGCACCATATGATTTATGAAGTTCTTGACAATGCTATTGATGAAGCTTTAGCCGGTTATTGCGATAAAACAGAAATTATCCTCAATCCGGACGGATCCGCAACTATTCGTGATAATGGACGCGGTATTCCTGTCGGTCTGCATAAAGAAGAAGGCGTTTCCGCTGCCGAAGTCATTATGACGCAACTTCACTCCGGCGGTAAATTCGATAATAATTCTTATAAAGTTTCCGGTGGCCTTCATGGCGTCGGTGTTTCTGTTGTAAACGCTCTATCTGTTTGGTTAAAATTACGAATCTGGCGTGAAGGTCATGAACATTTAGTTACTTTTGCTAACGGAAATGTCGTCGAACATCTAAAAATCGTAGGTGACGCAAACGGTCGACATGGAACAGAAGTTACTTTTTTACCCTCCCCTGAAACTTTTACTCTAACCGAATTTAATTTTGAAACTCTTGAAAAAAGTATTCGGGAAAAAGCTTTCCTTAACTCCGGCGTCTACTTAAAATTAATCGATAACCGCGGCTCTGAACCTCGGGAAGTCGTTATGCACTATGAAGGCGGTCTTACGGCCTTTGTTAATCATATTAATAAATCTAAAGCTCCCCTTCATGAAAATGTTATTGCTTTTTGCGGATGTCAAGACGATATTCAAGTCGAAGCCGCTTTACAATGGACCAACGCATATAATGAAAGTATGCTTTGTTTTACTAATAATATTCCTCAAAAAGACGGTGGGACTCACTTGGCTGGTTTCCGTGCCGCTTTAACCCGCACAATCAATAATTATATCGCCGAAAATAATTTACTTAAAAAAGATAAAAATCTTATCACCGGAGAAGATATGCGTGAAGGTCTCACTTGTGTATTGTCCGTTAAAGTTCCTGATCCAAAATTTTCTTCTCAAACAAAAGATAAATTAGTTTCTTCCGAAGTTCGCCCCGTTGTTGAAGGTGTTGTTAGCGCTAAATTACAAGAATGGCTCGAAGAACACCCTAATGAAGCAAAAATTATTGTCGGTAAAATTGTAGAAGCCGCAACCGCTCGTGAAGCCGCTCGTAAAGCTCGTGAATTAACCAGAAGAAAAGGCGTCCTCGATATCGCTTCTCTCCCCGGAAAACTCGCCGATTGTCAAGAAAAAGATCCGGCTCTATCTGAAATTTTTATTGTCGAGGGTGATTCGGCCGGCGGTTCCGCTAAACAAGGACGCGATCGAAAAACTCAAGCTATCCTCCCTCTGCGTGGAAAAATTTTAAATGTCGAACGCGCCAGATTTGATAAAATGCTTAATTCCGCCGAAATAGGAACTATGGTTACCGCTTTTGGAACAGGAATCGGACGTGATGATTTTGATGCTGATAAATGCCGATACCATAAAATTGTTATTATGACTGATGCTGATGTCGATGGAAGTCATATTCGTACCTTGCTATTAACCTTCTTTTACCGTCAAATGCCTGAATTAATTGAAAGGGGTTATGTTTATATCGCTCAACCTCCTCTTTATAAAGCTAAAAGAGGAAATTCTATTATCTATATCAAAGATGAACATGAAATGGAAGATTATCTTATCCGCGGTGGTTGTGACGAAACCGTTTTAAAACGAGCTGATGGCGAACAAATCGCCGGTGCCGATTTAATTTCAATGGTCGAGAATACTCGAAAAGCTCGTAATATGATCGCTGCTCTGAGTAAAAAAGCTCCTGAAAAAATTGTCGAACAACTGGCTATCTCCGGAATGTTCGATCCTATGATTATCAATAACCGCGAAATTATGAAAAATATGGCAAACAATCTTGCTATAAAACTTGATAATATGGAAGCAGAATATGATAAAGGATGGAAAGCAGATATTAATGATGATGGCTCTCTTAATTTTCATAGAACACTCCGCGGCGTTGAAGAAAATCATATTGTCGGTATTACTGTTTTTGAAAGTCCTGAAGCCAGAATCCTTAATGAAATGAAAAATTTCTTAAAAGAAAATTATGAAACACAACAAAAACTCGTTTCTCCTAAACTAGGCGAAGAAAAGAAAATATACGGACCTGTTTCTTTCGTCGACGCTATTATGGCTTTAGGGCGTAAAGGTATTACTATTCAACGTTATAAAGGGTTGGGAGAAATGAACCCTGAACAATTATGGGAAACAACTCTTGACCCAGAAGCTCGTTCCTTATTGCAAGTAAAAGCAGAACACCTTGATGAAGCCGACCAAGTCTTTGCAACTTTAATGGGCGACGTGGTCGAACCTAGAAAAGAATTTATTCAAGAAAACGCCTTAAATGTCGTTAATTTGGATATTTAAAAAAATAAAACTTTTTAAATAATCCGGTTATTAATTAACCGGATTATTTTTTATGATTCGAACGTAACACTACCTGCGTAAGCAGGTAGATGTAGACATACCTGCCCAGCCGTTAGGCTTGCGAAGCCTTTGGGCAGGGCGAACGTAGTTCGGAACAGGTAATACCACTTGCGTTAGCTAGTGGAAGTTTATTATATTTTTTCTTTTTCCGATTTTAATTGACCACACGCTGCTAAAATATCCTGCCCGCGAGCTGTTCTGATTGGTGCAGCATAACCATAATCTTGCAATTTTTGCGAAAATGCGTGTATTCGATTATTTGAACTTGGCTTATAATCACATCCGGGCCATGGATTAAATGCTATTAAATTAAATTTTGCATTAATCTGATATTTTTTCATTAACATTGCCAATTCTTCCGCATGAGATATTTTATCGTTAAAATCTTTTAACATTAAATACTCAAAAGTAATATAACCACCGTGATTCTCTTGATATTCATGACAAACTTGTAAAAGCTCAGGTAAGGGATATTTTTTATTTATGGGCATTATCTGTGATCGTTGTTCATTGTTTGATGCGTGTAAGCTTATGGCTAATTTAACCCCTAAATCACGATCAATATCACGAATATATGGAATGATTCCAGATGTCGAAAGTGTTATGCGCCGTTTAGAAATACCTATACCCTCGCCATCTGTCAAAATCTTAACAGCTTTAACTACATTATCATAATTTTGTAAAGGTTCTCCCATTCCCATTAAGACAATATTTGAAAGCTTTCTTTTCTCTCCTTCAATATTCCATTCTTTATATTCATCTCGGGCAACCATAAATTGACTGATAATTTCTCCCGCCGTTAAATCACGGGTTAGTTTTTGACTCCCCGTATGACAAAAACGACATCCCATCGCACATCCTATTTGTGTTGAAATACAAACAGCTCCTCTATCTGTTTCGGGAATATATACCGTCTCAATTCTTTGACCATCGTTAAATTCTAATAACCATTTTTTGGTCTTATCAACAGATTGTTGGCTGGTTATTATTTTAGGACGGCTAAGTATAAAATTTTGTTCTAATTTTAACCGTAAATTTTTTGATAAATTGGTCATTTCATGAAAATCTGTTTTTCCATAAAAATAAACCCATTGCCAAATTTGTTTCGTACGAAAAGACGGCTCTCCTAATTCTTTAAGATAGGATGATAATTCTTCTTTTAAAAGACCTATTAATTCTTTTTTTTCATTCATTTTTTACACTTGGCACTAATGGCACGATATGCTGCGCTAAAACCAGAAAGAGAATATGTATCTTTTGTCGCTGTGCCTCTGGAAGATTCTCCGGTTACAATCATTCTTTCCCCTTTCTTCATCGCCTCAACCAATTCCTTATCGACTTTTTCACTTACAGTCCAAGCTTTATCGTTATCAACAAATATTTTATCAAATGTTTTTTTACCTATTTTAACAACAACTCGTGCGTCTCTTTTATAGGTATAACCGGCAACAAAATTTACAACATCAAAACTTTTTTCCATAGGGCGATGTGTAATAACAACATATATATCGCCGCGTTTCGTATAATTCCCTTCATCCTTTTGAGGACTGGAGGCCATATAACAAACAATATTCTTACCATCTTGATAGTAAAATGCCGACCAATCATTGTATTCTCCTAAAAGTTTTGGCGTGTCAGCATAAACTTTCGTTGTAAATAAAAGGGATATAATCAAAAAAAATATCTTTTTCATGACAAAACTTTCTTTAGTTTATTAAATTAATTTTTATTTATTTTATTTTAAAATTATCTAAAAACAGTTAACGATACTAAAATATTTTTAAAGGAATTTTTATGATACGAGACCACTATATTGATATTCATTCTATTACAGATGATAAAAATGTCTTAAAAATTTTTAAGATTATTCGTGAATATGGCGGTGTTGCCCGTTTCGTCGGTGGTGCCGTTCGTAACGCTTTGGCTGGTCAAAAAGTTACAAATTTAGATCTATCAACAGATCTTTCTCCTGATGAACTTGCCGAAGCTTGTGAAGATGCCGGTATTCAAACTATACCAATCGGCTTAAAATTAGATACTCTCGGTGTTATTATCGGCCATAAATTGCTTATCATTAGCTCTTTAAATGAAAATCTTTGCATAAATGGCCATAATAATATTGAATTTACAGATAATTGGGAAAAAGACGCTTCCAAACGTGATCTCACTATTAATGCCGTTTATGCCGATGATGAGGGAAATGTTTTCGATTATTATAATGGTATTGATGATCTTGAAAAAGGGATTATCCGTTTTATCGGCGATCCTCAACAAAAAATACGTGAAGATTATATCCGCATTTTTCGTTTTTTTCGTTTTTATTCTCTCTTTGGAAAAAAAAATATTGATAAAAAATCTCTTATGGCCTGTAAAAATAATATAGATGGGTTAAAAAATATACCAATAGAAACGATTCGTGATGAATTTTTTAAAATTTTACTGACGCCTAATGCTGCAAAAACCTTAAAAATAATGTTCGAGAATAATATTCTTAATATCTTCTCTTTTGCTTCTCCTCACTTAAAAGAACTCCATAAACTAATTCTTTTAGAGCAAAAACATAACTTCAATCCAGAGGTTGTCAGACGCTTGTTTGTTCTTTTTCAACCTAATAAAAATCTGGCAAAACATATCGCTGCAAAATTAAAATTAACCAATAAACAAAAAGAAAAATTAACACTTCTAACTCAAAATACATATAATTTTAAAAATTTATCTCAAAATTTAATACAAAAAAAAGCTCTCTACTGTCATGGAAAAGATTTTTGTTTAAATTGCCTTATAATTGAAGAGGCTTTTAAAAAAGATTGTAATCCTCTCCTTGAAAATTTAATATCTTCTGTTCGTAAAATAAAAATCCCTGTTTTTCCTATTAACGGAAAAGATATTATCTCTATGGGCGTTGGCAATAACGCCCATATTGGACTAATCCTTCAAAAGCTTGAAAAAATATGGATTAACAGTAACTTCTCAATGA
Source organism: uncultured Alphaproteobacteria bacterium (assembly GCA_944391335.1). Classification (GTDB taxonomy): domain Bacteria; phylum Pseudomonadota; class Alphaproteobacteria; order RF32; family CAG-239; genus JAFUYI01. The sequence goes on from CALXTF010000001.1 coordinate 31,921, forward strand.
CATATCATCAATTATTAAAAGAAGCTCAAAAACTAAAACAATTAATTAAAAATTTGTAAGTACTTCTTTCGTATAAGCCATATGCAATTGTTGATATTTTTCAAGACTTTGTTTTACCATATAATTAACTGTTCCTTTGGGATATTGTCCTTTAGAATTAAGTTTTCCCGCTTTTAAACCTGTTAATATTTCTATGCCGTCATCAACTGTATCTATTGCATAAATATGAAATTTACCTTCTTTTACCGCATTAATCACATCTTCTCTAAGCATTAAATTAGCTATATTCGTCCGAGGAATAATCACGCCTTGATCCCCTGTTAATCCTCTATGATTGCAAACATCAAAAAAACCTTCTATTTTTTCATTAACACCACCTATAGGCTGAATATCTCCAAATTGATTTATTGATCCGGTTACGGCAATATTTTGTTTAATTGGTAAATCAGCTATAGCCGACAATAAACAATAGTATTCGGTTGATGACGCACTATCTCCATCCACACCACCATAAGATTGTTCAAACACAATCGAAGCAGAAAGAGATAAGGGCGATGTTTTTGCAAATCGGTTGGCTAATAATGATTGTAATATTAAAACACCTTTTGTATGAATAGGTCCACTCATATTGGTTTCTCTTTCAATATTAACAAACTCTCCTCGACCTATTCTGGCTTGTACCGTAATCCGCGCAGGCTTTCCAAAAGAAAAACGTGAAAAATTATAAACCACCAAACCATTAATCTGACCAACTTTAGAGCCTTTAACATCTATCATTATTGTACCATCATCAATTTGCTCCAACATGGCTTGTTTTATTCTATCACTACGATATATCTGTTCTGAAATCGCTTGTTCTATATGCTTTTTGCCTATTTGTTTCGAATTTGATTCTCTTGCCCAGTAATCTGCTTCCTTTAATAAATCTCCTATAGAAGAGATATGTGCCGTTAATTTACGCGAATCTTCCGCTAATCTTGATGAATATTCAATAATTCGGGCAACAGCTTGGCGATTAAGTGATCTTAATTTCTTTTTATTGGATAATGATCCTATTAATTTGGCATATTCTATTTCATTTTCTTTTGTTCGATCCATTAACATGCCAAAATCAGCTTCAACTTTGAAATAATCACAAAAATCAGGATCTCTTTCCGATAAAAGATCATAAAGTTCTTCATCTCCGGTTAAAATAACTTTTATATCCAAAGGTATCGGTTCGGGATCAAGTGAAATTGTCGTAAAACTTGTCTCATCACTAGGCGATTCTATTTTAATGGTTTTTGACGCTAATGCGCGTTTTAATGAATCCCATGCATATGGTTGTAAAAGTAACTTGCGCGCATCAATTAATAAAAAACCTCCATTGGCATGATGTAAAGCTCCTGCTTTTATTAACGTAAAATCCGTTAATAAAGCACCATATTGCTGTATACGCTCAACTCGACCAACTAAATTGCCTTGTGTCGGATGATCAAGATGTATTATCGGCGCGCCTGAATTAGGTTCATTTTTTACAACAACATTTACTTTAAATTTTGCAAATTTATCCTCTTCGGATTTATTCATTCGTGTCAATAATAAACTTAACGCATCATTGTCTTCCGCATTTGAATTATTGTTTTCTTCCGGTAAAAAATCGTCTATATTATGAACTATATGTGTTTGAATATTCTTTAAAAACTCTACGGTTTCTCGATGACCTTTATATTTATGGCGCAGATTATCAATAGGGTTTTTAACGGCAATCTTTATAAATTTTTCTCTTAAAAATATACTTTCTTGACGCTGTTTATCTTCCCATTGCGGTAAATCTTTTGCCGTTTTTTCTATTTCTTCCTGCATTTGATTAAGATCATCCATCAACTGTTGTTTTTCTTCTTCTGGTAATTCATCAAATGTTTCGGGAGTAACGACTTCTCCGTTTTTCATAGGGGCAACAACCAAACCTACTTGCATATGTAGTAATGATACACTTTTCCCTTTTGCTTTCTTTTGTAACAGACGTAAATATTCTTCTTTTTTTTGCTTATATTTTTCTTTTATTATGCTAATTCCTGCCTTATATTCATCACTATCAATAACTGCGGGAATGGCTATTCTAAAACCTTCTATCAGCTTATCTATATCTCTTGCAAATTCATTAGCACAACCAGCCGCAAAACTAATACTTTTAGGTTTATATGGTTCATCAAAATTATAAACATAAACCCAATCACATGGAGTCGGACGATTTTTCGCTGTTTCTTCCAAAACACGCTTGACCAAACTCGTCTTACCCGTCCCTTCAGGACCTAAGCAAAATAAATTATATCCTTTAGATTTTATATTAATGCCTAATTTAACCGCACTAATTGCTCTATCTTGTCCTAAAGCCAACATTTTCTCTTCAAGTTCCGCCGTCGTCGTAAAATCAAATTTTTGCGGGTCGCAAATGGTGTAAAGCTGCCGATCTTTTAATTTAGATATGCTCATTTGGTTTATCCTAATTAAATTAATTTTGCTTAATATATAATAATAACCCCTAATAGAGAGTAAATTTTACCAAAATTTATACTTTAAGTTCAAATAACATTGGCGCGTAAGAGTTTTCTTTTTTCGGTAATCTTTTTAAGTCGATAAACTCCATGTTTTTATAACCAATAACATAATTTGTCGGCGGTAAAAATAAATTAGGTAATAATGATAGTAAATTATTCTTAACTTCTAATCCACTTTCTGTTAAAAATTTTATAAATAAGGAATTCCATGCCGTCATTCCAAAATTACCAAAAATAATTATTGGATCATCTTCTGATAAAATAAAAGAACTAATATGTTTTAAGGCTGCTTTTTGTTGTTTTTTATTTAATTTTGATAAATCCAAACTTAAAAAAATATAGTCTTTTTCTTCAATTTTTAAACGAGCAAAAATTATACTATTATCTTTACTTAATATCAACTTTCCGGCAGAAATTGGCATACTCTTTGAAACAATAAAACTACCGCCTTGCTCCCCCGCAGATAAAAAATAATTTGTCGGTATTAAACCTGACGGATTAATATCGTTGTTTTTGGGATTAACAACTGCTAATAATTTAGCTTTATGATTTACTGTTTGTTCAAAAATTTCAAGAAAATCTTTTGTTTCGCTTTGAAAAATTAATGATATTATCCGCTCTTTTTCCTGTTTATAATCTTTAGATGTTAAAAAAATCGATGTACAAGATGAAATTACAAAAAAATTAATCAATAACAATATTGCTGCAATAAATGAATATATAAAAAATCGATTAAATGCCGCATATATCATTGTTATAAATGATAGTAAATAAAATTGAAACCTCCATTCATTCAGCCCATCAAAAATAAAAGACGATAAAGAAAAAAAAGTCAAAATTATAAGCAATATTCCTATTGTAATTCGCCGACGATTATATTTTTTTTTCTGTGTCCAATACCCCATTTTTTTACCTTCTCTTTTTTATTGTTTTTTTTACCCTTTGTATATATTATACATTATATTGAAAATAATTCTTTGTAAATGGATACTAAAAAAGACAATGGATAATATTTTAAATTTTTCAAAAATATTTGCTTCTATTTCTAATTGGCTTGATAATACTTTCACGGATATTCAAAATTATTTGTCTCATTTAAATACTTCCGAGACAATCGCTATTATTTTATTCTTAATGACACTAATACTTATTCTATCCCTTGTCCTTGTTTGGTATGTAAAATCCATTATTTCATCTATTCAACGCGAACGTACTCTTGAACGGGAATATCGAGCTAAAATTGATAATCGATTAAATAAAAAAATATTGCCAATTGAAGAAACAGAGGATACGGATATAAAAAATCAAGAAATTATAAGCAATGATAAGAAAAAAACTCCCGTTAATCTTAATAAAAATTCTCTCCCTTTCGATTTTGATTGGAAAAAAAGCAATATTGATAACGGCGAAAAAATAAAAATTCAAACTCCTGATGTTTTTCAATATCAATTTAAACCCCAAAAATTAACAACTTTAATAGCTTTAATCATGGATATGTTGCAAAGAAATGTCGATGAGCCTAAAATTGCACAAACTATTATGTATAAAAATCAACATTTAAATAGCGAAGATGATATTATTCAAACAATTACCGCTGTTAAATTCTTTATATATCTTTGTGTTAACGGACGTTTTCAGAATTTAAATCCTCATAAAACTCTTCCCCAAGAAGATGCCGCTTTGTTTCATTTGGCAAATGGGGATTGTTCTTTAGCTCTGGTGCTTATGGAAGAATTAATTGATAAAAAAATCACACAAGCAAAAGTAACCATCGAAGAAAATAAATCTCATAAAATTTGGTGCGAAGCTTCCAATTACGCTACTATTTTTGGATCTCTTGCCGCTTTAACCAACAACAGTTTAGCAGCTCAAGCTTTTGAATTAGCTATAGAAATGAACCCTAGAAATGTAACAGCATGGGGACGGCTTGGGGATATGTATTTCCGTGAAGATAACCAAGAAAAAGCTCTTTGGGCTTACAGCAATGTTCTCAATATCGCTGATGAAGGTATTTATACTCAACAAATTGCTAACGCAAATAAATCCTTAGCTACTCATTATAGTGAAACAGGTAATAGAGATCTTGCTGCAAATATGTTAAAAAATGCAACACAATTTTATGATACCATTGGTATTAATAAACCTCTTACCAAACAAGAAGTTAAAATTATTGATTTGATTGAAATTAGACAGTTTGAAAATATTGAAAAAATTATTGATAATTTATTTTTAAGTAAGCATTTTAAACAAACAGGATATGTTTAATTTAGCGAATTTTACTTGCTCTTTCTTTTATAGCTTTTTCTATCATTTCTTGTGATGCTTTTATATTTTTTTCATCTATTTGTTTTTGTTGTTGTGCGTCATTGTTTATCCGGCCACTTTTTTCCATAATTATTGCTTTCATCTTTTCTGTTGAAAGGTTTGTATCTTCGGTCTTTATATTTCCTTGTTCTTTTGTTTCCGTCTTTAATATTTCTTGACTTTGTTCTTTTTTGGTGTCTTCCTTTTTTACAGATATCTCTATTTCCGGAGGAGTAACCGGTGCTTTTTCTTCTGTTTTAATTGATGTCAATTCTTCTTGAACAGGCGTTTTTATATTTTGAAGAGAGTTTTCTTTTGAAGAAAAAGAATCATGATCATTTTTTGTGTTATTTTCTTTTTGCTTTTGTTCTTCTTGTTCTTTACTTCGTTTTTTTTGCTCTTGTTCTTCTTGTTCTTGTTCCTCTTTTTTTTGTTGTGCTTTTTTCTCTGCGGCTTTAATTTTTTGACTTTCTATTCTTTTTTTTTCTTCCTTTTGGCTATTAATATTCTTTTCAGCAGTCAAATCAATATCCTTTTCCTTTAACATTTTTTTCGTTAATGATTTATCTTTAATCGTTTTTGCTATAATTTCATTAGCAGATGTATTGCCTTGTTTTTGTCTTTCTTCATTAATGATTTTTGTTTCAATAGGTTTTAATCCGGCTTCTTTAATTAATTTTTGAGCGTGTTCTATCGCTGCGTCTTTTCCCGTATTTTCTTGTTGTCGAATATTATTAATATTCTCGTTTTGCTGTAAAATTTTCTTTTCTTCATCGGTTAAAGCGCGCATTAACGAACTTTCATTTGTATCTTCAAAAATAGGAACTAAGATATAATTTTCTTCATCTTCATCATCTTCCATTGAATCTTTTATTTTTTTACTTATTTTTTTAAAACCTTTGGGAACTTCATGGGGATTTTTAGCTTTAATCTTTGCTTTTAAGTCATTTGCTTTTTTAGCATTATATAAATTAGCTTCTTTGACATTAATTTTTAGAGTTATTCTTTCATTTTTATCTATACCGCTTTTTTTCCACTCAATATTACTTTCTTCTTGTTTTTCTTTATCTTCATCTGAAAAAATATCGTTCATTGAATGCTCCCCGTTTAATGACTGCTACTTTTATTTTAAGTTTAGCATTTTTTTGTATTTTGTCAAATATTATACTTTTAATCTTTATGCATTAACACCATTATGGATTCATTAGATAAAAGTGATGAAAAGCAGGTAACTCTTATTTTATCGCTGCGGTTTAAACTAAATGCTTCGGTGGTGCTGCTAAAAAGATGGTTTATAATGTCTTTTTTTAATTCCTGCCAATTGCTGACTTGTGAAAAAAATTTCTTTTGTGTTTCTATAATTTCAGCAAATGAAGGTTCTTTTTGCAACATAACCTCATCTGCATCCCATAAATTAACATATGCTTGATTATAAAATTTTAAACGACCGTTTGAAGTAAAAATTAAAACAGCTTCTTCTATATTATTTAAAATTTCTTGTTGAACACTAACCATTGAATTATATTCTCGATGAGCTGTCAATCGATCTGTTATATCTTCATATGCAAAAATCAAACCTCCTTTTAAATGCGGCGCACGTATTCTTCTATAACTACGCCCATCTGGAAGATGTAAAAGATCTTCTGTTGATGAGGTAAGATTCATAAATATCTTTTGTTCTTCTTCTTTATAATGGGGGTAATCGGGAACTTCCGGAAGCAGACGTCTTTCTCTTAAATTATCAAGAAACGCCATATATGTTGTATGATCTTCCAACCAATTTTCATCTAATTGCCATAACCGAATAAAGGCTTGATTATAAAAAATCAATTTATATTTTGCATCAAAAACAGCTATTGCCGTACCTAAAGCAGCTAATATTTCAAGATGTGTGTTTTGATTTTGTTTTAAGTTTCGGCGTAAATTATCTAAACTGCTAATATCAATCATTGAACCGACTGTGGCTATTTTTTCCAAATCATGTTCGTATAAAAAAGGATTTTCCGCTACTTCAAAACAAAGTCGTTCTCCCTCTTTATTTAGATAAATTTGCTTATGACGCGGTTTATTGACATCACGAGCCTGCGTTGCTAAATTTAGTAAATCTAATCCTCCTATTGTGCCATCAACATTTGCGTATTCCAAATATTTTTTATTGGTTATTTTAATTTCCAATGATGGGGTTCTCATCCAAATAGGATATGGTAAATTATCTATTAAATATTGCAAATCTTCTTTATTTTTTTCTGCCGTTTGTTTTTCTTTTTCTAAATTATTAATCAGTTCGGCAATATAACTAATATCTCTAAACCATATTAAATCACTATAAACGCTTCCATCCGCACCACTGATGCGAACACCGTTCAAAATAACTTTTCGACCATTTTTCAAATCAAAGCGATCTTCAAAAGAAACACCATCTTCTTTTAATAAAGTAATATATTTTAAAATTCTATCGGCATCATCTTTATAAAAATTTTTTAACACATCTGTAAAAGTTGCTTCCGTACCGGCAGATAAATTTAACAGTACCGCGAGTTTTCTTGAACATCGTTCTGTTACATCCGCAACATCATTAACTTGATCATCCGGATATACAAAAGCAAAATAACCGTCTTTACTAGCATAAAGTGTTTCTTCATAGCGATTGCGATCACGACGAATGAAATAATTTTTACGCTTTAATTTTAATAACTTTATATAACAAACAATATTTATGCAGATTAATCCTAAAAATATAAATATAACCATGTACCATAATTCTGGTGCAGCAAAAAACATATCTGAAATTAGGCTATTATTCATTTTTTTTGGTCTTCTTATTAAATTTCATTGTTTGTCTTTTTTTTTTATACTATAAATGTATAAACAAGTAAAATTAAAAAATAAATGGTAAACAAAATAAGATGTTAAATTTAGCTTTTGACACAACAGCAGGAAGTTGTTCCGTCCTTTTGGAAAATAACGGAACGGTAATAGAAAAATATGTTCAAAAAATGGACTTTGGACAAGCTGAAGCTCTTTTTCCGGCAATAAATAATATTTTAAAAAATAACAATTTAAAGCCAAACAATCTTGATTTGATTACGGTTTGTACCGGCCCTGGATCTTTTACCGGTGTTCGTTCTTCTTTAACCGCTGCCCGTACTTTAGGTTTTGCTTTACCTAATGTTGCCCTTACCGGTGTTTCCGCTTTTGAAGCCTATCTTTACGATTTATCCGACGATGAATTAGCTTTTTATAATGCTGTGATTATTGAAACAAAACGTGAAGATTTTTATTTTCAATATTTTGATGCAAACAGAAATAAATTATCCGATCCACAGGCTTTGGATTATGATGCTATTATTGATCGTTTAAGGCATAAAAAAGTTACTCTTGTTGGTGATGGCGTTGAACGTTTTTTAAACCATCCTTCTGGATTAAGTCTTCATGTTATTCATATGCATGATTTTCTGCCTATTGAAACACTTGCTTTTTGTGGAAATAAAAAATTTAGATTAAAAAAACTTGATTATCCTAAACCTCTTTATCTAAGAGCTCCCGACGTATGTCTTAAAAAATAATTTACCAACACCGAAAAGCGTCTTGTATATGACATATTTTATATGGAAAACAAACAAGAACAACATCAAAGCGAACATCATAATTTATATAGCTTATATGTTTACTTAGATATTCTTCTGCTGCGCGCCATATTCTCCTTTGTTGTTGATGACTTACTGCGTATTTAGCTTTTTCAATACTTGAACGCTGTTTTACTTCAACAAAAACTATAACTTTTTTATGTATAGCTATAAAATCTATCTCTCCTGCTCCACAGCCTTTACCTGTAATATAATTAGAAGATATAATTTTATAGCCTTTAAAACGGAAATAAACTCTTGCTATAAATTCTGCTAAACGACCTTTAGCTTTTGATTTCATTTTTTATCTCCAAAGCTAAACGATATACTTCATTTTTATTTGCTTTACAAATTTTAACCGTTTCACTAACAGCTGTTTTTAACGGCATTATCTTTAATTTCTCTTTTAAAACACTGTTCACATCTTGATTTATTTGTTTCTTTTCTTTTGCCGGAGCCACCATTAAAACTATTTCCCCTTTGGGAGGATGATTTATAAAATAGGTTATTAAATCTGAAGCTTTACCGTTATGACATTCTTCATGTATCTTTGTTATTTCCCGAGCAACGGCAATCTCTCTATCCGGAAAAATCTTTTCAAGCGCATTTAAACTTTTAAGCAACCTTGGCGCTGTTTCATAAAAAATTAATGTCGCATTAATATTTAAGAATTCATAAAACAACTCGTATCGAGCTTTTTCTCGATTGGGGATAAAACCCGCAAATAAAAAACGATTACTGGGAAGACCTGAAAGTTGAAGTCCGCAGATAACGGCACAACATCCCGGAATTACTGTAACATCAATTCCCTGCTCTCTGCATTTCCTTACTAATTTATATCCGGGATCCGATATCAGCGGTGAACCTGCGTCACTTACTAAGCAAATTGCTTGATTTTCAAAAGTAATTAAATCTACTATTTTTTGTGTTTTTTCTTCTTCATTATGATCTTCATAAACAATATATTTTTTATTAAGATTTATTCCTAAAAGTGTGAATAATTTTTTTGTAACCCGTGTATCTTCACAAGCAATATATTCTGAAGATTTTAATACTTCTAAAGCTCGGTACGATATATCTTTTACATTTCCTATCGGTGTCGATACAATATATAAACCCTTTTTCATAAAAAGTCCTTCTTTCCCTTTACAAAATTGCTTTTTTCTTTTAAATTACTTTCATAATTGTTTTCTATTTTAGGATAAAATGCAAGTGTTTAAAAAATTTTGTTTATTTGCCATTATTGGTCTATTAATGGGGTGTCGTTCTTCTGTAATTACTTCTGATGGGGCTGTCTATGACAGTATTTCTGAAATTAATGAAGCGGCTTTTGAAGCACCGCAAAGTTTTCGTGTCGGGGTACTTTTGCCTTTAAGCGGTAATGATGCCCGTTACGGTATAGGTTTAAAACAAGCTATGTTAATGGCTCTTGATGATATGAATAATCCTAATCTTATTTTACAATTCTATGATACTCAAAGTTCTCCTCAAATGGCTCTAAACGCAGCTCAAAAAGCTCTCAAACAAAAAGCTCAGATGATTATTGGGCCTCTTACCGGTAATGAAGTGGAAATTATTTCAAATATAACAAAACAAAATAATATTCCTGTTGTTGCTTTTTCTACAAATTCAAATGTATTGCAAAATCAAGTCTATTCTCTTGGCTTACTTGTTGAAGAACAAGTTTCCCGTATCATGAATTACGCTATTAAAAAAGGACGGTCTAAATTTGCCTTACTCATACCTGACAACAGTACCGGATTAACCGTTGCCAAAGCCGCCGTTAAAGCAACAACCGGCGGACCGGCAAAAATCGTTAAAATAGCCTTTTATCAACCGGATACAAATGATTTCTCCGAAATAATAAAACAATTGTCAGATTATGATAATCGATCCGCGGAAATTAATAAACAAAAGGTATTCCTTAAACAACAAATTAAACAAGGAAATTTAGATGCTAAAAAATCTTTACAAAAACTTGAACTTAAAGATACAAGCAAAGGAGTTGATTTTGATGCTGTTTTAATTCCTGAATCCGGCGCACAACTTAAATCCGCAGCCGCTATGTTCGGATATTACGATGTTTTTGCTCCCGAAGTAAAATTTTTAGGAACTTCCGTTTGGGAAAATACTCGCTTAAATAAAGAATCAACTCTTGTTGGAAGTTGGTATCCGGCTATGTCTAAAACACATATTGCTTATTTTAATAAAAAATACCATTCTTTATTTGGTGAATACCCTCAAAGTCTTTACGCTTTCGCTTATGATGCTGTTGCTCTTTGCTCAGCTATCGCACGAAATAATTCATCAAATATAAACGCTGCTATTACTAATGAAGACGGATTCGTTGGTATTAGCGGAATGTTTCGTATCTTGCCTGATGGAAAAAATGAACATAGTCTCGATATCATTGAAGTAACTTCAAATGGAGATATTATTATTGATCCCGCTCCTAAAAAATTTTCTACTTTTATTCCTGAAACATCTTTAGATATTGCAGCTCTTTATTATAATGATTTTCCTCCACAAATTCTTGGTAAAAATCAAAAACAAGCTGAACAACAAATTTTCGGAAAAACTCTTGGAAATCAATATTCTCCATCAATAAATGAATTTTCTTTCCCTTTTTAATTTAACTGAAAAAACTTTTTACTTGCAAGTTATATCAATTTGGGCAATATATTTATAAGTGTATAATGGAGAACATCGGGTTAAACTTTCGCCAATCCGGTCAGGTTCGGAAGAAAGCAGCCGTAACGAAATCGTTTGAGGTCGATGTCTCTCCACCTTTTTTGAAATGATAATAATGGTTGAACAGGAAAAACAAGAACAGTATGTCGTGCTTGCGCGTAAATATCGACCGCAGAATTTTGAAGATCTGCTCGGACAAAACGCTTTGGTTCAAACGCTAACGAATGCCATTAATAATAATAGACTACATCATGCCTATATCTTAACCGGTATACGCGGCGTCGGAAAAACAACAACCGCGAGATTAATCGCTAAAGCTCTTAACTGCATTGGTCCTGACGGAAATGGCTCTCCAACAACTCATCCATGTGGTGTTTGTGAAAATTGTAAATCTATTGCCGCCGGCAGAAATATTGATGTCTTAGAATTAGATGCCGCCAGTCGTACAAGTGTTGACGATATTCGTGATATTCTGGACAGTGTTCGATATAAACCAACTAATTGCCGCTATAAAGTTTACATTATTGATGAAGTTCATATGCTCTCAAAAAGTGCTTTTAATGCTTTGTTAAAAACTTTGGAAGAACCTCCTGCTCATGTTAAATTTATTTTCGCAACTACTGAAATTCGAAAGGTTCCCGTTACCGTCCTTTCTCGATGCCAACGTTTTGATTTACAACGCCTCTCTATCGAAAATTTAATGAATTTATTTCATAAAATTATTGATGCTGAAAATCTCAAAGCTGATAATGAAGCTTTGCATATTATCGCAACCGCTGCCGATGGTTCTGCCCGAGATGGATTGTCTCTCCTCGATCAAGCAATATCTTTGGGCGCAGGGAAAATACGCGTCGATATTGTTAAAGAAATGATTGGTATGACCGATAAAAATCAAACTTTCGATTTATTTAATTTAATGATTAATGGTGATATGCATACTTTATTGTTAAAACTTCAAGAAATGTATAAAAATGGCGCAAACCCAATGGTCATTATTTCCGATTTACTAAATATAACCCATGATTTAACTAAAACTTTAATGTTGCCTTCTTTTATTAACGACCCTTCCCTTGCCGAAACAGAATCTTTGTTCTTAAAGGAAAATTCTCATAAAATGAATATTGCCGTATTATCTAAAATATGGCAGATGTTAATAAAAGGTTTAACTGAAATTCAAAACGCTCCTGTTCCTATTGACGCTTTGGAAATGATTCTAATTAGAATCGCTTATTCGGCTAATCTCCCTTCTCCAAATGAATTATTGGAAAGTATTAAAAAAAAAACTGATTTAATTAATCTTAATAATCAAAATTATGCTGCAAACTCTAATCTTATTTCCGTTTTTGCTGATGATAAAAAATCAGATACTTTAAAATCTCCTTTTACAAATATTTACGAATTAATCAATTACTTAGATATAAACAAACAACCTCAACTAGCTTATATTCTGCGTCACGACGTAGAAATTACAGATTTTTCTATCGGAAATATTAAATTTCATGTAAATGATAGAATTAAAAACGATACTCTCGCACTCCTTAATAAATTTCTTCAACAAACAACAGGACGCCAATGGACTTTTGATATTTTACCCGGAAAAATAGGAAAAACTATTGCCGATATGGAAAAAGAACAAAAGGAAAATGATAAAAAGAATATTGCCGACACACCCTTGGTTAAAGCTATTTTAGAAGAATTCCACGGTGCTAAAATAGAAACATTAACTCGAAAATCATCTAATAAAGAAATTGTCGACAACGATAATGAAGATTCATTTAACAACAACCAAGAAGATTATTTTAATAATGAGGATTAAAACACATGATGAATATACAAAATCTTATGAAACAAGCACAAATGATGCAAAAAAAAATGGAAGACACGCAAAATAAACTAGCAGAAAAAGAAGTCGTTGGTTCAAGCGGAGGCGGAATGGTCAAAGTAACTTTAAATGGAAAATTCGTTGCTAAAAAAGTTGAAATTGATAAAACACTTATTAATCCTGACGAAGTTGACATTCTTGAAGATTTAATTCTAGCAGCTTATAATGACGCTCAAATAAAAGCCGATAAAATGATGAATGACGGTATGAAAGAAATTACCGGCGGTTTAAATCTTGGCGGTCTAAAATTACCTTTCTAAGGAGATTACACTTTGTCTGGTCAGGAAATTGAAAAACTGATAAAAATAATAGCTAAATTACCATCTCTTGGTCATCGCTCATCTCGTCGTATTGTTTTACATTTACTTAAAAAGAAAGAATCAATTATGTTGCCTCTAATTGACGCATTGCAAGATGTGGCGCAAAATATTAAAACTTGCGAAATATGCGGAAATTATGATACAATTTCTCCTTGTTTGATTTGTTCTTCCGAAAAAAGAGAACATTCTACAATTTGCGTGGTACAAGATGTGGCTGATTTATGGGCTATGGAAAGAATCGGTTTTTATCACGGACAATATCATATATTAGGAGGTGTTCTTTCGGCTTTAGATGGTATTTCTCCTGAAGATTTAAATATCGAAAAACTTATTAATCGCATAAAAAACGAACAAATAAATGAAATTATTTTAGCTTTACCGGCAACTGTCGACGGACAAATTACATCTCATTATCTTTTTAACCGTCTTAAAGAAACTAAAATTAAAATCACAACTTTGGCACAAGGAATTCCTGTAGGAGCCGAATTAGATTATATGGATGAAGGAACAATTCAATTAGCTCTTAACTCACGCAAAGAAATGTAACCATAATTAAAATTATTTTATTCATCAACGGTCATTTCTATAAGCCGATCAAGACTTTTTTGCTCCGAACTATCATATCCTCGCGGTTTTTCTGTTTTTGATTCTTTTTCTTTTTTCTTGATTTTTGGTTGTGTTAAATTTTCAAATAAGTTGTTAATATCATTATTGGAAAAATCAACATCATCCTTTTCATCTTGCATATTTACTTGTTGGTGAAGTTTTTCTCTCGTTGATTGAGGTATAAGCTCTTCTATGGGTTGAGCAAAAGAACTTGCTAATTTAAAATATTTTGATTGTTTTATTATTTCCGGTTGGCTTTCCGGAGGCATAATCCAATTGACAAGAATGTTAAGCAGTATAATTAATAAGAAAGCTCTTAAGATTCCAAAAAATAAACCTAAAACTCGATCTATTCCGTTTAATTTGCTTGCACGGATTTTACTGATTATTATTGCTGTTAAATATATCCAAATGATAAAAAATACAATTAAAATCGTAAAAGCAGAAATAATAACGGACATTAAATCGCTTTCTATATGTTTCTCCGCAATAGGTTGAATATAGGGTAAAAGATAAATAATGGCAATAATTCCAAAAAACCACCCAATAATTGATAATACTTCTTTAATTAGCCCTCTATTTAGTGCTATCAAAGCTGAAATTAATATAATGATTAAAATAGCAATATCTAAACCATTCATTTTTTTATCCTAATTAAACCAATTAATCAATTTTTGCACATTACCGATTTCATGGATATTGATATCAAAACTGTTTTTATTTTTATCTTTATTGTGTTGTGATGGAACAATTGCACTTCTGAAACCAAGTTTATATGCTTCTTTTAAGCGTAAATTTGGTTGACTTACTGCTCTAATTTCTCCAGATAAACCTATTTCACCAAAAATAACCATATCAGCCGGAAGAGGTCTATTGGTTAATGATGAAACTATAGCCATGGCAACAGCTAAATCTGCTGCCGGTTCAGTAATTTTTAATCCCCCTGCTATATTTAGATAAACATCTTGTGAAGATAAATTAAGACCGGCTCTTGCCTCTAATACGGCTAAAACCATTGATAATCGATTTGAATCCCATCCAACAACAGCACGTTTAGAGCTGGAATAACCACTCTGACTGACTAGTGCTTGAATTTCAACAAGTAAAGGTCTTGATCCCTCTATACCGGCAAAAACACACGAACCGGAAATATTTCCTTGTCTTTCCGCTAGAAACAAAGCTGATGGATTTTCAACTTCTGCCAATCCTTTATCCTGCATTTCAAATACACCTATTTCATCTGTGGCTCCGTAACGATTTTTTACTGCTCGCAAAATTCGAAATTGATGTCCTCTTTCTCCTTCAAAATAAAGCACTGTATCCACCATATGTTCTAAAACTCTGGGACCGGCTATTGAACCTTGTTTTGTGACATGACCTACTAAAAATAAAACAAAACCTTTCTTCTTAGCTAATTTTATCAATTCATATGCGCAGGCTCTTACTTGAGCAACGCTTCCGGGGGTTGATTCCGCTTCCTCAAGATACATTGTTTGAATAGAATCAATTACAACAACAGAAGCTTTTGTCTGTTCAAGTGTTGTAACAATATCTCGAACATCTGTCGCTGATGCTAAATTTACAGGAGCTTTTTCTAATCCTAAGCGATGCGCTCTAATTTTTACTTGATCCGCTGCTTCTTCCCCTGAAATATAATAACATTTAGGACGTTCCGGTAAATTAGCTATACTTGCGCAAGCTTGTAACAATAAAGTAGATTTTCCTATACCGGGATCTCCGCCAACAAGGATAACGGAACCACTAACCAAACCTCCTCCACAAACTCTGTCTAATTCACGAATATTCGTATGCAACCGTTCTAATTTTTGAGGTGAACCGCTTAAAGAAACAAAATCGAGTTGGATTCCTTTTTTTTGCGGATTAAAATTTGAAAAACCTTCTCCGCCTATTTTTTCCTCGATTATTGTATTCCACTCTCCGCATGAATCGCATTTTCCTTGCCATTTTGGATAAACACTTCCACATGTTTGACAGACATATTCGTTTCCAGTTTTTTTGGTCATTTATTATATCTCCACTTTAATTGGTCCTGTGGCTTGACCATTTACAAACTGGCATACACAAGGATTATTGGTTGTTTTCAACTCAGAAACTGTTCCTTGCCAAATAATTTTTCCTTGATAAAGCATGGCTATACGATCGGCTATTTTCTTTGCCGACGCCATATCATGTGTAATTGTTAAGGCACTGGCTCCAAGTTTTTTTACCGAATCGATAATTAAATCATTAATAACATCTGCCATAATTGGATCTAACCCTGTTGTTGGTTCATCAAAAAATATAATTTCCGGACGTGTTGCTATGGCACGAGCTAAACCTACTCTTTTTTGCATACCGCCTGAAAGTTCTGATGGCGATAAATCAGCAACATCCGCTCCTAATCCAACTTGACGAAGTACTTCTATTGCTTTTTCTTTTGCTAATTTACGCGGCATTTTTTGATTTTCAATTAAACCAAAAGCAACATTTTCCCATACGCTTAAACTATCAAAAAGAGCTCCTCCTTGAAACAACATTCCCATTGTCGCATATAATTTTTCATTATCTTTATATGATTTTCCGACTGTTTCATAACCGTCAATTTTTATTGATCCCCTATCAGGGGTAATTAATCCTTGAATACATTTGATCAGAACGGATTTTCCTGTTCCCGATCCGCCTATAACAACAAGCGATTCCCCCTTTTTAACTGTTAAATCCACACCATTTAAAACTTTTTTACGTCCAAAAGATTTATGTAAGTTTCTAACTGTTATTTTATCGACCAATTCATCCATCGTTTTTTACTCCGTTTTTTAATTAGTAAAAATTAGGTCGGTAATTATATAGTTGAAAATAAGGATAATAATTGATGAAGCAACAACCGCATTTGTTGTGGCTTCCCCGACGCCTTGAGCTCCGCCTTTTGATTTATAACCGTTATAACATCCCATTAAGGCAATAACAAAACCAAAAACAGCCGCTTTTATAATACCTGTATAAACATCTATGGCCTGTAATTCATTAACTGTCGTTTTTATATAATTAGCTGGATTAAAATTTAATTGATAAACAGCTACCAAATAACCGCCAAATATACCTATAATATCACCTATTAGCACTAATAAAGGTAAAACAATGACACCGGCCCATAAGCGTGGAGCAACAAGATATTTAAAAGGATTTGTTGATAATGTTGATAATGCATCTATCTGTTCTGTGACACGCATTGTTCCTATTTCCGCAGCCATTGCGGCCCCTATTCGACCGGCAACCATTAAACCGGCAAAAGCGGGAGCTAATTCACGGGTTACGGAAATTAAAACAACTTGAGCTATTGCGCTTTCCGCTCCATAACTTGAAAAACCGGCATTTGTTTGTAAAGCTATGACCATACCGGCAAATATTGTTGTTAAAGCAACAACAGGTAATGAATAAAAACCAATATTTATAATTTGTTTTAATAAAAGTTTTGGATAAAAAGGTGGTGTAATACTATGATATAAAGCTTTTGCAATAAATTCCGATAATTCCCCAAGTCGATAGATAAATATAACAAGAGGTTTTCCTAATGTTCTTAAAAAATTTTCCAAATATTTATGGCTTTGCATTATTTCCCTACCTTTTTTGTTTGATGTTATATTAAAACAGCGTTATGAAGAAAGCAAGAGCTATTTATTTTGGTAACAAGCGAGAATAATTTTATTTGTTGCCGATGTTTCATAACCATGAATACATATTTTAGGTATTTGTATTCCTAAGTATTGAATATTTTTTATTTGCGGCAATCTTTCAATTTCGAAATTTTGGGGTACTAATTCAACAACAAGAGATAAAACGACGGAGGGGACTGGGTTAAAACGACAAATACCTATACCGCGAACCTCCATAAGTCCTAATAGCGATTTAGGACATGATGCGATTAATTGTCCTTGTTTTTCTTCTATATTTGTGCGATCATCTGCTACTAATAAGGCATTGTTGTTCATTATCATTTGTAAAGCAAGATCTGACTTTCCGCTACCGCTTGCTCCTATAAACAGAATACCTTTATCTTGATAACTAATACAAGTCCCATGAATATTTATTTTATTCAAAATCTAACAACCTTTCAGGACCGGTAATTGTAATTTTTCGTCCTTGTTTTTCTGATTTTATTTCTATTTTTATGCTTTTCTGGGGTATATATCCACCCATTTTTTCAGGCCATTCGATTAAACAAACACCTTCATAAAGAGCTTCTTCCATTCCTAATTCAAAAATTTCTTCTGCCGTTTTTAAACGATATAAATCAAAATGATAAATATCAAAATTTTTAGCAGGATAACTTTGCACTAAAGTAAATGTCGGACTTGGAACATCATTTACATCAGTTAAATTTTGAATAAAAGCACGGCATAAGACGCTTTTTCCCATTCCTAAAGTTCCATAAAGGGCAAAGCAGTCTCCTTTTTGCGCATTTTGTGAAAGTTTACGGCCAATTTCTGCCGTATCTTTTTCTTTTGCACAATACCAACTTTTAGATTTAATCATTTTCACTCTTAAAAATCAAAAAGGCTTTTATGACTGTTTTTAGGTTTTATTACTTTAATTTTTGCTTTTTTGGATTGAATTTCTCTCCAATCCCACGGCATATAAAATTGCCCTTGCCATAATCCACGTCTATTATTAATGGCTTGTTGCTGATATGGCACATAGATGTCGTTTTGCGAAGGATCGGCAACGGCCCATCCGGCATTTACCATTGCCGCACCTATATCATATTGACCAAGAGAACATGTCGCTATCATATTACCTTTGGAATCTTGTTTTAATATATGGCATTCCAATTCATGTCCTGAAATCCAACTTTTTAGCCATTTGGCGGCTTCTTGACCACATCTGTAAGCTCGTCCTTTATAATCTGCGCAGCTTTGATTTGATTCGGGGGCATCAATAGCGTAAATTTTAATATATTTTCCTCTCATCTCAAGCGTATCACCATTAATGACACGCGTGACACCGTAAATTGCCGGATAATTGTTGGGATTAAATGTTTGCTGTTCTTGTGTATTTGTTTTATTTTTGGTTAAGCTGTTGATTAATTGATTTAATCCGTCGCTCTTTTCAATCGGTTGCGCTTGATTGACAGGTTGCATTCTATTATTTTGATTTTCGTTTTCTGTTATTTCTTCCACTATTTTAATATCATCAAAATTTTCATTTAGCAGAGGTGCTGATAATGAAGGTTCTTCATTATCTTGCGAGGCTGAAACCAGCATATCCTTTTGGGTTGTTTTATTTGATCCTATTCCCAAGAAATTCTGCACATTTGGGATAATTTCATTAACACCGCCGTTAAATGCTCCTATAGCGTATAGGACAAAGGAAACGACCAATCCAATGATGAATAAAACGGATAAACATCCCATCGCCCGCCAAATCATTTTACCAAAGATATATAAGATGACAAAACCTACGAGAATACCTATAAAACCTGTTCCTTGAACCATAACATTAGAGCTTTGTGTTCCGTTGCCGCCAATATATATCAGAATCACTGCAGCTAAACCAAGTAGCAATTTTTTAATAAAAAACATTGATATTTCCTCATCTGTTATTTTAGTTCAAAATACGCGACAAGCGGTAAAAATATGGTTACGATTTTAATATTTTTATATAATAATTACTTAACATTTTGATTAAAGTACCGATGTTAGTTTAGACTTTTGTTGAAAAATGTCAACAATCTTATCTAAATCAGCGACGGAGTCATATTGCAGAACAATTTTACCACCGCCTTTATGATCTGACGTAATTTTTACTTTTACTTTTAAGTTTTGCGATATAAACGAAGCTATTTCTTCTAAATCTTGATTTATTGTTTTTTCATTTATTCTTTTTTTCGCTGTTTTTTTGGTTTTTGCCACAAGTTCTTCAACTTGTCTTGCGTTCAATCCTTTTTCAACAATTTTTTGAGCTAATTCTTCTGCGTTTTCCAATCCGATTATGGGTCTGACCTGACCTGCCGTTAAAGTACCCTTTTGTACCAAATTTTGAACACTTGCGGGTAGTGTGAGCAAACGAAGTGTATTTGCAATATGACTTCTTGATTTTCCAATGACTTGTGCTAAAGCTTCTTGTGTATGGGAAAATTCATTAATTAATTTTTGCAAACCTTCAGCTTCTTCAATAGCGGATAAATTTTCCCTAAGTAAATTTTCAATTAAAGCAACTTCCAAAACTTCTTTGTCTTCAAGTTTTTTAATAATAACGGGTACTTCGGTTAATCCGACCATTGAAGCGGCGCGAAATCGTCTTTCGCCGGCAATTATTTCATATTTTCCGTTTATTTTTTCACGTACAAGAAGCGGTTGTAAGATTCCTTTTTCTCGAATCGATTGAGCCAAAGCTTCCAGAGCTTCTTCATCAAAGTCCAGACGCGGCTGAAAAGCACTTGCGCATAAATTTTCTATTTTTACTTTTTTTTCCAAAGATTTATTTTCAAAATCAATATCATCTCCGAACAAAGCCCCCAAACCACGGCCAAGACTTTTTCTTTTATGTGAATCATCTAGCATGAAATTAATTCCTTTTCTCTTTTTAAAACTTCTCCAGCCAAACTAATATAGGCTTGTGATCCTGAACATTTAAAATCATAAAGTAAGACCGGTTTGCCGTGGGAAGGGGCTTCTGACACCCGAACATTCCGCGGTATGACCGTTTTATAAACTTTATTACCAAAAAAACTGCGTACATCATCTTCGACCATTTGCGTCAAGTTGTTTCGTCCGTCGTACATTGTCAAAACAACTCCTTGGAGTTCTAATTTAGGATTAAAATGCCTTTTTATTTGATTGATATTACTTATTAAATCTGTAATTCCTTCTAAAGCTAAATATTCGCATTGTAAAGGAACGATTACAGCATCAGATGCAACTAAAGCATTTATTGTAATTAAACTTAACGATGGCGGACAGTCTATTAAAATATAATCATAATCCGATGGATTTATATTATTTAAGGCTTCTTTTAATGCGAATTCACGATTAGGTTTATCAATGAGTTCTATTTCCGCGCCGGCAAGATTAGGAGAAGCTGGCACTAAAGAAAAATTTGGAATTTCAGTTAAAACAACAGCTTCTTTTAATTGGCATTGACCGATAATTAATTCATATGACGACAACATACCGGCGTGTTTATCCACGCCAAGCGAAGTTGATGCGTTTGATTGAGGATCAAGGTCAAGCACTAAGATTTTTTTGCCGGCGGCAGCCATTGCCGTAGCTACATTAACTGTTGTCGTCGTTTTTCCAACACCGCCTTTACGGTTTGCAACTGCAATAACGCGAGGCATTTTAAGATCTCCTTATGGGTTTAATGTTTTTAACAATTAAAACTACACTATCTGTACTTGTTTGACTTTGCACGGATTGGTATTCAAAAATCCATTTTTTTTGAGCTTCCTTTATTTCCAATTCAAAACTTTTACCTTTAGGAAAGAGACATAAACCATTTTTATTTAGTAACGGGTATGCATAAGCAAGCAATTGATTTAGAGAGGTTAGGGCGCGTGCCGTAACCACATCGAATTTATTATTGATTAAATTTTCGATTCGTTGATTTACGACTTTGATATTTTCACATTTGCATATTTTTTTGAGGTAGTTTAAATACACTGTTTTTTTAGCAGTACTTTCAACCAAAGTAAATTTTAAATACGGTGTTCTTTCCGCAGACATAACTGCGAGAACGATTCCTGGAAATCCGGCTCCGCTTCCTAAATCGACTAAACTTCTGGCTGTTGCCGGAATAAGCGGAAACAATTGAGCCGAGTCCAAAAAATGCCGGTTCCAAGCATCTTCCAATGAATTTTTACTAACAAGATTAAATTTATTCTGCCACTCGCATAGCGCTTGTTGACAGAGTTTTAATTTATCATATGTTTCACGTGAAACATTATATATGTCCATAAAATTTTCCATAGTTAATTTATATAACATATCATCTTTTTGAGAACACAAAAAAAAACTTATAAACATTAATTTAAAAAAATATTTATTTTTCATAATGATAGATAAATATTTAGACTCATAACATCAATTTTTGATATTTTTACTGTTTTATGATATCCTGATAGTACAATAACAACCTGTTTACGGCATATATATGTTCAAAATATTGTTTGCTTACATTTTATCACAAATTATATCGGTTTTTACAATTGATATTTTTTAGCAACTGTTCAGCCTCTAAAAAATTTTTTCCTAATTCTTCCGTACAATGCGCGTCATCGCTGATTATAAGCGGTATGTCGCTTGATATTATCTCTTTTAATAACCAGTTTGTTGGGTAGAAATTTTTATTTTTACGCAGTCCTTTCGTGTTGATTTCTGTAAAAATTTTATTCTTTTGCAAACATTTGACTATATTTCTTTTTTCTTCAATATAGTCATTGTCTCCGCAACAAGCTCTATTGCGTGCATAATCTATATGCGCTATAAATAAAAATTTTTTGCTTTCAATTGCTTGACAAATACAATTAAAGTGTTGTTTGAGAAGTTTTTCTATTTCTTTCGGCGGCAAAAGTGTTGTTTCAATCATGTCAAGTATGTCATTTCCATTGTTCGGCTGTAAATAATGATTACCAGAAATATAATAATCCAATTCGGTTTTACGCCTAAATTCATCAAATTCTTCAATCCAACCGTCATATACAAAATAATCTACTTCCGCACCAACACGAACTTTTATATTCCTGCCTTTTGCCTCTTTATGAACTGCTTCTTTGTGGCGGCAAAAATCATCCGTTGCTTTTTTGAAATCAAAATAATAAACAGGTGTGTTAGTACATTTTTCCCATCGCGGCCATGACAAACTTTGTCTGACATTTTTGTGTACAATCAAATGATCGCTTATTCCTATTTCCTGCCAATCAAGTCTTTCCGCATGATTAATCATTTCTGCTATGCTGTTGCGTCCATCTGAAAAATTTGTATGGGTATGGTAACTAAATTTTTGCATTCCATTAAAGTCCTATAATTCTATATACGTCAGTGCCTATTTTATTATCAATATAACTTTTTAAATAATGACATTCTTTCAACAAATTTGCGCTTATACTTTCATTCAAGTTGTATCTTTTACTTATACCTTCTACTCTTTCTTCGATTTTCACCATTGACATTCCCTCAAATAATTTATCACAAAGACTTATTAAATAATCATAATCCGTGTATTCAACTGTTTGAAGCGTCTTTTTTGCCCACAAAAGCCATTCTAATGGATAATGGTAATTGGCAAATGAAAAATCTTTTAAAAATGTATGGGTTAAACATATTTGCGCAACTTCGTCATACCCCATTTTCATCATTTGTTCATAGCCTTCTTGACCATGAAATTTATTTTCAATTTTTTCACTGATTCTTTTGCCGTAATCATGCAATAAACCTAACACATATGCTTTTTCCGCATTCATGTTTTTTATATATTTCGCTATTTTTTCGGCCGTTTTTGCAACACCTTGTGTATGAAAACGATATTCTTTTTCAAATGAAAAAGAATAGGGCAGGGAGCATCTATATTCTATTCCCTCTTCCCAGATTATTTCTGCTCTCTTTCGGTTGGGATAAGTCATTTTTTTATGTAACCTAAAATTGCCATAATCGCTGCCGGCGTTACACCTGATATACGAGAAGCTTCTCCTATTGTTGATGGTTTTATCCGCGTCAATTTGGCAACCATTTCATTTGATAAACCACCTATTTTTTTATAATCTATATCCTCTTTTATCTTAAGTTTTTCATCTTTTTTAAATACTTCAATATCTGCCATTTGTCGTTTGATATAACCTGAATATTTTGCCTCAATTTCAACTTCTTCATACACATCCGAACTATATTCTTTTAATTGAGGCCATATCTTATATATTGTTTCACGTGAAACATCATCATAAGACATTAAATTAAATACTGTTCGACGTACTCCATCCTTTTTGTTCTTAATACCATAATTATCTAATTCCGAAGATTTTACAGCCAAATTTTCCGCTAAACTTTTCAATTCGAAAATAGCCTTCTCTTTTGCTTTGTATCTTTTATATCTTTCTTCGCTTACACAACCTATTTCATAACCTGCTTCGGTTAATCGACTGTCGGCATTATCTGCCCTTAAATATAATCTATATTCCGAACGCGAGGTAAACATTCTATAAGGTTCATCAACTCCTTTGGTTATTAAATCATCTATCATAACGCCTATGTATGCTTGTGAACGATCAATGTAAAATTCTTTATCCTGTCCCTCTGCTTTTAAGGCCGCGTTAATTCCAGCTACCAAACCTTGCGCTCCCGCTTCTTCATAGCCGGTGGTTCCATTAATTTGTCCGGCTAAAAATAATGATGGAACTTTCTTTAATTCTAATGTGTGATTCAATTCTTGAGGATCAACATAATCATATTCTATTGCATATGCATAGCGTAAAATTTTTACTTTCTCCAAGCCTTTCATTGTATGTATAAAAGCTTCTTGAACATCTGCCGGTAATGATGTAGAAATACCGTTCGGATAAACAACATCTGTTCCCAATCCCTCAGGTTCAAGAAATATTTGATGACTCTCTCTATCCGCAAATTTTACCAATTTGTCCTCTATACTCGGACAATATCTTGGACCAACTCCTTTAATTAAACCTGAAAATAACGCGCATTTTTCAAAATTATCACGAATAATTTTATGCGTTTCAAGATTTGTATGGGTTATGTGACATGCTATTTGCGGATTTGTGATTTTATCCGTCATATATGAAAATGGTTGTGGATTTTCATCTCCAAGCTGAACATCCAAAATATCCCAATTAATCGTTTTACCGTCTAAACGTGCCGGCGTTCCGGTTTTTAAACGTCCTAATCTTAATTCTTTTTGATTAAGATACGGCGTCAACCCCGTACAACTTATATCTCCAACTCTACCGCCTATTGATGTTTGATGACCTGTAAACATTATTCCATTTAAAAAGGTTCCGGTGGTCAAGACAACCGCATCTGCTCCTATTCGCGTATCGTCGCTTAAAATTACTCCGCTTGCTTTATCCCCTTCAAAAATTAAACCTTCTACCGATCCTTCAAAAATTTCTAAATTCTCTTGTGCTTGCAAAGCTTCAAGCATATGTTTTTTATATAATTCCCTATCCGCTTGCGCTCGCGGACCTCTTACCGCAGGACCCTTTGACATATTTAACATTCTAAATTGTATGCCAGCCTTATCAATAACACGTCCCATCAAACCATCCAAAGCATCTATCTCTCTAACCAGATGACCTTTTCCTAAACCGCCAATTGCCGGATTACAAGACATTTCACCAATTGTTGATATTTTATGCGTTATCAAGAGTGTGTTTGCTCCCATCCTTGCTGATGCTGCGCATGCTTCACAGCCCGCATGTCCGCCACCAACAACAATAACGTTATAATGTTTCTTTATCTGCATTTTTTCCTCTTTTATTGCTTTTTGCGGTTTAACTTTTTTTTATTTATTTTTCAAGTTTTTTATTATATAAATCCTTATTTTAATAAATATTTAAGTTAATTTGTTTTATCATTTAAAAATATTAAGGAAAATCATATATGATTACTTTTATCTTATTTATTATACATATCATTTTACTCGCAGCTCTTATTTACATCTGGACGCTTATTATTCGTTTAATTATAAATCCCCATTTTCGGGAATGTCCACCCTTTATTCCAAGCTTTGGAAAGCAAAAAAAATTTATTCTCGCTAGAATGAAAGATGAAATTGAAAAAAAAGGCGGAAACATTTCAATCCTCGATCCGGGATGTGGTATTGCCACTTTATTAATCTCTCTTGCTAAAAAATATCCCGATTGCAATTTCGTCGGTATCGAATGGCGAAAAATAACCGCAAAAATCGCTCAATTAAGAACTCATAATTTAAAAAATGTAAAAATTGTATGTCAGGACTTCTTTGATTATCCTTTTAATGATTTTCAAATTATCGTTTGTTTCTTAATGCAGCCGATAATGCAAGAACTGGGAGAAAAAATAAAAAATGAATGTCAAAGTGGTACTATCGTTATTTCAAACACTTTTTACTTTCCTCAAATAAAACCAGATGAATTAATAAAAATCAATGGATTATATAAATTTAATGATGTTTATATTTATAAATTTTAAGCTTATTTTCCTATACAAAAGCTTCCAAAAATTTTATCTAAAATTTCATTAACTTCTATTCGACCGGTTATTTTCCCTATTTCTCTTGCCGCTATCCGAATATCTTCCGCTGATAATTCTATGGATTTATGCAGATTAAAGTTTTCCAAGCTTTTAAATACACTGTTCAATATCTCTCGATACCTATGCCGCGTAATCAATATTCCTGATGAATCCGTAAAATTCTCAGATATTCTTTTATTTATTTCTTTTAATATTTCTTCTATGCCTTCTTGATACTTGGCCGAAATTGTTATATATCCTTTATCTTCCCATTTAAAACACTGTTCAACACTTATTTTATCTTTTTTATTTATAACATAAATCATCTTGTTTTTGCTTGTCTTTTCTAAATTTAAAAAAGGTAAAAGATTAACTTTTTCTCCGTCTAACAAACATATTATTAAATCCGCTTTATTCGCTTTTTCATATGCTATTTCTATTCCTTTTTGCTCTATCTCTTCTTCCGTATCTCTTAATCCCGCCGTATCCGTAAATATAATAGGATAGCCATTGATATCCATATAAATATCTATCGCATCTCTTGTCGTACCCGCTATATCTGATACAATAACGGCTTCTTTTCGAGCCAACGCATTAAATAAACTTGACTTGCCTGCATTTGGTTCACCAATTATCACAACTCGAAAACCTTCATGCAATCTTTCACCTAATCGGCTTTGCTGCAAATGTTGATTTATTTCGTTTCTTACATTTAAAACGGTGTTCTCTATCTTTTTAATTAAATCCGTCGGTAATTCTTCATCCGGAAAATCTATATATGCTTCAAGATACGCCATAATATCTATAAGCTTTTCACGCCAGCTTTCATATAAGTTTTTAAGTCCGCCGTCCATTTGTTTTAAAGCATATTTTTGTTGTTCACTCGTTTGCGCGTCTATTAAATCGGCTAATCCTTCCGCTTCCGTTAAATCCATTTTCCCGTTATAAAAGGCTCTTTTCGAAAATTCTCCAGGTTCCGCTAAACGAAAATTTTCTATTCGACTTAAACTCTCAAGTACAGAAGATATTACCGCTTTTGAGCCATGCGTATGAATTTCAACAATATCCTCGCCGGTGAATGATGAAGGCGATTTAAAATATATAATTATACCATGATCTATGGTTTCTCCTTTTATATCATGTATCAAACTAAAATACGCGTGCCGTGAATTGATTTTTTCAATATCAATCAAACTCATATATTTAATCGCTTTAAGTGCTTCTTCCCCTGATATTCTGAAAACTGCAACACCTGATTTTCCGCTTACCGTCGAAAGTGCGTATATTGTATCTTTTGCCATAATTTCTCCTTTTTATTATTTTATGATATATCGTTAAATCCTTTTTTATGCAAGTTCATTCTAAATACTGTTTTTTACTCTCTGGTAAGTTTTTTATGTTATCTTAATATTTATATCATATTTTTACAAAATGCTTATTCTATGGGCTTCTAATAAAATCTTTTTTTTGGAGTAATCTTTAATGAAAAAAAAACTTATTATTTGGGATTTTGACGGCGTCATTTCCGATACTGAAAAATTATGGATTGAAAATAGAAGACTGATGCTTAATCAAAAATTTAATATAAATTGGGATTTTAATACAACCAATCATTATATAGGCGGAAAAAGCGATAAAACAAAAAAAGAGGATTTAGAAAAAATTAATATCATTACCGATGATGATTTTTGGAATGAAGCCTGTAAAAAAGATTATCTCGTGATGAATAAAGGAA
This sequence comes from uncultured Alphaproteobacteria bacterium, assembly GCA_944391335.1. GTDB lineage: Bacteria > Pseudomonadota > Alphaproteobacteria > RF32 > CAG-239 > JAFUYI01. Next base: position 59,840 of record CALXTF010000001.1, read on the forward strand.
TTCAACTTACGGAAGGTATTGAAAATATATTTAAAAATAATAACTTTGAGCAATGTATCGCTACAGGTGGAGTAAAAGATAAAACTGCTGCTAAAATAAAATCCGTTGGTATTGAAAAATACTTTCCGCAAAATAAGATTTTTACCGCCGATATGGTTGAACACGGAAAACCTCAACCTGATATTTTTATTCTTGCCGCTGAAAAATTAGGATATCAATCTAAGGACTGCATCGTTATTGAAGATTCTTTAGCCGGAATGACCGCTGGACTTAGAGCTAATATGCTTGTAATTGCATTTATCGGATTTGAAATGAATCAATCAGAAGAATATTTGAAAAAAATTAAAAATCTGGGAATAAAACATATTTTCTATACCATGTACGATATTGAAAAATTTTTAAATCAGTTTCTGTCTTAAAATATGTTTTTTCTATTTTACTTGTAATATTTTATTAGATTATATTTTATTATGAAATATATCTTAAAAAATTAACCTTTTTCTCATTTAAAAAACTCTCTTTTTTCAAAGAGAGTTTTTTTTTAAGAATTCATATTATTAAAGAAATCTTGATTATTTTTACTTTGTTTAAGCTTATCAAGTAAAAATTCCATACCATCAGTCATTCCCATTTGCATTAAAACACGGCGTAATACCCACATTTTTGTTAAAGTAGCCTTATCAACCAATAATTCTTCTTTACGCGTACCGGAACGAGTAATATCAATTGTTGGAAATAAACGTTTATCTGTTAATTTACGATCTAAGATTATTTCTGAATTACCTGTTCCTTTAAATTCCTCAAAAATAACTTCATCCATGCGTGAACCGGTATCAATCAAAGCAGTGGCTATAATTGTTAATGATCCACCTTCTTCTACATTTCGAGCTGCACCAAGGATTCTTTTAGGTCTTTGCAAAGCGTTGGCGTCAACGCCGCCTGTTAAAACTTTTCCTGATGAAGGTACGACCGTGTTATAAGCACGACCTAAACGAGTGATAGAATCTAGTAAAATCACAACATCTTTTTTGTTTTCGACTAAGCGTTTTGCTTTTTCTATAACCATTTCTGCCACTTGAACATGACGGGTTGCCGGTTCATCAAAAGTTGATGAAATAACTTCACCTTTAACCGAACGCGTCATATCAGTAACTTCTTCCGGACGTTCATCTATTAACAAAACCATTAAATATACTTCAGGATGATTAGTGGATATAGCATGGGCAATATTTTGCAACATTACCGTTTTACCGGTTCTTGGAGGTGCAACAATTAAACCTCTTTGTCCTTTACCCTGAGGAGCTATTAAATCAATAATTCTTGTTGTATAATCCTTATCGCCGCAGATAATGTCAAAATCTAATTTTTCTGTTGGATATAAAGGTGTTAAGTTATCAAAATTAATCCTTAATTTCGATTTTTCCGGATCATCAAAATTAATACGGTTGATTTTTGTTAATGCAAAATAACGCTCATTATCTTTGGGCGCTCGTATTTCACCTTCAATTGTATCACCTGTTCTTAAACCGTATTTTTTAACTTGTGCTGGTGAAACATATATATCATCTGGACCAGCTAAATAGTTCGATTGTGCCGAACGTAAAAAACCAAAACCATCTTGCAATACTTCGATGGTTCCTTCCCCATAGATGATATTGTCATCAGAAGCGACTTTTTTTAAGATTGCAAACATTAAATCTTGTTTACGCATGGAAGAAGCGTCTTCTATTCCGAGTTCTTCTGCTTCATTTAATAAATCCTTCGGGGATTTTTGTTTTAATTCGTTTAAATGCATGAATTTATCCGTTTGTTGTTGATGATTATATATGTGGGATGAGTTTTTATGAAATCGTAAAACGATATCGTTTTTATAAAGGAGTTTATATTTATTGTCAATTATTTGTTATAAAAAAAGTTATCAACATTTTTAACGCCTATTTCATATATTTTTTTAAATGTTGTTGTTTTATGTTGTTTGAATGAAATAAGAGGATTATTTTTTATCAACAGATTTATTCATATATTTATTTAATGTTTATAAATATGTTAGTGTTTCTTGTCTTTATTTTATAAAATTATATTAAACTGCGAGTCTATTGTGTAAATAAAAAAATTTACTATTTGTTAATAATTAAAGTTATCCTTTTTATAAATAGATGAGTATAAAAGTTATTCACTTGTTAATAACTTGTTTTATTAATTTTTAATTATCTGTATAATATTTTCAAGAATATGATTTTTTTTTATTTATACACAAGGATGTGGATAAAACGGAGCTTTTTATATGAAATTAATTGCTATTACCGGCTCAATAGGTTGTGGTAAAACAACCATAGCTAAAATAATCAGAAAGCAGGGGTTTGTTGTTTTTGATGTTGATGCTTGGGTGCGGCGTTTGTATTTTAATAAAGATTTTATTTGCAGCTTAAAAAATGTATATCCTATGGTTGTTGATGATTTTAAAGTTGATAAAAAAAAATTACGTAATATTGTTTTTAATGATTATAAACAATTAAAACAATTGGAATCAATGATACATCCTTTTTTACGTCGATACTTAAAGTCCGTTATTTCTAAAAATAGTCGTTATAAAGGATGTTTTTTTATTGATGTTGCCTTGTTGTTTGAAATGGGATGGGATATTTATTGTAATAAAATCATAGTCGCTGATGTAAATTACGAAGTACAAAAAAACAGAGTCATGAAACGTGATAATATTAAAGCCGATGATTTTGATAAAATAAATAATGTGCAAATTAATAACGAATTGAAAAAGAAAAAAGCCGATATTGTTATTAACACAGATAAACCTTTTCATATTTTAAAATTAGATATAATCAAAATGTTGAAAAATTTGGAGTAATATATAATGAATACTGTTTTAAGAGAAATAGTGTTTGATACCGAAACTACAGGACTATCTCCTGAAAATGGTGATAAATTGGTTGAAATAGGCGCGGTTGAATTAATTAATCATATACCCACAGGTAAAACTTATCATCAATACATAAATCCTGAAAGAAATGTTCCCGAAGAAGTTGTTGCTGTACATGGTTTAACAGAAGATTTCTTAAAAAATTATCCCGTATTTGCAGATATTGCTCAAGATTTTGTAGATTTTGTCGGTGATGACGGTTTGTTAGTTGCTCATAATGCTTCTTTTGATATTAAATTTATTAATTATGAACTTAGAAAGATAGGAAAAAAAGAATATTCATGGGATAAAGTTGTTGATACTTTAGAAATTGCTCGGCAAAAATTTCCGGGGAGTAAAAATAATCTTGATGCCTTATGTAAGAGATTTAATATTGATAACAGTCATCGTACAAAACACGGAGCTTTGCTCGATGCCGAACTGTTGGCTGATGTTTATTTGGAACTTCTTGGCGGGGCTGAACCAAGTATGTTGCAAAATTCTGATATTATGAATTCTGCAAAAACAATGGAAAATATAAAGAGTTTTACACCAGAACGAAAAATGCGTGAACTTAGGGTTTTTAATATTACACCTGAAGAAGAAACAGAACATAATGAATTTTTAAAAAATAAATTAAAAAATGCTTTATGGTTATCTGATGAAAATACGGAAATTATAGAAAAATCCTAAGGCAAATTTTTATTTTTTATTTCTTGTGTTTTCATCAATGATAGAGAATAAACATATATTTCTGATAATGCCGTATTGAATTTTATTTTGGAAGCTGTTGTTTGATACCATTCTTTTAATTTAGCATTTTCCAACATATTTAAATTTTTAGATTTAGAAAGTTCTTCAACAGCAAGAGGAAACTGACCGTTGTCAACATAACTTTTTATAACTTTTATTGTATTTATTTTGTTTGCTATTTCATTGTTATTTTCATTTCCTGAAATATGAATGTATTCATTTATTTTTCTTAATAAGCGTTCTTTCCAATTTCCTTGATTATTTAAATCATTTATCATTTGTTGAGAAATTAGATTATATTCGACAATAAGTGATTTATCAGAAGGATATTGACGCGAGGCATTATTATAAACATAGTCAACCGCTTCTTTTATGTCTGGTTGGGAAGCAGAAAGTTGTTTTAATATTTGTGCTTCGAAATATATGGGTTGACCGGATTGAACGCTTTCTCGGATCATTAATGCCGTGGTTAAAATTATTGCGCCATCATTTGATAATTGTTTTAAGTTGTTTATTTTTTTTTCTATGTGATCTAATCTTTCTCCCATACTGATAACAGCTGATGAATCAGCTTTAATATTCATGTATTGATTGGTTAAATTTTCTATTTTTGCAACTTTATCTTCTAAACGATTAAGAGCATTAGAAATACTTTCGGGAATTATATATTTAACTTCTGTTATTGTTTCTTTAGGTGATAAAGAAACAGATTGTTCAGTTGTTTTTATGGAATTGACCGGTATAGCTTTATTGTTTGATGTTGGAAAAATTAAAGGAATGTAATAAATAAAGGTTATAATTAAACCTGCAAAAATTAATAAAACAATTGAAAAAAATATAGTTTTGCCTTTTATTTTTGATTCATTTTTTGTTTCAACTTCTGTAAGGGTAGAAGTATTTTTTTCAACTAATTCCGTTTTATTTTTTTTCATTATCATTTTCCTTTGTAATATTTTTTTTTATGTTTTATATTAACTTACAAAAGTTAATATTTTATCAAAGAAAAGGTCATGATAGTTTTAGGAATAGAAAGCAGCTGTGATGAAACCGCAGCGGCTCTGGTTAATGAAAAAAAAGAAATTTTGGCGGAAACGGTGTTATCTCAAGAAGAACATAAAATTTACGGCGGCGTTGTACCGGAAATTGCCGCTCGCGCTCATCTTGAACATATTGAAGATATTATTGAACATACATTTCATAAAGCTAAAATTCAACCAAAAGATATTGATGCTGTTGCCGCGGCAGCCGGACCAGGATTAATCGGCGGTGTTGTTGTTGGTGTTATGGCGGCAAAAGCTTTGGCTTTGGCTTTAAATAAACCTTTTATTGCTGTTAATCATCTTGAAGGACATGCTTTAGTTTCAAGATTAACAAATAATGTGGAATATCCTTATCTTTTGTTGTTGGTTTCCGGTGGGCATTGTCAGATTTTAATTGTTAAAAATGTTAATCAATATGAACGATTAGGAACAACAATTGATGATGCGGCAGGAGAGGCTTTTGATAAGGTGGCGAAAATGCTCAAATTTGGTTACCCTGGTGGTCCGATGATTGAAAAAATGGCTGAAATCGGTAATGAAAACAGGTTTGCTCTTCCTCATCCTTTACGCGGTTCAAATGATTTGAATTTGTCTTTTTCGGGCTTAAAAACCGCTGTCAGAAAAATTATAGAATCTTATGATGCGGATGGCAATATTGAGCATGTTATCTTGTCTAAACAAGATACGGCCGATATTTGTGCGAGTTTTCAAAAAACAATTAGTGAATGTTTAATTGAAAAAGTGGCAAAAGGTATAGATGTTTTTCAAAAAAAATATCCTCAAGGACGGCATTTGGTTGTTGCCGGCGGTGTTGCTGCCAATAGTTACTTAAGACAAAAATTAAAAAATTTAGCTGAAGAAAATAATCTAATTTTTGCTGCTCCTCCTCTCAAATGGTGTACTGATAACGGTGTTATGATTGCTTGGGCAGGCTTGGAACGTTTTGCCAATGGCTATACCAATGATTTAGACTTTAAGCCTCGTCCGCGTTGGCCGTTGGATGAAGATGCGCCCAAAGCCGCAGGTGCCGGAGGGGTTAAAGCATGAGAGAGCAAAAAGACGTATTAAAGATGTTTGAAATTTTGGCACGGGACAATCCCGAACCAAAAAGCGAGCTTAACTATACCAATGCCTTTACTTTGTTGGTTGCCATCGTTCTTTCGGCGCAAAGTACCGACAAAGGCGTAAACAAGGCAACCGAGGCTTTGTTTAAGATTGCCGATACGCCGCAAAAAATGCTTGATTTGGGAATTGACGGGTTGAAAGAATATATCAAAACCATCGGTCTGTTTAATAACAAAGCCAAAAACGTGATAGCCATGAGCGAAAAGTTGGTTAATGATTTTGGCGGAGAGGTTCCCGAAAATCAAGAAGCTTTGGAAAGTTTGCCCGGAGTAGGGCATAAAACCGCAAATGTCTTGCGTAACGTATGGTTCGGTAAGCCGACAATGGCAGTGGATACGCATGTTTTTCGTTTGGCTCATCGCCTGGGATTGAGTAACGGCAAGACGGTTGAAGCGGTTGAAAAAGACTTGTTAAAACAATTGCCCGAAAAATATTTGATGTATGCCAATCATTGGTTGGTTTTGCACGGGCGGTATATTTGCAAGGCGCAAAAACCAAAATGCGCCAAATGTCCTTTGAGTCAGCTTTGTCGGTCAGAAGATAAAAATATTTGAGAAAATACCTCGTATTAAGTACGAGGTATTTTCTTGTTTTACTTTAAAGACGACAATCTAGTTGTTTTGTTAAAAAACAATTGATTACAGATTGAAAAATATGTTATTTTAAGGTGATTATCCACAACTAAACAAATAATGATTGAAAATTTATAAAAAACGTGATACATTTATTGTATTATTTGTTTTAGCAGGAGGAGAAAAATATAGTTTTTTATACAAAATACAAATCACCGCTCGGCTATAGTAACGGCGATAATCAAATCGACAGTTACGGTGTCGATCACAGCGGTTTTAGCACGCGTGACGAATTGATGTATCAGACAACAAGAAACGAAAGAGAGCAAGAGCTTATAGAAAATTACAATCAGCAAGGTATTAACGAAAATTACCCGCAGTTTGGAACAAATTTTTGGGGAAATTCATCCAATAACTATGGTTTTGGTGTATCAAATATAGAAAACAATATCGAAAAAAGACAATTTACCCCTATTCCTAATAATTATACTTATAAAACCTCTCCTCAAATACAAAAGAAAGTGTATACTAATCCTACACCACAGAAACCAACAGCAGGAAATATTGTAATTGAAGGCTTAAAAGGTTTTGGAGAAGGGATAGAAAATGGCTCGCTTGCTTTTTTAATGCAATGACAGGTGGTGGTTATGATTTATATAGTTATAAAAATATGAATGACGACTATGGTAAAAGACAGGAGAGAATGCAAAAATTGGCAGAAAGCGCAGGTTTGGGATGGGAAAACAAATTAGCAAATTTTGCTATCGATAGCGGTGGAAAAGTGCAATTTCTTAAAAAAACAGGGCTGTTAAATTTTTTGAAAAATATTGGTAAGGGTGTAAAATGAAAAATATCTTAGCGGAGTTAGTGGAATTTAAGAAAATTTTTGTTTATTTTTTTTCGCTTGAAGGGCGTTTTTCTCGTTCGTCATTTGTCGTCGGACTTTTTTTTGCCAGTTTTGTATGTTCTTTATCAAAGTTGCTGACATTAGGTGTTTATGAACCTATCGGTTGGTTTTTATATCTTTATTTGGTGTTAATATCATTTGAAAAAAGATGCAGAGATTTGTGTATACAAGGCGTTGGGATAACGTTAATTGTTACTGCTTTTTATGCGTCACTTATTCCGTGGGTTGATAAAACCGTGCCGGACTGCTTTCCTCTGTTTTCGGATATTATATTTTATGTATATATAGTCCTTGTCATTTTTATGGCTTCTCTGCCCGGTAAAAATGATGAGAAAAAAACTCCGCTTAATCCTTTGTTGAAATATCCTAAAATCTATTTGGCTGTATGCTTTATAGCGTATATTATCGGCAAAAATTTTATTATCCAAACTTGCGGTACGGGTTTATAGAAATATGTTTAAAAAAAAGAAGTATAGGTTTTACTGTATTGGGGCTGTTTGTTTAGAATAATAAAAAGGAGAAACTATACTCAAAAGAGGCGCTGATTTTAGGTGGGGCATATATGCTGTTATCTACACCTTTTTCCCTTTTAGGATTTTCGGCAATATTTGATATTCTTTTTACCGTTTTTATTATATTGGCGATACTGCTTTTTTTTAATGCAAAACTTAAGTTTATAGATAATATTAAGAACAAGCACGAGACTTGGTCTTATTACCTGTGCGGTTTTGGTTGGGTGCCTTATTTTATGGCGGTGGCGTTTCTTATTTTGGTTTCTACATACATTCTTTTGGGTTATGAGCAAAAGTTGTTGCAATAGGTCTTTTGATACTCGGTCTTTTTGCAGAAGCCGCTTTTATCGTATCTCCGATTGTGGTATTCTTTAAGAAAAAATTCAAAAAAATGAAATAAGTTTCCTTTCTTAAATAACAAAAAACCCTACGTTTTGATCTGTAGGGTCTTTTTGTTATTTTTATCGCTTTTGCGATTAGATCATAGCCATACCGCCGTTGATATTGATGGTTTGACCGGTAATGTATTGAGCTTCGTCAGAAGCTAAGAAAGCAACAACATTGGCAATATCTTGAGCTTCACCGAGTTTGGCTTCAGGAATTTTTGCAAGCAAAGCAGCTTTAACATCGTCAGGTAAAACATCTGTCATCGGCGTGCGGATAAATCCAGGAGCAATAGAGTTTACGGTAATACCGCGAGATCCTACTTCTTGAGCTAAGCATTTGTTCATGGCAATCATACCGGCTTTGGAAGCAGAGTAGTTTGCTTGTCCGGCATTACCGGTAACGCCGACAACCGAGGCTATACCTATAATACGACCAAAACGTCTTTTCATCATACCGCGGACAACGGCTTTTGCTAATTTGAAACCAGCGGTTAAGTTTACATCTAAAACTAATTGCCAATCTTCATCACTCATGCGGATAAAGAGATTATCTCTGGTTAAACCTGCATTATTAACAAGAATGTCAATATGACCGAATTTTTCTTCTACATCTTTGACTAATTGAGATATAGCTTCAGAATTACTTAAATCGGCAACAAAACATTCAACATTTGTTCCGAGTTCTTGTTTTAATTTTTCCATTTTTTCCGGATTTCGGTCTGTTAAAGCTAAACTTGCGCCTTGAGCGTGTAGGGTGCGAGCAATTTTATCACCTAAACCGCCACTAGCTCCGGTAATAAGGGCTACTTTATCTTTTATTTCAAACATTTGAGTTTTCCTTTTAAATGAGGGTTAGTTATGAAAGATTTTTTGCGAGTTCTTCAATATCTGTTGGTGTGTAGATTGAAGCCGTATTAATTTCTTTAAAGCTCCTTTTGACAAGTCCGGAAAGCACTTTTCCCGCTCCCAACTCATAAACATCGGTAACAGATTGATTATTCATATAATTCATTGTTTCTCGCCAACGAACAGTTCCTGTAACTTGTTCAATTAATCTTTTTATTATATCTTTTTCGTTAGTTATAGGTTCTGCTAACACATTTGCAATTAGAGGTATTTGAGCTTGATGAGCTTCAACTTCCATCAAAACGCGAGCCATAATTTCTGCAGCAGGTTGCATTAAAGGACTATGAAAAGGTGCGGAAACGGATAATTTAATACAACGTTTAGCACCAAATTCAGAAGCTATTTCCACAGCTTTGTCAATAGCGGCTATATGGCCGGAAATCACCACTTGTCCGTCAGAATTATCATTTGCGGCGACACATAATGATTTTTCGTCGCAACAAGCTTCTACCAAAGCATCAATATCTTTAAAAGAAACGCCTATAACCGCGGCCATACCGCCAACACCTAAAGGAACGGCTTTTTGCATGGCATCACCTCGCGCGCGTAATAAACGAGCCGTATCTGATAAAGAAAACACACCGGCGGCGCAAGCTGCGGAATATTCACCTAAAGAATGACCTGCAACATAAGCCGCCTTATCTTTTAATTTGATTCCAAATTCTTTTTCCAAAACTCTGACAACAGCCATGGAAACAGCCATTAGGGCAGGTTGAGCATTAGCTGTTAATGTTAGTTCTTGTTCCGAACCTCTTGTCATTAAGTCAAATAAATTTTGATTTAATGTATTATCAACTTCTTCAAAGACTTCTTTTGCAGAAGCAAAATTTTCGGATAGTTCTTTTCCCATTCCAACAAATTGGGAACCTTGTCCGGGAAAAACAAAAGCGTTTTTCATAAAAAAACCTTTCCTTATATTAATATCTTTTCGAGTTTTAAACGTATAAACTAAAAAAAGTCAAGTTTAAAACAATTTTTGTTAACTTAAGAGAAATATTTAAAGAGCTATAATCTTTTTTAGATGTTATTTATTAAAGGCTTGCCAATATAGCTTGTGAGGTAATTATGGCAAAAAATAAAAAGAAAAATGAAAAAAATATTTATTATAAAATTAGCAGCCGAATTTATGGGCTATTATTGATTATTACTGGTTGGTTGGTTCTGGCGGCTGTCTTCTTTTATTCTCCAACTGATGATTCTTTTAATTTAGCAAGTGACAATATCAATCATTTTTTGGGATATTCCGGAGCCAGTGCGGCTACCGTTATTTTAACTTTTACCGGTTTGGTTTTACCAATATTTGTTTTACCTGTAATGGTTTGGGGATATAAACTTTGCTGTTTGGAAGAAATACGTTTTTTCTTTTTATATGTTGTCGTATGGCTTTTAGGGATTGTATCGGCAATGATGTCTTTCGACTTTATTCATTTTAGCAAACCTCTTGGCGGGGTTATTGGCGAAATGCTTAATATTAAACTTTTTTCCATTTTACCTGATTTTAAATGGCAATCACAAATTATTGCTTTTCTCACAACGTTAGTGGCAATTTCTGCTTTTAGCTTTAGTTTGGATATAACTATAAATCAATGGTATAAAAGTATAAAAAACTGTTTAAAGTTTTTTATACATGGAATTCATTTGTTAGCTCGTATTTTATGGAATTTATTGTGGTATATAAAAAATATATTACCTTGCCTTGATAAAAATAAATGTGATTTAAAAATCAAAAAAGTTAAAGATAAAAAGGAGAAAAAAAATATATCTGTTGTTGAAAAAATATCAACACCGGTAAATAAAAAGAATGTTTTGAAATCTAAAAATGATAATTATATTTATCCCGATGTTTCTCTCTTAACCGCACCTAAAGTGAAATCGGGAAATATTTTAGTTAATGAAAAAGAATTACAAAAAATTTCTGATGAGTTAGAAAAAGTTTTGCAAGAATTTGGTATAAATGGCAAAATCGTAAAAATTCGACCGGGACCGGTTGTAACTCTTTATGAATTAGAACCGGCTCCAGGTACTAAAACAGCGCGGGTAATTGGTTTGGCAGATGATATTGCTCGTTCAATGTCGGCAATATCCGTTCGTATTGCCGTGGTTTCCGGTTCAAATACAATAGGTATTGAATTACCAAATACAACACGGGAAATCGTTTGGCTGCGTGAACTTTTCGAAGGTGATGGTTTTTGTAACAGTAAAAATACTCTTAATGTGGTTTTAGGAAAAGATATTGGTGGTGAAAATGTTTATGCCGATTTATCTAAAATGCCGCATTTATTAGTTGCCGGTACAACCGGTTCTGGTAAGTCCGTTGGTATGAATTCAATGATTTTATCGCTTCTTTATCGTATGAAACCTGATGAATGTAAACTTATAATGATTGATCCTAAAATGTTGGAATTTTCTGTTTATAATGGAATACCACATTTATTAACTCCGGTTATTACCGATCCGGCGAAAGCTGTTCTTGGTCTAAAATGGGCCGTCAAAGAAATGGAAGATCGTTATCGCGCCATGGCTCAACTTAATGTGCGTAATATTTCCGGATATAATAAAAAACTTCAGGAATTAAAAGAAAAAGGACAACGTTGTGTTAGAACCGTACAAACAGGTTTTGATCCGGATACGGGCGCGCCTCTTTTTGAAGAACAGGAATTAGATTTAACACCTCTTCCCTATATTGTTATTGTTGTCGATGAAATGGCTGATTTGATGTTAGTTGCCGGTAAAGAAGTAGAAGCTGCTATTCAACGTTTGGCTCAAATGGCTCGTGCGGCAGGTATTCATTTAATTTTATCAACGCAACGTCCTTCTGTTGATGTTATTACCGGAGTTATTAAAGCTAATTTCCCAACACGCATAAGTTTTCAAGTAACCTCAAAAATCGATAGTCGAACCATTCTTGGAGAACAAGGCGCGGAACAATTATTGGGAATGGGAGATATGTTATATATGCCCGCAGGTCAAAGACCTATTCGTGTACATGGTGCTTTCGTTAAAGATCAAGAAGTCGAAAAAATCGTTGACTTTCTTAAAAATCAAAAAGAACCTGAATATATCGAAGCAATTACCGAAGGTGAACTTAACATTAAAGATAATGGTGCTGTTTTTGATAAAACATCTATGGGAAACAATAATAGTGATAATGATCTTTACACTCAAGCCGTTGAAATTGTGCGTAATGATAAAAAAGCTTCTATAAGTTATGTTCAACGTCGTTTAAGAATAGGTTATAATCGCGCAGCGGTCTTAATTGAGAGAATGGAAGAAGAAGGAATTGTATCCGCACCGGATCATTCTGGAAAACGTGAAGTATTGTAATTAATTTTTGGATTTTAATAAAATGAGATATTTATATCCGGTAATTTTATTGATTATTTCAAATATTTTTATGATATTTGCATGGTATGGACATTTAAAATTTAAATCTACACCTTTGTGGTTGATTATAATTATCAGTTGAGAATTGCTTTTTTTGAATATTGTTTTCAAGTTCCGGCCAATCGTATAGGACATCAATATTTTGATACTCCTCAGCTTAAAATTATGCAGGAAGCAATAACTATAGTTGTTTTTAGCTTATTTTCTCTTTTTTATTTGCATGAAGAAATTAAATGGAATTATTTGGTGGGTTTTTTCTTGATATTACTCGCGGTATTAAAGATTGGAGTTAATTTAAATATAATCCCATCATTTACAAAAATATCTCTTTAGAGTTATTTTTGCAAATGGCGGATGAGGAGGGATTTGAACCCCCGATACGAGTCACCTCGTATACACGATTTCGAGTCGCGCGCATTCAGCCTCTCTGCCACTCATCCTCTAAATACTAAACCTTTCTAAAAGAAAAAGGATTATTTTGCAATAATTATTTTTTTATTTGCTTGTCTTTTCTAAAATTTTTTGTTACCTATATTTAGGTTTATAGTTAAAGGATTGCTTTTATGTTAGATAATACTCCTCGTTCTTTGCGTATTAATATTGCTATTATTGGTTGTTGTAACGTTGGGAAATCATCTCTTTTTAACGCTTTAACAAAACAAAATGTTGCTATTGTTTCTTCTAAATCTGGAACAACAACCGATGCTGTCGCTAAACCATATGAACTTTTGCCTTTGGGACCGGTGACTTTCTTTGATACGGCCGGTTTGGACGATAGTGAGGAAATTGGTAATTTGCGAATAAACGCTACTTATAAAATTCTGTTTAAAACAGATGTTGCCGTTTTGGTGGTTGGTAAAAACGGAATAACGCAAAAAGATAAAGAAGTCGTTGATTATCTTAATAAAACTAATACCCCTTTTGTTATTGCTTTTAATCAAACAGATTTAATTAAACCTAATATAGGGGATATTGATTTTTGTCGTAGTCATAATATTCCCTTTGTTGAAGTTTCGGCAATAAATGATGTTAATATCAATCTCTTGAAAGAAATAATTATTAATTCTGTTCCTGAAGAATTAAAAAAAAATCCTTTAATTGTTGCTGATTTACTTAAAAAAAACGATACTGTCATTTTAGTTGTGCCTATAGATTTATCCGCACCAAAAGGACGTTTGATTTTACCTCAAGTTCAAGTCCTCCGCGAACTTTTAGATGCAAACGTTAATGCTGTTGTCGTTAAAGAAAATAATTTATTATCTATGCTTGATAATCTAAAACAACATCCCGCTCTTGTTATTACGGATTCTCAAGTCGTCAATCAAGTTGCTAATATCTTGCCTCCTACAATTAAAATGACTACATTTTCAACATTATTCGCTCGTTATAAAGCTGATATCAATGTCTTAATTAAAGGTGCGGAAAAAATAGACAATCTTTGTTCTGGTGATAAAATATTAATTGCTGAAGCTTGTTCTCATCATGCTCTTGCCGATGATATTGCTAAAGTTAAAATTCCTCGTTGGTTGCAAAATTATTGTCATTGCGATTTAGTCTTTGATTTTTGCTCTGGAAGCGATTTCCCTCAAAATCTCGAAGATTACAATCTGGTTATTCATTGCGGTGCATGTATGCTCAATTCCGTAGAAATGACGCATAGATTGAAAGAATGTGTTTGTCGCGGTATTCCTATTACAAATTATGGTCTTGTTATTTCTAAAACTCAAAATTTATTACAACGTATATGTGAGCCTTTTATTTAAATCCTGTCTAATGCCGCTTTATAATAGTCCGTAACTAATTTTACTCGCGGAAGTTCTTTTGTGCAGTTATTCACTATAAGATATAAGTTTATTTGTAAATCTGCATTTATATTATCTAAACATATTAGTGAGGGATATTTAAATTGTTTCGGCATTAACCCTATTCCTACATTACCTCTAATTGCCTCTGCAACCGCAAAGGATGAGTTTGTTGAAAAAGATACCTTTTGTGCTTTTGCTATAAATTCTTTCCAACCAGATATATAATGTTCATTTTGCAGACAATTTATAATATGATGATTCTCTAAAAGATCTTTTATATCTTTAGGTAAACCGTGTTTCTCTATATATTTTGATGTCGTAAAAAAATTACAAGAAATTTTCTTTTGATATAATAAAGAAAAATCTTTTGATTTTTTGGGCGGATGTGTGATAATTCCAAAATCAACGCCTAAATCCTGATAATCGGGACTACCTAATGTCGTAAGTAAAATTAAATTTATATCCGGATATTCTTCACAAAAAACACTAAAACTAAAAGGAGATAAAACAGTACTGACAATTAATGGTAAACAAATACAAACATTCCCTTCATATTTATTATGAGAATGACATTGATTATATATTTGATCAAGTAATGCCTGTACATTTTCAATTTGATCGAGTATTAACAAGGCTCTTTTGGTTAAATGAGTACCTTTATTATTATTTACAACTAAAGGTATTCCCAAAACTTGTTCTAAATTGGAAATATATTTATTAACGGTATCTATTGAACTGTTTGTTGCTTCCGCTGCTTTCCTTTTGCTTTGATATTTTGCAATTGCAGAAAGCATTAATAATCCATTTAGGTTTTGTAAAGATTTTTTAGTAATCATTCGGCCTCGCTATATGATAACAAAAGCTGTTTGTATCTTTTCATAATAAAAAGGCTCTAAATAAATAGAGCCTTTTTTAAACTAAATAATCTTTTTCTTTTTTCAATGCCTAAATTTAAATAGTTTTGAAAAAATTTCCGTAATTCCTAAAAAAAATACAATTAATCCATTTACAAGACCTACTACCATTATAAATACGGTAAAAAAATCCAAATCATCAAAATTTTTTAGTGTTACATAAGCTGAAAAGCTTATTGTTGCGCAAAAAAGACACACTAAAAATTTAAGATTTTTCTTTGTTAGAAAATTTTTCATAAGTTTAATAATTAACAAAATACATTAAATACAATATTGTATTATAGTTTATTTTTTTTTTAAAATCAATATCAAATATAATCAACGCTTATAAGCGGAACGGGCGGTATAATGGGTATGAAGCAATTGATGAGCTTTCTCTCCGTTGGGTTCGCCTATATATTCTTTATAAAGTGTTTTAATTGATTGATTATGATGTGATAATCTGTTCTTAGCGTGTAAATCTTCATCAAATAAGCCCTTGGCTCGTTTTTTACGAATATCATCTGTAATTCCTCGAGGTTTGGGTTGTCCAGGGAGCATTACTCGTGGTTGTCCTCCTCCTGCAACACATCCTCCTCGACAGGCCATTACTTCTATAAAATGATAGGGGGGTTCTTCGCCGTTTTGTTGTGCCTTTCTAATTTTTTCTAAGACTTTTTCCACATTTCCGGTTCCATGGGCAACAGCAATACGAATAATCTTACCGGCTATAGATATTTCCGCTTCTTTAATCCCATCTAAACCTTCTATGGATTGAAAATTTAAATCACCTAGCTCACATCCGGTAATATAGAAATACGCTGTTCGCAATGCTGCAGTCATTACTCCGCCGGTTGCTCCAAATATGGTTCCCGCGCCCGAATATTCACCAAGCGGATTATCTGCTGTTTCTTCCGGAAGACTACGAAAATCTATTCCGGCTTGTTTAATCATTCTTGCGAGTTCTCTTGTTGTTAAAGAAACATCTACATCTTGAAAACCTGAAGAACTCATATCTTCACTACGACGTATTTCCCATTTTTTGGCGGTACAAGGCATAATTGAGATAACCCGAATTTTTGCCGGATCAAGTCCCATTTTATCGGCATAATAAGTCTTTGCCATAGCTCCAACCATTGATTGTGGTGATTTACATGTGGAAAAATGACTAATCATATCTTGATGATATTTTTCCAATAAATCAACCCAAGCCGGACAACAACTGGTAAACATAGGTAGACTTTCCGGTGATTTTGTAAAGCGGCGAACAAATTCGGTTGCTTCTTCTATAATTGTTAAATCTGCTCCAAAATTTGTATCAAATATTCGCTTAAAACCCATTCGACGTAAAGCGGCATATGTCTTTCCTGTTAAATTTTCGCCAAATTCATAACCAAATTCTTCTCCTATTGCAACACGCACCGCCGGGGCTATTTGAACAATTGTATATATATTTTTATCGTTTAGCATATCCCATACTTTTTGGGTTTCATCATATTCAACAATAGCACCGGTTGGGCAATGAGCCGAGCATTGTCCGCATTTAATACAAGGACTGTCGGCTAAATTTATGCCATTGGCTGCGGTAACTCTGGTTGCTAATCCTCGATTTAAATATCCTAAAGCCCATACATTTTGTTGGTTTTGGCAAACTTCAACGCAGCGGCCGCAAAGAATACATTTACTTGCGTCTAAAACAAGAGCTTTTGTTGAATCATCTAAAGGAAATCGTTTTGTTAAATTAGGCAACGGTGCGTCTTTTATTCCAAAAGTGTTGGTTAAATCTTGAAGTTCACAATGACCCGAACGTATGCAAGTTAAACATGCGTTAGGATGATTGCTTAAAATCAATTTTAAAACTGTTCGTCTGACATCAACTAATTCTGCATCAGAAGTTATAACTTCCATTCCTTCGCCAACAGGTGTACAACAGGAACGCATAATTCGACCGTTGACTTTGACAATACATATACCGCATCCCGCCGTGGCATCAACATCAGGGTGTTTGCAAAGTGTTGGAATTTCTATATGAACTTTACGTGCAGCTTCTAAAATGGAGGTACCGGCAGTAACATCTACATCATAATTGTCGATTTTTAATTTTACCATTATTTTATCTCCTTATTATTTTCTTCATTTGCTGCAACTTTGGCTTCATATTCTTTACTAAAATAATGTATGGTCGATAATACGGGATTGGGGGCTGTTTGACCTAATCCGCATAAAGATGCTTTTTGCATGGCTATAGCTATTTTTTTTAACATATCTAAATCTTTATTTGTTCCTTTTCCTTTAGATATTTTTTCTAAAAGCAATAACATTTGTTTTCCGCCTATTCGGCATGGAGCGCATTTCCCACAAGATTCATCTACGGTAAAATCTAGATAAAATTTCGCAATATCTACCATGTCTGCGGTTTCATCCATAACAATCATACCGCCGGAACCCATTATTGAACCAACTTTTTTTAATTCTTCATAACAGACCGGAAGATCAATATTTGATGCTGGTATAACGCCGCCCGATGGTCCTCCCGTTTGAACCGCTTTCAATTTTTTTCCGTTTGGGACGCCTCCGCCTATTTCGTTGACTATTGTATTAATTGTTGTTCCCATTGGTACTTCTATTAATCCCGAATGTTCAACTTGTCCCGTTAAAGCAAAGACTTTTGTTCCTTTTGATGTTTCCGTACCAAATGAAGAAAACCAATCTGCTCCTTTTAATATTATAGAGGGAATATTGGCTAATGTTTCTACATTATTTATGCAACTTGGTTTTTCCCAAAGACCTATTTCTGTCGGATACGGAGGACGCGGTCTAGGTGTCCCTCGTTTGCCTTCTATGGAATGTATTAAGGCTGTTTCTTCTCCGCAAACAAAAGCACCGGCTCCAAGTCGGATATCTATATTAAAATTAAAACCGCTATTTAAAATATTATTTCCCAGTAAACGTGTTTTTTTACATGCTTTAATTGCCTTTTCAATACGTTCTACGGCAAGAGGATATTCTGCTCGTATATAAAACCAACCATTCGTTGCGCCTATCGCATAAGCTCCTATCATCATTCCTTCAATTACCGCATGGGGATTAGATTCTAAAATGCTTCGATCCATATAAGCTCCTGGATCTCCTTCATCGCCATTACAAATAATGAATTTATCGTCAACTAATGGAACTTTAGCGGCTAATTCCCATTTTAAACCTGTTGAAAAACCAGCACCTCCTCGTCCTCTTAAACCTGATTTTTTTATTTCCGCGACAACTTCTGCCGGTGTCATGGTCTTTAAAACTTTTTCTAAAGCTAAATAACCGCCATGGGCTATATACTCTTGAATATCTTCGGGATCAAGATGACCTGCTTGTTTTAAAACAACTTTTTCTTGTTTCGTGAAAAAGGGCAGGTCTAGAGATAAAACATATTGGCTTAAAAAATCAGGTAATTGAAAAATTTCTCCTTCTTGTAAATTAAGAGCCGGAATAATATGTTCATTAATTATTATACGAATGATTAATTTATCTAAACGTTTATATAAAACATCTTTTTGGCCTTTAATTTCAACTCTTATTAATGGTCCTTGCGCACAAAGTCCCATACAGCCTGTGGCAACAATTCGTACTTTTCCTTCTAATTCGTGCTCAATTACAGATGTTTTTAATATGTCAATAAGATCATCACTGCCTGAAGATTTGCAGCCGGTTGAATGACAACAATATATTGTGCAAATATAACGATTTAAATCTTCTTGTTTGTTTTTTGAAATTTCGTGAATATCAAACCTTTTATCAATTTCGTTCATTGGAATGCTCCTTGTCTTCATCAGAAAATTTTTTACGCCATTCTTCAATAATATTGTGAACATCATTTACTGTTACACGTCCATATGTTTTACCATTAACAACACATACCGGTGCTAATCCGCAGCATCCGACACAACGTACGCATTGTAAATGAAATAAATGATCGGGTGTACTTTCACCTTCATTAAGATTAAGTTCCTTTTTAAATTCTTCCAGTACTTTGTCATTTCCTTTTAGATAACAGGCTGTTCCTGTGCATACGGAAATAACCGCTTTTCCTGGAGCTTCCAATTTAAAAAAGTTGTAAAAAGTTAAAACCTCATAAATTCTTGCTAAAGGAATATTCATTATTTGCGCTACTTCAAGTGCGTCTTCCCATGGAATATAGCCTTTGATATCTTGTATTTCATGTAGAGCCATTATAAGAGCTCCTGTTTTTTTGCGCCATTTTGCGGCAACTTGTCCGGCAACAGAAGTATCGCTCATTTTTTTATCCTCCTTTATGTCTGTTTAATTCTTATATATTTGCTATTATAAATGGCCATTTTTAAAAAGTTGATAATATTTATATATACTACCGTCTTTGACATCCCAACTAAAATCTTTACGCATGGCATTTATTGTCATTTGTTGTATCTTGTCAAAATGGCAGTAAAATGTTTCTAAAGCTTTACATAATGTTTCTGTATAAGCGTTTGTATTGTTTTTTAAACGCTGCGCGGTTAAGTTATTACCATAAACTCGTCTTTTATTTGATGAAAAGAAAACTTCTGTTCGAAAACCATTAATTCCATGTTCTATGGTGTCAACCAATCCTCCTGTGGAGATAGCTATGGGCAAAGCTCCTTTGGCCATGGCTTCCATTTGAGTTAAACCGCAAGGTTCAAAACGGCTTGGCATCATATAAAAATCAGAGGCTATTTGAACAGCATAAGCAAAATCATCTTGATAACCTCTAAATACATATATACGTTCACCGCATTTGGGATTTTCTTGCATTAATTTATCTTTTAGATTTGTTAAATATTCAAAACAACAGAGATCTCCCGCTCCTCCTAAAATAAAAATAGGCATTTCAATATTTTTTAAAGATCCAAATCTATTAAATAAATTTATAATTGCTTGTGCCGCTATATCATAACCTTTTTGTTCAACTAATCGGCTGGTTGCGCAAAGTATAGGTGTATGTTCAATATTTTTGATTTTTTCACTTAAGTCATTAAAACGATATATATCTATTAAAGGTATAACCTTTTGTTTGTATTCTGAATCTGAGGCAATTTTGGAAAGCAGTAAAATAAATTCTTTTTTATTTTCTAATTTTTTTGCCAAGCACGTTTCATCATAATATTCAAAATGAAAAGGGCTGAAAGTTTTATTAATTATTTCAATTTTTTTGGAATTTGGTGTAATAAGTTTTTTATCGTATCCATTAACAATTCCATAAAAGTTTCGGTGATCTTTTCTTATTTTAAGAATATCTCGAAAATCAAGTCCAAAATCCAATTCTTTTGAAACTTCTTCCATATAATTTTTAGAAACGGTTACAACTCTATCTGCCAAATGAAAGCTACAAGAAGCCTGATTATAGCAATCATAAACTATTAAGGTATTATTCGTACGAGGATTTGCATTTTTTATTGCTTTTGCATTTTTAAAAACGGCAGCAGCGGTATTTTCGTATAAAGAGTTGAGTATTTTTGATGTATTAAGATAATCCCAACCTTGATAACCTAAATGATGAGCCATATGAATAATAGGAAGATTCTTTAGTTCTTCGCATAATTTGGTTTTCATTTTTCCGATGCAATGTTGGGCAATGGAAAAATATTTTGTTAAACCGGCCAAAGCTCCGCTATGCCAGTCATTTGTAATAAGCAGATTCGGACTATAAGGAGATTTTTTTTCTATAAGAAATTTTATTAATTCATAAACAGTTTTGGAAAAAAAGGCAAATCTTTCCACTTCATTGATATTGAATTCGTTGAAAATATAACAACCGTCTTGAGCGGAATTATTTTGAGGGGATGGATTAATTGAAAAAAAGCGTTCGTTTTCTAAAAAGATGTAATTTGTATTTTCAAAATGAGCTAAATAAACAGGTACGTTATGTTTTATTAAAGTATTATGATCACCATAAAAAGGAACTTTTAGTGTGAGTATTTTTTGTAATTTTATATTATTTTTTTCTGCACCATAATAGATGTCATTTTGTAGTGAAGCTTTCTTTTTACCGGTATTACCGAGATAAAGGGGGGTAATTACGGATATTTTATCTCCTTTGGAATTAAAACAGCGATTAAATGCTTCGGGTAATTCGGAAGCCACCATTCCCAAACCTCCCCATTTCATGAAGGCGGCGGTTTCCGCGGTAATCATCCATGCGTTAATTTTATTAATTTTGCGCCATTCTTTTTTTCCCAAACATTGATTTCGACCAAAGTTTTGTATTTCGATTAAATCGGGGTTATTGACAATACCGTAGGTCAAAGAAAATTTTTTAAAGTTAAAATTTTTCGGCAGTGTTTTAAATACACTATCACCAATTTTGGGCGAAGAAACAGAATTCATGCTCAATCTCTCTTATATAGTCAGAATAATCATTTAATAGAAAAGATATATTGTTTAATTTAATAATTAATTAAAAAGACAATAAAACTTCTCCTCTTGACTTGTTTCATTTAAATCATTAAATCTTTTATATATGAATATACACGCTTTATGAAAAAAATTAAAGAGGTAAAAATGAAAAAGGATAAAAAAGAGCAATATCAAAAAAATGAAACAGTAGAAAATGTTGAAAATATGGTTGATATTGATGAAGAAAATAAAACAAATGAAATTGAGGAGCTTAAAGCAGAAAATAATAAGTTAAAGGATGATTATTTACGGGCTTGTGCCGAATTGGAAAATACAAAAAAGAGGTGTGCTGTAGAAATAGAAAAAACATCAAAATATGCTCTTAGTTCATTTGCTAAAGAAATTCTTTCGGTTGCGGATAATTTACATCGGGCTCTTGACGCTGCCGAAAATTTAACTGATTTGGAATGTGAACAATTAAAAAAAGGCGTTGAATTAACAGAATCCGAATTAACTAAAGTTTTAGCAAAATTCGGGGTTGTTAAAATGGAACCGATGGGACAAATTTTTAATCCGGCTTTTCATCGTGTTGTTCAAGAAATAGAAGATAAATCTAAACCTGCTGGAACTATTGTTGCCGAATTGCAAACGGGATATATGTTAAATGATAGAATTTTGCGTGAAGCAATGGTGGTTGTTAGTAAATAAAAACAAGCTTAATTTGTCCTTTCTTATTGGTAATTATATATAAAAAAATCCCGCATATTGCAACTGCAAGATGCGGGATTTTTTGAAAATAGATGAGTTAGAAACCCATACCTCCCGGCATACCGGCTGCTGCACCTCCATGATTGCCGCAACCGCAACCACATTCTTTTTGTGGAGCTTCTGTAACCATGGATTCTGTTGTAATTAAAAGACCTGCAACCGAAGCCGCGTCTTGTAAAGCTGTTCTAACAACTTCCGTTGGATCAACTATACCGGCTTTAATCATATCGGTATATTCACCACTTTGCGCATCGTAACCAAAGTTTGTATCTGTGCTTTCCATTAATTTTCCGGCAACAACAGCACCATCAACACCTGCATTTTCAGCTATCTGGCGTATAGGTGATTGAATAGCTTTGCGAATAATGTCAATACCAACTTTTTGGTCTTGGTTTGCTGGTTTTAGTGTGTCAAGAGCTTTATGTGAATACAACAAAGCTACACCGCCGCCGGCGACAACACCTTCTTTTACCGCAGCACGGGTTGCATGTAAAGCGTCATCAATACGATCTTTTTTCTCTTTAACTTCAATTTCTGAGGCTCCTCCGACTTTTATAACGGCTACTCCGCCGGAAATTTTTGCTAAACGTTCTTGTAATTTTTCGCGATCATAATCGGAAGATGTTTCTTCTATTTGCTTACGAATTTGATCTGCGCGAGCTTTTATCATCTCTTTTTGACCATTACCATCAATAATGGTGGTATCATCTTTGGTGACTTCAACTTTCTTGCAATTACCCAAATCTGCTAAAGTTACATTTTCTAATTTCATTCCCAGATCTTCAGAAATAACCTGTCCACCTGTAAGAATGGCTATATCTTCAAGCATTGCTTTACGGCGATCCCCAAAACCTGGAGCTTTAACTGCACAAACCTTTAATCCGCCGCGAATACGGTTGACAACTAAAGTTGCTAAAGCTTCTCCTTCAATATCTTCTGCTATAATCAAAAGCGGACGTGATGTTTGAACAACAGCTTCCAAAACAGGTATCATGGCTTGTAAATTGCTTAATTTCTTTTCATAAAGCAAGATATATGGATTATCAAACTCGCAATTCATTTTTTCCGGATTGGTAACAAAATAAGGAGATAAATATCCGCGGTCAAATTGCATACCTTCAACTACTTCTAATTCTGTTTCCAGTCCTTTTGCATCTTCTACGGTGATAACACCTTCATTACCTACTTTTTCCATTGCTTGGGCCAAGTATTCGCCAATAGAACGATCGCCATTTGCTGAAATTGTTCCAACTTGAGCTATTTCTTCGGATGTTTTTATGGCTTTTGAACGGGATTTTACATCAGCTACAACCGCATCAACGGCCATATCTATTCCTCGTTTTAAATCCATTGGATTCATTCCTGCGGCAACGGCTTTACAGCCTTCATTTATTATTGCTTCGGCAAGTACGGTTGCTGTCGTTGTACCGTCACCGGCTTTATCGGCGGTTTTTTGGGCTACTTCTTTTACTAATTGCGCTCCCATGTTTTCAAATTTATCCGATAATTCTATTTCTTTGGCTACGGAAACACCATCTTTGGTAATTTTTGGTGCTCCATAAGATTTATCTAAAATAACGTTGCGTCCTTTAGGACCTAATGTAACTTTTACTGTTTTTGCCAGAATTTCGACACCTTTTAGCATCTTTGAGCGTGCTTCACTGCCGAATTTTATTTCTTTTACTGCCATTTCTTTATTCCTTATTCCTCAATTACACCTAAAATTTCTGATTCTTTTATAATTAAACGATCTTCTCCGTTTAATTTTACTTCACTACCGGACCATTTTGCAAATAGAACCCTATCTCCTATTTTTACGGTCATGGGAATTAATTTCCCGTCTTCTCCTCGACCACCATTTCCTACGGCAACGACGACACCTTCTGAAGGTTTTTCTTTTGCTGTATCCGGAATGATGATACCTCCGGCTGTTTTGTTGACTTCATCAACTCTTTTTACCAGAACACGGTCATATAATGGTATAAATTTCATAGATTTGCTCCTTTATATTCTAAATTTCTACATTTTAATTAGGAATTGAATTTTTCAATGTCAAGAAAAAGTCATAAATTTTTTAATAAAAAATATCGAAGATTAAATCTTCGATATTTTTAAGGGAAATATTTAAAGTTTTGATGATATTTTAAATTCCTTATGCACCATCATTGAAATTACGCTTAAGAAAAAACTTGTGATAATTAAAAAAGATATCATTATAAAACTAAAAAAGAATATCCAAGCGTATGGAAAAATCGTCATAACCGGTCGCGCGATATTACTTATCCAACCATCAAGGCTAAAGGTTTGCACTAAAGCAAATAATGCTGATGGTAAATCGGAAAATTCAATAAATATATCACCAAAAATCCATACGGCTATTATCGCGTACATATACATAAATAACCCCATAACAACAAATAATGCGGCAAAATTGGGCAATATTGTTATCATAATGTTGATTAAATTTTCCATAGGTTTTAGACGTTTGATATAACGTAATAAACGAAACAATCTAAATGTGCGGAGAACTATTAAATAACTGGTGATTGGTAAAGAAGATATTGTTATTACAATAAGATCAAATACATTCCAACCTGATTTAAAAAAGTTTGATCCATAAGCGTATATTTTTATTAACATTTCCGCAATAAATATTGCCATACAAAGACGATCAAGAAAAAATAAAACAACTGTTAAAGAAGGAATATTAAGATCTATTGTTAATAGACCTAAAGCTACGGCATCCATGCAAATTAAAAACATAATCAAATAATCAAAATTTTTATCTTCAACAACTGTTTGTGCTTTTTTTCGTTCATTTAATATATTTTTTATCATTTCTTTTTTCCTTTAGTAAAGCCATAACAAGACAATAATAGCTGAGATTGAAAGTGAAGGACCAAATGCGCCGACTCGTTGATGGCGGAAAATGGAATATAATCCAAAAAGTAAACATGAAAGTAAAATTGTATATATTATTCCTTCCAATCCCAACCATGCTCCGATGGCTGATAATAATTTTATATCACCACCGCCAAATGCGTCAATACTTCGCCATAGCATCATCAGAGTTGCTATAACGGGTATTATGTAACCGGCCATTGCCGCACACGCACTTTCTTCCGCTGAAATATGTGTACCTATAAATGCCGCAAAAACAAAACCGGTAATTAATAACGGTATTGTTAGAATATCCGGTAATAATAACATTTTAAAATCAATTTCTGCCAATAACAGTAAAATAAAAATAAAAAACAAATACCATATTAAATGTTCTTCTCCCAATCGAAAATAGGATAATAGACTTAAAATTCCCATTAAAAAACCATAAACAAGAGAGCGGGTCAGGTATTTTTTTTTCAATTGTTTGTATTTCGTGGAAAATTTGACTTTGGCAGAAATTTTATTGGGTTTTATTAATCGATAAAGAGCATAAGCAGGTGTTGCCGGCATAAATTTCGCGAAACGACGCGCCATATAAGGAATGAGTAATCCAGCTAAAAAAGCGTATATTCCATAAATCATTATTGCCCCGCTGTTAAATTTTGCAGAATATTTTATTATCTAACAATTAAAGGCTAAAAAATAATTAAGATATTATTTTTTCATAAAATTCTTGATAATTGCTGCATGATAAATAAGGATTACAAATTTTTTCTTCGCCTAATGTAAAAGGAGCTGTTGGTATACCTTGGCTTAATCTTTCTTTTACTTTTGCCGCATAACGTTCTCCTGTCGGTCCGTAAAGACTGTTTAATCCATAAACGGCATATTCATGCCCAGGATAAAATAAAACATCATCAGGTAATTTTTTTATTTTTTGTAAGCTATGCCACATTTGTTCGGCTGTTCCTTCAAAAAGTCCGCCAACTGCAAGATTAAATAAAATATCGCCGGTAAATAAATTTTTTTCAGATGGAAAATACCATAAAATATGACCAACGGCATGTCCTTCGGCACTTATTATGTGAGCTTTACTATTACCTAAATTAAAAATATCTCCTTCTTCAAGACCTATGTCTGCAGAAGGAATGATATTTAAATCATTTATACTAACAACAATTTTAGAATTATATTTATCTTTTATTTCTTTATTGCCTTCTATATGATCAAAATGATGATGTGTATTTAAAATATATACCGGTTTGATATTTTGTTTTTCACATTCTTTTATTACCGGTTCGGCTTCTGAGGGATCAAGCACGGCGGATATATTGGTTTGTTTATCAATTAAAAGATAAGCATAATTGTCCATTTTTCCTGCTCGGCATAATATAGGGATAATTTTTAACATGATTATTTTTTCTCTTTCAAAAATTGATTGATACTGCCCAGTGAGGCTTCATCAATATTAACTAAATCATAAAAAGTTATTATATAGCTAATCAAACCGGCGTAATTTTGCAAGGGTGAACCTAAAACCATATTATAAACCATTGCATTGCCTCGAAGCGGACTATTGTGGTTGCGGCGATGTTGTCGAAGTTCTCTAAAACTCTTAAAATTAATATCACTATTTAATTTTAAAGCATATTCTTCCATTGCCGCTAATAAAGAAGGATAAATTTTTATTCGGTAACTATCATCTTTATCTTCAAGTGGTTTTATTCCTTCTTCTGTATGCCATATTTTCCATTTATATAGAGAATTTCCCAGTTTAACTTCCCGAGCCGTACCCCAATTACTTTCGGCTGCCGCAATAGCTATAAGAAAAGACGGCGGTATTTCATCAACTCGTATTAAAAGTTCATTTAATATAATTTCATAACGTTCTTGGTCTTGCATTCGGGTAAAAATATCATATTTTTTTGCCATTTCTTCTAGTTTTTGTTTTTCTTCTTCTGTTAGGTCTTTTTTTTCTTCAAGATGTTCTTTTATTGATAAAAGCGGATAACGTTCAAGTATAATTTTTTCATTAACATATAAAGCCAATGGAGCTAAAATCTGAATAAATAAACGGTTGCGTAAACTTTTATCTTTTAGATCACCAAAATCTTGAGGTAAGTTTTCAAAAAATAAAGGAGGATATTTCCAATCAGGCATATAAATATAGTCTTTATATCCATAGTTGTTGAAAATATTTTGGGTTATTTTAAGAGATGCGTTGCTGATAAAAATTCCTTCCGCTTCAATTTTCATATCAAATTTGTTATTTGCGTATGTTTTTGGGGAAATAAACAGAAAACACAGTAATAATATTGCGATAGCTTTTTTCATTTATTTCTCATATTTTTCTACAGAAACGACTTCTTTTATATAGGTTTTTAGAAGGCGTTCGACACCTTCTTTTAATGTTTGTTGAGAATAAGGACAGCCGACACATTTTCCTTGCAATTCAACATAGACTATTCCGTCAACAAAGCTGTGAAAAATTATATCTCCGCCATCATTGCGAATCGCCGGCCGAATACGCGCATCTATTAAACCGGATATATTTGCTATTATATCATCGAGATTTTTTTGTTTTTCAATAGACGCGGCTATTTCGCCACTTGATAAAATATCCATGATTTCTGCTAATATTTGAGGTTTTAAATCTTCCCATGTTGTTTGAGGTTCTTTTGTTACCGATAGACAATCCGGTGTAATAACAATTGATTTTATTCCTCCAAGATCAAAAATATTTTCTGCCAACGGTGAACGGCGTAAGGATTTTTGATTTGTAAATTCCATACTATTTGCAACAGGAAAACCTGATTCCGTAAAAAAATGCATAATATCGCTATTAGCAGATAATTGTGTTTCAATTTTCATTTAAGGAGACTCCTTTAATTTCTGTACATATCTGTTCAAGAATATTTGAACTATATAACATATAATAGCCAAGGGTGATTAAATGATTTGCCGCCAGATAGGAATCAAGTTTGCCGTTTCTGACGATTAAAGGGTTTAGAGCTACGGCGTCTTCAATAGTTCGAATGGCGTGCGTCCAATTTTCATATTGTTTTTTTTCAAGTAAAATTTGTTTAAAATCTGTTCCCATAGCTTTTAAAATTATCATATAAGCGTATAATTTACCTTGATTAAAATAAAATAAATCATCAGCTTGATTATCTATCCAGTTAGAACTATGTTCGATTATTTGTTTATCAATTTTTAAAGCTGTTTTATTTAGGTCTTTACGAATAGCGTTTATGAGGTCATATAAATTTTTTTCGTTTCGATCCCAAAGACATTGTTGAGTTTGTAAAAGTTGATTATAATCTTTAAGTAATTTTCGTGCTTTTTTATATTGACTGGAAGAAGAAGGAGCGATTTTTATATTATTTTCAGAAGAAAAAAGCCATATATTGCCAGGGTATTTTAAAAGAGCGGCGGCATTGGTTATTGTTGTTTTTTCATTATTATCGTTAGGGCATATGGATTGTTTATCAATAATAGAGGCGGTGATTGAAAGGGCTTCAATTATTCCTTGTTGGAAGTTAGGCATATTATCTAAGAAATAAGATGGAAAGAATAAAGGAAGATTTGCTGTCCACAGATGTTCATTGACTTCTCGATTAATAAGAAAGGCCATGGTTTCTATGGTTAAGGATTGTTGTTGTGATTCTAAAGTTATATTGTAATCTGTTGTTTTATCTATATTTTCGCTTAAATATCCGCCAAGAGGATAATAAGAAAGTACAAGTAATATTGCTATACCGGCAAAAGCTTTTGGCCAGGACACGGCGGTATAATGGATTCCTTTCCACAAGAACAGCAATCCTTTTTTTAAGAAAAATCCTATTTTTATTGCTATGTTTTTAAGCATGATTATCCTTTCTTTTTAGCAGATATTTGATTAATTCAATTATATCCATTACATTCATTAGTTTAGCCATAAAACAAAAAGTTACAACACCAAAAAAACATAAACAGCTAAAAAGTATCAGTTTTGACCATAAAGAAAATTTTAGCCATGGTCCTATTTGCAGGTTAAGCCAATAATTTGCGCAGAACAAAGCAATTCCCATTATCAATGAGCAAATTATGACTTTAAAGATAAAGAAAGTAAGTTTTTTAGAAAATTTCCATAATCCGTGTTTTTTTAATCCATGCGCATATTGATAGAAAGAAACAAAAGCTGCCAGAGATGTTGCTGTTGCAATACCGACGTGTCCGAAAGGTTTCATTAGGAGCAAAGAGAAAACAAGATTTGCTAAAAGGGCGACAATGCTATATTTAACGGGAGTTTTTGTATCGCCGCGTGCGAAGAAATTTGGTGTCATAGCTTTTACCATAACATAAACGGGCAGACTTACGGTGTAAGCAATAACGGCTTGTGCCGTCATAGTTGTTTCTAATATACCGAATCGGCCACGTTCAAATAGGATATTAATGATTGGTTCTGCAAGAACAATAATAGCAACGGCGGCGGGTATAGATAATAAAGCACCATATTCGATAGCTTTATCTTGAGTTTTTTGAGCTTCTTCGGTATTTTGAGCTTTAAGCTGGCGGGAGAGGACGGGTAATAAAGCGACTCCGATGGCGGCACCGACGACGCCCAAAGGCAATTGTTGCAGCCGATTAGCATAATAAAGCCATGAGATAGCACCGGTACCGACTAAAGATACTAATATAGTATCGACCATCATATTGATTTGGTAGACGCCGGCACCGACAACTCCGGGAGCGATTCTTTTAAATAATGTTTTTATGTCTTTATCTTTTAATATATTTGGAATTTGGTATTGTAAGGAAATTTTTACGCCTTCGCGGCGAAGGAAGTAATTAAGCCATATAATTTCCAATATTCCTGCGAGAGTGACGCCGATTGCGATACGATAGACAGGAGTATTGATAAATGGTGCAAATATCCAAACAGAAGCGATCATGGTCAGATTAAGAATTACCGGAGCGGAGGCGGGGGCTGCGAATTTACCAAAGGAATTAAGAATTCCTGATTGAAAGGAAACGATAGAGACAAGGAGTAAAAAAGGGAAAGTTATTCTTGATAAAAAAGAAGCCAATTCTATTTTACCGCTGTCATCAATAAATCCCGGTGCTAAAATGACGACGATATAAGGCATAAAGAATTCCATTAACAGCACAAAAAAGCCGAGGATGAATATTAATACGGAAATAGCTTGAGCTGCGAATTTTACGGCTTTTGTGTGATTTTTATCGACCAGTTTTTGTGAGAACAAAGGAACGAAAGCTGAACTAAAAGCTCCTTCTGCGAATAAGCTGCGAAAGAGGTTGGGTAATTTAAAAGCAACGAAAAAAGCGTCAGAAACAACACCGGCGCCAAGATAGTTTGCAAGAACCATATCTCTAAAGAAGCCGGTGAAACGACTGATAAGCGTCCAGCCGCCAAAGGTGGCAATTGATCGGAACAAAGACATTTTTAAAGCCTGTTTTTTATTTGTGTTTATTTTTTTAATTAACGGTATTATAAGCTATTAATTATAGAAAGCCAACTTGATTTTCATTAAAATAAATTTTTATGCATTTTTTTTGTTGACAAAACATTTTATTGTTGAGATAATAGACAAAAGAAAAGAAAAATGAAGGAGATTACTTTATGGGAAAAATATTAAATCCAAAAATGGCTTCTAATGTTTTTGGTAAAAAAGGAGAAGCTCATGATTTTATGGAAAAAGGCGGTGTTAAATATTTAAGCAACGGATCTGCAAAGCAAGTGGATTCCAATAGAGTTTTTGTTGGTGAACTAACGCATGGTAATACGGAAAAGGTTGATTTACAGAAAGCATATGCTATGGTTAATGCTGCTGATAAGGAAGTTTTAAGCGGTGTTATGTCTTTGATGAAAGAGAATTTATCTCGATAAAGAAGTTGATTGTTAGAGAAATAAAAGGCTTTGAGAATTCAAAGCCTTTTATTTTTTGATTTAATAGCAGAATTTTTGAAAATAAAGCGGATAAGATTTTAAGAGTAAATAATATTTTTATATTAAAGCGCAAAAAAAACCTCCGTGAGGAGGTTTTAATATTTTTAGAAATCTGTTAAGCTTTTTTTGCTGCTTTTTTAGCAATACGAGCGGGTGTATTTCTAGGAGTTTTACGAGCAGCAGGTTTTTCTGATGGTCCTTTTTTACAAGCGACGGCTTTTTTAATTTTTAAAGCTTTATCAGTTAATTTATTTGCGGAAGTAGATTCCAAATAAGAATCCAAGCCGCCGTTATGTTCGATTGAACGCAACGTTTTAGAACAGATTTTTAATTTAAAGACCTTATTTAGTGTTTCGCTAAAAAGAGAAACAACTTGTAAGTTCGGCATAAAACGACGGCGATTATGATTATTAGCGTGACTAACGTTATTTCCGCTCATAACACCGATGCCGGTAATGTCGCATTTTTTTACCATTATTTTATCCTCAAAAATAAACTCGTTGCTTGTTAATAGACATACTTAATTTAAAAGTCAAGAATTATTTAATAAAATTAAAAAAAATGTAGAAATTTTTTTGAATATGTATTATGGATATTAATCAATTAATGTTATGTACCCGTAGCTCAGTTGGATAGAGTGTTGGCCTCCGACGCCAAAGGTCATGGGTTCGAATCCCTTCGGGTACGCCATATTGATATGAGTCTGGTTTATTTTCGTTTTGTGGGTGTTGAATAAGAACAAAAACCCTTCCGTCTTTTAAGACGGAAGGGTTTTTGTTATGCAAGAAACATTAATCTTCATATAATAGTAAAAAATTTCTATTAAATTCTAATGTTTCTTCAGCAAAATCTACGGTAAAAAACCAGTCAACATTCATATGATACGGATAACGATCATTGCTGTTATATTCCCAATCACCAAAAACAACAGATAATTGTGGATTGCTATAGCTGTAAGATGGCATTTCATAGGTGATAAACTCATCTTGATAAACCGCTATCTCATAAACTAAACCAACTTCTATATCATCAATAATAGAATTGGTTGGTTTTTCCCATGTTTTAGCTGTCATATTGTCCACATATTGCGTTATAGAAAATTTATCATCTTCTCTTTTCCCTATTTCTCGTTTGTAAGAAAGAGGTTGTAGTTCATAGATAAAATCAGTTTTATCTAGCAAAAAAGAGGGTACTGTGTTTGTTATTCCAATAATACCAACTGAATCTGTTAAGATGATTTCCTTTTTAACACGTTTTGTTCCGCTTATGGACCATGTTTGCTCAATTTCGATCCAAGAAGTTGTTTTACCAAAGTTTTCGCCTGTCTTGTTAAAGCTGAGACCTTCGTTGACGACTTTACTGGCAATAAGCTTGTCTTGACCGTCGGCGGGTTTTTTCAGCACAATTTCCGCCGAGGCTGTGTAGCTTTTTCCGTTAACTGTTGCCGTAATTGAATGTGTACACAATTTTCGTTCATAAATGATTCCGTTTTCGCTATTTTCTTCCAGATCGCTTAAACTGTATCCGTTGTCAACGATATTCTCAAATTTGTGATATGGCATGGTTTGTATGGTATAACCGTCATTATATACGGCGACTTGATAAACCAGCTCATAATCAAAAGAGAAGTTGGCGTAAGCCACGCTACAGCGTAAAACAGAATCGGTGAGGGTGACATATTCATCACTTTGTCTGCTTTCTTTGGCATCATAGGTAAAAGAGATTTTCCCTTCGCCCATGCTCCAGTCGGAAACTTCAATTTCTTGATCGACATTGTTTAAGTTGTTGTTAAGGGTGACCGAAATTTTGTTTTCAAATGCGGATCGAGTGTATCCACTGACAATAATCCACGAATCGTAGCTAAAAGTGGTTCCGTTGTCATCTGTTTGGACTTTAACATTGGCGTCCATGCCTTGATCAATAACTTCACTTTCAACGACTTTGTTTTGCAGAGGTTCTTCTTTTTCGCAAGAAACAAGAGAAATCGCACCGGTAAGCATGACAGCTGCTGTCATGACAAACCAAAATTTGTTTGTTTTCATAAGATAAAAAATTTAAAAGTTTAACATATTTTTTTCAAAATGATAAAACCAACATTTCCGATTTTTTCGGTCTACTCTTAATTATTAATAATAAATATACATAATTGGTAGATAATAATTTGGTTTGAAATCTAAAGTAATCCTTTTTATAAAAGAAAACAATCTTTTTTTAATAAGTTGGACATTCTCCTTCTGTATTAAAAGTTATTCCTCTCGAAATAGCAGAACAAGAGGATCCAACCCATTTTGATATATCATTTATATTATATTTTTGTTCTGTGCATGCAGACATAGTGTTGTTTGTACACACAGTAGTCCAGAAATTTGATACCACGCCGCAGTTATTATACCTAGATGATGTTATACATGTAGGTAGTGCTTTTATCTGTGGGACATATGCAATCTGTTTGCCGCTTATGCCTTTATATGTTCCTTCATCAATGCAAAGTACGCTAGTTTCATATAGGTAACGTCCCATGGAGCTTGTAGAAACATTCTGAATTCCTCCATCTACGGCATTATACCGGTTTAAACTTACATAAATATTATTATTACTATTCGCTAAGAGAGAGCTGTTATTATCTACAAATATATTTCCTGGTTGAACGTGTATTTTTCCATTAGGGGCTATATTTAAGGTAGAATTACTTAAATAGATCCCTTTTCCAGATAGAGAGCCAGAGATGGTACTGTTTCCAAAACGACATTTTCCGCTTTTAAATTCTTTACCTATTGATATTTGATCAAAAGTTATATCTGAATCTTTTAAACCAATATTCCATTGACTATAAATTGATCCCATATGTCCTTCTGAATTAATAAAAAGCATTGTGCCGCCTAAACCGCCGTCCCAAGATCCTTTGTCTTTGTCATCAGAGGAATACAAACCTACATTAATTGTTGCGTCCTTAAAAATAACTAAGGAGTCTCCATAAGCAACAAAAGACAACACGGGAGACATTTTTTGTAATATTGTGTCATTACAGTATGATGGTTTGGCATTAGTACTAAATTTTTCATATGCTTCACGAGGTGTAGCATCATAAAAGTCTATATATCCTGTTAAAGTAAGGCGTGCATTTTTAGTTAGAACTAATTTGCTTCCATAGTTCAAAGAATGCATATCTTCGGGATTGAAACCACAACTCCCTGCTTCTCCATAACTAGAAGGGCTTTTGTTTATAAAGCAAAAATTGTATTTAGGTAGAGCACATACAAGTAATCTACCTCCTATCGCACCAGACCTTGTTGCTTTTAAAGTCATATTTTTCCATGTATGAGATCCAATGTTATAAACTCTATTATATATATTATTATTTGCTAAAGTTAAGGAAATGTTTGAAAAATCTACATCAAGAATGTGTGAATCTATCTTCTCATTTTTATCGTAAGTTACCTTAATAGGTCTGCTGCTGTATCCTTTGCAGGAAGAATATTTATCACTATCTTTATCATATAAACTTTTTAGTGAATTTATAGAAGCAATTTTGTTGTTTCCGTTTTTAGGCCACTCAGTTATATTTGTAAATGATCTCGTATATGATGATATATATATATCTGATTTTCCGTTTTTTGAATATACAAAAGCAGGATCATTATTATCACCATATGTACCATCAGTTATCATCGTTAAATCTCCTTTATAGGCCGCAGATTTAGCTTGATCGATACAACTTAGTTTACATTGGTAATAATAATTGGCTGTATCGGTATTTTCCGGACAAGGAACAACTGTTCCCTCAAAGCCATCAAGTGTGCATTTGGAACCTTCTGTTATAGGACTATCTGATACTTGATCGTAACCTTTATCCTTACACCATCTACCTTTATCAAATTTGCATTGATAGAGTTGCGGTGTAACCGGATATGGACATCCGTCGCCTAAAGTACAGTAATAGAGGTTGCCCGTTATTTCGGATACACAGCCACTAGACCCTTGAGGGCATTGACTGAGTGTTTCGGCAATAAAATTTTCTTCAAGACATTTTTCTCGTGCCGATTTACATTCCTCATAATAAGCACGTTGTGAAGAACTATCTATACAGACTTTTCCTTTATTACCGTATTCGCATGAGGAGTACGGAAAAACTCCTCTGTCACAATAGCATTTTTTATAAATATTTTCTTGGTCGTCTTTACATGAAGCGGATTCCGTTTGATTGTTTTTGCACGATTCTTTATCTGGATAATTTGTTCGATCACAAGTACAATTTTTATAATAGATTAGATCGTTCTCGCCATCATTTAAAATGCAATAACCGCCGCCACCTAAACAACTGTTTTGTTGAGCGTATGTTGAAGATATTTTATATTCTTCCGGACATTGACATCTATATAAATTACCACATTTATCTATGCTGCCGTCAGCCTTTCTTGCATTTTCAAGGGGAGAAATGCAGGCTTGATAAGCATATTCCATCCCGCAGCATTTGACATATTGATTATCATAAGGACATACACCGCCAATATTGTTGCATTCATTATAAAGGGTTGTATATTCGGGGGCGCACATTGATTTGGTATCTAATTCCACATAATTATCAAATCTTACACCTTGATTACAATCAGTATCTCCCAGAAAACAAACCTTCGCTTCGGCAGAAAAACAAAAAAACACACCGCAAAGACACGCGGTAAATAAAAAATATATCGATTTGTGTGTTAGCATAGCTCTTCCCCTTAAAAAGCTGTTGCACTTTATAGTAAAAATAAATCTTAGCTTACCACTTGTTTTGCGGTGCTTGCTATCAGATAACCCCCTGATAACTTCTTTAAAAATACCATATTGTTTTTTATTTTGCAATAATTATTTTTTAACCATTTCTTTTGGCGGCCGAGGCTAAACGCAATAAAAGCAAACTAACAATTTCTTCTGCCGGCATATTCGTTGTTTTACAATTCTTTTCCGCCTCATAAACAAGTTCCATTGCTCGTAGAATTTTATCGCGTTTCCAATCGTAAAGCTGATGCTTAAAGGATTCTGCTCGATAAAAAATTATTCGGGGAATAAGTTGCTGCATGGCTTGGTCTGCTGTCTTTCCCTTTTCTATTTCTCCTTGGCAGAAAAGAAGTTTTTGTAAATGAAAATTTAATCCACGGGCAACCGAAGAGGCTTCATTACCTTCATATAAATAACGACTGTAATATGAAAGTGCTTCATTTTTCTTCCCGCTAAAGGTCGAATAATAAATGTCTTCTAAACTCGAATCCGATGTGTCCGATATAATATTATTAACTATCTCTATCGTTACATTTTTCGATGTCCCCATATAGGTCGCTAATTTGTTTAATTCTTGTTGGTTTATCATGTGGTCGCCGGATAAACGGCCGCATAAAAGTTGTATCGCCGCAGGTTCAAACGTCAGTCCCATCTTCTTTAACATACCGCGTATGTCTTCTTCTTTATCTTCATAACAAGCAAATGAAGCCATGTCCGAGCTTTCTTCCGCTAATCTTACCAGCGAAGATTTCTTGTTAAGGCTTGATGAACCAACCAAAATTAAAAGATTCCCTTCTTTAGGACTTTCATCAAGCATTTTACGAATGTGCTTGCTTAAATCATTACCGGCTTCATTCACAATAATAACACGACGACCGCCTAAAAGAGATTGACTGTTAAACTCTCCATATAATAAACCTATATCAGTGCTTAAATCCGTCCCTAAAAGTTTAGATATGCGAAATGCATCCGTTAAATCCTCACAAATGGATTGTGTTATTCTCTTGACGGTATCTCTTATCAATCCTTCGTTGCTGCCGTAAATGAGAATTGAACGGATATTCTTGTCTTGTGTTTTAACATATTGATCAATTTGCACGGATTTAAAAATCATTTTCTGTTTCTATACCTGTGGCAACATTATGAAAATAGGCTCCAATCCTTAAGGCTATGTCGTTGGCTATAATATTAGCCGCGTCTTCATCTCCTTTTTTGCGCGCCATCGTTGTTGAATAAGGATTTGCTAAAATATCGTAACTCGTATAAGCAACACTATCCCCTTTCATAACTTGTTGACCATTCTCCGTCATGTAATAACCAACTTTATAAACAACCATCTTGCGAGTCGCGGTAATATCCGAACGTAAAGCTTGATCAGTTTCCCTTTTGCTGGTTAAACTTACAAATAAACGATATTTCGGTTGTTTGGGAGAACCTTTTGGAGTTAGTAAATCTATTAAATCATTGCGAAGCATTTGACCAAAGCGTTGTGATATTGGTTCTATACTGATTTTAGACATTTCATCACTGATCGAGGTATCAAAATCACCACCATAATACCACATGTTATCGTGTTTCTTCTCCACATATAACGGTTGAAAACCGCAACTGCTTAAAATAAGAGATAAAAGTAAAATATTCTTTTTTAGAAAATGCAAATTTTTTTCCTTTCTTTTCTTATATGTCATTCTCTTATTTTATTATGCTACAATGTTGATAATTTTATTAGGAACGACAATTATCTTCTTTATTGATTTCCCTTCAAGTTGGCGCGAAACATTTTCTAAAGCAAAAGCTTTAGATTTTATTTCCTCTTGAGGAGTGTCCTTTGCAATTTCTATCGTACCGCGCATTTTGCCGCATATTTGTACCGCTATCGTTATAATGTTTTCTTCTGCGAGTTTGGGATCGCCTTGCGGCCAACTCTCGGTCGATATTAAGGTGCTTTCACCCATCCTTGCCCACATCTCTTCTGCTAAATGAGGCGCAAATGGTGATAGTAATTTCAATAATGTTAAATATAATTCTGCCGGTATCTTTTCTAATCCAGACATGTAATTGACATATGTCATTAAAGAGGAAACCGCCGTGTTAAAACGCATTTGATCTATTCTTTCATCAACTTCTAAAATGCATTTGTGCATGGCTTGTAAATCTTTAGATGTTGCTGTAATGGGGAAAACTTTTTTCATTAACCCATATATTTTGTTAATAAAACGATAAACGCCCATTAAACTTTCTTCAGACCACATCGCCGCTTGATCAAACGGACCTATAAACATTTCATACATTCTAAAGGTATCTGCACCGTATGAATTTACAATATCATCCGGATTAATTACGTTGCCTCGGGATTTAGACATTTTTTCGCCGTTTGAGGCTAAAATCATGCCATGTGACGAACGTTTCTTAAATGGTTCTTTTGTCGGAACTAGACCTATGTCATAAAGAAATTTATACCAAAAACGTGAGTATAAAAGATGTAAAGTGGTGTGTTCCATTCCACCATTATACCAGTCAACATTCATCCAGTAATCAAGGGCTTCTTTGGAGGCAAATTCTTTGTCATTGTGAGGATCGCAATAACGTAAAAAATACCAGGATGAACCGGCCCAATTAGGCATTACATCTGTTTCTCTTCTTGCTTTTCCCCCGCATTTTGGGCAAGTCGTATTAACCCAGTCAACCGCTTGTGCTAAAGGTGATTCTCCTTCGTTATTAGGAAGATAACTTGTTATTTCCGGTAATTCTAAAGGTAATTCCGATTCGGGAATCGGTTGCCAACCGCAATGTTCACAATAAACCATCGGTATAGGTTCTCCCCAATATCTTTGGCGGGAAAAGACCCAATCCCTTAATTTAAAATTGACTTTCGCATGACCAAAATTATTCTTAACCGCATAATCTATAGCCGCTTTCATGGCGTCTTCTTTGTTTAAATCGTTTAAAAAACCGGAATTAATGTGTAAACCATCTTCTTCCCATGCTTTTTCAGAAATATCACCGCCTTCCAGAACTTGAATAATGGGCAATTTAAATGCTTTAGCAAAATCATAATCCCTTTGATCATGCGCCGGTACAGCCATAATTGCTCCTGTTCCGTATCCCGTCATAACATAATCAGAAATAAATACCGGTATTAGTTCGCCATTATAGGGATTTTTAGCTTTAATTCCTTTTAATTCAACACCGGTTTTGCTATCATCCATTGTCCTTTGCAATTCTGATTTTTTTGCTGCTTCATTTACATATGTTAAAATTTCTTCATTATTTTCAAAAAGCTCTGATAATTCTGACACATATTTATGTTCTGGAGCTAAAACCATGTAAGTTACTCCAAAAGATGTGTCTGGACGGGTGGTGTATACGGTTAATTTTTTATTTAAAAGAGTTCCTTCTTTGTTGGTTAATTCAAAATCAAGTTCTGCTCCTTCCGAACGACCTATCCAATTTATTTGTTGTGTCTTTACCCTTTCTATAAAATCAAGATCTGCTAAATCGTTAATGAGCCTATCCGCATATTTTGTAATAGCCAACATCCATTGTTCTTTATGTTTATGTGTGACTTCCGCTCCGCATCTTTCACAACGACCGTTGACGACTTCTTCGTTGGCTAATCCAACTTTACATGACGGACACCAATTTATGGCTATTTTATCTTTATAGGCTAAGCCTTTTTCAAAAAATTTAATGAACATCCATTGTGTCCATTTATAATATTGCGGATCACAAGTGTTAAACGCGCGGTCCCAATCAAAACTAAATCCTATGGATTTCATTTGTCGAGTAAAATTTTTAATATTTTCTTTGGTTGAGATTTCCGGATGGATACCTGTTTTTATAGCGTAATTTTCAGCAGGTAGGCCGAAGGCATCAAATCCCATAGGGTATAATACATTATAACCTTGCATTCTTTTTTTGCGGGCGACAACATCAAGTGCCGTATAAGATCTTGGGTGGCCGACGTGTAAACCTGCTCCCGATGGATAAGGAAATTCAACCAAAACATAAAACTTTTCTTTATTTTTATCTATTTCGACTTTATAAGTTTTCCTATCTTCCCAAATTTTTTGCCATTTAGGTTCAATTGTTCGAAAATTGTATCTTTCTTCCATTTCCCAATCTTTTTGCCATTCTTTAAAGGATTTACCGTTATAGCGGTCGCTGTGATCTTCTGTCAATTTTACTCTCCATGAATTTCAATATTTTTCCTAAGGTTGAGATTATAATATATTTTTTTAAATTACAATAGGGCTTAAAATATTTTCAACTTGTATTTATAAAAACAATTTTCTAAAATAAATTTGATTTTTATTTTAAGGAAAAAAAAGTGGATAGTCGTCTTTTAGCTTTTAATATTTATCGTAAAACAATTGACGGTGGGGGAATTGAAAATAAGGAAATAAAAAACATTCCTGCCGAAAATGTCGCTTTTGTTAAACGTTTGGTACAAATGACTTTACGTCGACAAGAGTTCCTTAAGCAGATTATTAACAAGTTTATGCGGCAAAAAATAATACAAAAACCTAATAATATGCAAATTTTGCTATTATTGGCTGCCGTTGAAATTCTTTATTTTGACACGCCGGATTATGCTGTTGTTAATAGTTATGTCGCTTTAGCTAAAAAAATAAATAATAAATATGCAGCTGGTTTTGTTAATGCTGTGTTACATAAGATATGTTATAATAAAGAAAAAATTGTTGCTTGCAAACCTCTGCCTTTTTTTCCTTTTCCATTTAGAAAAATGCTTCAAAGCAGTTATTGCTCCAAAAAAATTGATTCTATTGAGACGGCCGCTCTTAAAGAACCAGATTTAGATATTACAGTTCGCGAAGATCCTGAGTTTTGGTGTCGGAAATTGGGTGGAAAACTGCTTGGAAACGGTACTGTAAGATTAAAGCAAACAGGAAATATTTCCGCTTTGGACGGATTTGCTCAAGGGGCTTGGTGGGTTCAGGATTTTTCTTCTTCTCTACCGGTTATTGCTCTTAAAGATATTAAAAATAAAACGGTGCTTGATCTTTGTGCCGCTCCCGGCGGAAAAACAGCCCAGTTAATTGCTAAAGGGGCTTTGGTTACAGCTGTCGATATTTCTCAAAAACGACTAAAAATCCTTGAAGAAAATCTTGAAAGACTTAACTTAAAAGCTCAAAATATTATTGCAGCCGACGCTTTGCAATATCTAAATAATTGTTCTCAATTCGATATTGTGTTGGTCGATGCTCCTTGTTCTGCCGACGGCACTCTTCGTAGACATCCGGAAATTGTTCATACGCGAAATATTGATGATGTTAAAAAAAATGCTCTATTACAACATCAATTACTCGCTAAAGCGGCTAAAGCTGTTAAAAATAAAGGAAAATTAATGTATGCCGTTTGTTCTATGTGTAAGCAAGAAGGAGAACAACAAATCGATTCATTTATTTCTAATTATCCCAATTTTAAAATATTTCCTATACTAACCGAAAATATAAATCCCTTTCATCATCTTGGATATGAAAAAATTATTACGGAAAAAGGTTTTATTCGTTGTTTACCGGATATGTTGGAAGGAATGGATGGTTTTTTTGCCGCTTGTTTGCAAAAAATAAGTGAATAATTGTTGAAGAAATAACAAGAGCATATTATAACTAAAAAATAATCAAATAAGGATTTTGCTATGAATATGACCTTCTTTATTGTTTTGAGTTTGGTTTGTTTTACTTTGGCGGCATCAACTGTAAGCTTCGCCCTTATTGCTCGTAAAGGGATTTTTAATCAATCAGATATTAAAAATTCTGTTTTTATACCATCGTTATTGATTTTATTTGTTACAACTTTAGCGGCATGGTTCTTCTTTTATGATCAAGATGACTTCATTGGATATTTTCCTTTAACGCAACTTTTGGTTCCCTTCGCTTGCTCTGCTTTGATTTGTATTATAGGATATTATTATCCCAATAATCGTTGGTTATGGCTTGTTGTTGTTATTTCTGCTTGTTTATCGGTTCTTGCTGTTCCTGAAGATAATTTTTTATTTACTTCTGCCTTACCTCCATTGCTTATTCGCATATTTTTGGCGGCAGGATGGGTGTTGTTTGCTTTTTTGTGTCGGTATGCTAATAATGGTAGTGCCGCTTTAGCCGGACAAACAATATTTGTGGCGCTTGGTATCTCAATTCTTGCTTTTATGCAAGCTTTACCCTTTTTTATAGGTGTTTACGCTTGGTTGTTTACAATCGTTCTATTTATTATGTTGTTTTTTTCTTGGTATCCTTCAAAAATTAGAATTTCTAGTATTGATGCCATGTCTTTGGGATTTTTACTCTTTTCATTGATTGTACCGGCAATTACTGAAGGCGCAATTTCTTGTTGTATGATTTTTATAATGTTTATGGCGGTTGATTTCCTTTGGGCTTTTGTTTTAAAATTAACTTTTTTACCCCAATTTCAAAATATAGTTGAAAATAGTGCTTTTCATCAGGCTATTGCAAAAGGTGCAACACCTTCACAAGCCGCTTTTTTTATTCTTCGAGCTCAGCTAATGACATTAATTTTAGGATGTTTTCAAGTTTATTCTCCAATGCCTTGGTCTTTAATGTTGGTTTCATTCTTTATTATTTTGTGGGTTGATTATCGTTTTCGCAATATGTTTGTTCCCGTGCAAACATTTCGGAATATTAATACCCAAGTGTTGGAAGAATTACAAGATCGCATTAACGAATTTAAAGATTATATTAAAAAGGATGATAAATTTTAATGTTTTATCAATTGTTACACAAGCTCTTATCTTATCATCCGACACAAAAAAACGATAAAGAACCATCGGTTGAAATTAAATTTAAAGTAATTGTTGTTGAATTTTATGATCCAACAAATAGTTCTAACGGAAAAAAACTCGTTTCTTTGCTTGCAAACCGCGCCGAATTTGAAACAAAATATCTTCTTCCAGATTTTGATTTATCTTTTCTTAATATGGAAAGCCGAAATTTATTTGATCTTATTGATCACGGGCAAAATATTTTAGATAAAACAGAAGCAGATGTCCTTATTTGGGGATGTCGACAAAACAATCATTTACGCTTAAATATACAAATTCCTCATCAATATGAAAATAACGAAATATCCTTCATTTCTTTTTTAGATAGTATATACTTACCTGTTGAATTTCTTGCTTATGAGCAAAATTTCCCCTCATTGCTATTAGAAATTTTAACCGGAACAATAATTAGCGCAATTGCAAAAAAAACAAAACAAGAGTTGATTTATAAAAAGTATTTGTTGAAAAAAATTATTTATCAAATTTCTCAGGCTGATTCGGCTAAAGCTTTTGATTTAAATTATATGCCTTATATTTTGAATCAACTTGGATTAATCTATATGACCGCAATGGCTGATAAATGCTGCGAAAATGATTTTAAAACCATTAATCATTTATTTATGACCGCTCTTAAATATAAAAATCAAATCTTAGAACAAACTCAACTTGGATGTATTTATTTGCATTTAGGACAATTAAATGATTATGCTTCTGTTTATATGGGAAAAAAATCCGATTTTTATTTTCGTGAAGCCATTCGTCATTATCAACAAGCGCAAAAGTTCTTTGGTAAATATACCTATCCGTATGATTATGGGCATATTTGTTATAAACTTTCCGGTCTTTATTATAATTATTGGAAAAGAACAGATAATTTACAAGCTTTAAGAGATGCAATTTTTGAACTTCGCGAATGTGAACGTGTTTTTACCGAAGCTCAATTTCCAAAATTTTGGGAGCATATTCAAGGAAATTTGGGATATCTATTACAAAATCTCGGACGTATTACCCAAAGTGTTGATATTTGCCGTTTAGCAGTTTTTGCTTACCGTAACCAGCAGAAAATTATAAGCGAAAATAAACAATCCTATTTTTGGGCCCAAATACAAGAAAAAATTGCAGAAATATATTATTTGGAAGGAAAAATTTCTTCAAATATTGAGGCTTTGGAAGAAGCCTTGGCTTGTTACCATGATGCGCTTTATTTTTTTGAAACAGATAAACATGAAACGGCTGCGGTTCATGTTCGTGCCGGTATTTCTAAAACCAAACAACTTATCGAAAAAATAAAATTACAAATAAAATAATGCTTTTTTATTCTTCAATAAGCTCATATCGACCGGCCATTGCTTTATAGATATAATTTTCATATTTAATAATTTGATATTTTTGTTTAACCAAATCCTTTTTTAAACTGTTTTCAG
The DNA here is from genome assembly GCA_944391335.1 of uncultured Alphaproteobacteria bacterium. Classification (GTDB taxonomy): domain Bacteria; phylum Pseudomonadota; class Alphaproteobacteria; order RF32; family CAG-239; genus JAFUYI01. The sequence goes on from CALXTF010000001.1 coordinate 104,003, forward strand.
TATAAATTGCTTCTAGAAAATCCTTAAATTCAATTTTTCCTAAATTATATCGGTTGCGGTAGTAATTTGTAATTTCTATCGCATTAAGATAATTTTTGTTAATATTGTTATAAATTTCTTGTGATTTTAAATAGGCGTAATTGTAATAAGAAATTTCATTTAAAGCTTGATTAAGAGTGTTTTTGAAATCAAGAAGACTGATTTGATAATCGGCTTGAGATATCTTAATGTTATTTTTTACACGATTCCAGTCTAAAAAAGGAAGATTAAGAGAAACACTACCAACAATATAAGAAAAATCAAAAGTGGTTCGCGCTTTATCAGAAGAAGAACTTAAAGCTCCGTTAATGGAAATTTCCGGATACCAGTTTTTATTTTCCGCTTTTAATTTTTCAAAAGCCCCTTGAAGACGATATTCCGCCGCTTTTAAATCGGGACGCTGCGCTAATACCGAAACAGGAATATTAAGATTAGGTTGAGTTGTTTTTTGAGCAAGAATATCACCAAAAGCAATTTCATCAACACCGCTTTTTACATTTAATATATTTTGTAAACTAGCCGTCATTTCTTTAAAATTCGTTTGCAGATTAAGAAGTTGATTTTGTTCTGTGAGCAAACTTTGTTTTGCTTGTAAGTATTCAACATTATCCGTTTTTCCGCTTTGATATTTTTGTTCGGCTATTTTTTGAATATCTTCATATGTTTTGATATTTTCTTTTGTAAGTTCAATGGAATTTTGCAAATATTCAAGATTAAAATAAAGATCAACAACACTATTAATTAAAGTTAGTTTAGCCGCTTCTTTATCCATTGAAGTTGCTAAATATTTCATTTCTTGAGCTGTCCATAAATTACGAATTTTACCATATATGTCTACTTCATAATTTAAACCTAAATCACCTGAAAAATTACTGTTAAATTGATCTTTTGTATAAACGTTTCTTTGTGAAGCGGCATTTAAGGTTCCATAAACAGTAGGAAAGAGATCCGATGTGGCTAAATTAAGGTTATATAATTCTTTGCTCATATTTAACGCGGCGCGTAAATAATCAGGATTATTGATTAAAGCCGTGTTAATTAAATTATTTAATTCATCATCATGGTATTTAAGCCACCATTGTTTATCAACTTTATAAATAAAAGTATTTTGTTCTTTTTCTCCTAATTCATCTGATAATTTTAAAGGTTTTTGAAAATTGCCTGTGCAACTTGTCATGAAAAAAAGAAGAAGAATTAAAAAATATTTTATAAAAGCATATTTTGCCATGTTATTCACTCGCTAAAGCATCGATAGGGTTGAGGTTTGAAGCATTTTTAGCCGGCATATAACCGAAAATAATCCCAATAGCCGTTGAACAGATTAAAGCTAATATGATTGAGGCGGTAGAAAAAATCATTCCAAAATCTTCTGTAAAAGTGTTAAAAATAAAACCGATTAACATGGATAAACCTACCCCCATAAAACCTCCAACTAAACAAATAAGAATAGCTTCAATCAGAAATTGTTGCAAAATGTCGGCTTGTTTGGCGCCAATAGCCATACGAATTCCAATTTCTCTTGTTCGTTCGGTGACAGATACCAACATGATATTCATCACGCCGATACCGCCGACAATTAAAGAAATAACGGCAATACTGGCAATTAAAAGTTTCATGGTGTTGGTTGCACTTTCAACTGTTTGTTTAATACTGTCCGTATTAATCATAAAGAAATCTTTTTTACCATGTAAAGTGGTTAAAATATGATCAATACTTTCTTCGGCAACTTGTGAATTAACTTTATCAGATACTTTAACCGTAATTGAATTAATATCGTTATTACCGGTAATACGATACATGGCTGTTGTATAAGGTATCCAAATATTCATGGATTCGGAAGACGGTCCAGGACTGTTGTCTTTATCTGCAACACCGATGATGGTTAACGGTTTTTTATTAAAAATAATAACTTCGCCTATGGGATTGGGATTATTGGCAAAAATTTCATTTTTGGTATTATCATCAATAACAACAACAGAAGCCATATCTTGAACTTCTTTTTCACGAAAGGAGCGACCTTGGACTATCTTTCGTCCTTTGACTTCAAAATAAGAAGCACCAACGCCTTTTAATTGCGCTGTTAAAGAATAATTTTTATAAACTAAAGTTCCGCTTACGGAAATATTTGGGGTGGCGTTATCAATAAAACCTTGTTTAGCAAGATATTCCGAATCTCTGACTTTGAGTGTTTTGACACGACCGGAACGCATGTCGCCGAAACCGGTTCCAGGCATAATGTCAATAGTGTTTGTCCCCATAGAATTAATTTGCTGCATAATTTTAGCTTGTGAGGCATTTCCTAATGCAACAACAGAAACAACAGAAGCAATACCTATAATTATACCAAGCATAGTTAATAAAGAACGCATTTTATTAGCTAAAATTGCATGTAAAGACATTTTTAAGGATTCAAAAAAACTGTATTTTAGAGCATCAAAACGGCTACGACTTATATCTTCCACGGAATTTTTCATTGGATAAAAATCTTCGGATTTACGGTTGTCTGCTACAATTTCACCATCTTTTATTTCAATAATTCTACTGGCTTGCGCGGCAATTTTACTGTCATGTGTAACAAGGATAATGGTATGTCCTTGTTTATGTAAATTTTTAATAATATCCATGACCATTTCACCGCTTTTTGAGTCAAGTGCGCCGGTCGGTTCGTCTGCTAAAATAATATCTCCGCCGTTCATTAAAGCGCGGGCGATACTTACTCTTTGTTGTTGTCCTCCGGAAAGTTCATTGGGGTGATTGTTAAGTTTGTTTCCTAATTCTAATTTTTTTAGGAGATCAATAGCTCTTTTATCACGGGCTTGTGCGTTTAAACCTAAATATACGGCTGGTAAAGCTGTATTTTCATGAGCTTTGAGATTATTAAGCAAATTATAACGTTGAAAAATAAATCCAAAAGTTTTACAGCGTAATTGAGCTAAATCATCTTTTCCCATTTTTCCAACTTCAATTCCGTTGATTTTATAAGAACCGTTAGTCGGCACATCAAGACATCCAATAATATTCATCATGGTCGATTTACCCGAACCAGATTGTCCGATAATGGCAACAAAATCACCTTTTTCAATTTCTAAATCAATATTTTTTAAAACATGAACGCGATTGTTTCCTATTCCAAAAAATTTATTGATTTTTTTAAATTCGATTATATTCATCGAAATCTCCTTGCTCCTCGAGCATTAGCCGTTTTATCCGAAATTTCAGAAGATGACATTCTTGCTAATATAACTTCATCACCATCATTAAGACCTTGTTTTATTTCAATATTGATATCATCAGAAACTCCCGTTTCAATTATTCTTTTTTCTGTACCTGTATTTGTTCTTATTTCAACATATTGTTTACCGTTGTCTTCTTTTACCGCGATTGTCGGAACTGTTAAAACATTTTCCGCACTATCAACATAAATAACATTTTGTGTTGTCATGCCAATGCGTAAATGACCGTCTTGATTTGGAACTTTTAGTCTACCATAATAATATATGGCTTCGCTAGAATCGACGACTTCGGTATCCGAATATTGTCCGTCGGTTAGTAATGTTAATCCAGGATCTATTGATTGAAGCGTTGTTTCTTTTATATCATTCATATTTGCTAAAGTATAATAAGTAACTTTATTTCCTGCGGATACTTGGCTGACGTCTCCTTCGGATATTTCCATTAAAATTTCCATTTGGCTTAAATCCGCAATTTGAACAATAGTTGGTGTATCCATTGCAGAGTTGACCGTTTGACCTTCTTTTACCGGTACAGATACTATAGTTCCATCAAGAGGAGCAGTAATCTTTGTATATCCTAAATTTGTTTGTGCGGTGCTTAAAGAAATTTCCGTTTCTTTTAAGGAGGCTTCAATTTGTGTTACCGAAGATAAAGCATTTTCATAAGCATTTTCGGCATTTTCCAAATCTTCTAATGAAGCGGCGTTTTTTTTCTGCAAAGTTTGCATTCTTTGATATTGATTTTTGGCAATTTTTAGTGAGGTTTGGGCTGCTTTAAGCTGTGCTTCGTAACTTTTTAATCTAACTTTGTTTATATCAACTTCATTTTGTTGGGTTGTTGAATCAATTTCTGCAATCATATCCCCTTTTTTTACATTTTGTCCCACATCAACGTATAATTTTTCAATTTGTCCTGTTGTTTGCGCGCCGACAGTAACTAAATCAACAGCGTGAACTTCTCCTGTCGCATTGACGACTTTTTTTATGTTTCGTCGTTTGACTGTTTGTGTAATATAGGTAATATCTTCTTGATTATAAAAATGTTTTAAATAGATTCCTGTGGCTATCGCACTTAGAATTATAAAAAAAATAAGTTTCTTTTTATTTTTTGTAACTTTCATTTTTATCTCTTTATGATATTTATGTTTCTTCAATATTTATTTATTAAATTTCTTTTAATATTCAATTAAGATACATAACAATAAACGATAAGATTAATTAAAAAGTTCAAAATGAATTATTGTTGATAAAAATAATGTTTTTGTTGTTATAGAAAAGTTTTTATTTTTTAAAAAAAGGACTTGCAATATTTTTTATATATGTTATTAAATAATTCGTTTTCATAGTGCGGGCGTAGCTCAGGGGTAGAGCGCAACCTTGCCAAGGTTGATGTCGAGGGTTCGAATCCCTTCACCCGCTCCAATTTTTTGCAGTTGCAAAATCTTTTGCAGCTGCTTTTTTTTGATGGATTTCTCAAATACTATCAGTCTAATTTAATTTTATCCCCATTATTCACAGCCTGTTGATAATTTTTATAATTTTAAAAAGATAGTGTTTGTATAAACAACAATTTCTGTTACAACAAATCAAAATAAATTTTGACTATGGAGAAGGTTTATGCCGATAGAAAAAATAGATGAAGCTTTGTTACCTCAAAATATCGAAGCCGAACAAGCCTTACTTGGTGTTTTGTTGGCTAATAATAAAGCCTATGAACAAGTTTGTGATTTTCTAAAACCAATACATTTTGCCGATTCTATTAATACTAAAATTTACGAAATAATATCAAAACTTATCTCTCGTGGTCATGTGGCTGATGCAATTACTTTAAAAAATTATTTTGAACAAGAAGGTACCCTTAATGATGTCGGTGGCGCTAAATATCTGATAAAATTGGCGGAAAGTTCTTCTCCTTTAACAAATCCGGAATATTATGCCCGTTATATTTATGATCAATATTTGCGACGGGAATTAATCGCTACAGGGTATGATATTGTTAATAACGCTATGAAAGAGGATATAGATTCTTCCGCGGCTAATCAAATCGAAGAAGCAGAAAAAAAACTTTATGATCTAGCCGATAAAGGAGACGGGCAACGTGGTTTTATAGATTTTTCAGATGCTTTAACTCAATCTTTAACAACAATCGAAAAAGCATATCAACGCGAAGGAAAAATTTCTGGAATATCAACCGGTCTAAATAATTTAGATAGACGCACAGGAGGGTTAAATAATTCTGATTTAATTATTATAGCCGGTCGACCGGCTATGGGAAAAACCGCCTTAGCAACAAATATTGCTTATAATGTTGCAGATTGGATGTATCGTGAACGAACCCTTGAAGATAAATCACGGGGAGTTGCTTTTTTTTCTCTTGAAATGTCGGCTGATCAGTTGGCTACTCGTGTTTTATCAAGTGCGGCAGCTATTTCTTCTCAAAAAATGCGCAATGGCGATATTGATAATGGTGAATTTGAACGAATCGCTGAAGTTGTACGTTCTCTTGAAAAAATGCCTCTTTATATTGATGATACTCCCGGATTGACAATTAGCGCGATTCGCAATCGCGCCAGAAGATTAAAAAGAAGTAAAGGTCTTGGTTTAATTGTTATTGATTATATTCAATTAATTACCGGTTCTGTTAATCGAGGTGAAATGAATCGTGTACAGGAATTGTCTGAAATTTCTCGTGGATTAAAAATTATGGCAAAAGAATTAAATGTTCCTGTAATAGCTCTTTCTCAACTTAATCGAGGGGTCGAAATGCGCGACGATAAAAGACCGGTTATGTCTGATCTCCGAGAATCCGGATCTATTGAACAAGACGCTGATATTGTTTTGTTTGTTTATCGTGAAAATTATTATATTCAAAATGAAGAACCTAAAGAAACTGATAAAAATTATACACCTGAAAAACATGATAAATGGGAACAACGTATGCAAGCAACAAAACATCGAGCAGATGTGATTATTGGTAAACATCGGCATGGTCCCACCGGAACAGTAAAACTTGGTTGGCAGGGAGAATATGCTTTATTTACAGATCCTATAGAAGATAATCAATTGCCGGAGCAAATCGGCTGATGGATAAACAAAATAAAAATTATGTTGTAACAGTAACCTCCCGCAACCCAATAAATGAGGCAAAAAATCATATTGAACCATTCTTTTGGAAAAGAAAAAAACTTGAAGAAATGAATGAAACTGAATGGGAGCTTTTATGTGACGGATGTGGAAAATGTTGTTTAAATAAATTAGAAATAAACGGTAAAATTCATTTTACTTGTGTTCGTTGCCGGTTCTTGGATATAAAAAGCTGCCTTTGTCGAATCTATGAACATCGTTTTGAAAAAGTGCCGGATTGTCGACATGTGGATTTAAAAGCTGTTCGTGAAAAACCTCGCTTTTTACCAAAAACATGTGCTTATTGGCTTTTGGATCAAGGACTTGATTTACCAAGTTGGCATCCTTTGGTCAGTGGTGATAAAAATAGCGTGCATAAAGCTATGCAGTCTATAAAAGGACGTTTAATTATTTCTGAATCTGAAGTAAAAAATTATGAAGATTACATTGTTGACTGGAAAGATTTTTAAAATAGAAAATAGTACAGATTTACCACTTAAAGCAATAAGTTCTTCTCGTTACCGTCGATTGAGTTTGCGAATCGATCAAAAAGAACATAAAGCTATTGTTAATATACCGCCAAATTGTTCAATAAATCGAGTTTTAGATTTTATAGAAAAAAATCGTTGTTGGATTGAAACACATCTTCTGCTCTTACCTGAAATTCGCAATTTCGCAGAAGGTGATAAAATTTCTTTTTTTGGCGAACCATTGATAATTCGTCATTATCCATACTTAAAATCAGGGGTGATTTGTGAAAATGGAGAACTTAAAGTTTCTGGCGATAAAACCTTTTTGTCTCGTCGTGTCCGCGATTTTATTTATCGGCAAACACAAAAAAAAATGACCCTTATTTCTCAGCAAAAAGCTCAAAAAATAGACTGTAAAATTAATAAAGTGACGATTAAAGATACTAAATCTCGATGGGGAAGCTGTTCGACATTAAATAATATTAATTATAATTGGAGAATTGCTTTAGCTCCTGTTGAAGTTATAGATTATTTAGCCGCACATGAAGTCGCTCATTTGAAACATCTTGATCATTCTCATGAATTTTGGAATTGCGTGAATAATCTTACGCCTTTCGCTCATACAGGACGTCGGTGGTTGCAAAAAAATGGTCGTTTGTTATATGCTTATAAGTAATTTTCTTGATTTACATAAAATAAAAAATTATATTATTATTAATTGGTGTTTATAATTTTATGAGGAGAAATTTATGCTTAGAGATAAAATTGAATTAACCGATGTCGGTATTGAAAGAACAAATATTGATGATGGGTTACGAACATATTTGATTAGTGTCTATAATCATATGGCCGGAGCTTTGGGTATTACGGCTCTTGCAGCTTTTTTAGTCGCTAACACTTCTCTTATTACCTTAATGTTTAATATGCAAACGGGGGGAATGTCCGTATTGGGCTGGTTGTTTCTTTTGTCTCCCTTAATTGTTATTTTTGGATTTAATTGGGTTTTGGCTCGTGGTACATTAGGACAAGTTCGGGGTGTCTTTTGGCTTTATTCTGTTTTAATGGGGTTCTCTTTGGCTCCCATTTTCTTAGTTTATACTCAAGCCAGTATGGTTCGCGTCTTTTTAATTACCGCGGCAATGTTCGGTGCAATGAGTATTTACGGTACTGTAACAAAACGTGATTTAACCTCTATGGGATCGTTCTTAATAATGGGATTATGGGGAATTATCATTGCAAGTCTCGTTAATATATTTATGCAGAGTTCCGCTTTGTATTATGTGTTGTCTATTATTTCTGTCATTGTGTTTACCGGATTAACCGCTTATGATACTCAAAAAATCAGACAAATATATATGTCTGCGGATAATCAAGATTCTATGACGCGTAAAGTTATGATTGGAGCCTTGGAATTATATTTGGATTTCATTAACTTATTTTTGGCTTTGTTGCGCTTAATGGGCGAACGTAAATAATAAATCAATAATGTTAATAAAGCGATTTGAGTTTTATAAAACTCAAATCGCTTTTTTTATATCTTTTTCTAAAAATACTTTAATTAAATAAAATAACTTACTTTTTTGAAAAAGACTTGCGTTTCATTTATAAAAATCTTAAATATCTCTAATAATAAAATATTTTAGAAAGAAAGCATAACAGTTATGAGTAAACAAGACTATTACGAAACTTTAGAAGTATCAAAAGGTGCGTCAACAGAAGAAATTAAACGTTCTTATCGCCGCTTGGCTATGAAATATCATCCTGATCATAATCAGGGTAATGAAGAAGCTGAAATAAAATTTAAGGCTATTAATGAAGCTTATGAAATTTTAAAAGATGAACAAAAACGTGCCGCTTATGATCGATATGGACATGCAGCTTTCGAACAAGGAAATAATGGCAATCCTTTTGATTTTGGTTTTGCAGGAGGGTTAGGTGATATATTTTCTGAAGTTTTTTCCGATTTTATGGGGGGAGGGCGTCAATCGACAAAAGCCTCTGGAAGTATTGATGGTGAAAATTTACGTTATGATTTAGAAATATCTCTTGAGGAAGCTTATAGTGGAATGGAAAAAGAAATTTCTTTTCCAAGTGAAAAAATTTGCGATAAATGTAATGGTTTTGGTACGAAAGATGGTAAAAAACCTCCTATTTGTTCAACATGTCAGGGAAGCGGAAGAATACACCGTCAACATGGATTTATGATTATGGAAACAGTATGTCCCGAATGTGGAGGATACGGATATAAAGCTAAAGATATATGCTCTGAATGTAATGGAAAAGGTAAAAAATCTTTTACTAAAGAATTGAAAATTAAAATTCCAGCAGGTGTTGAAGATGGAACAAGAATTCGTTTAACCGGAGAAGGAATTCCTGGAATTAACGGTGGTGTTAATGGTGATCTCTATGTTTTTATAAGTATTAAAGAACATAAACTTTATAATAGAGAAGGAAAAGATCTCTTTGTACAAATCCCTGTTTCTATGGTTTGCGCGGCATTGGGAGGGGTTGTTGAAATTCCTGGAATCGATGGACATAAAATAGAAGTTAAAGTCGATGCAGGAACTCAAACAGGAACAAAACTTAAAATTAAAGGTGAGGGGATGCCTAAAATTCGATCAATCGATAAAGGTGATTTATGGGTTGAATTTAAAGTGGAAACACCCGTTAATTTAAATGCAAAACAGAAAGAACTACTTGAAGAATTTCGCTCGGTTAGCGAAGATGACAGTTGCCAACCGGCCGAAAAAACATTCTTTGAAAAAATAAAAGATTTATTCGCTGCTTAATCTCCTTGACATATAAGTAATATGTAAGCTATATTCCTTTATATCAAAAGGTATTATTAATTTAATTTTTTTAGCCTATGAATAAAATAAAATTTAATCTTTCTAGATTGTTGAAAGAATTTGAAAATGTCGATTTCGCACAATGGGGAAGTAAAACTTTGCTAAATGCGGCAATAAAATTACGATATGTTTGCCAAGAAATACTTAAGCAAAACTATCCGCAAACAGCTGAGGTTAAACAACTAAATTCGTTCCATCGGCAAATCGAAAATGAACTGGAAAATAGAAAAGTTTATTTTTCAGATTTGGAGGACTTGATAAATATTATCAAAAACAGATAAATTTAAGATCAATGTTAATCTAATATTATCTCTTAAGTCTTTCTAAAACCTTCTATCCTCAAAAATATTTTTTAGTTTATATGAAAAATGTTTTTGAAATATCTATTGCAAACACTAATTATTAAAAATAATTATTATGATTACGTTTGATATTGATGTGGAAAAACTCATTTCTGATTTGAAAAATCTTGATATTCACGCTCTTGATACCGATAAATTAGTAAATTAGCCCTGCAAGTTCGTTATACGTTAATTGCGTTAGAAGTACATTTAACAGATGATTTGCTTGAAGTATATGACTTTTTTGAAGCTTCTGATGAAGCTTTGGAAAAAGAATTAAACAGCCGTGGATATAAAATAGCCGATAGTGTGGCCTTGGCTTACTCTTCTCCGGAAGACATTGAAGCAGCCTTAGAAGATATGCCTTTGGATGATTTAATCAGTTTAATTGGTAATTTCTCACAGCAAAAGGATGAAAATTCAAAATATTTATTGGAATTTCTTTATGCGGAAATGAGCAGAAGAACGCAAGAAATGAGTGCGGGAATTAAAAGTTAAGTTTGTTGATAAAACTCCATTAGCATTAAGCAGTGGAGTTTTATTTTTTTATCATCAAAGGAAGTGTCTTTTTACGACACTTCCTAAAAATATATTATTTGAAAGATTGAATATTTCAAACATATCTCGACTAAAAGCTTTTTAAAATATATTCACTGATTTTAGCCGCATAATAAGCCGGATCGGAAATAGGCTCTCCTTCGGCTATTTTTGCTTGATCCAGAAGAATTCTGCAAATTTCTTCAACTTTAATTCGACCTGTCTCATCATGAACAGCTTCACTTAATTTAATAATCAACGGATGATATGGATTAACTTCTAAAATTCGGGTTGAAGCAAAAGCCGTTTGTTGTTGATGGTTGCGCATTAATCTTTCCAGATGAATACTCATTTGACCATTTTCTACAGTTAAACTGACCGGACTATTGGTTAATTTTTCGGTAATAACAACTTTACCGACTTCATCTTTAAATATTTCCGCCATTAATTCTGTTAATTTTTGTAAACTCCCTTCTTCTGCTTTTGTCTCGGTTCTTTCAAAAAGCACATCTTCTGCTTGAGATACATGTTTTATTGCTTTTCCTTTATAATTGGATAAAGCCTGTGTCCAAAATTCATCTATTGGATCGGTTAAAAGCAATACTTCAATACCTTTTTGCTTGAAAGCTTCTAATTGCGGGTTGTTGGCTAGAACTTTAACATCATCTCCCGTAATATAGTAAATAGCTTTTTGTTCTTCTTTCATTCGTTCAATGTATTTATCGAGTGTTGTTAATTTATCTTCATTTAACGTTGTATGGAATAATGATAAAGAAGCAATATCTTCTCGATTGGAAAAATCTTCATAAATTCCTTCTTTAAAAGCTGTTCCAAAATTCTCCCAAAATTTGAGATAATCATCATAATCTTCACTTCTTTTTTTCAATTCTTTTAACAAACGACTAACTGTTCCTTGACGAATTTTTGCCACTAGCGCATTTTGTTGGAGCATTTCACGAGAAATATTAAGCGGTAAGTCCGAAGAATCTATCAGTCCTTTTACAAAACGCAAATAATTAGGCATTAATTCTTCAACTTTATCTGAAATAAATACTTTGTTTACATAAAGTTTTAGACTTTGTTTACGATCCGGTTGAAATAAATCATAAGGTTGTGTTGATGGAATATAAAGTAATCCTGTATATTCTATACTGCCTTCGGCTTTAAAATGCAATGTCATCCACGGTTCGTCAAAATTATGAGAAATATGTTGATAAAAATCTTTATATTGTTCTTGTGTAATTTCGGCTTTATTTTTACTCCACAAAGCTGAAGCAGAATTTATTTTTTCTTCTCCTGCGTCGCCCAAATTGAGCATGATTGGGTAGTTAATATGGTCAGAATATGTGCGGATAAGGTGGCGCAAATAAATAGTGTCAACATAATTTTTTTCATCCTCTTTTAAATAAAGTTTTATTTCCGTGCCAATTGTTGGTTTTTTTATTTCTTCAATTTCAAAACCGTCAATTCCATCGGAAACCCAACGCCAAGCAATATCTTCTCCGGCTTTGCGAGTTAAAATTTCAACTTTTTCAGCAACCATAAAGGCCGAATAAAAACCTACGCCAAACTGACCTATGAGTTCTGTTGATGTTCCGTTATCCTTCATATTAGCGACAAAATCCGCCGTTCCTGATTTAGCAATGGTTCCCAAGTGATTTATTAAATCATCTTTATTCATACCAATACCATTATCGGCTATTATTAAGGTGTTATCTTTTTCATTTGGTGTAATTACAATTTTTAATTCGCCGTTTCCTTTAGCTATATCCGGTTTGGTTAAAGATAAATATCTTAATTTATCACAAGCGTCACTAGCATTAGAGATCAATTCTCTTAAAAAAATATATTTTTCAGAATAAAGCGAATTAATAACAATTCCCAACATTTTATTAACTTCGGCTTGAAAATTAATTTTTTCACTCATTATAAAATTCTCCTTAACAAATATGGTTACTCTTATATATGGGAAATATTTTATCTTTTATATATGGGAAATATTTTATCTTTTCGCAAGTTTGAGCCTTTATTTTTTATACTTGTTCTACTTTTTTACTTGATTTTATCCTAAATATGTCTAGAGTGGGGACTGAAATATTTTAAGCAAATCTTTTATTAGGAGATAAAAAATGGTTTCTGTCGTTAATGACAATTGCATTAAATGCAAATCTTGTGCCGATGTATGTCCGGTGGATGCTTTTCATGAAGGTGATACTCAATTGGTTGTTGATCCAGATACATGTATTAGCTGTGGTGTATGTATTTCCGAATGCCCGCAAGAAGCAATTCAAACAGAAGAAGAAGCCGATCCCCATTGGATTGAATTCAATGCCGAAAAAGCTAAAGTTTGGCCTAATGCAAACGATTAATTAGATAAAAAACCTCCGTTTTGATAACGGAGGTTTTTTTTGTGTCTTAGCTAAATATAAATAAATTTTTCTTGAAAACAATTCAAGTTATGTTATTGTTGCGTCCAACTCATTAAAGATTTTAATTTTATTGAAAGAAAAAAAATGGAGCTGAGAAATATTGCCATTATAGCTCACGTTGACCATGGTAAAACAACTTTGGTCGACGCCCTATTAAAACAAAGCGGCACATTCCGAGATAATCAAAAAGTACAAGAATGCGCTATGGATTCTAATGAACTTGAAAGAGAACGCGGTATTACAATTTTATCTAAATGCACTTCGGTTGAATGGAACGGAACACGTATAAATATTGTAGATACACCGGGACACGCTGATTTTGGCGGTGAGGTTGAACGTATTTTATCAATGGTTGATGGTGTTATCTTATTGGTTGATAGTTCCGAAGGTCCTATGCCGCAAACTAAATTTGTTTTGGGTAAAGCCCTTAAAGTCGGTTTAAAACCTATTGTCGTCATCAATAAAGCCGATAAACCGGACGCCCGTGTCGATGAAGTGTTAAATGAAATCTTTGATTTATTTGTTAGTTTAGATGCAACAGATGAACAGCTTGATTTTCCTGTATTATATGCTTCTGGACGTAATGGTTGGGCGGTTAAAGATTTGGCTAAAGATGAAAAAAAGGATTTAAAGGTTCTGTTTGAGTTGATTCTATCTCATGTTCCGGCACCAATTTGCTATCCTGAAAAACCTTTTACAATGTTGGCAACAACTTTGGAAGCAGATAAATTTATAGGTCGTTTACTTACCGGTAAAATTTTATGTGGTCATGCTAAACCCGGAGATATGGTAAAAGCCTTAAATTCCGAAAATAAAGAAATTGAACGTTTTCGTATTACCAAAATTTTGGCATATCGCGGACTTAGCCGTCAAAGTTTAGAAGAAGCTCAAGCCGGAGATATTGTCGCTCTTGCCGGTGCCGCTAAAGCAACAGTCGCCGATACTATTTGTGATTTTAACGTAAATGAAGCGTTGGAAGCTCAACCTATTGATCCTCCAACATTGGTTATGACTTTTTCTGTTAATGATTCCCCTTTGGCAGGACGTGAAGGAGATAAGGTGACTTCTCGTATGATTGCCGAACGGCTGCAAAAAGAGGCCGAAGGAAATATCGCTCTTAAAATTTCCACCTCACCAACAAATGATTCTTTTGAAGTGGCAGGTCGAGGTGAATTACAGTTGGGTGTTTTAATCGAAACAATGCGTCGCGAAGGTTTTGAACTTTCTATTTCACGCCCTCGAGTCGTTTTTCATAAAGATGAACATGGAAATGTATTGGAACCTGTCGATGAAGTTGTTGTCGATGTCGATGAAGAATTTTCAGGAACAGTCGTTGAAAAATTAGGAACTCGCCGCGCCGAACTTATAGAAATGATACCTTCACAAGCCGGTGGAAAAGTACGTCTAATCTTTCATGCTCCAACTCGAGGACTTATCGGTTATCATTCCGAATTTCTTACCGATACCCACGGTACGGGAGTTATGAATCGCAGCTTTTATAATTATGAACCTTATAAAGGTGAAATTGAAAGTCGTCGAAACGGCGTTCTTATCTCTAGTGAAACAGGAACTGCTATCGCCTATTCATTATGGAAATTAGAAGATCGAGGTCCTATGTTTATCGATCCTAATGTACCTGTTTATATCGGTATGATTATCGGTGAACATACAAAACCTAATGATTTAGAAGTAAATCCTTGCCGCTCTAAGCAATTAACCAATATCCGCGCCGCAGGTAAAGATGAAGCTATTTCTTTAACACCACCACGGCGTATCACTTTGGAAGAAGGATTATCTTATATTCAAGAAGATGAATTGTTGGAGGTTACGCCAAAAACTATTCGTTTGCGTAAACGTATCCTTGATCCAATACTGCGTAAACGTTCGGCAAATAAAATTGCTTAAATAAAACAAAACAGCTGAATGTTTTTCGGCTGTTTTGTTTTTAAAAAAACTTGCGCTGTAAGACATTTTGGCGTATCTATTAATTAACCAATAAAAAAATAAAAATAGAGAATAATATGCGTAATACAAATAGAAAAAATAATCAACTGCGCAATATTGAGTTGATTCCTAATTATAACCCTTATGCCGAAGGATCTTGTTTGGTTAAATTCGGAAATACACACGTTATTTGTACGGCAAGTGTTGAAGAAAAAGTTCCTAATTGGCTTAAAGGTCAAAATAAAGGTTGGATTACAGCTGAATATGGTATGCTTCCACGCGCTAATAAAATTAGAGTCCCCAGAGAATTAAAATCTCCTTCCGGTCGCACACAAGAAATTCAAAGGCTTATTGGCCGAAGTTTGCGAGCAGTTGTTGATTTAAATCAAATGAAAGATATTTCAATTTGTGTCGATTGCGATGTAATACAAGCTGATGGAGGTACGCGTACGGCTTCAATTACCGGAGGATTTGTCGCTTTATATTTGGCTATTAATTATTTAATGGAACATAAAAAATTAACAATAAATCCTATTCGTGAATTTGTTGCTGCCGTTTCTTGTGATATTTTTGAAGGAGAAAAAATTATTGATGTTGATTATGAAGAAGATTCTCATGCTCAAGTCGATATGAATTTTGTACTTACCGAAAGTGGAAAAATAGTTGAAATTCAAGGAACAGCCGAAGAAAAACCTTTTAGCGAAAATGATTTTTCCGATTTACTGAATCTAGCTAAAGAAGGAATTAGACAACTCATTACAGAACAGAAAAGAGTCTTGGGAGTAAAATAATGAAAATTACTAAACTTGTCGTCGCTAGTCATAATGACGGTAAAATAACAGAAATTAAATCTTTACTTAGTCCTTTGCATATCGAAGTCCAGTCAGCAAAAGAATTGCGCTTGGCAGATGTCGAAGAAACAGGAAAAACTTTTGAAGAAAATGCAAAAATAAAAGCTAAAGCCTTAAGTCTAATGTGCGGCTTACCTTGCTTGGCGGATGATTCTGGTTTATGCATCGATGCTTTGGAGGGGCGTCCCGGAGTTTATTCCGCTCGATATGCTCCAAATCGTGATTTTAAAACCGCTATGGATATGTTGCTTAAAGAAATTAAAGATTCCGGTTCAATAAACCGCGATGCCCATTTCTCTTGTTGCTTGGCTTTAGCCTGCCCAAATGAAAAAATAAAAATTTATGAAGGACGCGTCGATGGTAAAATAGCAGAAAAACCTAAAGGAAAAAACGGATTCGGTTATGATCCAATTTTTATTCCTGACGGTTATGAACAAACTTTTGCCGAATTAAGTGATGAAATTAAAAATCAAATTTCACATCGCCGCCGCGCTTTAGAACAATTTATTAAAGAGCTTAAATAAAAAGGGAAAAAATTGGCCGACAATATTTATAATATTCCTGCCGGCCTTAGTCCGGTTGATATTATTGCCAAAAAATTAATGGCAGAAACTAACAGCCTTAATATGGCTGATACTTTGGTTTTGTTGCCTAATCGACGTGCTTGCCGAGAGTTGCAGGATGCTTTCGTTCGCTTAAATGGTATGCAGCCAACTATTTTACCCAGAATTTTGCCTCTCGGTGATCCTGATGAAGATGAATTATTTTTTGCAAATGATTCCTTAAATGTTGATATTTTACCGGCAATTTCATCTACTCAAAAAATTTTACTGCTTACACGGCTTATTGCCGCACGTCAAAAAGAATTAACCGGCGAAAATTATTCTCTTGCACAGATTATTTATTTAGCAGGTGAACTTGGTCAATTATTAGATACGATTGAAAATGAAGAGTTGAATTTTTCTTCTTTATCAACTCTGGTTTCCGAAGAATATGCCGTTCATTGGCAAAAAATACTGGATTTTTTAAAAATTATTGCTGATTTCTTTCCCAAAATTCTAAAAGAAAATGGAATGATAAATTCTGCAAAAAGACGAATATTGTTATTAAAAGAACAAGCAAAATTATGGCAAAATTGTCCTCCTCATAATCGAATTGTCGTTGCCGGAACAACAGGTGCTTTTCCGGCTATGCGGGAATTAATAAAAGCCGTATATAATATGCCTTTGGGAATAATTTTTTTAAATGGATTGGATAGATGCCTTGATGAAGATTCTTGGTTGCAGATAGATGAATCTCATCCACAATATGAAATAAAACAACTGATTGATTCCCTTTCTTTAAAAAGAGAAAATATACCTGATATCGTTTCTTCCCCTTTTTATGAAAAAGAAAAGTTAATTTCTGAAATTATGCGGCCGGCAAAAACAACAGATAAGTGGAGAAATATAACACCACAAACTTTTAGTCATAATGCTTTAACAGGTATTCATTTGATAAATTGCCATGAAATTCATGATGAAGCATTAACTATAGCTTCAATTATGCGCCACACTTTAGAAAAAGAAGGAAAAACAGCGGCTTTAGTTACAGGAAATCGCTCTTTGGCAAGACGTGTTTCTCTGGAACTTAAACGTTGGCAAATAGATGTTGATGATTCGGCAGGCTATCCTTTATCACAAACACCTGTCGGTATATTTTTACGCTTAATTGCGCAATATGCCGAAAATGATAATGATACAATTAATTTTCTTAGTTTATTAAAACATCCTTTAACCGCGGATGGACAACAAAAATCTTTTTTCCGTACACAAGTTCGCACTTATGAAAAAATTATTTTAAGACAAGGACAGCAAAATCAATTAATTGAAGATTTCATTAAGGAACGAAAAAAAACATTACAAGATTTTTGCAATATATGTAAACAAAAGCAAACTTCTTTAAAAGAACTTCTCTTTCTTCATATTCAAACTGCAGAAAAACTAGCAACAGATATCGAAAACAAAGGGTCGGACAACCTTTGGCATGGAGATGACGGAGAAGCCGCCGCAACTTTTTTTGCTTCACTATTTGAATATGCCGATACGCTGCCGCAAATACCATATAATCAATATTATAATTTTATCTCTGGTATAATGTCTACTATAACGGTACGTCCTAAATACGGTACACATCCACGTTTGAAAATTCTTGGTCCGATAGAGGCTCGTTTAAATAGTTTTGATACACTTATTATCGGTGAAGTTAATGAAGGTTGTTGGCCAATATTGCCGCAAGCAGGTGCGTGGATGTCTCGACCTATGAAACAAGAGTTTGGATTTCCTCAACCAGAAAGAAGTATTGGTATTAATGCAAATGATTTTTCTAATTTATTGGCGCAAAAAGAAGTTTTTTTAACACGAGCCGATCGAGTTGATGGTACTCCAATGAATAAATCTCGTTGGTGGCTGCGTTTAGAAACAGTTTTAGCTGCTGCTAATATCAACGGAGCTTCGTTAAATGATTCCTTTTATCCTCAAACAGCAATTTGGCTTGATGCGCCACAAATATATAAGCCTATTTCGGCACCGGCTCCTAAACCACCGCTTATAGCACGTCCAAGACAACTATGGGCAGGGGCTATCGAAAATCTAATGCGCGATCCTTATATTATTTTTGCTAAATATATTCTGAAATTAGAACCTTTAAAAGAAATAGATTATCAACCGGGAATTATAGACCTTGGTATTATTGTGCATAGCGTTTTGGAAAAATTTAATCGACAATTTCCGGAAAAACTTCCTGAAAATGCAGAAAATATTTTAAAAGAAATAGGAGAAAAAGAATTTATCAAGCATAATATAAATAGTCAAACTTTAACTTTTTGGGTGCCGGCGTTTAATAAAATTATTGACTGGATACTAAATAAAGAAAAAACATATCGGCAAAATATTTCACATATTTATAGTGAAATAAGCGGTCACTATGAATTTTTAGCTCCCGCAGGAAAATTTACTGTTAGCGCAAAAGCCGATCGGTTGGATATCACAAAAGACGGAAAAATTAATATTATTGATTATAAAACAGGATCCGCTCGGAGTAAAAAAGAAGTTTCTGTCGGTTATGCGCCGCAACTTCCTATTGAGGGTATTATTGCTCAATATGGCGGGTTTTTAGAAATATCCCCTGCAGAAGTTAATTCATTAAGTTATTGGCGGTTAGGTAAAGAAGAAATTTGTTTGGATAAGAATATTAAAGAAATTCTTAATCGTAATCTAGAAAATATCAAGCGTTTAATTAGTGTTTTTGATAATGAGAATAAGGCCTATCCAACTCAACCCAATCCCAAATATGCACCAACATATTCTGATTATGAACATTTATCACGGGTAAAAGAATGGGGAGTGATTGAAAATAATGATAACTGAAAAAGAAATATATAATTATCGAAAAGAATTAGAAAATAAAGCGACAATCCGGCAGCGGCAAGCGGCCGATCCTCAACTCTCTATTTGGGTAAACGCATCTGCCGGTACAGGTAAAACAAAAGTTTTAACCGATAGGGTTTTACGTTTATTATTATCCGGTATTAATGCCGGTAAACTTTTATGTTTAACATATACTAAAGCCGCAGCGGTTGAAATGAACTCAAGACTTTCTAAAAAATTAAGCCAATGGGCAATCGCCGATGATGATACTTTAGAACAAGAATTAATCAAATTATATGGAATTTTACCCAAAAATGAAAAACAAACAGAAAACTTAAAAATCAAAGCTCGTAAACTTTTTGCCGTAACACTTGATACACCCGGTGGGATTAAAATACAAACAATACATAGTTTTTGTCAGGAAATATTAAAACGTTTTCCTATAGAAGCAGGAATTTCTCCTTATTTTGAGGTTATGGATAATCGTGCAGAACATGAAGCCATAGAAGAAATAAAAAAACAATTAATCGAAAAAATTAACAATCAATCGGAAACATATCTTGCTCAAGCAGTTAGTTTCTTAACAGCAAATATAAATGAAACAAAATTTCCCGGTATTATTGATCAGATTATTAAAAATCGCAGTAAAATAGAACGTTTGTTTAGAAAATATGAAACTGTTGATGAAATTATTGAAAATCAAGCTCAAAAATTAGGAATTAATCCTAATAAAACAGATGAGGATATGATACATGATTTTTTTGATAAATTGCCTAAAACTGATTTAAAAATTTTACTTGAAGCATGGAAAAACAGCGGCTCCAAATATGAAGAAAGAAAAAGACGGTTGGCATTTGCGTTGGAAAATCAACAAACAGTTGATTTTAAAAATTATCAACGTGCCTTCCTTAAAGAAACAGGTGATGAATATACAACAATAGCGGCATCTTCTTTAGTAAAAAAGAATCCGCGTCTTAAAGAAATTTTTATAACAGAAGCTTCACGAGTATTGGAATTAAAAGAGAAATTAAAAGCTTACCGTGTTTTCCTTTCAACAAAAGCAATAGATATTCTTGCCGGAGAGTTAATTCGTTGTTATAATCAATATAAACAAAATCATGCTTTAATGGATTATAATGATATGATTATTCTAACTCGCCGCTTGTTGGAAAATACAGATACAGCGCGGTGGGTTCTTTATAAATTAGATGGTGGAATCGATTGTATTTTAATCGATGAGGCACAAGATACATCTCCGGATCAATGGGAAATTATTCGTGCCATAAGTGATGAATTTTTTAGTGAAGAAAATAACAATCGGACTATTTTTGCAGTAGGGGATAGAAAGCAGTCTATTTACAGTTTTCAAGGAGCTGATCCTGATAAATTTGATGAAATGTGTCAATATTTTGCAGATAAAACATCTAAGTTTCAAAAAATAGATATGCAGGTTTCTTTTCGTTCTACAGGAGCTGTATTAGATGCCGTAAATCATTTGTTTTCTAATCCGCAAGTTTCTTCAGGAGTTGTTTCTGTCGGTGAAAATATATTACATATCCCTTCGCGTCAGGGCGAATGGGGGTGTGTTGAATTATGGCCTTTGACAGAACCTGAAAAAGGAGAAAATATAGATGAATGGCAGCCTCCCGTGGAACAGGAAATAGCTCCCACAACAAGTTTGCGTATGGCTCGATTTATTGCACAAAAAATTCATTCTATGGTTAATAATAAAGAAATATTAATTTCACAAAACAGACCTATCCAGTACGGCGATTTTTTGATTTTAGTTCGTCGTCGAGATGCTTTTTGTGAAGAGTTTATTCGTGAATGTAAAAAAGTTAATGTGCAAATTGCCGGTATTGATCGTATTCAGTTATTGGAACAAATTGCCGTACAAGATATGATTAGTCTTGGTAAATTTTTACTTTTACCCGAAGATGATTTAAGTTTGGCCGAAGTTTTAAAATCTCCTTTATTCGGATTAAATGATCATGATTTATTTCAACTTTGTTATCAGCGTCATAACAGTTTATGGCATACGCTTGAAAAATCTGCAAATTACAAAACAATAACTCAAACCTTAAAACATTTATTAAATATGGTTGATTATGCAAGACCATTTGAACTCTATGGCGAAGTTTTACATGTTCTCCATGGTCAACAACTTTTTGCGGAAAGAATGGGTAAGGAAGCAGAAGACGGACTTAATGAATTTTTAAATTTAACATTACTGTTTGAACAAAATCATATTGCTTCATTACAAAAATTTATAAATTGGTTTACTAAAGATGATGTTGAAATTAAAAGAGAATCAGAAACAGAAAATACTAACTTAGTTCGTCTAATGACAGTTCATGGTTCTAAAGGTTTGCAAGCTCCCATAGTTATACTTCCGGATACCGTTCGTGAACCTCAATATAGTCGTAAAGCCGAAATTTTGTGGGATAATGATGAATTATTTTTTTATCCTTCTTGTGCCGATGATTATGAAAAAATTTGTAATAATTTAAATAATAAGCAAAAACAAAAAATAATTGAAGAATATAAACGGCTTTTATATGTTGCTTTAACTCGCGCCGAAGATAAATTAGTTATCTGTGGTTATTATAAATCACGAAAACCGGATCAAAACAGTTGGTATAATTTGTTTCAAAATAGTTTTCAGGATATATCGGAGGAACAAAACAATGAAGAACAAAACTTCAGACAACATATATCCCCTCAAATATTAACAACTAAAACAAATAAAAAACAAGATGATGATAAAATAATTTTTACACCACAGGAATGGATGAAAAAAAACGCCCCAATAGAACAACCTTTGGCTCGACCTTTAACTCCATCAAAACAAGAAGAAGATAATCAACCTATATTTTCACCACTTTGCAATAATGATAATAGTCATATATTTAAACGAGGAATTTTAATTCATCGTTTATTACAATTTTTGCCTCAAATAACTAAAACTAAACAAAAAGAATTTGCAGAAAAATTTCTTCTTTACCAAGCACCGGAGATAGATAATTATAATAAAAATAAAATTATTTCCGAAGTATTATCCTTACTTGATAATCCCGAATTTGGAAGTGTTTTTGGTCCTTATTCAAAAGCAGAAGTTCCGATTATGGGAAAAGTTGATAATAAAATTATTTCCGGACAAATAGATCGCTTAATTGTTGAAGAAAACAGAGTCGTTATTGTCGATTTTAAAACAAATCGCCCAGCAGCTCAAAACCAACAACAGATTCCAGAAATTTATCGTAAACAATTGTCGGCTTATCGCCGTCTCCTTTCAGAAATTTATCCTAATAAAAAAATTGTATCTTTAATTTTATGGACAAATACCGCTCAATTAATGTCTGTTGAATAATAAAAAAAATAAAGTTGTTTTTATATTATAAACCTTTAATATGAATAATATAAAACCTATATAATCTAAAAAGCTGTAAGTATCTAATGAAAGGAATAAAAAATGCAATCTATTAATGACGCACAATTTGAAAATGAAGTTTTAAATTCAAAAGGTCTTGTTTTAGTTGATTTCTGGGCAGAATGGTGCGGTCCATGCCGTCAACTTGGTCCAATCCTTGAAGAAGTCGCTAAAACAGTCGGCGATAAAGTCAAAATTGTAAAAATGAATGTTGATGAAGCCCCTGATACAGCGGCTAATTATGGTATTCGCAGTATCCCAACAATGTTTCTGTTTAAAGATGGTAAACAAATCGATACTAAAATTGGTCTTAATCCACAATCCGTTATTATTTCTTGGATTGAAGCAAATCAATAATAAACTTCCACTAGCTAACGCAAGTGGTATTACCTGTTCCGAACTACGTTCGCCCTGCCCAAAGGCTTCGCAAGCCTAACGGCTGGGCAGGTATGTCTACATCTACCTGCTTACGCAGGTAGTGTTACGTTCGAATCATAAAATAAAAAAACAAAAAAAGAGCTATTTATAGCTCTTTTTTTTTGTATGTTTATTCTTATATATAACGAAAACGGGAAATAAAAAATGCTTTGGATTGTTAACGGCTTAATATATGGCTTTTTTACAGCTATTTATACAATTTTTAACCAACATTATCAATTAAATGGATATTTGCTCGGTATGTGGCGAGGTTGGGGAATTTCTTTATGTTGTTTACCTCTATTATATTTTTTTGGTTTACCAGACTCTGCTTACATCTGGTTTTTACTTATTTTTCAAGGAGTTATGATCGCGGTTTATGATTCGCGTTTGTTTTTTGCTTCGGCTCGTTACGGTGCGGGGGCAACATCACGAGTCATGGCTTTAACTGCAATAATTACAACTCTTTTTTGGTGGTTTTTAACACCTGAAAGTTTTTTAAAGTTACTTAATAACGGTACTGTTGTTATTACAATCTTTTTACTTTTGTTCGGTTTTACAATTTGTTATTGGCAAATGATTAAATCTCCCGTTTCACAAGCCCTTGTAAATTATATGATCCCAGCTATTTTATCCCTTTCCGGCATGAGTATTGTAACTAAAGAAATAGCAATGTCCGGTAATAGTGTATGGAACGGAATAACTTGCTATTTAACAATAGCTACGTTTGTCAGCGGTTGTTTGAATGCTTATTGGTTTTGTTCAAGTCAAAAACCAGGAGTTAATGGTTTCTTTAAACAAGTCTTTTCACCACATGTTATTAAAGTCGGCTTCTATATTATAAGTTTTAGCGCAGCTTTAATCACAGCCAAAAATTTAGCCCTGAGAATAGCTCCAAATCCCGGTTATGTAACAGCCTTATTATTAACAGCTCCGTTATTTGTTTATGGCTTAAATAAGTATAATAAAATACCTGATACTCTTTCTGTTAAAGCAGGGTTTTTAATGATAGCGTTTTTATTTGCTTTAATGATTCTTGTAACAGGTAATTATGGAGTAACAGATTAATAAAATATAAATTCATATTTTTAATATGCAATATATGCGTATGTTTTTTAAATTTCCTAATATACCTGCATCTATTAATAAATGTTTGAATCATAAAAATCACCCTCTTCGTTAAAAGAGGGTGATTTTGTTTTTTATTTACGTTCTTTAACATCCATAGCTTCAGGAGCTTGTTGAATTGTATTTTCAATCAATGGAGCAACAGACTTCTGACGCCATGATTTTTGGGGTTTAGGTTTAGATTGTGGAAATGCTTTACCGCAAATACCTACGCCTAAACTTTTCATTGCCGTTTCAATTGGCAAGAAAACATCCGGACCATCTTTTAGAGAATTGTTTTGTGCCGCCATACCAACAATTTGACCTTTTTCATTTATTAAAACGCCTCCAATTGTTGTGCTTTGTACGAAAGTATCAATAACAATTTGCGAAGTTCCGTCTTCATCATATCGGTAACCGCTGACTTTTCCTCCTGTTTCCAGATATCCTTCGCCTTCACCACGGATAAAGTCAAGCAGACCAAGCGTCATAAAGGTATCTTTATTAACCGCGGGTAATTCCAAATTAAGTGATAAAGGCGTATATTGTGTTGGTTCGTCAAGAATTAATAACGCTGTATTTTTCTTTGGATTAATACGAAAAGCACGAGCTTTTAATTTTTTCCCATTAATGGTCTCTAAAGCATAGACGTTATTATCGCGATCTATTAAATCTGCTGAAGTCATAACAAACTGTTCAGAAATCAACAAACCAGCACCCTGCTTGCCTTTGGAGTTAAGAACCGAAACGATAGCTGTTCTAACTTTATAAACATTTTCGGGTCCCATGCTATCATAATCTGGTTGTTCCATAATACACAAACTATCACTTTCAAATATCGTTAATGTATCTTTAGGTTCAGGATCGACAGCTTCAACATCGTTTAAAGAGCTCGTGGCGGCAATAACCGTACCTGTGGCACTATTGGATTTTTCAACAATTCCAGAACCAGAAATCACGGTGCCTGATGTTTCAATAATTTCTCCATCAACTAATTCAAATTCTGTTACAACAACACCTTCTGTAACATCAATCCAGTTTTCGTTCATACCGTAACCGCTGGAAACGCTTCCAGAATCTTCCATGATTTTGATTTCTTTACTAAACTGACATTTAACGGGATCCATTTGTCTTTGCATATCAATAAGAGCGTTTCGTTGTCTTAGCATTTCTTCAGCAGGTACTCTTTTAGAAACCTGTTCTTCAAAACCGGGAAGATTGCGTAAATTATCAACGGCATCGGCAAAAGCTCGTTCTATCAATACAATTTCTCCATTGTATTCTCCTTCTTCGACTTCGCCGTAGCCGACAGTTTTTCCTTTCCATAATACGTTAGTTTTGGTTAAATCCATCAAACGCCAAACAACGGTCATTTCCGAAGAACCTGCTCTTTTATCTTTTTTAGAAGCATTATCCCAATCATATTCATCGCAAAGATTCATATAATAATCTGTAATTTCGGCGGTTAAGATATATTCAGGTAAAGGACTATCGGCGCGCAGGCATAAATCATTTGGTGTTTTAATGATATGATAACAATCCGACATGATATCATCAAAAATATCTATAAAACTCATATCTTTTTCAAGAATTCGACCTTCGTTCAAAACGGCGTTTTTAGCATTACGACGGCATCCGAAAATACGAAAACGATATTTTCCGAGATTTCGAGAATAACGATTATGATTCATTTCGTTTTTTATACGAAAATCGACCCATTCCAATTCAATAGGGGCAAAATCGCCGCATTGACGGTGAACAGCTTGATAGAGGCTATCGTCAAAAACAATATAGTTTTGAATATATTTGGGGTTTGGTTTTTCTTTAGGTTGCAAACGACAAGCCGGACCGTTACAGGGTGCGCCGCCAAAAATACTTCCATCTTTTTCGCAGCTGACACATGGACCCCCGCCGAAAATGCTGCCGTCTCTTTCGCAGCTGACACATGGGCCGCCGCCGAAAATGCTGCCGTCAAGATCTTTTTTTAAATGACCTGATTCATCAACCGAATCGGTGAATAGTTTTTGCCGATCGCTTATAATAAAATCCTCTTCACGCGGAGATAAAGTATATCCTGCCGGTTTTTTTTGCATATAAACAAGACTTTGATCGATATCTTCCGGACATTGAGTTTGAGTTGGAGGACATTCCATTGCATTACAAGTAAATGCGTATACTGTTAATATGGCGGTTCCAACAGCGGTTTTTATAAACATCAGTTTTTGCATTATCATTTATCTCCTATTTAAGTCGGACATTTTCCATCGCAAAGACAAAGCCTCGGCAACATGTATTTTAAGCAATTTATTTTCATTTTGCAAGTCTGCAATTGTTCTTGCCATTCGTAATGTACGATGATAAGCCCGTGCAGACATATGATTTTTATCTGCATATGTTAAAAGTAGTTTTTGCGCTTCATTATCAAGTTGCGCCACTTGTTCCAATAATTCACCTTTAAGTTGGGAATTTGTGAGTAATTCAGGATGACCAAGATCGGCGAATCTTTTTTTCTGAATATCGCGCGCCATCATGACTCTTTTTCGTATTATTTCGGAGCTTTCACCTGTTTTGGCATCAACTAAATCAAAGGGACTTACCGCCAATACATCTATTTGAATATCGATTCTATCGAGAAGCGGTCCGGAAATTTTTGCACGGTATTCTTCGCCGCATTTAGGAGCTCTGCTACATTCTAAAGCTGAAAAACCGAGATTTCCGCAACGACAAGGGTTCATTGCCGCAACAAGTTGGAAGCGTGCGGGAAAAATAGTGTGAGAATTAACACGTGAAATAGCTACAGTTCCATTTTCTAAAGGTTGACGTAAAGCTTCTAAGGTAGAACGGGCAAATTCGGGTAATTCATCAAGAAATAAAACTCCATTATGAGCCAGAGAAATTTCTCCTGGTTTAGCTTTTCGACCGCCGCCTACGAGCGCAGGTGTGGAAGCACTATGGTGCGGAGCCCGAAAAGGACGTTGAAAACTAATAGCTCCTTCTTTTAATTCACCTGCAATAGAGTGTATCATACTGGTTTCAAGAGCTTCAACTGTTGTCATAGGCGGTAAAAGAAACGGCAATCTTGCCGCCATCATGGATTTTCCGGCTCCGGGAGGTCCTGACATAATAAGATTATGGGCTCCGGCTGCGGCAATTTCAAAAGCTCTTTTGGCTGTTTCTTGACCTTTAACATCTTTCATATCAAGAAAATTTTGAGAAATTTCTCTTTTTTTTGCAATTGGAAAGGGTATATCTGTATTACCTTGAAAATAATTAATAAGTTCAAATAAAGAATGAGCTGCAAGAATATTTTTTACTCCTGCCCAAACAGCTTCGCTTCCTTGCTTTTGTGGACAGATAATACCCATATTTTGTTTTTTTGCCGCAACAGATGCGGGTAAGACGCCGTTAATGTTTACTAATGATCCATCAAGACCAAGTTCTCCAAGGACAAGATAGGGAGAAATTTTTTCAGGAGCAATTACGCCCATTCCAACTAAAAGTCCCAAAGCTAATGGCAAATCATAATGAGATCCTTCTTTTAATAAATCAGCAGGAGCTAAATTAACCGTTATTCTTTTTCCAGGTAATTTCAACCCTAAAGAAGAAAATGCTGCCCGAATACGTTCACGACTTTCGGCAACCGCTTTATCCGGAAGACCTACAATAGTAAAAGCTGGCATTCCTGTTGAAATTTGTACTTGAAGTTCTACATTTAAAATATCTAAACCATTAAATGCAACGGTGTTAACCCGAGAGAGCATTTTTACCACCTAGGAGTTTTTTCGTTTTCTCGCCAACGTCTGGTTGGATAAGTATCAACTGTTAAAAAATCATATTGGGCAGAACGATAGGGAAGATCCTGTATTCTCACAAAACAGGCTTTTTCCAAAGCTTGAGCGCATTCTTCCGCTGTAACCTCATCGGTGGTGCGGCAACAGACCAAAGTTCCTTTTGTTTGATGTTGAAGTATAATAACAGGCTGCATATTTACAGGAGTTTGATTCTCATTGACAATTTCAACTGTTTCATTGTTTGCGGAAAACATTGAACAAGCCGAAACTAAAAAGACTGCCGCTATTGATACAAGTCGTTTTGCTTTCATTTATTTATCCTTATAACCCCAAAACATTTTTTATCTATAATACGGCAAATATATTTATTTGCAATAAATTTTGTTACTATATATTCTTCTTTTGTTTAAAGAAAAAACTTGCTAAAAAATTTTTTTCATTTATATTACCTACGTCCCTTGCTAAAGTTTAAAACTTTGGCTATACAAGAACCTCTTCCTTAATATAGGAAATATTGTTGAGTATCCATAAGGAGATAAAATATATGCAAAAATATGAAAGTGTGCTTATTGCACGTCAAGATCTCGGAGCTACTCAGGTTAATAACATCGTTTCAGATTTATCTGATGTTATTAAAAAAGAAGGCGGCGAGATTGTTAGAGTCGATAACTGGGGGTTGAAAACCTTAGCGTATCGAATTAAAAAAAATCGTAAAGGTCATTATGTCATCATGAATATTTCTGCTCCGGCTCAAGCAATTGCAGAGTACGAAAGAATTGTTCGTCTTAATGAAGACATTATTCGTTACATGACTGTCTGTGTTGATGAATTTTCAGAAGGCGTCAACGTAGAAGAAAAAGAAACTGAAGAAGCGGAGTAATGGATTATGAATAAACAAACATTTTTCAAAAAAAAGAAATCCTGCCCTTTTTCCGGCGAAGACAGCATTAAAATTGATTATAAAGATGTCAAATTGCTTTCAAGATACATTTCGGAAAAGGGAAAAATCATTCCTAGCAGAATTACCTCTGTTTCCTCTAAAAAGCAAAGAGAACTGGCTCGCGCTATTAAACGCGCTCGTCAAATTGCTTTACTTCCATTCGTTGCTAATTAAGGAGAAAAAAAATGGAAGTTATACTTTTAGAACATGTAAATAAATTAGGAAAAATGGGCGATAAAGTTAATGTAAAAAATGGATATGCGCGCAACTATTTATTGCCAACTAAAAAAGCTCTTCGTGCAACAGCAGAAAACCTTGCTTTCTATGAAAAACAAAAAGCAGAATTAGAAGCTCATAATAAGACTTTATATGCTAATGCTGTTAAACAATCTGAAGAATTACAAGGATTTAAAGTGATCCTAATTCGTCAGGCCGCAGAAACAGGACAATTATATGGTTCCGTTACCATTAGAGATATTGCTTCTGCAATCAAAGAAGCTGGTGTAAATGTTGAAAGACGTTATATTAATCTTGAGCGTCCAATTAAAGATCTGGGTATATATCAGGTTAAATTAAATCTTCATCCGGAAGTCAATCAAACAATTTTGGTTAATGTTGCTCGTACCGAAGATGAAGCTAAAAAACAGGAAAATGCTTTTAATAAAGAATAATGTCCTGATGTAAATTCAAAAAGGCCTATCAATTAATTGATAGGCCTTTTTGAGATTCGTTTCTTATTTTTATTGTTTAAAAATGTATTTTATGACTAAAATCAAATCTATCCTTTAATATTTTACTTATTCACTATGGTACAAAAAATAAAAGTTGGAGATATTTTTAAAAACATGGCGTCGACGAGAGGACTCGAACCTCCTACCCACAGTTTAGGAAACTGTTGCTCTATCCTGATGAGCTACGTCGACACATTTTATGATATTTAAAATTTGTTTTTATTTAAATCAATTATTCTTCATCATCTATCCACGATTTTAAACTCGTTATTTTGGCTTTAAAATCCAATTTGATGTTAGACCATAATTCATGAAAATCGGTTTTTTTCCAAGTCGTTATCAACCAATATGTCCCTACGGTCATAATCGTTAAAATACCAATTGCAAAACCGCAAGCTAAAAGCCAAACAATTGTTATGCCAATGGATAATCCCAATATCACTCCGAAAGAATAATCAACGCCTTTAATAAAATAAATTGAATATATAAACATAACCAATATAATGATAAGCCCGATAAGTGAGCTTCTTCGAGCTAAAAATTCGTATCTTTCAATCTTCAGATTGATAATCCATATGCAGCTTGCTGTATAAAGACCGCAAATTATCAAACCTAATGTAAGCAATGTGTTCATTTTATGATGTATATTTTATTTTTTACTAAAAATATACTACTACTTTTTACTGTTTATGTCTACTTCTTTATTAAAGTAATTTCAAAGAGGGTTCAAGGTCAGTTGTCTTAAAAATAATTTTTGAATCTCAAAAAGTTGTTCTACCGATTGCCATTCTACATATTCGTCTTTGGCGTGCATTCCAGCACCGCTGCCTGAATGCATGATAATAATGGAACCGCGTTCCGCAAAAGCTCGCGAATCGGTTGCTCCGCCAATATATTCAAACTCAATCGGCTGTTGTAGATATTGTTCTGCAATTTGTTTATAGCGGCTAATATAAAAATTATCTTCTTTCATGATGACCGGACTGCCGGAAGAAATTACTTGATAATCAACGCCTTCTGCAATTAATCTTTTTAAATTGGATTCTAAATCTTTTAAAGTGGATTTTTCTGTTAATCTAAAATCAAGCAACGCTTCTGCATAGTTGGATATGACATTTGCCACTTCGCCACCATTAATTTTGGCAAAATGAACCGTATCAATCCATGTATCTAGAGGAACAGGTGTTTTTTTATTATAATAAGGATAAAATTTGCGAATGTTTTGCCAACTTTGAAAAATCTGCTCATTGGCGTCAATTCCTTGCCACGGGGTTGAACCATGTGCTTCTTTCCCCGTGGAAATAAGTTTGATAAAAACCGGATTTTTGCAACGTGTAACAATCTTATTAATATTGCCGGCAACATCAACATCAAGTACTATTTTTGCCTTTAAATCTTTGTTATCGGCAAGAAAAGCTTCCAATCCGAAACTTCCTTTTTCTTCATCGGAAGATAACAATACGCCAAATTTAAGAGGAAGTTTTTCACTAATGACGTATTCTAATAATTTTAGTCCTACGGCAGCAAAAGATTTCATATCTAAGGTTCCGCGGCCATACATTTTGCCGTCTTTTATATTTGGAACAAACATATTGTCTGCTGCCGGCACGACGTCAATATGTCCGACAAGAAGAACATCAAAATCTCTTTTTTCTCCATTGGAAAGTAATATGACGGGAGCTAAATTACCTTTTTGATAAATCTCTTTATATGCTTTTATTGCTAAAGCTATATCCGAAAGATATGTTATAGCTTTGTTTATTTCATCAATATTTCCCGTTTGTGTATGAAATTTTATTAATTCTATGGCTATTTCTTGTAGATTCATTTTATTCTCCTAATAAAATTTTACTTTTTATTTATTATATAAGATTATTATTATAATAACTTAGATAAAAAATTATAAAAGAGGATAATATGAAAATATTTTTAAATGCTGTATTGGCTCTTTTTATGTTTATTAATCCGGTATCGGCTCAAAATAATACAGATGAGGATTCTGGTCGTATTTTACCACGAATGGCTTCTCTTAGATCAAAATTAGTTAATGCTCGTTCGGGTCCGGGATCCAGATATCCTATAGAATGGGTTTATAAACAAAAAAACGCTCCCGTCGAAATTATTGCCGAATTTGATTTATGGCGTCAGATTCGAGATTGGGAAGGTTCTGAAACATGGGTTTATAAACCTATGTTAAGTAGTCAAAGATGGATTAAAATGACTAATCAACAAACAAGCAATATTTATGCTAAACCGGAAATAAATGCTAAAATTATTGCTAAAGTCGAAGATCAGGTCATAGGTAAAGTGGAAAAATGTCCCGAAGGTAAAGATTTTTGCTTAATTAAATTCACATCAATAGAAGGATGGGTTAAACGTGACGACTTTTTTGGCGTTTATCCCGACGAAGTCATTAATTAATTATGGTAAAAAATTTAATGTGTACTATTAATGAAGTTAATTTTTCCGATATTTACATTACACCCGATAAAACAGCTTTTATTCCTGACGGAAAAACAACTAATGGGTTAATGAAATTTGAAGCGCAAGATTTTAACACTTTTTATGATCAAGTGGAAAAATCTTTTGATGGAATTAATTCAAGTTATTCCGTTTTATATAATAAAATTCTATATCGTGTCGAAAGAAGCATCAGTATATATGGTATTCAATATTGTATTCGAAAAATGCCTCCCGAAGTGCCTGCTTTTAGCACGCTTGGTTTTATTCCCGAATTAAGAAAATATTTATTAAACTTAAGTGACGCTGCCGGACTTATTTTATGGTCCGGACCAACCGGAGCAGGAAAAACAACCGCTGTTTCTTCTTTATTGAAAGAATATTTAATAAGAGAAGGTGGATTTGCCTATACAATCGAAGATCCGGCAGAAATGCCTCTCGACAGGACTTATAAAGCCTTAAACGGAAGTCTTGGTTTGTGTAAACAAACCCAACCTATTGATGGAAATTGGGGAGGATGTCTCAAATCAGCTTTACGCTCTAAACCACGGTTTATTTTGGTCGGAGAAATACGTACACCGGAAACTGCCGGTGAAGTTTTGAGAGCTTGTACGTCAGGTCATTTGGTCTTATCAACAATTCATGCCAATAATGTTGCCGATGCAATTAATTCGGTTATAAAATACGCTTCTTCTGCCGGTATGTCCGAAGATTTAGCCTATGATCTGTTTTCACGCGGAATGTTAGCGGTTATGCATCAAACCTTAAATGGTATTCGTAAAAAAGTACCTTCAGTTTCTTTTCTTTTTGCGAATCCCGATACAAAACAAGGCGATCAAGTTCGAGCTATTATTAAAACAGGTAAACTTAATCTTGCAACATCTATTGATACTCAGCGTAGTCGTTTAATGCTTGGAAAAGAATTGTTCCCTTCTTTACGCGAAGAAGAATAACGGGTACTAAATTTTTTTATCCATATTGCGCTTTAATCTTGTATATATACTCAATTACATCAGAATGATCCCATTTCGCCGTTCCTCTGATTCGACCAATTTCCTGTCCTTGTCGGCTGACAAGAATAGTAACAGGTGAAGAAAAAATACCAAAAGCCGCACTTAAATCACTTTTGTTATCAACATAAATTTCCATTTCCGCCGCTTTATAACGTGTTAAAAATCGTTGTTGTTCTAAAAAACCTCCAGGCCATTCTTCTTTAGGAGAAATTAAGATGACGCGTATTCCGTCATTTTTTGTTTGAGTGACAAACTTTTGTAAATCTTCTAGTTCACGAATACATGGAATACAATAACGTGACCAAAAAACAGCCAAAACAAAATCACCTTGAAAATCACTCAGTCTAATTTGTTTTCCTGTTTGTGAAAAAATAACCTTTGACGGTAATTCACGAGGTGTTTCATATATATTTATACCTTTTTCGGTAGATAAAGCTGTGTTAAAAACAAAAACAGACAATATCATGAAAAAACAAAAATGAAAAAATTTGTTCATTGCTTATTGATAACTCTTTAATATTTTTTGTCTTGTTTACATTCTTGAAATAAGATATAACATAATTAAGAAAACAGACAAGAAAAAGGTGTAAATAATGTATAAAATGTCATTACTTTATGGAATATTGTTTATTGTTGTTTTAACCCTTGCCGGTTGCGGAAAAATGTCCGCTCCGCAAATATACGAAGGAAGTGGTTATCCACATAGTTATCCACAAAAATAACCTTTAATCGGAAAATTCAAAATGGCTGAAAATAATTTTGTTGATGAAATGATACCTTACGTCGAATTCGCAGATAACGCTAATGAACGTACACCTTGCGTATTAGTCCTTGATTGCTCCGGATCAATGCGCGGAGAACCTATAAAACAACTTAATATGGGACTAAAAGCTCTGGAAAAAGAGCTTAAAGAAGATATAGACGCTAGTTCAAGAGTTCAATTGTTGATTATAAAAGCTTTCGGAAAAGATGAAACAGATGTTTCTGCCGATTGGATTGATGCTATGAATTTTTCCGCTCCTGAAATGGCCGCCGGTGGCCTGACGCCTCTGGGAAAAGCTATGGAACTTGCTTTAAAAAAAATTGAAGAACAAAAATGTTTATATGATAATTGCGGTATTACTTCAAAAAGACCTTGGATTTTTTTGATTAGCGACGGAGAACCAACCGATTATGATTGGGAAACAGTAGCTAAAAAATGCCGTGAAGCTCAAAAAAATAAAAAAGTTGTCATTCATGCCGTTGGAACAGAGGGTGCTAATTTGGAAAAATTAGCTAAATTTTCCCTTAATTCACCTAAAAGACTTAGCGGGTTGAAATTTACAGAATTTTTCTTATGGCTTAGCCGTAGCGTTTCCTGTATATCAAAAGCAGCCCCTAATGCGGAAGACCTATTTGACGATACGGGAAATTGGGATGAAGAAAATTAAATATAAAAACATTAAAGTTCGTGCCGCATCAGTAACAGGTCCTGTTCATATACATAGGGGAGAAATATGCCAAGATTTTTGCAAATACTCTACTCGTGGTAAAAATTTTGTCGGTGTCGTTTCTGATGGCGCCGGTTCGGCTAAATACGGACGTATTGGCGCTAAAATTGTTTGTGATACATTAATCGATTTATTAGAAAACGCGCCATTAAAAAATATTCGTGAAAATATTATCCATGCCATCAATGTTGCACGATATAAATTAATCTTTCATCGCTATAACTTAACACATAACGAAAAAGGTATTATGGCTTTTGCCGCTACGGTCGTTGGCGTCGTTTATTATCAAAATGAAGGTTTGTTCTTCCATATTGGTGACGGAGCTGCTTTAGCTTTTAGTTCTTCCGATTTATCTCATTATATCGCTTCAAAACCTGAAAATGGCGTCTTTTCATGTGAAACTTATTTTTATACCATGGATGATTGGCAAGAAACTTTGCGTTTTACCTCTTTTTCAAATGCAGATACATTAATGTTGATGTCTGACGGTTTAACTAATTTTTCTTTTTCGGGTGATTATAGTCAAATAGAACCTAAATTTTTACAACCAATCAATGATTTCTTGTTACAGGAAAAAAACCAAAAAAAAGCTACTCGCGCTTTAATTAATACTTTTAATACAACGCGAGCTAAAAAAATAAATCCCGATGATAAAACTTTTTTGTGGGTTAAGCTATAATGGAAGAAGATAAACAAATATATCACGCTATTTATAGTGATGGCCATTGGGAAAATATTAGTCTTGGCGATATGATTAATAAAGGTGGAGCTGCTGGACGTATATATCAAGTTAAAGGTTATCCTCACTTGGTCGCAAAAATATTTCATAACCTAAATAAAAGCAGTTCTAATCGTGAAAAATTACAAGCAATGCTTCTCAATCGTCCAGATTTCTCTCCGGTAATGAAAGATGGACAACAATTTACAATGGATGATGGACATAATTATGTGCAAATTGCCTGGCCGGAAGCTTTAATTGAAAATTCATCTGGTTTTTGCGTCGGTTATTTAATGCCTTTGATTGATTTGAGCCGTGCCGCTTCTCTTGATCATTTTATGCAAAAAGCTATTCGTCGAAAATTAAAATTAACCGAAAAATACGAACATCGTTTGCAAGCCGCATATAATTTATGCGCCATGGTCGCGGCTTTACATGAAAAAGGACACTATATTGTTGATCTTAAACCTTCTAATATTTTTGTATATAAGCAAAGTATGTTAGTCGTTTTATTGGATTGCGACGGTTTTTCAATATGTGGCGAAAAAGAACGCTATCCCGCAGAATTTGTTAGTGAAGAATATATATATCCCGAAGGAATGAATGAAAATTGCGATAAAATGGGAGAAGAACAAGATAAGTTTGCTTTAGCTGTTATTTTGTTTAAAATTCTTAATAATGGTATTCACCCTTTTTCCGGTGTCCCTCGCAAACAAGGATTTCCTAATTTAACAATTCAAGAAAGAATAGAAGGCTATCATTATGCATACGGATCTTGGGCTGATCTTTATCAAGCACCTCATCCTTATAGTATTCATGATTATTTTATGCATAGTACTCTTGAACTTTTTGATCGTGCCTTTGTTAAGGGAATGAAAAGACCAACTGCCGCCGAATGGGAAAAACATTTACGGTATTTATTGCAAAATTTAAGACAATGTAAAAAAAATCAAAATCATGTCTATTTTACTTCTAAAGGCTGCGGTTTGTGTTTAATGGAAGAAAAATTTAAATTAGACATGATTGAGCGACAAAATCTTCTTCAAACGCCAAAAACTGTGCGCGGATTGGAATTGGATAAAATAACTCCGGAAAAAGTTGAAGAAGAAAAACAACAACGACACAAAAAAGAAGTTCGAGCAAACTATATCACCGTTTTTTCAATTATCGTATATTTATTGGTATTTGGTCTATCAAGTTTTATTTTATATCCTCTGTCATCAATATTAAAACAATTAGGAATTGGTTTGCAAATCATTTTAGTCGTTTTTATAATGATGGGAATTCATTGGTTGTTCAAAAGTATAAAAAGTTATGTGCCATTCTTCCGATACGATTTTTTACCTTTATTACTTAAAATATACGCCTTTATATGCCTTTTAATATCAATTATCGTTGTTAATCAAGTCCCTATTGAAATTTTATTGCTGACATCTTAAATTTTTACTATGAAAAAAAATTTTTTTATGTTATAAGCACCTTTAGAAAAAAAGAAGAAAGGATAATACTTTGAAGAGCTTAAATCCTATTATTATTTCCGGTAAGGAAGTTTTACCGTTGATTGAAGGCGGTAAAGGTATTAACGCTAGTGATGGTCGCAGTAGCGGTTCATGGGCGCGGGAAAATTGCGTCGGAACATTTTCCGGCGTTAGTCCTGACTTTTATGATGAAAACGGAAATGTCGTCTTTGAAGATTTTTTAAAAAAATCAAGACCGGAAAGACACGAGGAAATGGTCGAAAGAGCTATAAAAGGCGGAATCGCTCAAGCTCAAGTCGCTCACGAAATAGCTAATGGAAATGGCCGAATCCATATGAATATGTTATGGGAATTAGCTGATTCACAACGAATCTTAGAAGGTGTATTGGAAAAAGCTAAAGGCTTAATCCATGGAATTACATGTGGTGCCGGAATGCCTTATCATCTTGGCGCATTAGCTTCTAAATTTAACGTCTATTATTATCCAATCGTTTCTTCCGCACGGGCTTTTAATATATTGTGGAAACGCGCATATTCTAATTTTACGGAATTTTTAGGCGGCGTTGTTTATGAAGATCCGTGGTTGGCAGGCGGACATAACGGTCTCTCTAACGCAGAAGATCCCTCAAAACCTGAACAACCTTATGAACGTTTGGTCGCTTTACGGAAGTTAATGAATGGCTGCGGATTAAAAGAAACACCGATCATAATGGCCGGCGGTGTCTGGGCTTTAAATGATTGGGAGGATTATATAGAGAATCCGGATATAGGAAAATTAGCATTTCAGTTTGGTACCAGACCCATGATTACCAAAGAAAGCCCTATTAGTGAAGCTTGGAAAAAAGTAATGATGCAAGTTAAAAAAGGTGATGTGATTTTACAACGCTTCAGCCCAACCGGATTCTTTTCTTCTGCCATAAAAAACACATTTCTTGAAAAATTAATCACCCGTAAAAACGGTGAAATACCTTTTCAAACAGAAGCGGATCCAGCTTTTTCTCAACCCCTTAGAATAAACAACCATAAAACGGTGTTTATTAAACCCGATGATATGGAAAAAGCAAACAACCAAATTAACGCCGGTCTCACATCTATTAAAGAAACACCGGATCAAACGGTTGTATTTATGACGCCGCAAGAATGGGAACAAATGAAAGAAGATCGCAAAAATTGCGTGGGGTGTTTATCTCAATGCCAATTTTCAACATGGTCTGCAATTAGCCCGACAGGTTCTACTGGTCGTATTCCTGATCCTCGTACATATTGTATTCATAAAACTCTATATGAAGTCGGACACGGCGGTAGTGTTAAAGATCATTTATTGTTTGCCGGTCATCAAGTCTATCGTTTTGCGACAGATCCTCTTTATCGAAACGGCTGTATTCCATCAGTTAAAGAATTAATTGAAAAGATAAAAAAAGGAGAATAAACTTTATCCTAATAGGAACATTAAGTTTGTCAATCAAACTCCACTGGCAATCTCCAATGGAGTTTTTATTTTATTACAGTGAAATAAGTTTTGTATAAATATATGCTTATAATAACTTGTTAGACTTGCTATCAAATGATTTATATGTTAATTAATAACTAAAATTCGTCTGTTTTAGAGTAGATCGTGGTCAAAAGAGATAGAAAAACATTTTTTCAATTTAAACAACTTCGCAATATTATTCAAAAATTTGCGATTATCTTGGCTTTTGTCGTTGCCTTTGTCTTTATCATGCTGACTAAAAGTGAAACTTCATTAATAGAAAAAACTTCTGCTCCTGTTCATGAATTTATTGCGACAACTATTGATATTTTAATATCGCCAGCAACATTACTTGCTGAGGGGTATCGTTATTTTCATAATTTACGTAATGTAAACATACAAAATCAACGTCTGCGTGAAGAAAATAGATTATTGTTGATGGCTAATGCCGCAAACCGAGCAATAGAAATTGAAAACCGCCTTCTAACGCAAATGCTTAATTATGCTGTTCTGCCTCAGTCCTCTTTCATAACAGCTAAAGTCGTGGCTCAAGAAGGAAATTCTTTTACCCATGCCCTTACAGTCTATATAGCAGGAAGTCCTAATGTGCGTAAAGGCCTTGCCGTCCTTGGACGAGAAGGAGTGATTGGACGTGTCGAAAAAAAAGGACATAACTATGCACGTATATTCCTTGTTAATGATATCAATTCTAAAATCCCTGTTATGACCGAAAGAAGCCGCGTTCGAGGGATCCTATCCGGAGATAATAATCCTTTGCCTAAAATGATTTTTATTCCTATGGAAACCGATATAAAAATAGGTGATAAAATTGTTACTTCCGGTCTTGGCGGTGTTTTCCCTTCTGGGTTGCCTGTGGGAACAATCGTAAAAATTGTTGATGATGGTGCTTTGGTTAAACCTTTTGATAAATTAAATAATTTGGAATATGTGCAAATCGTTGATTACCAATTGCCTGATCCTGCTAGAGAAATATATGATGGGAATTTAAATTAATGAAAATAAATGAAGAAATTTTTCCTATTAATAAATTTACGTTCTATAAAACTTTGCCTTTAGTCGTTTCATTAATATTAACTTTTTATTCTTATTTTCCTCTTCCTTTGGATATAGCAAATAATGCAAAACCAGCTATTAGTTTAATGTGCGCTTATTTTTGGTTGGTGTATAGACCGGATATATTTAATTTGGGAATAGTCTTTATTTTTGGTATATTGACAGATGCCGCTTCTGCTATTCCATTCGGTTCGGGATTGGTGCCTTTATTAATTATGTACCTTTTAGTGATCAATCTCATTAAATATCTAAACGGACGCGTTTTTATTGTCCTTTGGTTCGGAATTGCTTTATTACTGCCTTTTTGTTTATTTAGTCAATGGCTGCTACTTTCTTTCTATTATGAACAATTTTTACCTATTATGCCATTGTTTTTTACTTATTTAACAAGTTTAGCTTGTTATCCCTTGGTTGGCGGAATAAATGCATTAGTGCTAAATAATTTTTTGCAGGAAGATATGTAAATGAACCGTGATAGTGATAAAGGTAAAATATTAATATCACGAACATTAATCTGGATTGCGGTTCAGATTGTTTTATTATTGTTAATTATTGTTCGTCTTTATTATCTTCAGATATACCAAGCGGATAGATATACAACGATGGCTGATGATAATCGAATCTCTATGCGTTTATTAATTCCGCCACGCGGAGAGATTTTTGATCGAAACGGAAAAATTCTAGCAGGAAATCGGCAGAATTTCCAAGTAATGATTGTAGCAGAACAAACAAATAGTGTAGATGAAACACTTAAACGTTTGCAAAAAATTATTCCCCTTAATCAAGAAGAGCAACAATGTGTTAAAGAAGAAGTTCAACAATATAGGCGTTTTGTGCCGATAAAAATTAAAGATAGGCTCAATTGGGATGAAATGAGCCGTATTTCTTTAGCTATGGTCGATTTACCGGGAATTATTATTAGTGATAATCTCAGCCGTTATTATCCTTATGGACAGCAAACAGCTCATTTATTAGGATATGTTGCCTCCGTATCGGAACAAGATCTAAAACGAGATAATGATCCATTACTTGAAGTCCCTGAGTTTAAAATTGGTAAAGATGGATTAGAAAAACAATTTGAACAAAAACTTCGCGGCGTCAGTGGCCACCTTAAATTAGAAGTCAATGCTGTTGGTAGAGTTATGCAGGAAATTGAAAAAGTTGATGGTGTCCCCGGTGAAAAATTACAACTTTCCATCGATGCTCGATTACAAAAAAAGGCTTATGAACTTTATGGTGATGATAGTGGAGCTGCTGTTCTTGTTAATGTTGATACAGGTGAAATTTTAGCCTTTGTTTCTACCCCTTCTTATGATTCTAATGATTTTGTTAACGGCGTTAGCCATAAAATATATAATAATTTGTTAAGTAATGAACGTAGTCCGCTTTTAAATAAAGTTATTGCCGGTCAATATGCTCCAGGGTCAACATTTAAAATGATTGTTGCTTTGGCAGCTTTAGAAGAAGGTATAATAAATAAGGATACAAAAATATATTGTTCCGGACGTATGCAATTAGGAAATCATTTTTTTCATTGTTGGAAACATCATGGTCATGGAGCTTTAAATGTTGTCGAAGCTTTACAACATTCTTGTGATATTTTCTTTTATGAAGTGGCTCAAAAATTGGGAATCGATAAAATAGCATCAATGGCAAGAAGATTTGGTCTAGGACAACTTACAAATCTCGAATTAGCAGGTGAAAAAAGAGGATTAATTCCTGATAAAGAATGGAAAAGAAGGGTTCGTGGCGAAAATTGGCAAATAGGTGAAACACTTATTGCCGGTATTGGACAAAGTTATGTTATGACAACACCTATACAATTGGCGATGATGACCGCTAAAATCGCTAATGGCGGTTATGAAGTAACACCAACTTTTTTGAAAATAAATCATTTTGATCCGCAAAAAAAGAAAAAAATATCAATTAAAAGTGAATATTTAAATCTGGTTAAAGAGGGAATGTGTGCTGTTGTTAATCGACCAAATGGTACGGCTTATTTAGCGCATTTTGATATTAACGGGCAAAAAATGTGCGGAAAAACAGGAACAACTCAAGTTAAAAGAATTACAATGAAAGAACGACAAAAGGGAATTGTTAGTCAAGATGATCTTCCATGGAAATATCGCAATCATGCTTTATTTGTTGGGTACGCTCCAGCTGATTATCCTAAATATGCGGTTGCCGTGTTGGTGGAACATGGCGGAGGAGGTTCATCAAAAGCCGCACCTATCGGCTCTAAGTTACTGCAAGAAGCTTTAATTTTAGATAAGGAAGTTCAATAATGATGTATAAACCTTATAAACTGGGATTACATAATCCAAATTTAACCTTAAAAGAAAAATTACAACATTTAAACTGGACTTATTTTATTTTAATTTCTTTATTAGCCGGAATCGGAACGTTAATGCTTTATTCCGCAGCAAACGGTAAGTGGGAAGGTTGGGCTTTTAATCAT
Organism: uncultured Alphaproteobacteria bacterium; assembly: GCA_944391335.1. Taxonomy (GTDB): domain Bacteria; phylum Pseudomonadota; class Alphaproteobacteria; order RF32; family CAG-239; genus JAFUYI01. Next base: position 145,804 of record CALXTF010000001.1, read on the forward strand.
TTATTGCGTTTTGTTTTTGGCTTATTGGTGATGTTTACTGTGTCAATGGTTAATATTAAATTATTTTTGCGTTACGCTTATCATTTTTATTTTATTGTTCTTATTTTGCTGATTGTGGTCGAAGTGGCCGGATATACAGGTATGGGGGCAACTCGTTGGATAGATTTGAAAATTATAAAAATACAACCTTCTGAATTAATGAAAATTGCTTTAGTAATGGCTTTAGCACGCTATTTCCATACAACAACTCTGCATAATATTGAAACAATACGGGGAATTTTACCGCCATTATTTATGGCTTTAGTTCCGGTTATACTTATTATTCTTCAACCGGATTTGGGAACAGCTATGATGTTGCTATTTACAACCGGAATTATTTTTTTTGTTGTTGGGGTGCAAGTAAAAAAATTTATTACCGTTGCTGGATTTGCTGCTGTTTTAATGCCAATTGCATGGCATTTTTTACATGATTATCAAAAATTACGAGTCTTGACTTTTCTTAATCCGGAAAGTGATCCATTGGGGGCAGGATATCACATTATGCAGTCTAAAATAGCTCTTGGTTCAGGAGGTTTATTGGGAAAAGGTTTTTTACAAGGAACACAAAGCCATTTAAATTTTTTACCCGAAAAACATACGGATTTTATTTTTACAATGCTTTCAGAAGAATTTGGTTTAATTGGCGGTGTTGTGATTATTTTTATTAACATGGTTATTTTATTGTATAGTTACTCATTTGCTATGAAGACAACCAGTTATTTTGGTAAGTTGTTGATTATTGGTTTAACAACAAATTATTTCCTTTATATTTTTATAAATATTGCCATGGTTTTAGGTCTATTGCCTGTTGTAGGCATTCCTTTGCCTTTAATATCTTATGGTGGTACGGTTATGTTATCTGTTTGTTTTAGTTTTGGATTGATTATGGCTGTTTATATTAATAAAGATACAAATCTTGGTAAAGATTAGCTGAAAGTTAAAAAACCGCCAATCGGCGGTTTTTTAACTTTACTTTTATCGAACAAAAATCCATACTTCCGCTGTTTTTGTTTGTGGGGAATTTTTTGCATTAAGATTAATGTTATTAGGGTTTACACCTAATGCCACAATTTCTTCAAAAATTTTAGACGCATGTTGTTGAGCTTTTGCTGCAGAGTTTATATTAGAAACGGCAATAACTTCAAATATACTGTTGCTCTTGCGATTAACAGCAGCTTTAACAGCTGTTTCTAGACCTTCTTTGTAACTGATGTTATCATGATTGAATTTAGCAATAAATAAAGGTTTACTTGTTAAAAAGGCATTATTATCTGTTGTTTTTTTCAAAGAAGCGTCTTTTGTGCCAAATAAAACGGGTTTGGATTTAGCTTTTATAATCGGTTCTGAGGATTTAAAATTACCAACACGAATTGCCGCATTTAATTGGCTCATTTGATCTTGTGCGGAAATGAGGAATTGTTGTTGGCGATTAGAATCGTTATTTATTTCATTATTGATACTGTTAATGGTAATTAATAATTGTTCGGCTTCATTTTGTAAACTGCGTAATTGTCTATGATCTTCATCAACGGCGCCGGAAATATTAAAAGCAGCACGAATCGAATCGACTAAATAAGCCGTTGATGTTGCATTGTTGGCGACTTTAACGGATAAATTGTTTAAGGCATTTGCATTCATTGACATTGTCTGAACATTATTTTGAACCTGTTGCAGCATATTGTATAAATTAGGGTTTCCGGGAGTTGTTCCGATTTGTAATTTACTTTCAATTGAACCAACAGTATTGTTGTATTGGGTAGCGTTTGCGGCAATATTTTTAGTAATTCTTTTTAATTCTTCCGTATTGCTTTGATGTGAAATTTTGATTTGTTCAAGTTCTTGTCGAAAGGCAATAATTTTTTGACCGACAAAAGTTCCGGTGTTAGATCCTTTGGCATCTTCGTAAGATCCGCTGCGGACAACAACATTTTCATCTTGTGAACTGCCTATAAGTGAAGGAAAATTATTATATGAACAACCGCAAGTTAAAGCAACGATTGAGAATGTTAATAATTTGATTGTTATCTTTTTCATTTGCCAACTACCTTATCAATAATGTTTTGAATGTATAACTTAATGTTTTTTTACACTTTTCATCTTTGTTGTAAAGATAAAAGTGTAAAAAACAAAGAAGTATTTTTTTGTTTTAAATAGATTTTACCAGAAAAAAATTAAATTTGTTTAAATTTTGCTTGCAAAAAAAAATAAAAGGTTGTATTAAGTCTTTTGTAAAACGCAAGTGCGCTCGTAGCTCAATTGGATAGAGCATCTGACTACGGATCAGAAGGTTGTGAGTTCGAATCCCGCCGAGCGCGCCATTATAACCCCAAACGGGGTTTTTTTTATGCGAATCTCTTTTATATATTTTTGTAATTGGCTATCTTAGAAATTTCGGCTCGCAGTTCATCAATTCCATATCCTTTTTCGGAACTCGTTGCTATAATATCAATATATGCCGCAGCGTGTTTATTTATTTCTTCTTTGGTTTCTTTATATATTTTTGATAACGCCAAAGAGGAAATTTTATCGCATTTTGTTAAAATTATTTGATATGTGACGGCTGCTTTATCCAACATTTCCATAATATCTTTATCAATCTTTTTAATTCCGTGGCGCGAATCTATAAGTAAAAAAACTCTTTTTAAATTTACTCTACCCTGTAAATAGGTGAATATCATTTTTTGCCATCGATTGACAATGCTTTCCGGTGCTTTGGCAAAACCATATCCCGGAAGATCTACCATATATAACATATCAGCTAGATTAAAATAGTTTAGTTGTTGCGTTCTTCCCGGTGTGTTAGAAGTTTTTGCTAATCCTTTTCGCCCTGCCAGACAATTAATAAGACTTGATTTTCCGACATTAGAGCGACCGGCAAAAGCAATTTCTTCCATTCCATTATCTGCAGGAAGTTGATTAAGAAATGCTACACCCAGAACAAACTCACAATTCAATGATAATAATTTTTTACCGGCGGCTAATTCTTCTTTAGTATATTTCGGATTTTGTTCTTCCACAATTTTATCCCATATTTCTTTTAGTTATGACACGTTGTTGAATAATCGACAGAATATTGCTTAATGTCCAGTAAATTACCAAGCCGGAAGCAAAATGTCCCATCATAAACATAAATATTAAAGGTAATAAAGCAAACATTCTTGCTTGATCTTTATTGGTTGGTGCCGGATTTAGTTTTTGTTGAATATACATTGTTATTCCCATGATTATAGGCCATATGCCGATATTTAAAAATTCAGGAATCGGTAAATGGGTTATAACAGATAAAGTTAACGGATCCGGAGCCGAAAGATCTTTTATCCACCCGATAAAAGGAGCGTGTCTAATTTCTATTGCAATATTTAAGACTTTATATAACGAAAAAAATACGGGAATCTGAATAAACATTGGTAGACAGCCTGCCGCAGGATTAATTTTTTCACGACGATATAGTTCCATAGTTTCTTGTTGTAATTTGAGCTTATCCGTGTATTTTTCTTGTAATTCCTTTATTTTAGGCTGAATTTTTTTCATTTTTGCCATACTTTCATAAGATTTATTGGCTATTGGAAACATTACCAGTCTAAGTAGGGCGGCAAATAACAATATTGCCCATCCCATATTACCGATGAAACTGTATAGAAAGTCAAGAATATAGAAAAAAGGTTTCGTTAAAAAATAATACCATCCGAAATCAACGGCTAAATCAAATTTAGGAATTTGGTGTGTCTTGGTATATTTATCTAATAATTTAATTTCTTTTGCGCCGGCATATAACATATTTTGAGTGGTACCGACAGAGCCGCTGGCAACAGTGATGGGTGTGCCGATAAAATCAGTTTGATACATATTGTTTTGGTTTTTACTGAATTTAACTTTATTTGAAGTATCTTTATTCATAATTATTGCCGAAAACCAATAACGATCAGAAAAGCCAAACCAACCATTCGTCGTGTTAAATTCTTTATTTTCATCATCTATATCGTCATATTCTATTTCTTCTAGGGTATTATCAAAGACTCCAATCATTCCTTCATGAACCACGCTGCTTTTCCCTGTATGAGTTGGATTACGGGCTATTAAGCCATATGGATAAAGCGTTATGGATTCTTCTGTATTATTTTCTACAGATTGTGAAATTGTAAATAAATAATTTTCATCAACGGATATTTGAGTAATGAATTTTAATCCTTGACCATTATTCCATTCCAGAACAACAGGAGTTTGCGGAGATAATTGTTTTCCTTTTACGCTCCAGAGTGTTTCGCTATTAGGAAGTTTTATTGATGAATCTGTAGATAACCAACCAAATTCGGCATAATAAGGATTTACGGTCTTAGCTGGGGAAAAAAGCTCCACATCCGGACTATCTTCGGCTAAAGTTTGTTTATATTTTTCAAGCCACAAGTTATCTATGCGGAATCCTCGTGTACGAAAACTTCCGGTTAAAGTAGGTGTTTTTATGGACACGCTTGGTGTTATTTTTACGGCCTCTTCAACAGAAAGAGGACTTTCTTTATTTTCTTGCGTTTTATTTTCACGATGATTTTCTTCTTGTGGAATAGAAATATTTGTCGGTTCGATAATTCCTTTTTTACTAAAAAAATGGTTGGTTATGAATATTAGGGCAAGAGAAAGAATTATTGCCATATAAAAACTTTTAATATCCTCATTCATCGTGTGTTTCCTATAAAATTTAAATATTTAACTGAATATAACAGTATTTATTTTCAATGCAAGTTTTTATCTAGTATTTGAGGGGTATCTTTGGGAGGAACCGGATCAAAACCCGAACCGCCCCAAGGATGACAGCGGAGCAATCTTCTTATACCCAAGTAAATACCTTTTATTACGCCATGAATTTCTATAGCCTCCAACATATATTGCGAACAAGTTGGTTGAAAGCGGCAGCTATGTGGAAGTAAAGGAGATATAATTTTTTGATAAAACCTAATCAATATCAGAAATGGGAGTTTTATTATTTTGTTGAACACAATTTGTTTCTCCATTTAATAACTTATTTATTTTTTTTATCCCATTTTGAAAGTCGCTGCATAAATCAATAAAATTAATATTAGCCGTATTATAACGCGCTATTAATACATAATCTGCATTTTGCAGTGCCAATTTTTCGAAAAACAATGCCGCCACGGCGCGTAACCGTCGACGGCAACGATTTCTAATATTGGCTTTCCCTATTTTCTTAGTTGTTGTATATCCAATACGAGCTTTTTCTGTTTTTATTTCTTTTTGCAAAATAGCTTGAATAACAATACTACGCGTTGCAACGGAAAATCCAAATTTTGCCGTACGAATAAAATCTTTGCGTTTTTTTAATTTTAAAAAAAACGGCATTAGAGCCAGACCTTAGGCTGAAAGTTTTACGCGTCCTTTTGCTCTGCGTGCTGCCAGAACTTTACGACCGCCTTGTGTTGCCATACGAGTACGAAATCCATGACGGCGGGAGCGTACTAATTTTGAAGGTTGATATGTGCGTTTCATTTTATTTTCTCCGGTTTATTATTGTTATTTAAAACCTTCATTAAAGAAGGTTCTCGGTTTTCGCTTTTTTAATAACTTGTTTTTATTTAGGAGTCAAATAAAAAAATAGTCTTGTATAGATTTTAATATAAACTACCACTAGCTAACGCAAGTGGTATTACCTGTTCCGAACTACGTTCGCCCTGCCCAAAGGCTTCGCAAGCCTAACGGCTGGGCAGGTATGTCTACATCTACCTGCTTACGCAGGTAGTGTTACGTTCGAATCATAAAAAAACTCCCGATATAATCTCGGGAGTTTTCAAGTTTTGTTGTTTTATAAAGATTATTTGATGATCTTAGATACAACACCGGCTCCAACCGTATGA
>CALXTF010000002.1 GCA_944391335.1 uncultured Alphaproteobacteria bacterium
GCAAAAGCTACGAGATTACAAAATCAATCTTGTTGATGCGAGAACTCGGTCCTGCCAACGAACCTTATCTCCTTTCTTCTGAATTTGTATCGTTGGAAAAAAGTAGTAATAACTATGGAATATCTTGTGATTTGTTACTTTACCAGCGTTGGTCAAATGGATATGAAGAAAATACAAAAATTAATTTTGGGATACATAGTAATTTAAATGAACCGTCCAAAACCTCATCAATAGTACTTGATAATTATGACAATGATTTAGCAATTGTTGACACTCATCAGATAGAACAGAGCAAAGAATATGAAAGTGAAGGGAAATATTTTTCTTACACTCTCATAAAGCAGAAATATATTGTTGAGTTCAACTATAACTTTGACTTGGAATATGAAATTTTGTACTATGATGATATAGTCTATGACGATGGTGTTTTGGTCTATAAGGATTTTCCCGATGGAAGTTTTGTTGATTTTGACAATGACTTCGACATGATACCCTATGAAGATGCCTATGAAGAAAATGGTGTACTCACTCAAGTTTATACTTTCATACATAACTTATCGGGTATCCGTGCTGACAAATCTACCTGTACATCTGGTATTAACTGGGGAATCAAAGTCCATTACAAGTGAAGAACGTTCCGCAATTTGTTTTAAAAAATCTCCCCAAGCCTTAGGCTTCGGGAGATTTTTTTTATAATCAAAATTTCTTCTTCATCTTTCAAGTATAAACGTTACCGGACCATCATTAACAAGTTTAACCGCCATATCCGCTTGAAAAACACCCGTCTTGACATCTAATCCCTCCAAACAAAGTCGTTCGCAAAAATATTCATATAAAACTTTCGCCGCTTCCGGTGCCAAAGCATTATCAAACCCCGGACGATTCCCTCGACTCGTATCTCCCGCTAAAGTAAATTGCGAAACAACTAAAATACCTCCTGATATATCTTTAACACTAAGATTCATCTTCCCTTGGCTATCTGCAAATATACGCAACGCCGCCGCTTTGCGCGCTAAATAATCCGCCGAAACTTCACTATCTCCTTTCATTACCCCTATAAAAATTAAAAGCCCCTCACCTATTTGTGATACTACCTCTTTATCAACTTCTACTGAAGCCTCTTTTACTCTTTGAATAAGCAACCTCATGCCCCTCTCCTTTCTAAATCATATTATACCTTATAACCAAAATAAGTTTTTTATTGGTAAATCTCTTAAAAAAAAGCTTGCAAAAAAATATTTTATTGCTAACATACCTATCAACTTAACGGAAAATTATCCGCTTAAATACCGTTATATATGAAGGTAGTAACGGAATGTCTTAATCCGCTTTGCCCTGTCAAAGCACCAGAAAAAAGAAAGGAATATGCCATGAAACATGGTGATAAACATAGAAGATTTAATATGCCTAAAAGCCAAAGAAGAGCTTTGTTTTCTAATTTAACCAACGCTCTCTTTACTCACGAACAAATCACAATCACTCTGCCACGCGCTAAAGAACTTAGAACCTTTGCCGACAGTATGATTACTTTCGCTAAAAAAGGCGATCTTAATAGCCGCCGCATGGCTTTGGCTTTCTTACGCGATAATGAAGTCGTCGCTAAATTGTTCTCCACTTTGGCCGAAAGATATAAAAATCGTAATGGCGGTTATACCAGAGTCTTAAAAGCCGGTATCCGCTATGGAGATGCCGCTCCTATGGCCGTCATCGAATTGGTCGATCGTGATGTAAATGCTAAAGGAGCAAAAGATCTGGCCCGCGTCGCAGCCGAAAAAGCCGCCGCCGAAGCCGCCGAAAAAGGAGAAAATGTAGAAACTCCTAAAGACGAAAAAACAAAATAAAATCCTTCTTTAAAAGCGGAAGATACTTCTTCCGCTTTTTTTTATTCATATATCCGTGGTGCAATATTCCCCTTCCCCTGACTCAACAAAAAATCTATTAATCCGCTGAATAAATAATCTTGCTCGACGACGGTATCTCATTGCCGCGCCCCTTAAGTAATGAAGATTTCTTAACAAACCCCATCTCCCCATTATCAAGCATAATACGATACCAAGCCTTGTCCGGTGTAAAACCTGTAACTCGAACCGTATGTCCGGCTTCAATATTCCTCATAACATCAAATTTATCCCCAGGACCATACATAACCGAACTATCCTCTCTAAAATGATAAAGCTTTTCTTCATCATATAAATCAACAGGGATATTAAATACTTTAGAGACAACAATATCATCAAATGTTTCACTGCCATCATTAAATGAAACTTTTTGAAAATAGGTAATTTCATTTTGCTTGGTCATGTATTTATTAAAACCAAGCAAATAACTGTTAATCACAGGCGATGATAAAAGCATAAATAAAACAAATGGAACTATAAAATGCGCCGCTTTTAATAATCTCCAATTCCATTTGGGCAATGAGGAAATTTTAAGCGAAAGATAGTGCGCAAAAGATTTAAGCGTGGGAATTTGATCCGGCAGCGCATAATCTAGAGCTTGCAAAATAGAACTTAAAGCTTGCTTGTCTTTACCTTCTTGATGATAAGCCACCGCATTATGAATAAGCAATGTTAAATTATCTTGTCGATTCGTTCCCGTCTCCCGATAATTAAAAGCAATAGCACGGCAGTTGGCTAAAAAAGCCTTTATCCCCCACCAACCGGCAAACCAATTAGCCGCCGAACATTTCAAAATCTCATTAAAAGCCTGCTTCTGCGTACAAACCAAACGATATTCCTTATCTTTATATGATATGACTTTACCTATAATATAGCGTAATTTAATAATACGAACATCAGGATTTTCATTATCTAATCGATCCTTAAAAACACTAAGGGTTTCCATTTGCGGAAAATCATCCTTATTATACGCGCAAGCTAAAACATCATATATTAAACGTTTTTCTTTATCTTGTAAAATTTCATATGCAACAGATATTTTTTGAAAATGCTCCATCGCATTTTTATCTTTATTATAATCCGGATGCCACTTCTTGGCACAATCATGATAATTAAGCTTAATTGTCCGTATATCAGCATCAGGTAAAACATTTAAAATTTGATAATATTCTAAAGGATCACGATCATACATTTTTTTCATCCTGTAAAATTTTACGCGCAATTTCAATAACATCTTCCGCCGCTTCCGATGTCGGATAACGACTTATAAGCGGCATTTGACTGCGAATAGCATCACGAACTCTCGCGTCACGGCGAACAATTCCTAAAAGCGGAGGAGATATTTTTAAAAAAGTTTGACAAGCTTTTTGTAAAATATCATAAGTTTGTTTTCCCTCGCGTAGTGTTTCCGCTTGATTAATGACTATTTCCGGATGACATTTAGGATATTGTAGTGCCATTAATTTCACAAAAGCATAGGCATCTGTTAATGATGTTGGTTCATCTGTACATATAACAATCATTCTTCCCGACATACCCGATAATATTCGAATAGCTTTATCCGCACCCGCTCCCATATCTAAAATCACTTTATCATAAGTATCCGAAAGTAAAGCTAAATCTTCCGCCAAAATTTGCAACCGCCCGACAGGCATTGCCGCTAATCCCGCAGAACCAGAACGTCCGGCTATAACATCAAAACGACATTTATCACAATAATGAACAATTTGATTAAGCGTCGCCGCTCCGGTCACAACACTACCTAAATCTTGTGAAACCATTAAACCTAATTGAATATCAATATTAGCCATTCCGAGATCGCCGTCAAATAATAATGTCTTTTGCTTTAAACCGCTTAAAGCATGAGCAAGAGTTATAGAAAACCATGTTTTTCCAACCCCGCCTTTTCCCGATACAACAGCAATCATTTTATTTTGCCAATAAAATTGCTGCCTTGAAGAAAGTTGTGCAACGATATCTTCAACCATCAAAATCCCCTTATTTATATAGAAATAACGCTGCAAGTGAAGCTGCATCTAATTTAGCCAAACCAACACGCATATTAGCAGAAACAGATGCTCTTCCTAATTTTAATCCACCTTCCTTTGCCGCAGTTAAAACACCCCCTACACGACGGCATAAATCTAATTTTGTCGGCAATAAACATGTTGCACCCAGTTGTTTATAAAGACGAGCGGCTTCACCTGCGTCATAAGCGTTATAACCGGCATCAAGCACCATGATTATTTCTCCCGAGACAGCCGAAATCATTTGTCGGAGAAGGTTTTTACCGTCTTCGACAAAAGGATTAAGCCCGGGAAAATCTACCAATACAAGCTTATATTGACGTTGATAACGAAGAACTTCTGCCGCTAACTGTTCCGAATTCTCAACATGTTGTATCGGAAGCTGCAAGATTTTTGCCAAAGCCTCCACTTGTGCGTATGCGCCGGCACGCACATAATCTGCATTAATTAAAGCGCAAGATAGTCCATGAATTTTAGCTTCTGCGGCTGTTTTAATTAAAGCGGTTGTTTTTCCGCTTCCTTGCGGCCCCAAAAATATCTTTACAGGTTTGTTGATATCTAAAATATCATAAGAAGCAAAAAGCTTAACCAAAACAGAAGACAAAATTTTCAAATCATCTTTTTCATGCAAAGTTTCTGCTTGTTGTCGACATAATGCTAGCAGTTCCGATTGAGTCGAAATTTCTGTTTGATGATAAACCAGACGTTCGCGGATAAAACAATCATTATAAAATGAATCATATATTTCGGGTGTGTTATTAATGAATTCTATATCGTCATTTTCAACCGCCGCCACTAATTCGCTGCGGCCGTCTTCGAGTTGTGAAGTTGAGATAATGACGGCGTTTTCGCCGAGTTCTTCTTTCACCAACCTCATCAAACGAATCATATCATTATCAACAAACTTTTTTATACGCATGATTTCACCTCATTTTCCGACATCTCAGTAATCACAACCGCCAAAGATTCTTTTTTGGATACGAGATATCCTGTTGCCATAAGTTTACCATTCACAAAGACATCAACGATATTTTCTTTTTTGTTTTCTATTTCTATAGATTCACCGGATGCGGGTAAATTAATTTTAGTTTTAAGTTCAATGATTACTTCTGCCAAAGGCAGGATATTTGCAGGTCTGTTAATTGAAAGATCAAAAAGGGCTGAAGGGGTGTCATCGACAATTGTCATTGACGATATTCCTTATTTATTTTGGGAAGACGTATTTTTCCATTAGTTGCAAGGTTTTCCGCTTGAGCAATAATTTGATCTTGAGCATTTTCGACATCTTTTAATTTTATAGGTCCCAAAGAAAGCATTTTCTTTTTGATAAATTCTTCTGCGGCAGGAGGCATATTCATAAAGAAACGCTGTTTAAGTTTTTCCGAAGCTCCTCTTAAGGCGACGGCTAAATCCTCGGCTTCGACCTCATCGAACAGACGTTGAATATCTTTATTTTCGACTTCATTAAAATCCTCAAAATTAAATATTTTTTCTTGTAGTTTAGCCGCCAAATCGATATTTTGTTTTTCGACGGCAGCCAATAATTCGCGACGTCGCTGAGGTTTAAGAGAAGATAATAAGGCTTCTAATTCATTATCAGGGGTATTATCTTGAGTAAAATATTGTTGCAAGGCTTGTTCGACGGTATCAACGATCATTTGTGAGACGGGTTGATTTTCGGCCATAAACGAGGCTGTTTCAGCAGCAAAAGAGAGCGGAAAATTTTCCATAACCCGAGCCGCTTTTTCTTTTTTAAGTTGAGAAAGGACATATGCGGCACAAGCCGGTCCTTCTTTAATCAACAAGTTTGCCAACATATTATCATCGGCATTTTGCAATTTTTGCCAAATTATATTTATAGGTTCTTTTTTATTGCAAGATATTTTTTTCTGTGTTTGCCAAGCTGTTTTGCGCCATAAAGCGATTAAAGCCGCGCCACAAACGATAAGCAGCAGTATTTCCGCCCATTCAAAAAAAGACAATCCAGAAGTTGAATAGAAGCGAACATTTTCAATCTGTAAGACATCTCCTCGATGAGCTTCAAAGCCGATAACCGGAGCAATGATATCGGCCAAGCGGAAGCGTTCCGCTGCGCTTAATTCACGATATGCGCGGCCATCCCAAAGTCCATCGATTAATATTAGGACCGACATTTTTTTAATACGTCCGCCATTTTGAATGACTTGGCGATGATATTTATTAATTTCATATTCTGCCTGACTGGCGAGATTAGCTTGTATTGTATACGCTTGCAGGACTTGTCCATCAGGATCAAAGATTTCTTCATTTGTTGTCACCGTATCATAATCAATATCCAGTCGAACCTCGGCGCGTACTCTGTTTTCGCCAACGAAAGGCTCTAAGACTTGAATAATCCGACGAGCAAGAAAATCTTCTTCTGTTCGCCTTGCTGTTTCTCGATTTTGGGTTATTTCGCCGGCATTGACTGTTTGATTATTTTTTATATAAACCATAGCAAAAACGATAAACAATCCGGCGGCGAAACCGGCTATAGCGGCTAAAGCACCCCGCAAAAAGGGATAAACTTGTGTATGTGTATATTTCAATTTTTCACCTGTTGTCATATATCATTATGATATATTAGATTAACTTTTTAGCAATTGAGTAAAAAGTATTTTTTTTAGATATTCACAATATTTATTAATGAATTATTTAATTCATGCAGAGCATTATCATCATTTAACCGATGATTGGAAGTTTTTAATAGTTTAACCTCGACATTTTCGGAACGAACGGCATAAGCAAAATTCAAAACATATTTCCATGGCAGACTCGCATCTTGCATTCCTTGAATAAAATGCACAGGAGCATTTATCGGCCATGAATTTTCATCTTCAGGCAGGCAATTTTGGAAAGCCGTATCAATAAATCGTTGCGTAATCATATAAGTAAAATCTTTATTTACATAATTGAATTGTCCTTTTTTTTGCAAATCTTCTTTTTGTTTATCTGTTATAAGAGAGGAAAATCTTTTTACAAAATTCGGAGCTGCGGCTAAACCTATAACACCTTTTACCCGTTCCGGTCGATTAATTGCGGCTATTAAAGACAACCATCCACCCATTGATGAACCGACACAAATAACATCTCCGACAATAGCTTCATCAATGACTTCCAAAACTTGATTTTTCCAAATGTTAAAATCGGCATTAATAAAATTATGACGATCCGTGCCATGTCCTGCATAATCGAACCTAAAGAAACCGACGCCTTTAGTCAAACAAAAATTTTTTACGGTTTCAGGTTTTTTTCCCCAACAGTCAGAACAAAATCCATGTAAATACAAAATCGTCGGAGCATTATTTTTCGAAGCGATATATTCAAAATCTGTTGCAAAACCAGATTTAAAAGTATACTTTATCATCAATCAACAACCTTAAACAAATAAAACAAACATCTTTAGGATTACAGAAAAATGTCAAAAAGTAAAGAACAAAAACCCGTTGTTTTACAAGTCTTGCCAGAATTAGAACACGGAGGCGTGGAAACAGGAACAATAGAAATTGCCGAAGCTTTATCAACACAGGGCATAAAAAACTTTGTCGCTTCTGCCGGTGGAAGAATGGTTCATGAATTGGAAAAAATAAAAGTACCTCACTTCACTTTACCGCTTAAAACCAAAAACCCTATTAAACTTTATCTTAATTCCCTAAAACTGGAAAAAATTATTAAAGAAAACGGAATTAATATTGTTCACGCTCGTTCTCGCGCGCCCGCTTGGAGCGCTTATTGGGCGGCTAAACGCGCCGGTGTTAAATTTTTAACAACATTTCATGGAACTTACGGTCTTGGTCCTAAAGGAATTAAAAAAATATACAATCGCGTCATGACTTATGGTGAATTGATTATAGCTATTTCCAACCACATAAAAAACCATATAATTGAAAACTATCAAGTCAATGAACAAAAAATTCGTCTTATTCCCCGCTGTGTGGATATTGCTAAATTTTCTCCACAAGCCGTCAGTGAAGAAAGAATTATCCGCGCTGTTAAAGACAACAATCTTCCCGAAGATTTACCCATTATAACTTTAGTCGGAAGATTAACGCACTGGAAAGGACAACACCTTTTGTTGGAAGCCCTTTCTAAAATGAAAAACCAACATTTTTATTGTCTAATAGTTGGTTCTGATCAAGGACGCATAAAATACACCAATTACCTAAAAGAACTGGTCAAAAAATATGGTTTGGAACAAAAAGTCAAATTTATAGGTCAAAGCTTTGACATACCTGCTTTATTAATGGTTTCCGACATTGTTTTATCGACCTCTATTGAACCAGAGGCTTTTGGACGTGCGGCAATTGAAGGACAAGCCATGGGAAAAATAGTTATCGTTTCAAATATTGGCGGATCACTTGAAAATACTATCGACAATGTTTCGGGCAAATTATTCGAAAGCAATAACGCCGAAGCTTTAGCCAACGCGCTTGATCAAGCTCTATCCATGCCGGAAGAAGAAAAGAAAAAAATGTCCGCCGCAGCAATTAAAAATGTAAAAGATAATTTTACAAAACAAATAATGTGTGATAAAACAATAGCGGTTTATAATGAACTAATAAACAATACAATTAAATAAAGGAAAAGATAATGGTTGCAATAAAATTGCCTGATGGCAGTATTATGAATTTTGATAAAGCCGTTTCCGGTATGGAAATTGCGCAAAAAATTAGTGCTGGTTTAGCTAAAAACGCTTTAGCGGTTAAAGTTAATGATAAATTACAAGATTTAAACACCACAATTACCACTGACGCAACAGTAACCATTATCACCGCTAAAGATAAAGAAGGTTTAGCTGTTTTACGTCATTCCTGCTCGCACGTTATGGCCGAAGCCGTCAAAGAATTATGGCCGGATGTTCAAGTTACAATCGGACCTGCCATTGAAAACGGTTTTTATTATGATTTTGCTCGTAAAGAACCTTTCACAACAGATGACTTTGAAAAAATTGAAGAAAAAATGCACGAAATCATTAAAAGAGATGAAAAAGTCATCCGTAAAGTATTACCAAGAAATGAAGCCATTGAATATTTTAAATCTATTGGCGAACATTATAAAGTTGAATTAATTGAGGATTTGCCTGAAACAGAAATTATTTCCTTATATTCTCAAGGAAACTTTACCGATTTATGCCGTGGTCCCCATGTTCCGTCTACTTCAAAAATTGGTAATGCTTTCAAACTAACCAAAGTAGCGGGAGCATACTGGCGAGGCGATTCCAACCGAGAAATGCTGCAGCGAATTTACGCAACGGCATGGGCGTCAAAAGAAGATTTACAAAATTATCTGACGATGCTCGAAGAAGCCGAAAAACGGGATCACCGAAAATTAGGCAAAGAAATGGATCTCTTTCACTTTGAACCCGAATATGCTCCGGGAGCCGTTTTCTGGCATGATAAAGGTTATAAGATATATCGCAAATTAATCGAATATATGAGAAATCGTCAGGAACATAACGGTTATATTGAAATTTCGACTCCTCGCGTTATGGATAGAATTTTATGGGAAACATCCGGACACTGGGATAAATATGGCGCTCATAACTATTCCGGACAAACAGAAGATAAAAAATGGTTCTGCATTAAGCCAATGAATTGTCCCGGAGGATTATTGGTTTACAAACAAGGTATCAAATCATACCGTGATTTGCCTCTCAGAGTGGCAGAATTTGGTAAAGTCAACCGTTATGAAGCTTCCGGCTCATTAATGGGTTTAATGCGTGTGCGTGAATTTACTCAAGATGACGCTCACATTTTCTGCACTCCCGAACAAATGGAAGAAGAATGCATTACAACATTAAAACTGATTTTGGATATTTATAAAGATTTTGGTTTTGAAGATGTTAAAATTTATCTTTCTACCCGACCGGACAGTATTTATCGTATAGGTTCTGATGAAATTTGGGATTTATGCGAAAACGCGCTGGCTAACGCTCTAAGCTCTCATGGTTATAAATTTGAAATCAATGAAGGTGAAGGTGCTTTTTACGGACCAAAACTTGAGTTTATACTAAAAGACGCGATCGGACGTGAATGGCAATGCGGAACGATACAAGTTGACATGAACTTACCGCAACGTTTTGATATTTCTTATATCGGCGAAGATGGCGAAAAACATCAACCGGTTATGCTGCATCGAGCTTTATTTGGTTCAATTGAGCGTTTTCTTGGAATTTTAATTGAAAATCATGCGGGAAAACTCCCGTTATGGCTTTCTCCGGAACAAGTGATTGTTGCTCCGATTGTAAGTGAATTTGATGATTACGCAAAAGAAGTTGCCGCAAAATTATGTGAAGCCGGTCTTTATGCAAAAACAGATTTACGCAATGAGAAGATTAGTTACAAGATTCGAGAACATTCTGTTGCTAAAATTCCTGTAATTGCCGTTGTCGGAGCCAAAGAAAAAGAAAATGGCACAGTTACTGTCAGACGTTTGGGATCAGAAAAACAAGAAGTCATAAAATTGGAAGATTTTGTTTCTGCACTAAAACAAGAAGCTCAAATGCCGCATATACATGAATAAAACAAATAAAAATCCCCGATTTAAAATTTGTTTAAAATCGGGGATTTTTATATCTATTTTTCAAATAAAATTACAAACATTTTTGATAAATCATTAAATTAATCCCATTTTCTGAGCAACGATAACAGCTTGGGTACGATTAGTCGCGCTTATTGCGCGTAAAAGCGCGTTAATATGCAATTTAACAGTAGCTTCAGACACTCCCATTTCATAAGCAATCTGTTTATTAGACATTCCTTTAGCAACCAATCCCAAAACTTGAGACTGTCTATTAGTCAACATTTTACTTTTTCCACGAGTTTCAGACGCATCAACATTTTTTCCCAACATAATAGGCGGAATATAAGTTCCTCCATCCAAAATTAATTTAAGAGCATTACTTAAGATTTTAGTTTCAGCCCGTTTAGTGATATATCCACTAGCACCTTTTTCGAGACTTTCACGAATATTATGGACATTTTCAGAAGCGGAAATAACAACTAATCTAGCCTCTTTTGCTTTTGCGCGAATAGCGTCGAAAGCTTTTTCCCAAGCTATGTCCTGCATATCAAGATCAATAATAATTAAATCAAATTTATGCTCACTATCCAAGATTTTAAGCACTTGAGTAAAATTTCCAGCTTGTAGAATAGTTGCCGTTGCATCGAGTTGTTCAATTAATAAAGCCAATCCATCACGAAACAAAGCATGTTCGTCGGCTATTAAAACTTTCATATATTTTCTCCAACAGATTAACACAACTGTCTTTTATATTTTTCAACAATCGAAATAAAACTTTAAGACAGTACTATTAAGGGAGCATATAATCAGTCAGATTTATATTTAAAGGGGATATATGTATTTTCAATCAAGAATTTTATATTCTATACCGGCTTCCTCAAACATTTGTTGAGAATAAACCAATTTATCCCGCCACCCGCCTGCCGGAACATTTGGATTTTCAGGCAGCTTGTTTGTTACCACCATTTTAATACCGGCTTGAATGATAGCCCGCGCGCAATCCGTACAGGGAGGATGAGTAGCATAAAGCACACATCCTTTAAGAGATATTCCGGTCAGACAAGCGTTATAAATAGCGTTTCTTTCCGCATGTTCAAAGAAATCGTATTTTGTAGGTCTCTCCATTCTTTCGGCGATATCATCATTAACACCACGAACAAGACCATTATAACCGGTCGCCCTAATTTCCCTGTCAGGACCAACCACGATAGCACCGGTTTTGGTACTTGTATCTTTTGACCAAGTAGAAATAAGTTTAGCCACATCCATGAAACGATAATGCCATTTATCAGTAAACATTAGATATCTCCATAAAAAGTTAATTTTATAATATTAAATGAAAAGATATTTGCAAATATTTTTTGAATAGTTTTGCATAGTTATTTACATAGACTTGACAAACAAGAGAAAATGATAAAAGTTATAAGCAGTTTTGATAATTTAATTTTAGGAGAAAAAAATGAGTGCTATTGTAGATATTCACGCACGCGAAATTTTGGATTCCCGTGGAAATCCGACAGTTGAAGCCGAAGTTGTATTACAAAGCGGAGCTTTTGGACGCGCGGCTGTTCCCAGTGGTGCCTCCACAGGCGTACACGAAGCAGTTGAACTTCGCGACGGTAACAAAAAACGTTATGGAGGTAAAGGTGTTTTAAAAGCGGTAGAAAACGTTAATGAGAAAATATATGACGCCTTAGCCGGTTTAGAAGCAGAAGATCAAATTGCAATAGATCAAACTATGATTGATTTGGATGGCACGGAAAATAAAGGCAAAATAGGAGCAAATGCGATTTTAGCGGTTTCTTTAGCAGTAGCCAAAGCGCAAGCAGAAGAAGCCAATTTACCTTTATATCGTTATTTAGGCGGAACAATGGCACGAACCCTTCCTGTTCCAATGATGAATATTGTTAACGGCGGTCAACATGCCGATAATCCGATTGATATTCAAGAATTTATGATTATGCCGGTTGGTGCGGATTCGATTAAAGAAGCCATTCGTTGGGGATCTGAGATTTTCCATACTTTAAAAAAGAATTTAAAAGCAGCCGGACACAATACTAATGTGGGTGATGAAGGAGGCTTTGCGCCTAATTTAAAATCTGCAGAAGAGGCTTTATCCTTTATTGTTAAATCTATAGAAGATGCTGGATATAAACCAGGAGAAGATGTTGTTTTAGCCATTGATGCCGCTTCTTCAGAATTTTATAAAGACGGCAAATATGAGATGACAGGAGAAGGAAAATCTTATACCAACACTCAAATGGTTGAATTTTATAAAGATTTATGTTCAAAATTTCCTATTTTTTCAATTGAAGACGGTATGGCCGAAGATGACTGGGAAGGTTGGAAAATGTTGACAGACGCCATAGGAGATAAAGTACAACTTGTTGGTGATGATTTATTTGTTACCAATCCGAAACGCTTAGCCATGGGAATTGAAAAAGGTGTTGCTAACTCTATTTTAGTAAAAGTAAACCAAATTGGCTCATTAAGTGAAACCTTAAAAGCTGTTGATTTAGCTCAACGCAACAAATATTCCGCCGTATTATCCCATCGTTCCGGTGAAACGGAAGACACAACGATTGCAGACATTGCCGTTGCCACGAACTGTGGACAAATTAAAACAGGCTCAATGTCCAGAACGGATCGTATGGCAAAATATAATCAATTGATTCGTATTGAAGAAGAACTTGGCGAAGTTGCTTTATACGCAGGTAAATCAATCTTAAAAAAATAAGAAATGATTTAATTTAAAAAAAACTACTCCATAAAAGGAGTAGTTTTTTTATGATTCGAACGTAACACTACCTGCGTAAGCAGGTAGATGTAGACATACCTGCCCAGCCGTTAGGCTTGCGAAGCCTTTGGGCAGGGCGAACGTAGTTCGGAACAGGTAATACCACTTGCGTTAGCTAGTGGAAGTTTATGATTTTAAGCCCATAAAAAACAAATATAAATAAAAAAACCAATAAAAACATTGACAAATTATATTTTTGGATATACCTTTGACAAATATTATAACTTATTTTATCAACTATTAAATTTATCATTATGGAAAAAAATGTTTTTGTTCTTCCGGTTAAGATTATCTTGACTATCTGTATATTCTTTAACCTATTGTTGAGTCTGTGTGAATTACCTCTTGGCATAGTGGTTCTATCTGGAATTTGTTTTTTGGCTAGCTGTGGTATGTTGATACAACAAAGCCAGCAATTATTTTTTATTGGGATTGCTCTTTGTTTTGCAGCTTACTTAATAAAATACATTCCTATTTTACTAGGTATAACAAGAGAAGATACTGTCGTATTTTCTTTTATTTTTGCAGTTTGTGGCATTTACGCTCTTGTTGTATCTATAATAGAAAATGAAAAACAGAAAATCTAAGGACACAAAAAAGGCGGAAAGAAAATTCTTTCCGCCTTTTTGTTTATGAACATAATTATTATAAACTCGCTTTTTTCTTATGTGATTTTTGCTTTTTATCCGAAGCTTCATCTTCATCAAAAGAATATAATTCTTCAACCGAAACTTTTTTCTCATTAACTTTAGCTTTAGCGAGAACAAAATCAATGATTTTTTCCTCAAAGACAGGAGCGCGTAGGGCTTCAACAGCTTTGGCGTTTTTTAAATAAAAATCGAACACGACTTTTTCTTGTCCCGGATATTTTTGAGCTTCTTTCATAATGGCTTTATTTAAATCATCAGCACTTACGGTAACTTTAGCTTCAGAACCGACTTCAGATAATAACAAGCCCAGTTTAACACGGCGAGAGGCTATTTTTTTATATTCCTTCATTAATTCGTCTTCAGGAGTATTTTTTTCATGTTCATCCAACTGATTTAACTCTTTCGCGCGTTTATATTGAGCTTCAATCGCTTTAAATTCTTCTTCCACCAAACTTTCAGGAACTTCGAAATTATAAGTTTCATCCAAACGATCCAACAATGTGCGTTTTAATTTCAAACGGGAAGCATTTTCATAATCATTTATAATCCGTTTTCTTATGCTGTCTTTTAGATCTTCCAAACTTTTAGAACCAACAGATTTAGCAAATTCATCATTAACTTCTATATCTTTGGGCTGACGAATTTCTTTAACTGTTACCGCAAAAACAGCGTCTTTGCCGGCTAAATTCTTTGCATGATAATCTTCAGGGAATTTAACATTAACATCTATTTTATCATTGACCTTACATCCGACCAACTGATCTTCAAAACCGGGGATAAACGTATTTGATCCTAATTCGAGGGGATAATCATTACCTTTTCCGCCTTGGAATTCTTCACCATTGATTGAACCGACAAAATCTATAACCAGAGTTTCACCTTTTTGCGCCTGATGATTTTCATCTTCAATTTTGGATGTTTCACGACGGGAAGAAACAATATATTTCAAAGCTTTTTCCACTTCTTCTTCTGGAACATCTGCCATTAATTTTTCAACAACGATTTCAGAAAAATCACCGACCTTAATTTCCGGCAATATTTCCGCCTCTATATCAAATTCTATATTTTTACCGTCTTCAAATTTTGTAATATTAATATTAGGATGTAAAGCCAATTTTAATTTATTTTCTTTAATGACTTCATCTGTTGTTTCGCGGACGATTTCATCCAAAGCTTCCCCCATAACCGAAGCGCGGTATTTCTGTTTCAACATTTCTTTTGGGGCTTTTCCCGGGCGAAAACCTGGAAGTTTAACTTTTTTACCGAGATCATTTAATTTTTTTTCGATTTTTGCTTCAAAATCTTTGTTTTCGATAACCACCTGATATTTTTTCTTCAGTCCATCTTTTTTCTGTTCTGTAACCTTCATTTTCTTCTCTATCTAAAAACGTTGAAACTAATTTTGGTGCGGGCGAAGGGACTTGAACCCCCACGACTTGCGTCATCAGAACCTAAATCTGACGTGTCTGCCAATTTCACCACGCCCGCATGATAAAATTCTTCACGATAGTACTCAAATTATTTTATAAATCAAGTCTAAAATACGAAAAAGCAACAAGAAAAGCATATAGACTATTGCAAAACATATAAAAATATGTAATATCCGATTAAATTTAACAATTTTTAAAGTATTGATAAACATGAACCAGATAAATTTAAGAAAAACTTTCGCAATTATTTCCCATCCGGACGCCGGTAAAACGACCTTAACCGAAAAATTGCTCTTATTCGGCGGAGCTATTCAACAAGCCGGTGCGGTTAAGGCAAGAGGCGAAAATAGACGCGCTCATTCCGATTGGATGAAAGTTGAACAAGAACGTGGAATTTCTGTTGCGTCATCAGTTATGACTTTTGATTATAAAGATATTACTTTTAATCTTCTTGATACCCCCGGACATGAAGATTTTTCAGAAGATACTTATCGTGTGCTAACTGCCGTAGATTCTGCCGTTATGGTTATTGATTCCGCAAAAGGTATTGAAACGCAAACAAAAAAATTATTTGAAGTTTGCCGCTTGCGCAATGTCCCGATTATCACTTTTATTAACAAATTGGATCGTGAAGGAAAAGATCCATTTGAACTTCTTGACGATATTGAAAAAACATTAGCTTTAGATGTTACTCCGGCAAGTTGGCCTATTGGTATGGGTAAAGATTTCTTAGGATGTTATGATCTTATCGGTGATCAATTGATTTTGATGAATAAAACCGGAGATAAATCACAAAAAAATACAACCATCGAAACTTGTAAAGGATTAGATGATGAAAAACTCGACCACTTGCTGCCGGCATATGCTGTGGCTAAATTGCGTGAAGATGTAGAAATGGTGCGTGAACTATGTCCGGTTTTTGATAAAGAGCTTTATTTAGCCGGTGCTTTAACTCCTGTTTTTTTCGGCAGCGCGATTAACAATTTCGGCGTACAGGAGATTTTGGAAGGATTACATAGTATAGCTCCTTCTCCTCGTCCCCAACCAACCGCTGAACGAGAAATTCTGCCAACGGAAGATAAAGTTACCGGTTTTATTTTTAAAATTCAAGCCAATATGGATCCAAAACATCGGGACCGAATAGCTTTTATGCGTATTTGTTCCGGACATTTTAAACGAGGAATGAACTTGTTTCAAGTCAGGACGGGAAAACAACTCAAAGTCGCCACTCCGGTGATGTTTTTAGCTCAAGAAAGAGAATTAGCGGAAGATGCTTTTGTTGGTGATATTATCGGTATACCAAACCACGGACAATTGCGAATTGGAGATTCTCTGACAGAAGGTGAAAAATTACATTTTACGGGAATCCCGAGTTTTGCTCCGGAATTACTTAAAAGCGTACGCGCACTTGATCCACTTAAATCCAAACATCTCGGCAACGCTCTGCAGCAAATTGCCGAAGAAGGAGGCGCAAGCGTCTTTAAACCGCTTATCGGGGCAGAATGGATTGTCGGCGTCGTTGGTGTTCTGCAGTTTGAGGTTATGGCAGACCGCATTCGCACAGAATTCGGAATTCCTGTCGCTTTTGAACCAACACAATATTTTACAGCTCGTTGGCTCTCTGCCGAAAATCCAGATGATTTGAAAAAATTTACTGATGCCAATCGCGCTTCCATGGCTACCGACCATGACGGTGCTGAAGTCTTTTTGGCTCGAAATGCTTGGCATTTAAACAAAGCTAAAGAAGATTTTCCTAAAGTGGAACTCAAAAAAACCAGAGAACAGGTATTTTAATCATACCGACTGTTTTATTTACTCAAAATCCCCACTGATGACATCTATGGGGATTTTTTCAAACTTGATTATTTTTTGTTTTCCTTTTTCTTTATATATTTTTCATATTCATATTCTATTTGATTACGCCCAAACATTTCTGAAGTTTGTTTATTATATTTTTCCGAATGAATAGCCAAACGAGCCGTACTTTCATCTATTAAAGTCGCTTCTTTCCAATTTTTCCATCCCACCATTTTAGCCGAAATTTTCAAAGCCTCATAATGTCGAATATTTAACATATTTTTTAGCTTTTTCGCCTTTTGTTTTAAAATTTCCAAATAAATTTCTCCGGCACTTTTCTGAATTTTTAACAAACGATTGTATATTTCCGGAATATAATAAGACGGTACTCTTTCCACATATATATCCAATTGCGGAAAAACTTTTTTCATTTCTGACAACAAATCCGATTCCACTATTTTAGGGTAGTCGCTACCTAATAGAAATCTACCATCGGCAAAAAGTGCGTATTTATAATTATCAGGCGAATAAAATAATTTATCCGACGGACAAACGACACTCAAACATTTATTGTCATCAGCTAACAAATTGTGAATAAAAATATTCATCTGCAGCTTTTCATCTTCTCTCAATGGAGATTGCGGTTCTTCCTTATAATCTTCCGCCGGCATAAACCATTCAAACTCTTGCGCTTTTTGGTAGATGGCATCAATATAGTGTTGCGGCACATATTCTCTTTGTAAATAAACATATTCCTCATGCTGCCGATAAAAAGCATCAATTTTTCGATAATCTTTTATACCAAAATGATTATTATAATCTTCCGATATAAGAAAACGACCGTCATCCATCAGAACCATATATTTACGGCATTCGGGATTGATATTTTCATCTTTTGAGGCCGTCAGACAAATATTTCCGCCGGCAAACAATGTTTGAATAAACTTCTTTTGCGGTTCCAATTTTTCAAAATAAAAATTCTTTTCATCCGCATAAATATTATTCAAATTTTCGGTAATTTGTTCAATATCCGAAAAAGAATATCCTTTTGTTATATCATAATTGCCATAGACTTTTTTTATAAGAAATCCTTTTTGAGCCGCTAATTTTAAGACTTTTTCTATTGTCTTTTGCGGTGTATGAAAACGATAGAATAAAGTACCATCGGCAAACAAAATAAAGCGATTGTCATCAAAAGGCAAAAGCACGTCACGAACCATAACCCGACCGGTTGTTTCGGCTTTGGTTTTGACATCATAATAAATATTCCGTGCTTTTCTTGAATAAAAAGGATTATATCCGATAGCCTTGGTATAGGCCATCATTTGGATTATTTCTTGAAACGGCAGCATTTGTTGGGATTGTGCTAACTTTTTATTATAAAAAACAGAGATATTATCAGTCATGTCTTTAACTCCTTACAGGCGGGAAATTTTTGATGCCTGCCAATCAAAATTCCCTTATATAAGGGTTAAAGTCAAAACAATATACAAAAGATTGTCTCATCCGAGTTTGCCAACGGCAGGCAGCAAGCGTCAATCATCGCTTATAAGGGAAATGTACCACAATTAATCTTATTTGTCAATTATACAATTCCAATAACGGCAACCAATATATTCACGAACGGTCTTTAAAACTAATTTATCTTTATCTGCAAAAATTGACACACCGCCAGCCAAACGAACATCAAAATCTTGTCCGTCGATTTTAACATAATTACCAGATTCAATTTTTATTCGTTTTTGATAAATGGGGTTGTTTATAAATTTATCTTCTGTTTCTTCATCGGCTGCAAATTTAGTCAACCAATTTCTTTTATTCCAACGATTTGCTTGCGGACAAAAGTAATATTTACCATTATTATGGTTAAGTACCGCTATGGTTTTTATTTTGGAATCAATAATAACTTCCGGTTTTTGAACGCAGAGAATACTTAAAAAACCGATTATAATAGGTGCTACGCCCCATAACCGCCAACGTCCAATCCATAAACACAGCCATAATCCTCCAAAAATTATCAATATAAATCCCCAAAAAGGCATTGATACGACACCAACCACGGCATTAGGCAAAGAGGCGACCCATAAAGTCAGTTTATTAACAATAGCAAGTCCAAAACCAACGATTTTCAAAGGTAAGACTTCTAATCCTAAAGGCATGGTTAATAATGATACCAAGATAAAAGGCATAATAATAAAAGAAATTATCGGTCCAGAAAGTAAATTTGTTAAACTGGTATAGAGAGCCACTCGATTAAAATGATAGATAGCAAAAGGAAGTGTTGCAACAGAAGCAACAAAATCAGCAACTAAAACACCAACGCAATAAAGCATTAAACCGCGAAAAATTTTATGGGTTAGCGATATTTTTTCATCGCTTAAAAAATGATTAAGTCGACCTGCAAATTTTTCGTAAAAAGCAACTAATGCCGTTACTGCAGCAAATGACATTTGAAAACTCGCACTTATTAAAGCTGCCGGAGAAATTATCAAGACAATAAAAGCCGAACAAGCAAGCGTCCTCATTGAAATAGCTTGTCTTTCAAATAAAACAGCGGCTAAAACCACTTGTGTCATAATAAAGGCACGTTGCGCCGGTACAGACATTCCGGATAAAATTAAATAAACACTACTGACAACAATAGATAATAAAGCGGCTGTTTTCTTAGAATTAAAACGTAAAGCAAGTGACGGAATTAGAGCCATAAACACGCGAACCAATAAAAACATTAGTCCCGCCAACATACTCATATGCAATCCAGAAATTGATAAAAAATGAGCTAATCCAGAATCTCTATAAGCTTCGATTAAAGAACGACTGATTTTTGTTTGATCTCCGGCAACAAGAGCTATGGTTACAGCAGCGCGGTCTGTTGGTAAAATTTCATAGATTCGACGAGAAATATTTTCTCTAAGCATGGCAAAATAATCTTTAAATCGAGGAAATGATGTAATTTTTATAACATCACTTGGAATATACCCTGTTCCTGTAACACCTTTAAAATAAAAATTACGATCAAATTCATATCCGCCGACAATGCTGGGTTTAAATAACGGCGAAACAACACCTATTAACTCTACGACATCACCAACTTTAATGTCCGGATTTTGATGAATAAGTGTTAAACGATAACGACCTTTAAGTGGATTATCATCAAAATCAAACATTGAGGAAAGTAAAATCCGCTGACGTCCGTTATAATTAGCGTCTATATTATCTATTTGACCACGAATATATAATTTTTGTTCTTGTTCAAAATTAATTTCATCAGATAATAAAATTGTTCTATATTGTATATTTGCAAAGCCTGCCGCAATTAAAAACAATAATAAAAATATAGAACGTAACAATAGATATCGGCGAAAAACAAATAATCCAACAATCAGAATAAATAAAACAATATTTGTCATAAATAATGAAGGTTCTTCAGGTAATAAAAAATAGATACCGATTCCAAAGGCAAAAAAAATCGGCAGCCATAATAACCATCGATTACGTTCATAAAGAAAACAAGATATTATTTTAGTCCACAAAATTAAACCCTCTCATAACGACAAAATATCTTTACCTCTAAAAAATAAAAGTGCCAAACTTTTTGTTTGGCACCTCTTAATTATTCAACAACATCTGCAATCGATTTTTCACTTCTTCTATATTATTCAATTCGACAATAATAACATTAACGTCGACCGAAGATATAAAGGAGAGCATATTTTCACTAACAATTAGTGTTCCTGCATTTTTAAATGCATTATTACAAACACACTGATCGACAGCGATATAAACAGCTTCCCTATCATAAGATGAAAGCCATGGATTCGCGAAATAACTCACTTCATGAGTTTCATCACCATAAAAAAGTATTGGTGAAAAATCGGCTAATTCATTTAAAATTTTTTTAATTGTCATAAAATAATGTATTAATAGTGAATATTTGTTTTAATATAACTTATATTTTTATATTTTGTCAACTTATTAATTTTTTTTTATCTTTCACATTTAGAATATATTGTTATAATAACTGTTATTATATTAATTATAAGGGACAAGATTATGAATGATTCTTATTCTACTCCGACCAACTTAAATCAACAGATTGGAAACCTATATCAACAAATAATATCAATACCGTTTAATGATATAAATGAGATTATAAAATATGAATCTTTAATCAACAGAATGTTGATGCAAGATAATGAGAACATCGAATTATTAATTCTGCAAATGCATCTTGAAATCCTTAATTCCCGTGAACAAAGGGCAAGAAGCATTGCTGCCAGAATATGGGAGCTTGGAGGAAATCTCTCAAACTTGTTTGAAAAAATGTATCTGGATGATTTATTAAATCTCGGATTATTAGAAATGGCCATGTTGCTTATTAAACCTCATTTTGAGAATCTTCAAAACGATATAGATATTTATCCCTTGGAAATGATTAAATTTGCCATTATGACAGGGAGTATCCCCTTATTAAAGAAAATTATCAACGCAGCACCGCAAAATCCTCTTTATGATGCCCTTAATCAATTCGCCGACGCATATCAACTCAATCATTATGAAGAGCATTTTAAAAATATTCAAAAAATAGTTATTGAAACTTTTGGTAAAGAAATTTGCGCATATGATTATAATATTTATACAGATAGAGGTTTTACTGATCTTGAAATTGTTCTTTACTTCAGCAACTCTAACACAGAACTAACCAAATATCTCACTTTGCTTGAAAATAGAATTAATGGATATTTTCTTTCCACACAAACAAAACGCATCTACAATTTATCGTTTGATTGTCAAAACATCAAAGACCACCCCGAATAAAGGCGTGAAAGCATAAAATAAACTTCCACTAGCTAACGCAAGTGGTATTACCTGTTCCGAACTACGTTCGCCCTGCCCAAAGGCTTCGCAAGCCTAACGGCTGGGCAGGTATGTCTACATCTACCTTTTTTCGCAGGTAGTGTTACGTTCGAATCATAAAATAAATTCCTCTATTTGGCATGAGGAATTTATTTTATTTAATCGTTTGACTGATACTGTGTCATATTGTTTTCTTGTGATTGATCTATTCGCAAAAACAATTTTCGACCG
This sequence comes from uncultured Alphaproteobacteria bacterium, assembly GCA_944391335.1. Taxonomy (GTDB): domain Bacteria; phylum Pseudomonadota; class Alphaproteobacteria; order RF32; family CAG-239; genus JAFUYI01. Next base: position 22,228 of record CALXTF010000002.1, read on the forward strand.
GCTTTTCGTAACAATTTATGCAATAATTGTTGTGCGATTTCTTGTTCATTTTTACCGCTTTCAAATAAAACAAACCGATTTTGATGTTCAGAAAATGAAATTGATGAATCACTCTTTTTTAATTCGAGAGAAACGACCATTTGCATACGTTTAGTTTGAGAATTAAGAATATCGACTTTAGCTTTCAAAACTTTTGGGTAAAAGGCGTAATTAGCTTGATCTGAATTATTAACCAATTGATATCCTTGTGTATCGGCAAACATATCTTTTAAAACTTGGGAAGATTTAGTTGAATAAGTATTATTGTTAAATTCGACGGGACCGACATAAACAAAGACTTTATTTTGCTCCGTTTCCGATAGGTTTTCTTGAGATTTGGATATATCTTGAGTTTTAGATATATTATTTTCTGCCTCAAGATATTTATTTTCATCTTCTGTTTGATTTTCCGTAAAAGAAGATGTTTTATCATTTATATTTTGAAGCTGTTTTTTCTCGATTAAATTTTTCTCGTTATTTTCCGCGTAGACCACAGGATATTGAGGACTATCATTAAGAGTTTCTTGATTATAAACGTTGATTTTATCAAAGTTTTCATTATTAACGTCAGCAAATTGTTTTTCTTGTTCGGTTATTTCATCCGTGCCATTATATAAGACATCTGCGGCGGGTTCTGCTTGAGGATACATAGCCCACTCATCTTCATCCGTAATAACTTCTTCTTCAATTTCGGCTGCTTGTTTAATATCATATTCAGGAGCAGGACTATCCGGTGAATAATTTCTGATAACCGATTCGATATCGGTGACAGGAATGGCACCGGTTACTTTAACACATAATTCCTCATCATTTTGACTGGTTGTACGAACCATTAAGTCACGCATATAATTATCGACGAGATTATAGACAATAACATTAAAATCATGTTCCAACATATGAGATCGCACATCTGCCAGATTTTCGATTTGACTTACGGCTTTATAGCTGGCTTTGTCTGTTACCCGAACACGTATACTTGACTTTGATTGCCCTGCGACAAATTTTTCACACGCTTCGCCTTTTATTTTCACCACATCTTCCGTCCGTGCCGAAAAAGCTGCGACCCCCAAAAGAACTACCGAAGCGACCAATAATCCTGTTTTCAATTTACCACCAACTTCTATCATCATTTTGAACCTGACGAATACTTTCCGTCCAACTGCCGACTTCATTATTATTCTTATCATATAAAATCATTTTATATTGTAAGGCATTACCTGGAATATCCTGTACGGACAAATGATTAACAACAACTTCCAATAGATAATCGGCTTCATCACGATTATTGACCAAAGTGAAAGTTTTAGATCCGTCAATAATTTCTTTTGTTACTTGACGAGAATAGAAAAAGCCATCCGGCACATGATCAATTCCTGTTTTTTTAACTTGCATAACATAAAGTTTAGGTGAGATAGGTTTTTCATACACATCTGCCGTTTGATCAAGCATCTTATTTGTTGCTCTGGATGCTATAATTGAATACAATTGAGGGATGGAACTTTCCACATAATAATCTTGCAGCTCATATGGATCATCGACAACAAAATATGATATGTTTTCCTCTTCCGTTTGCTGTGTTTGGGATGATGTGTCTTGCCAAGAGGCGCATCCCGTCAACATTCCAACGGCCAAAACGACAAATATTTTTTTCATAAAATTCAGCCTTTCTTAATAAAATCAATTTTAAGCACAGTATAAGCAATTTTTATTATTTTCTCAATCAATTTTTTTCATATTGCTTATTTTTTGATAGTTTTATTGCTTTTATTTTTTTTATGCTTTATATTCTGTTTAGTTTTTAACTTTTTGATGAAAAGAAACATGGTTATAACTTCAACTGTTATTTTAATGGGGTTATTATTGCTCATTGCCCCTTTGCGTAAAAATAATTTTTATATGCTACATATCGGGATAGTTATTCTTGCCGCTTATTATATGGAAAATAATCTTTTTACGGTAACCCCCTTTCATCCCAAAACTTTATTATTATTTTTAGTTTTTCACTTAACATCAATAAATTTCGTTACCTTTATAGCTTATGGGGTTGATAAGCGTGCCGCACAAACCGGAAATTGGCGAATCTCTGAAAATAATTTGCACACTTTGGAGTTTTTGGGCGGATGGGCAGGAGCTTTACTTGGGCAAAAGCTATTTCATCATAAATCAAAAAAGAAAAGTTACCAAACTTTCTTTTGGTTAATGTTCTTTTTTGAAATTGGTTTGATTTTTGTCATCTTAAAATTTTTAAAAATTATATAGGTATATCATTCAATGTCTGTTAGAAATTATGTGCTTCAGCCGGAAACCAAGCAAAAATTAAAATTTGCCGACCATTATAAACAAATGTGGCCCTTTGTTAAACCATATTGGATACGAGCTTTATTGGCAATTTTAATCTGTATTCCCGTCGGCGCTCTTGATTCGGTTATTGCTCTTGCTCTTAAACCTTACATGGATCATGTACTTGTCGATAAAGATGTTCAATCACCTATTTATATACCGCTTCTTATTGTCGCTTTTACAACGGTACAAGGTCTGTTAAATTATGCCGCCATTTATTTAAACACTTGGGTTGGAACACGCATTAATCATGATATTAAACGTGCTTTATTTAAAAAATTAATGGTTTTTGAGCCAGCTTTTTTTGATCAAAATTCTTCCGGAATTATTCTTCAACGTTTTGCCACCGATGCTGATATTGCTTGTTTGGGGTTGCTTGATAATTTAAAATTATTTGTTTCCCGATTTTTTTCATCCGTTTCTTTAATCGCCGTATTAATTTATAATTCATGGCAGTTATCAATCATTGCCATAGTGGTTTTAATTTGTGCTTTACTTCCTTTAACACAAGTAAAAAGAAGAATTAAAGGATTAATTAAAGATACCATTGAACGTTCTTCCGGTATTCTCACTCATTACAATGAATGTCATGCCGGTAACAAAACTATTGCTTCTTATAATTTACAAGAAAAAATGTATCTGCAATGTAATGAAATTTTACGCATGTTATTCAAATTAACCATGAAAATGGTTAAAAAAACAGGTTGGATGACACCTTTAATGCATGTGGTTGTTTCAATCGGCGTCGGTGCTGTGATAGGCTTCGGCAGCTATTTAATTGTCAACGGAACGATTAGCTCCGGAAATTTTGTTTCTTTCATTACAGCTTTAATTATGCTTTATACCCCGATTAAAGGAATTGGAAAGAATTTTAATAACGTACAAATTTCTTTTCTTGCCATAGAACGGATTACGGATATTTTAAATATTCCTTCTGATATTACAGATAAAGAAAATGCTAAAGAATTAAAAACAATAAAAGAAAATATATGTTTCAATCATATTAATTTTGAATATATTCAAAACACACCCGTATTAAAAGATATTTGTTTACGGGTTAAAGCTGGAACGACTGTTGCCTTAGTTGGTAATTCAGGAGGGGGAAAAACAACTATTGTAAATTTATTACCGCGGTTTTACGATGTAACCGATGGTTCAATTACAATTGACGGAACAGATATCCGCGATTATTCTTTAAAATCCTTACGAGAAAATATAGCTATTGTTTTTCAAGATAATTTTTTATTTTCCGGAACGATTCGCGATAATATTTTACTTGGTAAACCAGATGCTAGTGAAGAAGAAATCCATAAAGCACTTAAAATGGCCTATTTAGAAGAGTTTGTTAATGAACAAGAAAACGGACTTGATACAGATATCGGAGAACGAGGCTCCTCTCTTTCCGGAGGGCAACGGCAACGTTTGGCAATTGCCCGTGCTTTAGTTAAAAACGCCCCTATAGTCATTCTTGATGAAGCCACTTCCGCTCTTGACAACCGTTCAGAAGCCGTTGTACAAAAAGCAATCAACAACCTCATGAAAGATCGTACCGTTTTTGTCATTGCTCACCGTTTATCAACCATTCAAAACGCTGATCTTATTGTCGTATTAAATGATGGAAAAATTATCGAAACCGGACGTCATGAAGAGTTAATGCAAAAAGAAAACGGAGCATATCGTAATTTATATAACGCTCAATTTAAAAATTAAACTTACATTTTTTTATATAAATCAGGAAGCAATTTTTCTTTTTTCTTTTCTTTCTGTTTTTGTTTTTTACTAATCCGGCTAAAAACCTGCATAAAAGCTGCTGCATCAAAATTTGCATGACGTTTAGAATATAAAACAGCTTGCAGCTTTTTCAATTGATCCGTAAACACTTCATCTTCAACTAAAGAAGCTACATCGTTAAGATTATGAATTTCATGATCTGAAAAGATTTTTTCCGCCCACTCTATAACATTATCTCTAATAGCTCTTAAATCATTATTTCGAATAGCCTTACCGACGCTTACCGAAGATGAAGCCGGATTCGTTTTCTTATTATCTAGTTGTTTTTTAGGCGATACATGATGATAACCTAAAAAATAAGCAGCTAACAAACTAACGATGATTCCTCCTGCAAATGCTGCCAATAAATACCATATCATATAATCTGTTTTTTTTACGGCTGTAGCAGAGACAGAAGAATTATTTTTTTGTTCCAGAGTTGCATCTTTTACTGTTTGAGATAAATTTTCATCAGGTATATTGACATTTACAATTTTTCCAGGCAGCACGTTAATTTTTACTTCAGGTAAAACAGCCTTTTCTATTTTATTTAATTGGACATTATACCAATAAACAACTATTTCAGGAAGGGTGATAAGACCGCTTTTCTCTGGAATATAAACATTTTTCATTTTCATAAAGGAAATAACATCACCATCTTGTATTTTACTTTCAACGACTGGTTTTTCCGGATATTGTTTCATTCCTGAAATTTCCGGAAATTGAATTTCGGGAAGTTGGGTGTCAATAACGCCTGTTGCTTGTAAATAAATTTCTCGACTAACGGCTTCCCCACTTTTAAATTCAGGAATTTTTTGCTGCCAATTTGATGTTAATTTTACATCTTTGGCGGGCAACCACCAACGTCCTTGATTTGTAACAGGAATTTTCTCCACTTCAATACTAATCGGACGCGCTTTTAGATTTACGGGAACTCGTCGTCCAAACATTTCAAGACCGAAACCTGCATCATTTAAACCGCTAAAAGCTCCCAACAACCCTTGTAAAGAACTATTATAACGGTTATCAGCCGCGACATAATAACCGCTAAAACGAACCTCAGGTATTACCAATGATCCGCTTTTTTGAGGAAATAAAGCATAATTAAAAGTAATTTCACGCATTTCAACGCCATCTTGAATTTTTGTAGAAATAACAGGATCACCTAAAACACGAATAATCCAATCATCTGCGTTATCCGCTAAAAATTGCGGAGCTGTTCCTTGCAACGCGGCATCCGTTGTTATGGTAAAACTATAATTTATTTGCTGTTGTACAAAGGGATGTGGGTTGTCTATATTTCGCGCAACCGTAAACTTTGGTGTCAATCTCTGATTATCCACTGTTGTTGGGACATTTGAAGCATCAACTACATTTAAAACCAAAGGACGGCTTTGCACATTATTCACAGAGAGTGATGGAATTGTGTAACTGCCGATTTGTTCGGCTGCCATTGTCACACTCCAGATATAAGTTTTATCCATTTTCCCGTTACGATATGTTCCTTTGTAAGAATTTGAAACCATATAAACCGTAAAATCTTTTTCTAAAAGCGAAAAATCCGGACGATTATTTTTAGGATCACCAGAATATTCTAAAGTTAGAACAAAAGTTTCCCCCACAGGCACAGGGTTTCGATTAAGTTTTGCGGTTAATGTATCTGCCTGTGCCGGAGAAGCTAATAATAATGCATATAAAAAAATCCACATATATTTTTTCATTATTTATCGTCCTTGTATCTGTTTTTTAGATATTCTTTACGAATAAAAGCTCGCAGCAAACCTCCTGCATCTTCCGGAATATCTCGAAATTGTTGTTCTCGCGCTTGTAGGGCTTCATTATATTCTTTCTTATTGTTTTCTTTTTCGTTTATTTGTTTTTCAAGCTCAGTTTGTTGATCTGACTTATTTTTTTGTTCCTCGGATGTTTGTTTGTTTTGAGACTGTTTATCGGAATTATTATTTTTCTGTTCTAATTGTTGTTGCTGTTGATTATCTTCAGAAGCATCATTTTGATTTTCAGGTGATTGTTGTTCTTGCTTAGCGGCATCTGATGATTGTTGTTGTGTTTTATTCTGAGGAGTATTTTGATTATTATTTTGATTCTGATTATTATTTTTCTCGTTTTGGTTTTGATTATCGCTTTGCCCGCCAGACTGCTGTTGTTTCTGTTGCTGTTTAAGATATTCTAAGTTAAATTTAGCATCTTCATGATTAGGTTGTATTTCAAGAACTTGTTCATATTTTTTGATAGCTTCTTCGATTTTACCGCTTTTAGCCAAAGCGTTACCTTGATTATAAAGACTTTCAACATCTTTACCGGCAAAATATTTATAGGCATTTTCGAAATCACCAAGACGATAATATGAAGAAGCTTTCCACGCCGGCAAATCAAATTTTTGAGCGGCTTGTTGAAATTCTTGATTCTGAAAGGCTTTTATTCCTTCTTGATTGTGATTAAGAAAGAAACCGGCTTGGGCAGAAGTTGTACTTAATCCCCAAAATAAGAAAATCATAAAAATACCATGACGAAAAAAATATAATGTACATATTAGAGGTAAGAATAATAGCCAATATCCTCCATCTTCCCATATTTCTTTTTCATTTTTTCCTTCTTTAAGATTTTTATCATTACTTTTATTTAGATTTTGAGCTAATTGATTTAAACCGGTAAGAACATCTACATATAATCCTCCGCCTTTTTCAGCAATCATTTTCAATTTTTCCGAAGTTTTAGCTCCGACATTAACGACATTGACACGAAACCCTTTAGCATAGGCTGCGGCTGCAGATATTATTGCCAGATTAAAATCTTGTCCAACATCTGCAGCTAAAACCACAATATTTCCTTCTTTCATTTGGGCTTCATTAAAACGCAAAACAGCATAATCTAAAGCACGATATAAACGATCTCCGTTTTCGGGCATAATATCTAAAGTTACAGCAGCTAATAAATTATCGATAACTTTTTTATCAACAGTCAAAGGACTAATCAAAAAAGGTTCTTCCGTATAAACAATCAATCCGCTATCAGCATTATCAACAGATTTTAACAAATCAGAAATGGCGTATTTTGCTCGTGTTAATCGATTTGGGGTAACATCATCCGCATTCATATCGGAAGATAAATTTAATAGGAACATTACAGGATTTTCAGTTAAAAAAACAGGTATGTATTTTTTTTGCCATGTTGGTCCGGCTAAAGAAATAATAGCACCGAGCATTCCCGTTAAGATCAAACCTGCGGCCAAACGTCTCTGTCGAGAAGATCCTTTGATTAATAAAAAATCAAGTAATTTTTTATCACACACGGCTTCCCAAGCGGAAACATTATTAAAGCCTGAAAAGAAACGAAACCAACCGATTATTGGAAAGATAACAGCTAACAACCACCACGGTCTTAAAAAATGGAAATTAACTATAAATTCTGTCATCAGCTTTCTCTCCTTTTAAGCCATATAGTTATAAAAGCCACTAATAACGCAGCCGCCAACGGCCAATAAAATAAGTCTTTTGCTTCACGCGTATATTGATTATCATTAGCACTTGGTTCCAACCGATTAATTTCCTCATAAATTTTTTTCAAACCCTCTGTATCATTAGCCCGAAAATAAGATCCTTGAGTTTCTGCGGCTAATTGTTTTAATCCTTCTTCATCAACATCATTTCCGGATAAGCGTATACCAAAGAAAGAATCAACAAAAGCCTGTTGAGAACCGACGCCAATTGTATAAATTTTCACTTGTTCATTTTTAGCCAAATTAATAGCTTGAGGCAAACTTAAGCTACCATCGTTATTTTCTCCATCCGTCAATAAGATAATAATTTTATCTTTTGTACCGTCATCATTTCGAATATTTTTTAAGGCCAAGCCGAGAGCGTCACCTATTGATGTAGAATTACCGGCCATACCGGCTTCCATTGACCACAATATTTCGCGTACGGATTTTCTATCAAAAGTCACAGGCGATTGCAAATAAGCTCGTGTTCCGAACAAAACCAGTCCTATACGATCATTTTGCCGTTGTTGAATAAAATTATCCGCAGCTAATTTAACAGCGGTTAATCTATCGATTCGCTGGCGGTTAAGAATAAAATCAGGTTCACGCATAGAAGTTGATATATCCATAACCAACATAATATCGCGTCCGTAATTTTTATTTTTCATGGGTTCTCCAAGCCATTGAGGCCGTGCGGCAGCGATTGTCAACAAACCCCATATAACAAAGAGAAGGAATAATCCTTTATAATTGCTTTTAGATTGAGCATTTTTTCCCCATATACTTCCGCTTTGTTGATTAATATTGGCAATATCATTTAGAAAAGGAACTTTTAAAGCATCTCCGTGCAATCCTCGAACAGGTGGAAGCAATTGCCGAACGAGCCAAGGCAAAAGAAGCAACAAGAACATAATCGGATAAGCAAAAGTTATCATAAATTTTCTCCAATCCACTGACGACAAAAGGTGTAAAGATCGGTAATATCTTTTTCATGATAAACTTTAGAATTAGGATGGATATAAGGGGCATCAAGCAATAATCTGGCGGTTTTTCCCGTAATCTTACGATGTGTATGATTATTTAAAAAATCAATCCATTCCTGCCCAAAGACGGAAGCTGCGTTGGGATATTTATAAACACAAATGCGCCTAAGTATTTCAGACATTTTAACCGCCGATGAAAGATTCGAACTATAATTTTTTTCTAACAACTCAAGCGCATAACGTTTTTTACTTTTAAGCCATAGGAAGCGTCCCAAGACCGAGACGACGAGTAAAACCACTATTGTAATTATAATGATCCACCAACCATAAGCCAAAGGGAAAATAGGTATATCTTCCACAGGTAAATGAATATCTCTTAATTCCGGCAAATTATCCTGCATTAACTCAGCCTTTCTCTATACCTTTTTAATTTAGTTTTTTATAAGTCAAATATCAAGACTTAAACTATAAACAAAGCATTTATAATCTATTTATTTAATCATAAAAAGCCGAATTTTTATTAATTGTGTAGATACCGTTATTTTGTGGCAAATTATACCAAACATACATCACATTATGAACAGGACAATTTTTTTGGCACCAAGCATTATAATTTTCAATGACTTGTCTTTGCAGATAATTTGCAAAAACACGTCGTATCGTATTATCTATTTTTATAGAAAAAGAAGAAGAAAAGGATGGTGAAGTCACAATATTTATGATAATAATTCCCGAAGGAGCCAAAGCTTTTCGCGCACGAATAAAATATTCTTCTGTAACTAAATCAAGAGGAATAATTTGTCGGCTGGAATATGTATCAAGAACAATTAAATCATATTTTATATTTGTTTCTTTTAGAAATTGATTAGCATCTTCAACAACAAATTTTTTATTTTTTGCAAGAGGTTTTGAAAGAAAATATTTTTCGGCAACATCTTTTAACGAAGCGTCGACATCAACATAAGTATATTGATTAAAATGGTCATACTGCCCCATTGTAAAACCACCAGCGCCTATAATTAAAACTTGTTTAGGCTTTCCGGAAGTTGGTAAAAATTTAATAAAATTATCTTCAACAAAACGAACATAAGCAAAACGCAATTTAGGATTTTGAGATATTTTGGAGGCTCCGCCTCCGTTCATTAACATAATTTTAGACTGATTATCATCGGCAGGAAACACAGCTATTGTAGATACGGCATTATTTTCAACAATGTGGTAAATTTTGAGCAATAACGCGTCACGATTAAGCAAAAATACTGCCAATAAAATTGTCAGCATAGCAACTATTTTTCTATTACCTAAAAGCCAAGCGGTTAATAAAGCGGCAAAAGTAATAAACATAATTGTATGATTTACCCCAATAAAAGGCATCACCAAAAGAGTCGTCATTATTGAACCAAGTACGGAACCAATTGTATCTACGGCCATAATACGTCCAATATTATTATGATCAAAACGGTTCAAATACCTACTTAACACCGCCGTAATTTTACCGAAAAGATATGGTGCAAAAGATAGAAAAATAAAGGAATAAAAGAATGTTTGCAAAATATTTGATTTTAATCCGATTTTATTCATAAACATGAAGTAGATATCGATTAAAATATAAGATGAAGCCAAAACAGTCATCAAAGCAATGATAACAAAATCTCCAGATAGAACTTGCCGTAAACGTGCGCGCCGAATAGAAATTTTTGATCCGCAATAATATCCCAAAGACATAAAGGCAAGCATCATTCCAATAACAATAGAAGCTGTTACCGCTGTTGAACCGACAAAACCGCTTAATTGACGCATAACAACCAATTCCAAAGATAAACTACAAAATCCACCGAAGAAAACAGCAGTAAACAATATATTTTTAAGCTTTTTATTCATTTATTTTTCCATTTTGATTTACAATCAGATTAATGGCAACTTTTGTCTTATGCAAGTTTTTTTGTTTGCTAATAAATTTATAGACTTGACCTCTTTACATAAAATTATTAGCCTATAAATATATAGGAGATGTCTTTTATGCGTACAGAAAAAAAATTATCTATTTACCAAAAAGAACTAAAGACATTAGAAAAACCAAATTCCTTTTCTTTTTATGCCTTTATTTTTAATTCTTTTTATTTTCTTGCCAATGGAATGATTTTTTGGTTTATAACTTGGTTTTTAAGCGGATTGATTTTAACTTTCATCGTTTTTGTATTTTTTAAAAATTTATGGGTTATTCCTATAGTTTTATTATTAATGCGTATTTTATGTTCCGTTATCGCCCCCAAACTTAAACGAAGTTACATTAAAGATTTTATTAATAGAAATGAAAATGTTAATTATAACCACCCTGTTCTTTTTTATTCAATTTCCAGCAAAAGACTAATTATCTATAGTTTAATAAGCTGCGGTTTTTTTGAATTTTATTGGTTTTATAAAAACTGGAAAGCCGTGCATAAAGATGTCCATGATGAAGAAATAAAACCTTTTTGGCAGGGTTTCATTTTTTGTTTTTTATTTATATTGCCGCTAATGAAAATTATTGGCTTAAATCTCAAACGCAGTAAAACTTCCGGAAAAAATTTTTCTTTACTGTCTTGCGTCTATTTTATTTCTTTTTTATTGCAAATAGTTTGTGAAATATCACCGTTTATTTTTCAAGGAGCTAATTATCTTCTCCCTATGTTATGGTTTATATACATAATTATTTGGTTAATTGGATTAATGGCTTTAGCCGCCATACAGAAAAGGATTAATTTTCATAACAATAAAAGCAACCCACGTCAAATTCCTTTCTCTAAAAGAGACTATCATGAAATTATTGTAGTTCTAATAGGATTGGCACTTAACATGACGCTTTTTATTATTCATACACCTTTTGCACAAAATGATGAAAATTTAGTAATAGCTTTAAGCAGCACCTATCGAATGATGGTTGCTTATCCGGATTTTTGCAGAAAACAAGGTTATGAAATGACACAATTTCCTAAGGTTTACGCACAATATTTTTCTCCAGAAATCAAAACACTTAATCATCATCTACAACCATACCATCTTAATATGGAACAAGCATGGATATTCTTTCAAATAAAATTTAAAAATATAATGGAAGATAGCATTATGAAAGAATTTATGGCTCTCAAACCAGCAATCATCAAAATGATTATTCGGCAATACCAAGAAGAAGATATTAAAGGGTTCAATTCGCAAATAGCTAACGAATTTTTAGATAAAGAAATCACCTTTGCCGTTTTATGCGCGGAGACAGATCGTCATGCTTATGAAATTCTTGATATTAATAAAGATTATCAAAAATTTCTTCGCCAAACCGTTAAAAGCATTGAATAAAAAATATTATTGACAAAAAAATTTTTTATTATAATATGTAAGGTAGTTATTCATTATTCATAAACTATTAAAAACTTTTTTATGAAACAATCATTAGTACTTGTAAAAGTTATTGTTCTTGTAATTATCTCACTTATTATTTCCCCTTGCATAGGTGCTTTGACAGGTTGGCTTGTCGGTCTCCTTTTTGGACAAACGATTTTGGGAATTCTGGAAGAAATTGGTATTACCGGATTTAGCATGTGGCAAATCGGAGCCTTTTTAGGTTTTATATCCTCTTTCTTCGTTTCATCAAAATCTTTGAAATCGTAAAATGCTGACAATCAAAAAAAAGAGTTTTTGGAAATTAATCCAAAACTCTTTTTTTGATTTAAAATATATCCTGTTATGGATTATTGAGAAATTAAACACGCATCAATCAACGATGAGATCAATAAAAAAGCAGGCATAACCTGCTTGATAGATTGGTGGGTGTGACAGGGATCGAACCTGTGACCCCTACGATGTCAACGTAGTGCTCATACCGCTGAGCTACACACCCGATTTATGTGCTATTTATTACTCTATCCAAAATAATTTGGCAAGACTTTTTTTCATTATTATTGTATTTTTTATATGATATATATTTTGTTATTAAAAAGTTAATCTTTTTTTCTTATAATACATTATTATATAGGACAGAGGAATTGAAATGGAAAACAAAATTAATTTTAAAGTCAATTATTCACAACTCAATATTCTAAGAGAATATAATAATAGAGAACCTCGTTATCCTATTGTATTATCAATTCCACACAGCGGTCAAAATTTTCCTGATGAATTTTTAGCAAATATTGCTGTTGATATTTCGGAGTTACGAAGTAATGAAGATCCATATATTGACGAATTAGTTATCGAAGCCTCTAATTATGGGATTCCAATGATAAAACTTAATATAGGTCGAGCCTTTATCGACGTAAATCGTGATATATTAGAGATTGATCCGACAATGTTTTATAATTATCCCAAGACACAATCTATAACCAACAATAAACGCAGCCGCGTGGGACTTGGTCTATTTCACCGTATTACCGCCAACCGCAAAAACATTTATAATGGTTTATTGGATTATCAAGAAGCACAAGAACGAATTAATCGCATCTATAAACCTTATCATATATTATTAAAAGATCTTATTGATCGCACAATAAGAAAATTTGGTTTTTGTTTATTATTAGACTGCCACTCAATGCCTTCAAAAATATGTAATATCATGCAAGATAACCGTCAAATTGAATTGTGCCTTGGAACATTATTTGAACAAAGCTGCCCAAGCGAAATATATGAATTTTTCTTACAGAGATTACAGCAAAAATATAACGTAACCCTTGATTGTCCATATTCGGGAGCGCATATAATTTTTCATTATTGCCAACCGCGCAAGAATATTTACACTCTTCAAATTGAAATTAACCGCAGTCTTTATGAAGATGAAGCTGTGTATAAAAAAAATTCGAATTTTCAATATATTAGCTCCGATTTGTGTGAGGCTATTATAGACCTCGGTAATTTTTTACTGGATTTTAAAAAATAATTATGATATAAATCTTTCTGTTTTAATAAAAACTTTAAGGCGAGAAAAAGCCTATATGATATAACAGCCTATGGATTTATTTATGTTTTGCCGAAAGCAAACTGAAATCAGCTAAGGGTTGAGGGATGTTTGTGGCAGTCCAAGGTAACAGAGGGATACTGCTGGAAGTATCAATTTTTTATGTTTTTTCTAATATTGCTGATGTTGCTCCTGCCCATCAAGGTAAACGCTCAGGAAGCGATAACTGTTGATGACGGTTTTATATGTATGGAAGCAACCACTAAAGCGGAAGAAAAATATCAGATAAAAAAATATCTACTAACCTCCATATCAACTGTTGAAACAGGGAAATGGAATAAAACCGCTCAACAAAAAACGGCTTGGCCATGGACAATCAACGTACATGGAAAAGGTCATTATTATAAGAACAAAGAAGCTGCCGTTGCTGCAGCAAAAAATTTAAGGAAAAGAGGCATTAATAATTTTGATGTTGGCTGCATGCAGATTAATATGCGTTTTCATGGCAAAGAATTTGCCAGCTTGGAAGACGCATTTGATCCAGAAAAAAATGTTGCTTATGCTGCAAAATTTTTAAAAAAGCTTTACAATCGAAGACAAGATTGGATGAAAGCGGCAACGGATTATCATTCTCGCCGTCCATCTAAAGCCAAAGCTTACCAAAAAAAATTATTAGCAGAAATAGAGACCGTAAAGAAAGGACATCAAACCTATACGTCTTTATACGCGGCAATTCAATCTCCGGCTATGGAACAAAAGAAAGAAAGGAATTGGTTGAGCCGCTTACTATGGGGTGATGGAAATGAAAACAAACAAAAAATTAAGCTTTCATTACAAAATCAAGAAATATTTGGGAATAAATAAAGTGTAACATCAAGGTATATTAAAAATATACCTTGATGTTTTGATTTATGATTTTAAATATTAACGATAAGTCCATTCTGCGTTATTTCGCCGATTACGAATATTTTGTTGCATATCCCAAGGAAGGCTTTTAAATATTCGATTGGAATACGTTTTTTTTAAATTCCATAATTCATATTGTCCGCTTTCTGTTTGATTATAAAGAGGTTCCATAGCGCGGATACAATCATAAAAACATTTATAACGCATAGAAGGAAGAACATCTAAAGTTCTATTTAAAGCTTTTTTATAGGCATTAACTTTTTTTTGCGGTTCATCAAATTTTTGAGCTTGGGAGAATTGATTATAAAAATCCTTTAGAGCGATTTTTTGAACCAAAGTTTTGCAATTTGGATATTCCGCTGCTTCAATAGGCATAATTTTCAAAGCCTCTTTAGCGCATTTTAAAATTTTATCTGTATTTTTAGAAATTTCCGGAAGATAAGAGACGACATCAATAAGGCGTTTTTCTTGGTCTAGATTGCTAGGGCATTTTTTAACAAATTTTTGCACATGATTAAACCAATTATCCAAATCCTTTTGACTTCTTAATTGAGGATCGACGGCTTTATAGGCGCAGTGCATCATATATTCATCAATGAAAGTTGGTTCTTTTAAGAAGTTTTTTTTCAACTCGTTAATAATACGACGCAGCTGATGTTGATCGATTAATTTATCCATAGAAGCAACTAAAGGATCTTTATTTTGTTGTTGTCGTAAGAAGACACGCAATTCATTTTTTAGATTTTCGAAAGTTTCATTCATAAGCTATCCGTTAATTTAAATTTTTCACCATACGAGCGAAGGTAATTCCACTTTCTTCGAAGATATCACCTTCTTGTTGATAACCGAGTTTTTCATAGAAATGAACGACTGAAAGCATTGCATGCATAATGATACGAGAGAAGCCTGCTTCTTTAGCTCTTTTTTCGGCGTATTTGACCATTTCGCGGCCGATTCCCTCGCGTTGATATTTTGTATCGACAGCGACTTGCATAAGTCTGATATCCTCATTATTAACTGGGACCAACATAAGTCCGCCGACGAGTTTATCATCTAGAGATTCGATACAACCGACATGAAGATAACTCATTTCGTTTTCACGGTATTTATCCAGAAATTTTAATCCGAGAGGTTCCAGAAGGATTTTATATCTTAATTCGACAAGTTCGTCATAACGAGAAGAACCAAAGTCAATATCAATTATTTTTTTCATTCTCAAACTCCTTTCCGGCATATTATATAATTATCATAAATTAAGGCAACAATCAATAATATATTGCCATATTGTTTTTTTTACCCTATGAATTGAATAATTTATAAAAGATAAGATAGGTAAATGAAATGGTTGATGATTTAAGTTTAATTCGTAATTTTGCAATTATAGCCCACATAGATCATGGGAAATCGACGCTTGCGGATCGATTAATTGAATATTGCGGGGGCTTAAGCGAACGTGAAATGCAAGAACAAGTTCTTGATTCCATGGATATTGAACGAGAACGAGGGATTACCATTAAAGCGCAAACCGTACGATTAAACTACCGTAGCAGAGATGGTAAGGTTTATCAACTTAATTTAATAGACACTCCCGGACATGTTGACTTTTCATATGAAGTGAGTCGATCACTTGCCGCATGCGAAGGCTCTATTTTAGTTATTGACGCGACACAAGGGGTAGAAGCACAGACATTAGCTAATGTTTATTTAGCCATAGAAAACAATCATGAAATTATACCTGTTTTAAATAAGATTGACTTACCTTCAGCCGATTCACAAAAAGTCTGCCGACAAATAGAAGATGTTATCGGACTTGATGCTTCTGGAGCGATAGAAACATCGGGAAAGACGGGTTTAGGTGTTGAAGATCTTTTAGAAGCCATTGTCAACCGCCTTCCCGCACCTAAAGGAGATAAGGAAGCTCCTCTAAAAGCGTTATTAATAGACAGTTGGTATGACTCATATCTTGGTGTTATTATATTGGTTCGCATAAAAGATGGTATTTTGCGTAAGAAACAACAAATACGCATGATGTCGAACAACGCGGTATATCAAATAGATAAAGTTGGTATATTTACTCCCAAAATGGAAGATGTTGAAGCGTTATATCCGGGAGAAATAGGATTTATCACCGCCAGTATAAAGAGTGTTGGGGATTGTCATATTGGCGATACGATTACAGACAACCGCCGTCCCTGTGATACGCCGCTGCATGGTTTCAAGGCTTCTGTTCCGGTTGTTTTTTGTTCTATTTTTCCTGTTGACAGCAGCCAATACGAAAATTTAAAAGATGCTTTATCAAAACTAAAATTAAATGATGCCAGCATAGATTATCAAAATGAAAATTCTGCGGCGCTTGGACTTGGTTTTCGATGCGGTTTTCTTGGTCTTTTACATATGGAGATTATTCAAGAACGCTTAAGTCGAGAATTTGATCTTGATTTAATAACCACGGCTCCTTCGGTTGCATATATATTACATTTAACCAACGGCAATCAACAAACTTTATGCAATCCTGCCGACATGCCTGATTTATCTTTGGTACAAGCAATTGAAGAACCTATTGTTCGTGCGACGATTTTAGTTCCGGACGAATATCTGGGTGCGGTTTTAAAATTATGCAACGATCGACGGGGGATTCAAGAAGAATTAACTTATGCCGGCAGTCGAGCGATGGTTATTTATAAAATTCCATTAAACGAAATTGTTTTTGACTTTTATGATCGATTAAAATCAATTACAAGCGGTTATGCGAGTTTTGATTATGAAATTATTGGTCATCAAATAGCGGATTTAGTAAAAGTACAAATTTTAATCAATGAAGAACCGGTTGAAGCATTGGCTTTTTTATGCCATCGTTTAGAAGCGGAAAGTCGGGGACGGCAAATTTGTGAGAGATTAAAAGATTTAATTCCCAGACATTTATTTAAGATTCCGATTCAAGCGGCTATTGGCGGTCGTGTCATTGCTCGTGAAACGATATCTGCGTTAAGGAAAGATGTAACGGCAAAATGTTACGGCGGAGATATCACACGCAAACGTAAACTTCTTGATAAGCAAAAGAAGGGTAAACAAAGAATGAGGCAGTTTGGCAAAGTTGAAATTCCTCAATCAGCTTTTATTGAAGCCTTGAGAATTAGCGACAAGTAAATTAAGCCTTGAGAAAAGTGAGTCTATTGTTTATACTGGAAGATATTATTAAGGAGGACTTATTAATGAAATCAATTATATTTCTTATAGCAGGACTATTGTTTTTATATCCGACAAAAGTTTATAGTCAAGCCGTAGAAGGTGTTCAATCGTTTAGCCAACCGGAAGGTTCATGGCGAAGAGAAGTACAAGAAGCTAAAAAGGAGCAAACAAAAATAAAACCATTACAACGATTTTATGACGATTCGGGAAAGTTTGCCATTGAGAACATAACTAAAGCGGAACAAATTTTTTGTTATGAAGTTTTTCCATTAGATGCAAAATACGAAGGATATACAATAGATGGTTTTCCGATTCGTGGTTTTTGTGGTATAATTAATGAAGAAGTTAAAAATTTAATTGTCGAACATTTTTTTGCTTCCGAGACGAATGTTGTATTTGATAAATCGGAAGAATGTGTTATTGAACCGAAAATAATCATTCGTTTTGTTCGCGGGGTTGATTATACGGATGTTTTATTGTCTTCTCCCTGTCATTCTTTTGCCGTTTTTTATGGGGGCAATGTTCATGTTTATAATTATAAACCGGCGGCAGCGATTATTGATGCCTTAGTTAAAGCTTTTAACAATAAACATATTGAATTTATTTCTCCTGCATTGCTTAATCAACTCTTACCTATTGGCGTTATCCAAAATGAACAGCAGCGTAAATTGATTAATCGCCGCAATGAACCCATACGCAAATGGATAGAAAAAGCGGAAGAAAAAGAAATCAAAAGAGCTGAAGAGAACAAAAAGAATAATAGTGGGTGGAATAAATTAAAAATGCGCAACTTAAACACTGCGCCATAAAACTGATCCAACCTACTTTCATCCCCGATTTGAAACTTTTAAATCGGGGTATTTTTATTCTTATCCAACCGATTTTTGAACAAAAAAATGCTTGATAAAAAGGAAGCAGGACTTTTTAATTAAAGAAAAGAAAATTATCTTGCAATAAAACAAATACCATAATATGATACCGACTTTAAGGAAAGTAATTTCCTTATTCGAGAGTATTAATCTTTCACAACCAAAACAAAACCTTTCGAAACAGATGTTTCGAAAGGTTTTGTTTATCACGCCTAAAATATTACCACGGATCATTGTATTTAAGTGTGCTATCATTCAAACGATTTATATAATCAGTATTCGTATTCTCTTTATCCTTTTTATTCCAATATTCCCTGGGGTTATTGAGTTGATCATAAGTTGTATCAACCATATCTACATTGAAACCTTCTCTGTTAAAATAACAATACACGGTTGCATAACCTTCTAATTGTCTATAATACACAGGATATATATTCCAATAAACCGTATCACTTCCTTCGTCAACATTTCCACTACCGAAAGCGACACCATTTATATTACCTTTGGCAACCTTCTTTAAAAAATCACCATAATAGCTTTCAGGATAAAGGAAGCCCATAATCACTCCCCAACCGGTAAATTCACCTGAGTCATCTTTACAGCTATTATTAAGATCAAATCCGTCACAATGAGGAACAACCATTGCTCTTAACCATGTACTTTTTTGAAAAGTCAGAGGTTGAACGGGTTCCGCATTTTCAACATCAGTTCTAGGCGTTCCAGCTCCATCAGGACCAGGTAAATTCCAATAAAGATAAGGATTTGTATGGGGAACTATATCAATACGTCCCATAGTTTGATCATCATAAGGTGTTCCGGCTTCCGCCATTGACCAACCGGATGGATTAACCGTAATCACTTTAGAATAATTTGGTGGACAAATCGGTGTTGGCACAAAGCCAAGATAAGGAGAAGTTGCTGTTTTAAAAGCAGTATTTTCATTTGTAATTTCATACATTCCCTCTTTAATTTCCTTAACTGTCTTGGTTTGCCAAGGTGTTTCTTCCTTAAAAGTATTATTGACGACATAAATTCCTTTATTAATAAAATCAGGTAAAATATCGCTTAACCTTGCACCTCCACGAGTCGTCAATTTAATATCATGCATTACCGAAGTATAAGCCGGATTAACTTCATAACGATCATAAGGGGTTACCTTACCATAATTTGTGTCGGTTCTGTCTAATACACCATTTTCCGGCACGACATGAGAAATAAAACGATTTGCAGCTATATAACCAACTGAATTGGTTTCACTAGCATAATCCCCGACTATCGTACTGTTGGCCAAACGGCTACCGTTGGCACTAGCGATATTGATTGCCCCGCGACGGATATAAACGCTGCCGCGGTCATCCGTTACCTTAGGAGTGCCATCTTCTGCCGTTGTCGGAATAGCATCATATGTGTCATTATTATCCACGTGCAAGACGATATCCCCCTTATTTAGTCCATCTTCCGTGGTCAAAATCTGAAAATCACCTTTACCGACATAAAGCGATGGATTACCTATACTACCCCCTGTGATCTTGCCGTCTTCATCTACAACAAAAGCCGGATTATCCGGATAATCCTCCTTCCCTGTAACATCATAATCATATATAGCAAAGCCACCGGCAAAACGTGATGAAATAAGGCCTTCTTCCCTAGCTGCTTCAATATCGACGACAGGTACTATTTTATCATCAGATTCAGATTCAGATTCAGATATAGCACTAATACTAAAATCCATATCACCTAAAGCAACCAAACCTCTATCACCCCTTGAATATAGTTGATCATGTGTTATACCTTGATCTCCTGTATATCTTGCATCTCTTGATAAAATACGCATTTCGTCAGTTACAGAGTCTATATAACCATAACCATCTTCACCTTTACTAATATTATAAGCACGCAACATATCATCTTGAATGGAGACCACTCCTTTGCTATGGAATTTTCCATTTTCACCAATTGTTGAAAGAGAAACAGCTTTTTCTGCACCTATTTTAATCTGTCCAGAGGCCGGATCCTTAGAAGTACCATTATTAGAAGTATCATTTGCATCAACTTCCTCAACTAAACTAACATTATTGCCTGAGCGTAAACTGATACCTTTTTCATGATACATACTGATACCTGCCATGATATTATTATTATTATCATCTTCCTCTACAATCTGCAATCGATATTGAGTACTCGTGTCGCCAGCACTTGTGTCGGTACTTGGGGTTACTTTTCCAACCAATAACCGTCCCGTATTATCACCATCACTTTTCTCTGCAATTAAATAAAAATCTTCATCGTTTGTTGCTGTATTAAAACTATTCCACGCAACACCGGCTCTAAGCTTTGCCGCATCAACATTATAAGTCTTAAGATGAGGCGTCCTTAAACTATCTTTAACAAAAGCCGGTCCATTTACGGTTAAAGCGTGTCGACCTTCTGAATTATTTGTGCCACTACCATTTGAATTATTTGTGCCACTACCATTTGAATTATTAGTGTCACTTGGGTTTTTGGGAGTACCGTTTGTATCATATACATAACTTGTATAAGAACCTGTATAAGCATTACCACCGCCAATAACCACCGCTGGTGTTTTTGAGTTCCACTGGTTGGTAGAATTATCTTTATAAGTTGTATCAGAATTGACGTCATTATTTCTGACACTCAAAGCTCCATTTAAAAGATTAACACTTGAATCTTGGGCGGCAATTAAATTTTGAGAAGTGGTAGATGTCGTTCCATCTTCTTCGGAACTGTTTGTTTTATATGCAAAATTCATTGATTTATTTTCTTTATCTACCGTCAACAAAACACCGGCAGTCTCTCTGTCAATATTACCATATTCCAGTTTGGAAGATGTGACACTAAATACGCTTTTTCCTTTAGTAGTAGTTGTTACCGTATTATTAGGATCCGTCGAATCTGTTGTAGTTTTTGTTTCATAATACTTGATACCACCATCTCCACTATCATTTTCTTCTTTTACAGTAAATAACGAAGATACGGCGGCTAAATTCCCTTCCAAAAAGGCTCCTCCTTTATTGCCTATATATAAGGAATAATCGAGGTTTGAAAGAGAATTGTCGTCATTAAACGGAATTGCAATATTTTCTTCCGGTCTCATGTCTGTTGAATTATTTTCCGCGCCAACCATCCATTCCGTATCCGGCATCATAATAATTTGGTTGACTTGACGAATATTGTGATTTTTATCGTTATAGCTCATAAACAGGTCTGTTTCCATGGAGTTGAGCAAATTGTCATTTTGCGGTTCATATTTACGGTGCAGAACGTCTTCATTAGCCAATCCTTGTGAAGATATAGGTTGTAATGAAGAAATAACAAAAGTATTCTCCGCTAAATTCATATCTAACTCATCATCACCGTCTAAACTCCAGATTCCCTGCGCTCCCATAATTTTACCGCTGACAACATTACCATCTTCATCTTCATAATTTGCCATTTTATAACCACCATTACTACCAACCATCGTAGCAATACGAGCGACACGGGTTGAAGGGAATTCTTCGCCATCATGAGGAACAGCGGTTACAAAACCGGTTATTGTTTGTGCTATAACTTTATCATCTTCATCTTCCCCCCCCACTTCTGAAGCGGTAGTTTTTTTCAAAATGACCTGAAAAGAATTACTATCGCTTTCCGAAGACGCGAACAATTTGCTGTCTTGCGTTTTTCCATTGCTGTCCAAAAACCCGTAAGGCAGATATTCACACAAGTGAGAGACATCAAAAGTATATGTATCTGTTTGGCTTGTGACGCCGCTGCCGCTATCACTGCTTGAATCGACAGGATTTCCATAATCGACATTATCATCATTGCAATTGTTGACAACTTCTTCACCCGCAGCTATGCGAGAGAAATTATCTTTAATATAAGCATCCATAGCATTGGCTAAAATACGCAATTGATTGGAAGCATTAATATCTTGCAATTCAGTTGTTCGTTCCGCGGCTTTTTTATACAGAATCGGGGTAACCATGGCAATAAGCCCTAACATGGCCATTGCTTCCACCAGCATGGTACCGGTTTCATTGATTTTATTAAACATCTTTCTCATGGTCTTTCTCCTGTAAAATTAGAATCTGGACATATAAACCAAACAATAATCACAACTTGAATACATATTATCTTGGGGATTTTGGGGATCATATTCCTCATTAGATTGTCTTAAACTACCACATACGTTGGCAAAAGAACGATTTCCCATTGAGGTTTCTGAAATATAATTCGGGATAGGTGTATAAAATTGTCCGCCTTGTCCATAAACCCCCATATTTGTATCAATTTCCTCAGTATAAGCAGAATCAGCTGTATAAATATCATCAGATAATTCATCTCGATCAATAGCATATCCTAAACCATTTGTATAACCGGTTGTTGTTTTCATTGAACCAAGCAACCTTGCTCCTGGTTTACCGGTACGAATATCCTGCCATTTAGAAGGTACGCATCCGTATGTAAGCACATAAACCACAGCCGAAGGATCGTTGCAGCAATTAGATCCATTCCCCAAATCGGTATTTTCATCTTCTGTTTCGCCGCCGGAACCTTCACCGGAATCGCCCTCGCCGGCGGAGCCTCCCTCTCCTGTTGGCAAACCTGATGTACATAACGAAGGCAAAGCACCGGCACCTGTTTGTTCTAAATTATTTCTATTCAAACAATATATCCATGTCGTAAATTTTGCCAGACCGCTATCTTGTTGAAATCCGTAAGGTAAATCATTTTTCAACATATCCGCGGTTAATTCTCCGGGCCAATAATTTAAATCATCCAAACCAGAAGATCGACTGTGTTTAGATATATAACTCATTGCTGCTCGATGTTGAACATAAAGTTTCGTTACGACTGTTTGCGCCTGCGGTTCGATATATAATTGTTCAATATCTGGACGTATAGACGTATTCATCGCAAAAAGAGCAGCAATCAAAGTTGCTATAATAACCCATAAATACATAGGCGTATCCCATTTAATACACTAATTCAATTGTATTCTAACATAAACTTCTTTAAAAAAAAAGCAAATTAAAATACTTAATTTTTAATTTCACATATTTGTAACATCTCAAAAAAATAAAAAATCGGCTTATAAACTTATATTTGTCTTTGCTTGATAAAAAAAATGTTTTACATTAATCATATATATGCTTTAGGGAGATCAATAAACAATGGTAAAAGTTAATCAAATTACTTACCCAAAACATAAAAAACTCTTACGGCGGATTATCTTAATACTTGTTATTGCCGCTGTTTGCACAATATGTTGGAATCTGATTGATAATCCTTCTTCTTTGCCAACAGAGGAAATAAAATATGATATCTGAAAATTACTCTGATGATCCCGCCGTCTTAACTGCAGAAGAAATTAACTTTTTGCTCAAACCAAAAGTATCTCCTTTTATGGAAGAGCAAACCATAAATACTTTGGCTGCTTTAATAATAAAAAAATTACATCCTTTATTCCCCTCTTCAAGCGTTATTTCGGCAAAGATAGATCAAACACATAAAATAAATCAAAATAATTATATTTATAAAATATCCTTTTTTAAAAAAGATTTTTTTTTACAACTTAGCATCGCCGACGCAGCAACACTTGTTAATACTGCTTTAGGGTGTTTTAAACTTTCCCTTGTCTCTCAACCGCTTGGAAAAATATCACTGGCTGTCGTCAATCAATTTATCAATTTAATTGCAAAAGCAATTGCTCAAACTTTTCATCTTTCCGAAAACAATTTTAGAATTACTCAAGTAAATAATCTTATTGATAAAAACTATTGTACTCTGGTAATTAATATCAATAATATT
This sequence comes from uncultured Alphaproteobacteria bacterium, assembly GCA_944391335.1. Taxonomy (GTDB): domain Bacteria; phylum Pseudomonadota; class Alphaproteobacteria; order RF32; family CAG-239; genus JAFUYI01. The sequence goes on from CALXTF010000002.1 coordinate 46,564, forward strand.
CCCATATGTTTTTCTTTATATGGCGATTTTTTAACCACAACCAATGCCGTTATACACTTTAAGCCTTTCAATATACCTATTGAAAATATCGCGCAATGGAAAAAAGGGTCTATAATCTCCTTGCCATCCAATCAAGCTCAATTAATTATTCCCGAAAAATTGACAACCGCAACTCCTACCGCGCAAAACAAAAACCTATATACTGTTAAATTGATTTAAAAAGGCAACTAAAATGACACATATCGAATTTTGGATTAACATCATAACTTTAATTCTTCTTTTTCCCGCGATTTTTTATGCGGCCATACTTTCCCGTCAAATCCGACAACTGCAAAAAAATCAGGAATTAATGTTTGAATTAGCAAAAAAACTTCAATTACTGGCTCAAAAATATGAAAAAGAAAAAAATCCCACCGCAGCAACGGTTATTTCTCAAATTCAAACTCCAAACGATTCTCTAATTTATGATAATATTCCAAATGAACCCCATTTTGAAAAAATTTTTTCCATGTCAACATCAAATGGACAGACTTCTACTGCCGAACAAGAACTTCTTGAAGCTTTACGCTCAATTAAATAAGGATTATTGATCATGAAAAAATCATCTTTATTTCTTGTTTTCTTAACTTCCGTTTTATTAGTATTCGCTTTAGTTAAAGGGTATCGAATTATTCACCACTTGCCGCTTCAACCACCTCATATAACAAATCGGCACACTCCAAAATATAAACAAACACCTCATAATGATAAAATTCAACTTGAACAAGCTATTCGTCGAAAACTTGATGCCGATGCCAAAACAATAACACCATATGAAAAATTTATTCCTTCCGATAAAAAAATAAATGACAGCTTTTTCTACGAAAGACGCTTGGCAAATATCTATACCCAGATGTCTCCTAATCGCGCCGCTCAAATTATTGAAACAATGGAAAAAGCTCAAGCCGCTTTTTTACTAAAATCCATGCGTGCCGAAGATGCCGCGGCTATTATGTCACACATGGAAACACAAAAAGCAAAAGAAATTACGGAATTTATGCTAAAAGCAACTCAACTGCAATAAAATAAATAAATGGATGAAAAATTTAAAATTATAAGTCCTTTTGAACCTGCCGGAGATCAACCAACGGCTGTTAATGAGCTTTGTCAAGGTTTAAAAAGAGGAGAAAAAAATCAAGTCCTGCTTGGCGTCACCGGCTCGGGGAAAACTTTTACTATGGCCAAAATTATTGAACAAACCCAAAGACCCGCTCTAATTATGGCTCCAAATAAAATTTTGGCGGCTCAACTTTATAGCGAAATGAAAGAATTTTTTCCTCACAACCACGTTGAATATTTCGTTTCATATTATGATTATTACCAACCTGAAGCGTATATTCCCAAAACAGACACTTATATTGAAAAAGACTCCGCTATTAATGAACAAATCGATCGAATGCGTAACGCTGCAACACGCAGTATTTTAGAATACCGCGATGTTATTATAGTCGCTTCCGTATCTTGTATATACGGCTTGGGAGATGTTGCCTCTTATTCTGCAATGACCTTAGAATTAAAAACAAATGACGAAATCGCTCCTCAAAATATTTATCAAAGATTAGCCGAATTACAATATGAAAGAAACCAACTTAATTTTATTCGTGGAACATTCCGTGTGCAAGGCGATATTTTAGATATCTTTCCGGCTCACTTGGAAGATCGCGCATGGAGAATTTCTTTTTTCGGAGATGAAATTGAAGATATTTCCGAATTTGACGCCCTAACCGGAAAGAAAATTACATCTTTAGAAAGAGTCATTGTTTATCCTGCCAGCCACTATGTCACGCCCAGACCGACACTTTCACAAGCAATTTCAAGGATTAAACAGGAATTACAACCCAGATTAGCCTATTTTCGTGACAATAACAAATTGCTTGAAGCGCAAAGATTAGAACAAAGAACACGTTTCGATTTAGAAATGTTGGAAACGACAGGCCATTGTAAAGGTATTGAAAATTATTCTCGTTATTTAACCGGCCGCGCTCCAGGAGAACCTCCACCGACATTATTTGAATATCTGCCGCAAGATGCTCTATTATTTATTGATGAAAGTCATATTTCCATTCCACAAATCGGAGGAATGTATCATGGTGATCGTAATCGTAAAGGAACTTTATCGGAATATGGTTTTCGTTTACCTTCCTGTTTAGATAATCGTCCTCTTAAACTTGAAGAATGGGATCAAATGAGACCGCAAACAATTTTTGTTTCCGCCACTCCCGGAGATTGGGAACTTGAACAAACCAAGGGAAATTTTGTTGAACAAGTTATTCGTCCTACCGGTTTGGTTGATCCTATGTGTTTTGTCCGCGGAATCGAAAATCAAATTGATGATTTAATGCAAGAATGTCAAAAAAACATTCAAAAGGGTGAACGGGTTTTAGTAACAACACTTACAAAAAAAATGGCAGAAGATCTAACCGAATATCTAAATGAAAATGGTATTAAAGTCAGATATATGCATTCGGATATTCAAACCCTTGAACGTATTGAAATTATAAGAGATTTGCGGATGGGACTGTTTGATGTTTTGGTGGGTATTAATTTATTACGAGAAGGACTGGATATTCCGGAATGTTCTCTTGTTGCTATTTTAGATGCCGATAAAGAAGGTTTTTTACGATCCACACGTTCCTTGATACAAACAATCGGACGTGCGGCTCGTAATGCCGAAAGCAGAGTTATTCTCTATGCCGATAAAATAACAACTTCTATAAAAGAGGCTCTTGATGAAACACAACGACGCAGAAATAAACAACTTCAATACAATTTAGAACATAACATCACCCCTCAAACAATAAAGAAAAGTATTTCTTCGGCTTTAAGTGAAATGACGGCAATAGATTATATAAACGATAAAACCGAACAACCAGGTAAAGTAGATGATATTGAAAAACAAATTAAAGAATTAACAAAGTTGATGAAAGAAGCCGCACAAAATTTAGAATTTGAACAAGCCGTTATATATCGTGATAAAATAAAAGCTCTCGAGTTATTGGCTATGAGAACTTATGAAAACGCCATTTTTATAAAAGGAAGCTAAATAAAAGAGATATGAAAATTAAGAAAATTTTACCATAAGCCTTGCTTTTTCACGATTCCAATCTCTTGTTTTAATTGTTTCCCGTTTATCAAAATTCTTTTTTCCCGTACCAAGACCGATTTCTAATTTTGCTCGTCCTTTTTCATTAAAAAATAATCGTATGGCAACCAAAGTTGCTCCTTTTTTGGCTAAAGCGGAAATAATTGTATTAATCTCTTTTCTTTTGAGCAATAATTTACGATCTCTTTTTTCCGCATGACTTTCATAACCTTTATTGGCATATTCGGCAATAAACATATTTGAAATATAGAGTTCATTATTTTTTTGGATTCCAAAAGCATCGTTAATATTAGCATGTCCAAGTCTTAAAGATTTCACTTCTGTACCGGTTAGTTCCAACCCGGCAATAAATTTTTCATTAATAAAATAATCGAAATTTGCTCGTCGATTCTGAGCGACCAAACCTTTAGAGAGGAAATTTATTTTTTTATTTTTTTGAACCATTTTTATTAAGCGGATTTAATTTTAGCAACGACTTTTGGTGCTGTAACCGTAGTTGTTGAAGAATTAACAGGAGATGCTCCGTCATTTTTAGTCTGCACGCGAATACAATGTCCATCGATATACGCTCCCGGTTCAATAGCAATTGTATTATGCGTTGCATCACCGATAAGTTTTGCTGTTTTAGCGATAAAGAGATTATCTGCAACGGCTTTACCCTGTAAAGAACCATATAAATACAAACTTTGAGCTTTAACTGTACCCAGAATATTACCTTTTGCTCCAATCACCAACTCTTCACAATTAATATCGCCTTCTATATAACCATCTACGTGCATAATACCGCGACTGGTGATATCACCGTGAACTTTTGTATTTTCGCCAATAATTGTCGGCACTTGTCGTTCACTACGACTACGACCGAAAGTACGAGCCATTTTAAGATAGATCATTTTCTTAAATTTTTTCATTGATATTTCCTTTTTCTGTAAACTCAGGATATTTTAGCTTTCATAAACGGCATAGGGTCAACATCATGTCCTTTATATAGAATTTCATAATGCAGATGAGGACCTGTTGAACGTCCGGTAGAACCGACTTCTCCGATGGCATCACCGACACGAACATATTGACCTTTTTCCACATAAATTTTATGCATATGCGCATATTTTGTTTTAAAACCATTTCCGTGATCCACTTCCACCATTTTTCCATAACCGGCGACATTTCCCGCACGAGTAACTTTTCCTTCTGCCATAACCTTAATTTTATTACCCGTTCTTGCAGCTAAATCAACTCCCTTATGATATGCTTTAGTTTTTTTAAATGGATCTGTACGTCGACCGTAAGGTGAAGATACCCAAAAGCTCCATACAGGTTTACCGATTGGGACGGTTTTTAGAACTTCACGATAATATTCGACATCGTCTGTATTTTTAAAAATCGAACTTATTTTATCGCTAATTTCCTTATCTTTCAGGAAAGAATTATCTTCAGGGATATAAGGACCGCCGGTAGCAGATTGACGTTTATCATTTGCCAAGGGGTTAAAATAGAGACCTTTTTTCTTTAACGGAACATTAATATCAGTTATGGCTCTTTTAATTTTTGCAGCTTCCTTTTCGGCGATTCGCGAGACACGTTCAATAATTTCCGCTTCAGCTTCACGGATATCCTCTACTGTTTTTTGCAGTTCCACCAATTGTTCTTTTAACAAATCCCGTTCAGAAATAGCAATATCTCGTTGTAAAGAAATTTCATTTAGATTTGCTTTTTCTGCTAATTTTTCGGTATTAATCCATTTGACTTGAGTTGTAATTTGTTTAATTCTTTCTTCAACCAATGCGGCTTGTTTTTGATATTGTCCGAGATTTAATTCTGATGTTTTTGCGCTATCGAGTGTTTTAATCATTCCGGCAATATTTTTTTGCAGAGTAACGAAATTTCCCATTAAATCGACATAAGCATCACGAGTCTCTATCAGTTCATTTTCTTTTTTTACAATAATCATATCCGAACGATGATACATATGATAGTAATAGAAACTCCAAACAGAAACAAATACAGCTAAAAGTATCATTCCCACCTGCATTTTAGAGGAAATAGTAAAAACTTTAGCTCTGCCGTTGCTTCGAAAGATAACTTCTTTAGGCGAGAAAAAAGGCTTTTTAGAAGCATATTGCATTGGTTCAGAAATTATTTTTGTTGTTTTTTGCATCAAAAATCCATCATTATATATTCAGACAATTTAGTATGATTAATTAAAATTTAACTATATATAACAAAAAAAAATATAAAAATACAGACTTTTTTTACATCTATTTTAATATCAAGAAATTAGAAGAAATATTTTATTCATCTAAAATAACAAATTCATCTTCTGCGGCAAAATTAAGCACGACGCGGACTCTTTCATCAAGAAGATCCAAATCCAAACTATCTGGAGACAGGAGTCTGATTTCTTCATTTAAGCGTTCTTTTTTTATTTTATATTGTTGAGCCAACATTTGAGCTTGTTCGACTTCACGGCGCAAATAAAGATATTTACGGATTCCACGTTCTCCGTAGAAGGCGTAAAAACCAAAATAGCAGATAACCAATGTGAATATGATATAAATTCCCGAATTTTTTAATCTGCTTCCTAAATCAAACCCAAATCCCATCTTATGACTCTAAACAAACAATTTATAGAGTCGGATTTTAGACAAATTATATTAATATTTCGTTACATTAATAAATTTAATAAGCGACGCAATTATTTCCCTTCCATCGCCATGCACGGACAATTTCATTTTCCACAAGAAAAGATGTTTGACAAGTAAATTCAACGGTATAACCGAAACTTGTTGCCAAAGGGGAAAAATCATAATCTCCGACAAAAGGAGAATAAACAATTTCTTGACCAGGAACAAGTGTATCGCTGTAAATATAATATTCTGACGGCACATATGAGGTATCCACCTTAGTATAGGTAATAACTTTAGTATTATTATCAATAATTTTAGCTGCGGAAGGTTTACCAAATTTAGCCTCCACTTTATTTACAGGTTGATCGATAAAAGTATTAAGTTCTTGATTGTATTTTTGTTCAGTTGCACAACCCGACAAAACAAAAAGGCCACAAGCGGCAACAACTAATTTTTTCATTTTATTTTCCCTTTGTTTATTAATATCTGCATATTAAATAAACAAAAGATAATCTTTTTCAAGAGACCATATTATCAATAATATAAGAATTATTTTTCATGACGTTTGGCTTTAAAGAAACTCTTAAGTAAATCAGATGCTTGATCAGCCATCAAACCTGCTTCTGTTTGTGGTCGGTAATGACAAGTTGAACTATTATAAAAAGTTACGCCGTTTTCAATAGCTCCACCTTTAACATCTTCAGCCGCATAATAAATTTTTCGGATTCGCATGAATGATGCAGCTGCGGCACACATTGTACATGGTTCAAGTGTTACATATAAGTCCAATCCCCATAACCTATTTTGTTTAAGTTTCCGACAAGCTTTGCGCATAACTTCTACTTCGGCATGGGCAAGTGCGTCTTTAGTATGTTCTCCCAGATTATGCGCTCGAGCTATAACCTTTTCATCTACCGGATCAACAATAACCGCGCCAATGGGAACTTCATCTTGATTAAAAGCTTTTTGCGCTTCTTTAAGAGCAATTTTCATATAATCTTGAGGATTCATCTTTATTTTTCTTTCTTTTGGTTTATTATAAATAAAAAAAATATCAGGAAAGCATTAAGAATGAGTGAAAGACTTGCCAAATTTATTGCCCGCTCAGGTGTTTGTTCCAGACGCGAGGCGGAAGATTTAATCTTGCAAAAGAGAATTACCGTTAATGGAGAAGTAATTGTTTCTCCTGCTTTTAATGTTGACGGAAATGAAAAAATTTTACTTGATGGCGAAAGACTACCAGAAAAAGAAACCACGAGATTATGGTTGTATTATAAACCTATCGGTCTTGTTACAACTCATAAAGACACCAACGGCAGACCAACTGTTTTTGAGAATTTACCCAAAGGATTACCCCGTGTTATTTCCGTAGGTCGATTAGATTTGAATTCTGAAGGACTGCTGCTTTTAACAAATAATGGGGAACTTTCACGAATGCTTGAACTTCCGCAAAATGGTTGGAGCCGGCGTTATAAAGTCAAAGTTCATGGACAAATCAAACAAAATAAAATCAATTCTTTAACTAAAGGAATTATCATTGATGGGATATCTTATGGTCCGGTTAAAATTACGGTTGGCGAAACTCAAAACACTAACACTTGGTTGACCATTACCCTACAAGAAGGTAAAAATAGGGAAATTCGACGACTAATGAATTATATCGGCTTGGAAGTTGCACGGCTTATCCGTCTGTCTTATGGACCGTTTCAACTTGGAAACCTGCAAAAAGGCGAAGTTAGAGAAATTTCTCAAAAAGTACTTAAAGAACAATTAGGAGAAAAATTTAAATTATGAGAATTATCAGCGGACTTTATCGCGGAAAAAAACTTTTTTCTCCCCGTTCAGCAAATATTCGTCCCACCTTAGACCAATCACGCGAAGCTGTGTTCAATATTTTATATTCTAAACTCAACAGAGAATGGAAAAATTTACGTTTGGCGGACATCTTTACCGGCAGCGGTGCTTTTGCCTTAGAAGCTATATCCAGAGGAGTCGCTTGCGTCACTCTGGTTGATTTGGATTTGACAGATGCTAAGCGTAACATTACCCTTTTTCCCAATGAACAAAAAAAAATCAACCTGCTCAAAGCCGATGCCACTTGCCTTCCCTATTCTCAACAATCTTACGATATTATATTTCTTGATGCTCCTTACAATAAAGGATTAAGCGAACAAGCTCTAATCTCTCTTTTAAAACAAAATTGGTTAGCCCCCGATTCGATTTGTATCGTTGAACTGGCAAAAAAAGAACCTTTTATATGCCCTGCTGAATTTACCATCATAGATGAACGCGCTTATGGTATTACCCGTTTTATCTTTCTCCGTAAAAAATATTTTTTAACATCAGTCGACTACTAAAATTGATTTTATTACTATAGCCGCTTATTAAATAAAAATACCCATACCTAGCACCTAAATACAAATTTAGGTTTCAAAAAAATACAAGAAAACCTTTTATTCAAATTATTTGGTTAAATTGACTTTTGTATATGGATAATTTTTGATTGTTTCCGCATTAAGTTCGTCACATTTTTGTTCGATTTTTCTTTGCAATTCTTCAATAAAAGCATTTTTATCTTTACCGGCGGTCATTGGTTCCATAAACTCAATAATCACTTTTCCTGGAAAATGTTTAATTGAATTTCTTGGCCAAAACAAACCACTATTAAGCGCAACAGGTATTATCGGCAAATCTAAATTCTGCGCCATAAATAAAAATCCGGGTTTATATTTTTGTGTTGTTCCTGGTTTCATTCTATGACCTTCGGGAAAAATAATAATTGGTCTTTTTTGTTCCACTCGTTTTTTTGCCATCGCCAACATTTTTTTCATGGCTTTTGCTCCCGCTCCTCTATCGACAGGAATCAAACCATACAACCATTGAGCCCAACCAAAAAAAGGAATATATGTCAGTTCTTTTTTTAAAATCATAACACCACGAACAATAATTGTCGACATAACATATGTTTCTAACGCCGATTCATGTTTACAAGCATAAAGAGCTTTATTTTGATTAATATATTGTTTTCCGCGTACTTCTATACAAATTCCGCCAAAAACTTTTAATCCCCATAAAGCAACCGGCAGTTGAAAGCGATTCCAATAATAAATAACCCATTTTTGGGGTATAAACCAACCTAAAACACATGTCAAAATTACACCAAATGCAATCCAAAAATAAATCCACAAAGAACCTAACCATGAGCGTATCAAAAACATTTAGTCCTCCTTTAATTTACTTATATGATTTTTAATCCAAACATATAAAAATTTATTATATTCACCCGCAATAAGTATAAAACTGCACCAATTACGCCACCATTTTTTTGCAACTTTTTCAGAATAAACAGGATGTGCCAAAATTAACAACTGTTGATTATTGGCGCGAAATTCGGCCATACTCCGAGGAATATGATAATTAGAAGTAACCAATCTAACAGATTGAATATTATTGTTTTTTATCCATTCTGCGGCTTCAATGGCATTTTCAATCGTATTTGTTGATTTTTCATCTAATGTTATTTCTCGTGAAGTTGTAATATTAATATCATCTCTTTTTTTTAAGGTCTCAATAGAAATTCCTTTAGAAACACCGGAGATTAACAATTGTTCCGCCAAACCGATATTAAGCAGTCTTATAGCTTCGCTAATTCGATTTCTTCCGCCGGTTAACACGATAATCGCATCTGTTTTGTTTTTTTCCTCTGTTTTGAAATGATTAATTGTATAACCAAAACCAATTAGCCCTCCCAACCAAGCACAAAAACATAATAAGACAAAATATAACAATCTTTTTTTTATCATTGACTTACATCATTTTTTCTAAAGTTCTTTTTACGGTATAATAAGCTGTTTGCATAGCGATTAACATTGAAAAGAGTGGTAAACTAAGAATAGTCAACCATGCTCCCCAAGACAAATGAGCTTCATTAATAATACCACCTTCTATTTGTTGAGCCAAATGAGCGATAATAAAAATAGTCGGTAGAGCAAAAGCCACGCCTATTAAACCTCCAATTAATCCAAGTATGGAAGTTTTAGCGGCATATTGTTGAGCGATATATGTATCTTTTGCTCCCAACAAATGAAGAATTTCAATAATATCTTTATGCAAACCGAGACTGGTCTGAGTTGAATAAAAAATTGCACCGGAAGTTATTCCAATAACCAGAAGCAACACACTTAGAGCCAATATCTTTAAACCACCCGCAAAATTAATTAATTTATTCAACCATAATTTATGATTATCAAGAGAAGCTTGAGGAGCAACAGCGGCTAATTTTTCGGCTAAGACAAGGAAATTAATTTCCTCTCCTTTTTTTATTTTAACATCAATTAATCTTGGCATAGGCAAACTGCTTAAATCGACATCATCCCCCAACCATGGTTTTAAGAGTCTTTCCAATTGTCCATCCGAAAGAGGGGTTACTTTTTGGACTTCGGGCATTGCTTCAAGCATGGCAACGGCTTTTTCTTGTTGTATTAATGTTTCATTTTTAGCTTTAAGTTTATCCACACCGTTAATCGGAATAATTTGAACGGTTAAAGAACCTAAAATACTTGTATTCCAATTAACAAGCATTGAATTAATAGATAAGACGCCGGCTAATGTTACAGCAAATAGAAATACAGCAATAGAAATCATAACTTTTAAAAACAAATTAGATGAATCTTTTGACAAAGGGAGTTCGCGATGACGCATATTATTATATTTCAGCATATTTATCTCCATCTTCCGGATTAATAATCGTCAAGCCATGATTTTTTAGATGAATAGTAGGATATTGAAATTCCTTAATTAAATTTTCATTATGGGTAGCAATTACAACTGTTGTTCCGAGTTTATTAAGTTCAATGAACAATTTCATTAATTTAGGAGCAATATCATTATCGACATTACCGGTAGGCTCATCGGCCAACAATACATCGGGACGATTAATAACCGCGCGAGCAATAGCCACGCGTTGTTTTTCACCACCGGAAAGGGTTGATGTAATTGCCGAAGTACTTCGATCGATTTCCACCCATTTAAGTAATTCATTTACTCTTTTTTTTATTTCTTTTTCATTCATGCCGCATACTCTAAGGGGTAAAGCGACATTATCAAAAGCGGAACAATGTTCAAGCAATCGGAAATCTTGAAAAACGACGCCGATTCGACGTCGAAACATAGCCAAAGCGTTACGATTAGCAAAATTTACATTTTTACCAAAGACATTAACATTTCCCCTACTTGGTTTTTGCGCTAAATACATCATGCTTAGTAATGATGTTTTTCCTGCACCGCTTTTCCCTGTCAGATAATGAAAAGATCCTTTTTCCAAAGACAAGTTGACATTACTTAAAATTTCAGGTCCGCGTCCGTAACGAATACAGACATTTTCCATTTTAATAATCGGTTCACTACTCATTTCTGACAAATACTCCTTGGTTTTTATTAATAACATATTATAATAATATTATCTTTAAGAAAATCTTTTTTTATTGCCAAAAGATATTTTTTATAAATATTTGCTTAAAGGAAATCAAATGTTAATTAAATGTCCTCTTCATCATCTGACTTTATAAATATTCCACCTTTAAGGATACATCTTCTCGGCTTAAAAGATGATTTTTTAAAAGAAAACACTTTAATACCGGAAAGACGTATTCTTGCTCCCAATACTTCCGTTGATTTTGATATAGTAGTTGAAGCTCCAACACAAACAGTTAAACGTATTCATGCTTTTTTTATGCCATCATAACATTGATTTTTAGGTTTATGGACTTTAAGCCTTTAGCATAACATTTGGAGCTTCAATACCAAGCAAATTTAGCATTTTTATAAGCACATTTCGTGTCAACAAAGCGATTGAGAGTCTGGAAGCAGCAATATCTGGTGATTGGGCGTTTTTAATTGGTGATGTATTATAAAAACAACTAAACAACTGAGCCAAATTATACACATAATCAGAAACAATACTTGGTTCGCATTCAGCTTCGGCACGAAAGACAATATTATTTAATTGTGTTAATTTAAGAGCCATATTGCGTTCTTCAGAATTAGTAATAATAATATTTCCTGGAGTAATTTCTTGATTTTTATTCATAATAGAGTTAATACGGGCCACGGCATATTGAATATAAGGTCCTGTTTTACCGTCAAAATCAGCGAAATCATCAACTTCGAAAACATAACCGGAAGCAATATTATTTTTCAAATCTTGAAATTTAATAGCTCCAACAGCGACTTGAGAAATTAAATTATCAAGATAATCTTGAGTAATTCCCTTACTTTCATCAGCTTTAGGCATCGATTCGGCAACTTTTGCTTTAGACATTTTTATCATATCGTTTAAATTCATCACGCCGCCATCACGAGTTTTAAAGGGCTTTCCGTCAGCCCCATTAACAGTTCCAAAGCCGATATGTTTTAATTTAACATTTGGAGCGATTCCTAGCTTTTCGGCGGCCTCAAAAACCTGTTCAAAATGAAGTGATTGCCGTTTGTCGACAAAGTAGATGATTTCATCTGCTTTCAAATCATCCACACGCATTTTGATTGTTGCCAAATCGGTAGCCTGATAGGTAAAACCTCCATCTGATTTTTCGATAATGACCGGTGGTTTAGGTTTATTCTCTTCATCTAAACGAATAATGTAAGCTCCATCGTCATACTCGAGCAAACCTTTATCTTGAGCAATTTTTTTAATTTCAAAACAGGTATTATGGGCATCACTTTCTCCAAGCCATAAATCGAAATGGACACCGAGTTCTTTATAATTTTCTTTAACGGCGTCAACAGATATTTGACGAATATGTTTCCATGCCATACGATAGATTTCATCGCCTTCCTGCAGTTTAGCCGTAATCTGTCGGGCTGTTTCTTTTGCTGTTTCATCTTCTTTACAGCGAATATTAGCTTGTTTATAAAAACGAGTAATTTCTGCAATATTATAAGTTTTGATTTTACTTAAATCCCCATCTTGAGCAATGACTTCAGCCAAGATCATTCCAATAGGAGTTCCCCAATCCCCGAAATGGACATCAGAAATTGTTTTATTACCGACAAAATCCTCGATTCGCCGCATAGATTCGCCTATAACGGCGGAACGAAGATGTCCGACGTGCATTTCTTTTGCTACATTTGGTCCACCATAATCTAATACGATAGTTTTTGGTTTTGCGAATTTTGCGCATCCGAAACGTTGATCTTCCGCCATTTTATCTAGGACCGAAGCAAGAAATTCATTTTTCAATGTTATATTCAAGAATCCCGGTCCATCGACGGATATTTTATCAAAATCATTATCTTTACGCAGCTGTTGTGCGATACATTCGGCAATTTGCCGAGGATTTTTCTTTTCAATTTTTGCCAGAGCTAAAGCAGCATTACATTGAAAATCACTTAAATCTGGTCGATCAGATATTTTTATAACGGCATATTTATCATCGAGATTTAAGGCAAGGAATACCGTTTTAAGTTTTTGATTAATTATTTCTTCCAACACATAACTCATGATTTGTTTCTTTCGTCATCTTGAACATTTATGCATTTAAACTTCCACACAGCGGGCGTCAACAAACGACAAACAAAAAATTCCTGTTCTTGTGGTTGTGCATAATTTCCTGTTTCATTTTTAAGGCATTCATTATTGGCCATTTCTTGTATTTTTTCAAAATCCGTAACCCATCCATTATAACATATAACCGGACTATCTGGTTTAGAACTTCCAACATATAATTTTTCGGGATTTGCTCCCGCCTCTCGTCGACGATCAACAAAAGGTTCTGTTAAAGAACAAGCTGCCGCAGATAAAGATAAGAGAACACAAACGGATAATTTTATCCTAGACAATTTCTAAATCTCCATTTAAATTAACATTAAACGAACTATAAGCGAAGAAAATTAATTATGCAATGTCAAAATAAATATATAGGCGACGAGAAAATGCAAAAACTGCTTAATCACTATCAATGCGAAATGCCGCTTGAAGTTGTTAAGATGCGTTTTGGCGGCGCCATATGCAGTCCTAATTTAGAATTAAGACCAACAGATGTTATAGCTTCTTTATGGACACAGGATAAACAACCACGTTTACAAACCAAAGAAGAAGCAGAATTATTTTTTAAGTTTTTCATGGGATTATGGGATAATATTTTTGATCAAATTAAAAACAATAAATTTCAATTGTCTGGTTATATAGAAGGAAGCTCACGATCATATTGGCAAAAATTATGCCATAATCGTTTTGAAGAAATTGAACAAGGTTTTATAGAAGGTTTCTGGGGAGGATATGACAATTTAAAAATCCCCGCCTATTTGGCAGAAATTGTGGATTCATTAAGCGATTTGGCAGAAATTTATATAAAACTTGAACATAAATTATCCCAAGAAAATAATATTGAAAATTTAATTAAAACCATAAAAAACACAGACAAAACAGTAAATCATTCAATTGCCTTTATCATTGAACATTTATTTTTACCACAAATGAATAAATTGCAAAAGCAGTAAATTTTTTAAAGGAGAAAGACTATGGAATTAATAGAAGGCTTATTGACGCGTCGTTCGATTCGAAAATATCAGGATAAACCCATAAAAAAAGAAATAATTGAAGAAATTATTAAAGCAGCCCAATATTCACCCTCAGCGCACAACAGGCAACCTTGGGAATTTTTAGTTATTGACGATAAAAAATTTTTAGCCGAATTACGCCATATTCAACGTTGGACTTCTTTTGCCCAAGACGCCGCTTGCGTAATTATCGTCTGTGGCGATATGGAAAAATCGTTCAGCCGCAACAAAGATGATGAAAAATGGAGTTTTGTTGACGTAGATTGCGCAATAGCGACTCAATCTTTAATGTTAGCGGCCTGGGCCAAAGGTATTGGAAGCTGTTATTGTGGTGCCGCCCCCATGCAAAAAATTGTAGACAGTCTAAAAGAAAATTTAAAACTTCCTGATAATATCCGTCCGTTTGCAATTGTTCCCCTCGGATATCCGGCAGAAACTCCGAAACAACCTGAAGATAGATACCACCCTGAAAAAATACATTGGGGAAACTGGTAACCATCAATTCTGTGAAACAAGTACAAAAATTTCTTGAAAAAAAATCAATTGATGATACATTAAGGACGAAAAATTAATGCCTGTGCGGGGCGTTCCGCATGATATTTATAAGGAAGGATAATAATTATGACAATTCGCGTCGGTATTAACGGATTTGGCCGTATCGGTCGTTTGGTATTCCGTGCCGCTCAAAGAAGAGATGATATAGAAATCGTTGGCATCAACGACCTGATTGATGTTGAATATATGGCTTATATGCTGCGCTATGACACTATGCATGGCAAATTTGACGGAACAGTTGAAGTAAAAGACGGCAAATTAGTTGTAAACGGCAAAGCAATCCGTGTTACAGCCGAGAAAAATCCGGCCGACCTTAAATGGGGTGAAATCGGTGCCGAATATGTGGTTGAATCTACAGGTTTGTTTTTGACTAAAGAAAAAGCTCAAGGCCATATTGATGCCGGTGCAAAATATGTTGTTATGTCTGCACCTTCAAAAGATGATACTCCAATGTTTGTTTGCGGCGTAAATACAGATTCTTATGTTAAAGGCACACAATTTGTATCTAACGCGTCTTGCACCACAAACTGCTTAGCTCCTATTGCCAAAGTATTAAATGATGTTTTTGGAATTGAGGATGGATTGATGACAACCGTTCACTCCACCACAGCCACACAAAAAACCGTTGATGGCCCATCAGTTAAAGACTGGAGAGGCGGACGCGCCGCATCTGGCAACATTATTCCATCATCTACCGGTGCAGCCAAAGCCGTCGGAAAAGTTATTCCGTCTTTAAATGGCAAATTGACAGGTATGTCTTTCCGCGTTCCGACATTGGACGTATCTGTTGTTGACCTAACCGCCAACTTGAAAAAGGCTGCAACTTACGAAGAAATCTGCGCTGCTATGAAAAAAGCTTCTGAAGGCGAACTTAAAGGTATTTTAGGCTATACAGAAGATGATGTTGTTTCATCTGACTTTTTAGGCGATGCTCGTACTTCTATCTTTGATGCTAAAGCAGGTATCCAACTTACCCCGACTTTTGTTAAAGTTGTAAGCTGGTACGATAATGAATGGGGTTATTCCAACAAGGTATTAGACCTCATCGCACACATGGCTAAAGTAAACGGCTAATTTTATGTTCCCCGTGGTTACCCTCCGTTTAATATCAACACAAAAAGCGGCAGGGATAAACACGGGGATTTTTTTTAGAAAAATTTTAGGATATGAAAAACAATGATTGAATATAAAACAATGAAAGATTTGGGCGATTTGCATGGCAAGGTTGTTATGCTTCGCGCAGACTTAAACGTTCCGATGGATGAAAATTTCCACGTTACCAATACTGCCCGTATCGACCGCACGGTTCCCACTATCAAAGCGTTAATGGAAAAAGGAGCTAAAGTTGTCGTTATCAGCCACTTTGGTCGTCCTGAAGGCAAAGGTGATATGAAGAATTCTCTCTCGCACATTGTCGCCGATCTGGAAAAAGCTCTAGGCAAAAAAGTTGTGTTTGTTGACGACTGCATCGGTGAAAAAGTAGAGCAAGCCGTAAAAGCTATGAGCAATGACGAAATTTTACTGCTTGAAAATCTGCGTTTCTACAATGAAGAAAAGAAAGGCGACGAAGCTTTTGCCAAAGAATTGGTTAAAGTTGCCGATGTTTATGTATCGGATGCCTTTTCAACCGCTCACCGCGCACACGCTTCCATGGTAGCCGCGGTTAAAGAAAGACCTTCTGCCATGGGATTGCTGATGGAAGAAGAGGTTAATGCCTTGTCCAAAGGATTGAATGATCCCCAACGTCCGTTGATGGCAATTGTCGGCGGTTCAAAAGTTTCTACCAAGCTCGACTTGCTCAACAACTTGGTTAAAAAAGTTGACAAATTGGTTATCTCCGGCGGTATGGCTCATACCTTTATGAAAGCCAGCGGTATTGATACCGTAAACGAAGCTAACTCTTTGGTTCAAATGGATATGATTGACACCGCCAAAGAAATTATGGCAACCGCCAAAGCCAACAACTGCGAAATCATTTTGCCTTTAGACGTTGTTGTTGCTAAGGAATTTAAGGCAGAAGCCGAACACATGACTGTTGATTTGGAACACATTCCGGCTGAAGGTTGGAGCTTGATGGATGTCGGCGAAAAAACCATTGCCGCCATCAATGCCAAATTGGACGAATGCAAAACTTTGGTTTGGAACGGCCCCTTAGGTGTATTTGAAATGAAGCCGTTTGACAATGCCACCAATCAAGTTGCTGCTCACGCTGCCGAATTAACTCAAGCAGGCAAACTGACAAGTGTTGCCGGCGGCGGTGATACCGTTTCCGCTTTGGCCAATGCCGGTGTTGAAAAGAAATTTTCTTACATCTCAACGGCCGGCGGTGCATTCCTCGAATGGATGGAAGGCAAAGAACTCCCCGGTGTTGTTGTTTTGAAAAAATAATCAACCGGATACAAAAATCTCCCCTCGGACAAAACCGAGGGGATTTTTTTTATTCTCCAAAGGTCAAAAATATAGCCTTTTGGTTGCATTTACAAAAAAATATTACTAAATAAAGATTGGTTCACGGCTTTAAGGAGTTAACAAAATGAGCAACGGCAATTTACCTTTTGAAACTGCAAAATATTTAATTTTGGGCGAAGGCAACAAAGTTAAAAATTTAAGAACGCTAAAAAGACTCACGCTTTCGGAATTGGCGCAGTCTGCAGCTATTCCCGAAGAAAGATTAAAATCAATCGAGTGTCAAAAAACAGAATTGATAGATATTGACTTATGCCAAATTGCCAACGCTTTAAATGTTGATACCGAATTATTGTTAGATTCGTCAATATGTATGGATAATCAAGATATGTATTGGCTGAGAAGCATTTTACAAAATCATAAAACCGAAACAAACTTTTCACGATTGCAAACACAAATAACAAATTTAATACATATTATTTTATATAAAAACCGAGAACAATGGAGTGAAATGCGCAAAGATTCAATTGTCGCCTTATGTAAATGCGAAAGAAAAGATTGTGCCCGTAAAGCCAGAAAATCAAGAGATGAAAAATATGCGCCGTTTAGGGAACATTTCAAACAAACACAATATGAAAAATTTATGCAATATCAACAAGAAGGCAAAATATTATCTGCCAACTTTTTTGCCAAGTGGTATTTGACACATAAATCCGAAGAAATGCCAATTCCTTATGCCAAACAAAACATTGCCAACAAATTAGCGCAATTGGCACAAAAGAATAATCGCGAATTCAAAGAACTTCTATGCGTAAAAGCTGATACCTCTATCGTTACGGATAATTGATTTTTATGCGAAATTTTTTAAAATTTATATTTCTGATATTAATCACAAAGGAGAAGAAATATGGATTTGGAAACATACAAAAGAAAATTATTGGAAGACGATGAACGCAAGAATTTAGCCGAATTGCAAAAAAAATATAGCGGAAAGGTAACGCCCAATTACGCTGATATGAGCTTGCGAGAAGAGTTGGAAACAAGATTTGACTTAAACGAACTCAACGACCTGCAGCAAAAGTACGGAGAGCAACAAACACAAACAACTTCAACACCGTATAGCCAACCGAGCGCACCTCAACAACCCAATCCGCAACCGTCAACTTGGGATAATGCTTTGCGCAAAACAGAACAACTGGCAACCGGAGCTTTAGACGGATTTAGCCTCGGTTGGTTTGATGAATTAGAAGGTCTGGCAAGTGCCGCCGGTTACGGATTGGCCAGCCTAAATCCCAAATGGAACAAGACCAACGAAAGTGTCTGGGACGCAATGAAACGCGGCTATGTTAACGGTCGCGACAATCGGCGTCAGGTTTTGGCTCAAGGTCTTCAAGAAAATCCGGCAGCGACAACGCTGGCACAAATGGCGGGGGCTGTGTCATCTCCGATTAACCTTTTTAGATATTCCAAAGCAACGCCTTTAAGAATTAAAAATATTCTCAACAAAAAAAATGCCATCACAAACGGCGTAATTTATGGTTTTGGCTCAGGGCAGAATGATTGGCAAAATTATGCTCAACAAATCGGAACTGGTTTAGCGGGAAATGTGCTAGGGAATCAATCGGCAATAAAACACTTTGGTCCGGCTGCCAATCCGTTAACAAGAAACATATTTAGTGAAATAAGCAGTCAAGGTACTGACTATCTTGTTGACGGAATAAAAAATTGGTATCATAATTATACAAATAATAATTAATAAGAAAGGGACGGCGATGTTTAAGGTAAATATGATGTCAATAATAAAAGTAATTTCAACTATTTTTTTTGTTTTTTTAGGTTACTTTGCCATCTATTCAATGGCTAAATCCCAAGCATCGCTGATTCCTGGTTATATATGTATTTTTATGTTGATTGTTATTGATTGGGCAATCGATTATATTTTGATCAAAAAAGGAAAAGAAAACTCACCATACTTTGATCCGGAACATCATTGGAAATATAGTCAGCTGATAGGTATCGTTGATTGCCTGATTGTCATAATAATGTACCGCTATTTATTATAACCACCTTGTTGACGGAATAAATTAATAAGAAAGGAACGGCGATGTTTAAGGTAAATATGATGTCAATAATAAAAGTAATTTCAGCTATTTTTTGTGTTTTTTTAGGTTGTATTGCTGTCTATTCAATGGCTAAATCCCAAGCATCGCTGATTCCTGGTTATATATGTATTTTTATGTTATGTATTGATGATACAGTAATCTCTCATATCTTAATAAAAAAAGGAAAAGAAAACTCACCATACTTTGATCCGGAACATCATTGGAAATATAGTCAGCTGATAGGTATCGTTGATTGCCTGATTGTCATAATAATGTACCGCTATTTATTATAACCACCTTGTTGACGGAATAAATTAATAAGAAAGGGACGGCGATGTTTAAGGTAAATATGATGTCAATAATAAAATTTATTTCATCCATTTTTGGGCTTTTTTTAGGTTACTTTGTCATCTATTCAATGGCTAAATCCCAAGCATCGCTGATTCCTGGTTATATATGTATTTTTATGTTGATTGTTATTGATTGGGCAATCGATTATATTTTGATCAAAAAAGGAAAAGAAAACTCACCATACTTTGATCCGGAACATCATTGGAAATATAGTCACCTGATAGGTATCATTGATTTCCTGATTGTCATAATAATGTACCGCTATTTATTATAACCACCTTGTTAACGGAATAAATGATGAATATTAATTTAAATAAAATTTCTCAATATCTGCGAAAGACTTTAAAAGGACTGTTTCTTATTGTCGGATGGTTTATAATTGCCATAATATGTTATGCAGTTTATTTGGCAATGGATGAAAAAGGTCGGTGTTTGAGCGAAGGGCACGGTGTTTGGGATGCCGATAGGCGTGAATGCAGACAAGATTGTCTGACCTGGCGTGAGGATATCGGCTGTGTTCCGATAACCAAAGAAAACATCATAAAAAAAGAAAAAGGGGTATTATAAACCTAAAAATTCCCTCGGTTAAACCCAAAAGATTTTTGCAGCTATATTTTTCTTGCACGTTCACAAAATATTCTTTAATATCACGCTTGCCCCCGAGAGATCGGAGGCGGAGTGTGACAACTCCTATCGCAAAAAAGAACAACTCCTACCAAGAGGGAGCTGGGGAAATAAGGCTATGCTCGAATACCCCAGACTGTTCTGCGATCAGTTGTCAACTCCCTCGCCTTGTTTTTTCAGGGCGAATTTTTTTTAACCGAAACAAACAAAATTTAAAAGGGAAAGTATATTACAAAAACGCTTGCAAAATCTGCAACATTTTTCTAATATCACTCTTGCCTCCGAGAGATCGGAGGCGGAGTGTGACAACTCCTTTTACACAAAATAATCCCTATTGAGGGAGATACCGAAATAAGCCGTTTTTGCGGACGAATAAGGTATGCTGTCTGTGTAAGCAGTTGTCAACTCCCTCGCCTTGTTTTTTCAGGGCGAGTTTTGTTTTAACCGAAACAAACAAAATTTAAAAGGGAAAGTATATTACAAAAACGCTTGCAAAATCTGCAACATTTTTCTAATATCACTCTTGCCTCCAAGAGATCGGAGGCGGAGTGTCGCAGCTCCTATCGCAAAATAAAGAACAACTCCTACCAAGAGGGAGCTGGGGAAATAAGGCTATGCTCGAATAACCCAGACTGTTCTGCGATCAGTTGCGAACTCCCTCGCCTTGTTTTTTCAGGGCGAGTTTTGTTTTAACCGAAATACAGGGAGTTATTCAAATGTTTTTAAAAAAACAAATCAAACGACAACTAGGCGAGATTCTACGCGAATATCGCTGTTCACATCATCTAACAATCAGTACAATTTCCAAACAAAGCGGTCTCAACTGCCAACAAATAGATACCCTAGAAATTGGTTCATTAAAGACTTGGAATATATATGAAAAATTACTCAATTGTTATAATAAAAGAATAAAAATTGAATTAATAGAAGATAGAAAAGAGATAACTGTTGAAAGAGAATCCTCTTAATTAAGCGTTAGAGGCAAAAGTTTATTTGTCAAAGAAACACCGCCATCAACTTAATTACCTCAATTGGCAATTTAGCGTTAAGCGGTGTTTTTTGATATAAAGTATTATGCTTCGATAATATTAACTTTTCCACCAGCTTTTTCAACTGCGGCGACAGCAGCTTTAGAAGCCGAATTTACGGAAATAGTGACAGCCGTTGTCACTGCACCGCGAGCAAGCAAACGAACGCCATCATAAGTTTTAGTAATAATTCCGGCTTGAGCCAGAGTATCTAAATCAATAGCATTAGCTTTTAACTTACCGGCATCAATAGCAGTTTGCAAAGTATCAAGATTGACGATAGCAAAAACTTTTGCGAACGGATTTTTAAAACCACGTTTTGGAAGTCTACGATAAATAGGCATCTGTCCACCTTCAAAGGCGTTAATAGCCACACCGCTGCGTGCTTTTTGACCTTTTTGTCCGTGTCCGGATGTTTTACCTTTACCGCTACCGATACCACGTCCGACTCTAATTCTGTTTTTTGTTGCGCCGCAATTGTCTTTCAATTCATTAAGTTTCATTTTCTTACACCTGATTTTCAGACAGGAGCGAAGGATAGCACCCTCGCCCCATTAATTAATCCACAATTTTAACAAGATGAGGAATTTTATTAATCATTCCGCGAATAGCTGGAGTATCTTCCAACTCAACGACTTTATTCATCTTGTTTAAGCCCAATCCGATTAAGACAGCTTTTTGTTTTTCCGGTCTACCGATAGGACTTGCGATTTGCTTAACTTTTATTGTTTTATTAGCCATATGTTAAGCCTCCTCTTTTTCAGCTTTGACTACGCCGGAATTTTCCCGACGACTAACGATATCACCTACTTTTTTGCCTCTTTTAGCAGCAATCATACGAGGAGAGCTGATTGACAATAAAGCATCAAAAGTAGCCTTAATCATATTATATGGGTTATTAGATCCGAGTGATTTAGCGACCACATCTTGCACACCGAGTGCTTCAAAAATAGCGCGCATAGGTCCGCCGGCAATAACACCGGTACCTGCGGGAGCTGTTCTTAAGATGACTTGTCCAGCACCGAAACGACCGTGTACATCATGATGTAATGTCCGGCCTTCACGCAAAGGAATACGAACCATATTTTTCTTTGCTTCATTAGTAGCTTTTGTAATAGCTTCTGGAACTTCAGCAGCTTTACCGGAACCATAACCGACGCGTCCTTTTTGATCACCAACGACAACAACCGCGGCAAAAGACATATTACGGCCGCCTTTAACGGTTTTAGCCACACGATTTATATGAACCAGTTTTTCAACCAATTCTTCTTTTTTTTCTGTTTTACGACGATCTACAGCTTGTGCCATTTTCCAATCTCCTAAAATTTCAAACCAGCTTCACGAGCTGCTTCAGCCAGAGCTTTTACACGGCCATGAAAGATATAGCCGCCACGATCAAAGACCACTTGATTAACTCCGGTTTTCAAAGCTCTTTCGGCTATGGTTTTACCGATAACACCAGCCGCTTCAACGGTAGACGTTTTTTTCAAACTTTCTCTTACTTCTTTATCTAAAGTAGAAGCTGAAGCAACGGTTACACCTTTAATGTCGTCAATAATTTGCGCATAGATATGCTTACCGCTGCGAAAAACAGATAATCTCATTTTTCCATTAGCAGCGTTTTTCAAAGCTGTTCTAGCGCGTGCTTGTCTTTTTTTAAACAATTTTTTTGGCGTATTCATTAAACTATTCCTTATTTTTTCTTGCCTTCTTTACGACGGACGTACTGCCCTGTATATCTTACGCCTTTACCTTTATAAGGTTCTGGTTTTCTGTACTCGCGAATTTTATCGGCGACTTGACCAACCAACTGTTTATTTGCACCAAAAACGGTGAGTTGGGTTGGAGAGACACAGGTAATTTTAATACCTTCTGGAGCAGTATATATGATATCGTGAGAAAAACCTAAAGACAAAACCAATTTATTAGTGCCTTCCATTCTGGCTTTATAACCGACACCGACCAATTCCAGTTGCTTAGTGAAACCTTCACTCACGCCTTTAACAATAGAATTGATTTGAGCGCGGGTTGTTCCCCATAAAGCACGGGCCTGTTGCGACTGATGTAAAGGAGCAACAACAACTTTATTTTCTTCCAGTTTTGCGTTGACCATACCGTCATTAAAAACAAATGATAATTCACCATTTTTACCTTTAGCGGTAACAACATTACCATTAACGGTAACACTAACGCCTTCAGGGACAATAACTGGGTATTTTCCAACTCTAGACATACCAATTCTCCCTTACACTAAAATACTTGACAAAGAATTTCACCGCCGACATTGGCCTTTCTGGCATCATTGTCGCTCATAACGCCTTGAGGGGTCGAAATAATCGAAATACCCAAGCCATTATATACTCTCGGCAAGTCTTTCACACTTGAATAAACGCGACGACCAGGCTTTGAGACGCGGTAAATTTTATTAATAACGGAAGCACCTTCAAAGTACTTCAATTGAATACGAAGTTCATCAACACCGTCACGTACGCTATATTTTTCGTAACCAAGGATATAACCTTCTTTTTTCAGAACTTCCAAAACATTTTCACGCAAGCGAGAAGCAGGAGAGATGACTTCCTTTTTCTTTGCGCTTTGTGCGTTTCTAATGCGAGTGAGCATATCGCCCAAAGGATCAGACATAGACATTTCTCAAATCTCCTTACCAGCTGGATTTTACTAAACCGGGGATTTCACCGAAACTTGCCATTCTTCTTAATTCATTACGGCATAATTTAAACTTACGGTAAACGCCACGGGAACGACCTGTATTTTCACAACGGTTTTTTATACGAACCTTTGATGAATTGCGAGGTAATTCGGCTAATTTCAATACTTTTTTGAATCTTTCTTCCGGAGAAGTATTTTTATCTTTAATTTCGGCAATTAATTTATTGCGAATATTTGCAAACTTCTCTGCTTTTTGGATTCTTTTTAAGTTTCTGTATATAGAACTCTTTTTTGCCATGGTAAAATCTCCGCTTAATTCTTAATCGGTAAGTTAAAACCTACGAGAAGAGCTTTAGCTTCTTCATCGGTTTTAGCAGAAGTACAGATAACTATATCCATTCCGCGAACGGCATCAACTTTTTCATAGTTGATTTCAGGGAAAATAATCTGTTCTTTAATGCCAAAAGCGAAATTGCCGCGGCCATCAAAATTTTTACCCTGAATACCGTGAAAATCTCGGATACGCGGTAATGCCATATTGACCAATCTTTCCAAGAATTCATACATTTTTGCTCTACGCAAAGTAACTTTGCAGCCTATTGGCATATCTTCTCTAACTTTAAAGGTAGCTATAGATTTACGAGCTTTTGTTATAACTGCTTTTTGACCGGCGATTAAGCCCATTTCATCAGCAGCATTTGTAAGTTTTTTCTTGTCCATAACGGCATCTCCGACACCCATATTAAGGACAATTTTGGTCAGCTTAGGAATCTCGTGGTTATTGGTGTAACCGAATTTATCCACGAGAGATTTCTTAATGACCTCATTATATAATTTTTCAAAATTTGTCATCAATTTCATCCCTTATTTATCGATTACTTCACCAGACTTACGAGCAAAACGTACTTTACGGCCGTTTTCTTCCTTATAGCCGACCTTGGTTGCTTTTCCTTGAGAATCAACCAAAGCAACATTGGAAACGTGAATCGGTGCTTCTTTTGTAATTATACCGCCTGCCGACGTTTGACTCGGTTTAGTATGTCTTTTTACCAAATTAATACCTTGAACGACGACTTTACCTTCTTTAGGCATAGCTTTTATAATTTCTCCGGTTTTACCTTTGTCATCTCCAGACAAAACGATAACCCGATCGCCTTTTTTAACTTTTAATTTCAGGTTCATTATAGTACCTCCGGTGCGAGTGAAATTATTTTCATAAATTTCTTTGCGCGCAATTCTCTGGTAACAGGGCCAAATATACGAGTTCCGATTGGTTCCCCATCTTTATTAATCAAAACTGCGGCATTACTGTCAAAACGGATTACTGATCCGTCTTTACGACGGATATCACTGGCTGTACGGACAATAACGGCTTTACATACATCACCTTTTTTGACACGGCCTTTTGGTAGTGCATCTTTAATCGAAACGACGATGACGTCACCGACGGTTGCGTGCATTCTTTTTGAACCACCAAGAACCTTTATGCACTGCACCTGACGTGCGCCCGAGTTATCTGCAACATCCAGGTTGGTTTGCATTTGTATCATTTTTTTATTCCTTCTCTATTCGGCGTTATCAACTAACACGGTCCAAGTCTTGGTTTTAGAATAAGGCTTGGCCTCGATAATTCTAACTTCATCACCAATTTTGAACTGGTTATTTTCATCATGAGCTGCATATTTTTTGCTTTTCTTGATGAATTTTTTATAAACAGGATGCATAACCTGACGTTCTACTTTAACAACAACAGTTTTATCCTGTTTATCACTAACAACAACACCTTGAAGAATTCTTTTAGGCATATCTTTTCTCCTAACTATTCTTCTTACGCTCGGTTAAAAGCGTGTTGATTTTTGCTATTTCGCGGCGAACTTTACGGACATTTGCTGTATTTTGCAACTGACCTGTAGACTGTTGAATTCTCAAATTAAACAACTCTTTTTTATTTTCGAGTAATTTAGCTTCTAATTCATCAGCGCTCATGCTGCGAAGATCTTTTATTTTTGCCATTTTATGCTACTCCTTGGTCTGAATTAAGACGTTTAACGAATTTTGTTTTAATTGGGAGTTTTGCGGCACCTAAAGCAAAAGCTGTACGTGCTGTTTCTTCGCTAACACCGTCAATTTCAAACATAATTCGACCGGGATGCACTCTGGCGCACCAATATTCTATTGAACCTTTTCCTTTACCCATACGAACTTCGGCTGGTTTATCAGATACTGGTACATCGGGGAAAATTCGGATCCATACTCTTCCGGCTCTTTTCATTTCACGGGTAATCGCACGACGAGCTGCTTCTATTTGACGAGCTGTAATACGATCCGGAGTGAGAGCTTTCAATCCATATGTTCCGAAACTCAGTTCCGCTCCGCCTTTGGTCAGGCCGTGAATACGACCTTTATGCTGCTTACGGAATTTCATTTTCTTTGGACTTAACATTTTTAACCTCAATCTTTACTTTTGTTCAGCCAATTTCTTATCTTGAGCCATTGGATCATGAGCCATAATTTCACCTTTATAGATCCATACTTTAACACCGCAAGCTCCGTAAGTTGTATGAGCTGTTGAAGTTGCATAATCAATGTCTGCGCGCAAGGTATGTAATGGTACCCGACCTTCACGATATTGTTCGGTTCGTGCTATTTCGGCTCCGCCTAAACGACCCGAGCAACTTACTTTAATACCTTCGGCACCCAAACGCAAAGCTGATTGCATAACGCGTTTCATAGCGCGACGGAATGCAACACGTCTTTCCAATTGTTGAGCAACAGAATCTGCTACTAATTGTGCATCAAGTTCAGGTTTTCTGACTTCCAAGATATTTAATTGAACTTCTGAAGAAGTCAAAGCTTGTATTTCTTTTCTTAAAGCTTCAATATCCTGACCTTTTTTGCCAATAACAACACCCGGTCTGGCCGAATGAATAGTTACTCTGGCTTTTTTAGCAGGACGTTCAATGACGATTTTACTAATACCAGCTTGAGCTAATTTATTCTTCAAAAATTCTTTAATTTTTACATCTTCATGCAAGTAATCGGCATAATTATCGTCCGCGTACCAACGAGAGTCCCAAGTGCGGTTTACTCCCAAACGAAGACTTGTAGGATTTGCTTTTTGTCCCATCTGTTTACTCCCCACGCTCGGTTACAACGATTGTAATGTTGGAGAAAGGTTTTAACACTCTTGCTCCTCTGCCGCGGCCTCTAGCGTGCATACGTTTCATTACTAAACCTTTTCCGCAATAAGCTTCACTTACATAAAGCTTATCTATATTTAACTGATGATTGTTTTCAGCGTTTGCAATTGCGGATTGCAAAACTTTTAAAACCGATTTTGCTATTCTCTTCTTGGAGAAAGTCAATTCAGCAACAGCCTTTTCTGCAGATAGTCCGCGGATTGATTCGGCAACCAGATTTAGTTTACGGGGACTTGTTCGTAATGCATTGCAAACAGCTTGCGCTTGATTGGCTTGCAGTCTTCTTGTATCTTTAGACTTTCCCATCACTAACTCCTCTTTGCTTTCTTATCGGCTGCGTGTCCGTAGAATGTACGGGTTGGTGCAAATTCACCAAACTTGTGTCCGACCATATCTTCGGTAACCAGAACCGGGATAAACTTATGACCATTGTGAACACCAAATGTTAATCCGACAAATTGTGGCAACATGGTGGATCTGCGCGACCAGATTTTAATAACTTCATTTCTACCGGAAGCTCTGGCTGCATCTGCTTTCTTCAAGAGATATCCATCAACAAACGGTCCTTTCCATACTGAACGTGTCATTAGCTTATCTCCTTAATTACTTCTTGTTTTCATGACGTGATCTCATTATATAACGATCCGTCTTTTTGTTAGAACGAGTCTTACCGCCTTTAGTTGGTTTACCCCATGGGGTTGTTGGATGACGTCCGCCTGAGGTGCGGCCTTCACCACCACCCATTGGGTGATCAACAGGGTTCATCGCGACGCCGCGGCTTACAGGACGAAGTCCCAACCAACGTGTACGGCCGGCTTTTCCCAGAGATTTATTTTGATTATCCGGATTAGAAACGGCACCAACTGTTGCCAAACATTCTTCTCGGACAATTCTTAATTCTCCTGAACTTAATTTTAATTGTGCGTAACCGGCATCTTTACCAACCAATTGCGCATAACATCCAGCTGAACGGATTAATTGTCCGCCTTTACCTGAACGTAGTTCTATATTGTGGACGATTGTTCCAACCGGCATATTTTTTAACGGCATTGCGTTTCCTGGTTTTATGTCTGCTTTTGCGGCAGAAATAACTTTATCGCCGGCTTTCAATCTTTGTGGAGCGAGAATATATGATTTTTCTCCGTCTTCATAGCAAATTAACGCTATGAAAGCTGAACGGTTCGGATCATATTCGATTCTCTCAACAGTCGCTTCCACATCAAATTTATTACGTCTAAAGTCGATAATTCTAAGCTTGCGTTTATGTCCGCCGCCTTTTCTCCGACTTGTAATATGTCCAAAATTATCACGCCCACCGGTTTTAGTCAGACCTATCGTCAAAGACTTTTCCGGAGCTCCTTTATAAAGCTCGCTTCTATCAACTATAATCAGTTGACGAAGTCCAGGAGATGTTGGCTTATATGTTTTTAAAACCATTTTTTAAATTCCTGTTGTAACATCAATATTTTGACCTTCGACAAGTGTTACGAGAGCTTTTTTATAATCTGAGCGACAACCCAAATTATTTCTAAATCTCTTAACCTTGCCCGCCTGACGAATAGTATTCACCTTAACAACTTTAACATTAAAAATTGTTTCAACAGCTGTTTTAATTTCATCTTTTGTTGCTTCCAAGGGAACACGAAAAACTATTTTTCCCGCTTCACTTGAAAGCATTGATTTTTCGGTGATTACCGGACGAATTAATGTATCATACATTTGCCCTGTTACATTGTTGGTTTTCTTTTCTTTACTCATTTTAATCTTTCCTCCAAGCAACTGACAGCATTTTTGGTTAACACTAATTTGTCTTTTCTTAAGATATCATATACATTAGCTCCGATTGTTGGTAATACATCAACGCCGATAATATTACGAGTTGCCAATGCAAAATTGACATCAACCTCTTGTCCGTCAATGAACAGGCAGTTATTTAATCCGCAAGCATCCAACTTTGCTTTTAAGTCTTTTGTTTTTGGAGAATTTAATTTGGCTTCATCAACGATAACGAGGTTACCCTCTTTAGCTTTTGCTGAAAGAGCGGTTTTTAATCCAAGTTTTCTAAATTTCTTGGTTAATTCATGTGAATGATCTCGAACAACCGGACCAAACACTATTCCACCTTTTCTAAATTGCGTTCCTTTACGTGAACCTTGACGTGCATTACCGCTTCCTTTTTGTTTAAAGGGTTTTGCCGGCGTCAATGATACTTCCGAACGTCCTTTAGTTTTGTGGGTACCGGCTTGCATTTTGGCCAACTGCCATCTTACAACCCGTTGTAAAATATCTGCACGAACATCTAATCCAAAAATAGAATCATTGAGTTCAATCGTACCGACATTTTTATTATCTAAATTTAAGATGTCCTGTTTCATAACTTTTATCCTTTATAATTAAGCATTATCAGCTGTTTCAGCTTTAACTGCAACAGGTTCATCAACTTTTTTCAAACCGGCGGGCATTGGTAATTCAACATTACCGCTTTTTTTAACGGCATCTGTAATTCGAACCCAACTATTAGCGCAGCCTGGTACGCCTCCTTTTACCATAATCAGCCCTTTAGCGGCATCAACAGAAACCACTTTTAAGTTTTGAACCGTAACACGTTCATCTCCCATATGTCCGGCCATTTTTTTACCTTTAAACACTTTACCGGGATCCTGTCTTTGTCCTGTTGATCCATGTGAACGGTGCGAAATTGACACACCGTGTGATGCTTCTAAGCCTGCAAAGTTGTGGCGTTTCATTACGCCTGCAAAACCTTTACCTATAGATGTTGCACATACATCAACATATTGACCTGGAACAAAATGTTCCACCGATAATTCTGCCCCGACAGAAAGCAGGCAATCTTCAGACACTCTGAACTCACCAAGCTTCTTTTTCGGTTCTACATTTGCTTTAGCAAAATGTCCCTTCATAGCTTTAGAAACATTTTTAGCTTTAACGGAGCCTGTACCGAGTTGAACGGCTGTATAACCATCGCGTTCCTTTGTTCTGACATCTACAACTTGAAGATTATCAACTGACAGAACGGTTACCGGTATATGTGTTCCGTTTGCTTCAAAGACACGGGACATTCCCAATTTCTTTGCGATTAAACCAGTACGCATATTTTATTTTCCTTTTCAATTGGTTGACTTCTTTATTTCAAAAAGCCAACATTGCCTTATTTTTACCTATAATTATTTCTTTACCAAAACAATTACAATTTAATTTCAACATTAACACCTGCAGCCAAATCGAGTTTCATTAAGGCATCGACTGTTTGTGGTGTTGGATCAACAATATCAAGAAGTCTTTTATGCGTTCTAATTTCAAACTGTTCACGAGATTTTTTATTTACGTGCGGTGAACGGTTTACTGTAAACTTCTCAATTCTTGTCGGAAGAGGTATTGGACCTCTTACATTTGCCCCTGTTCTTTTGGCTGTATGCACGATTTCTTTTGTAGATAAATCAAGCAAACGATGATCAAAAGCCTTAAGGCGAATTCTTATATTTTGTGTTTCCATCATTTTTATATATTTCCTATAACTAGAAGGCAAAAATTTGATAATGTCAAACTTGCCATCTAAAATTTAACCTTTCGTAAAACCTTGATATACAAGGGATACAACTTATTTTTTATATCAACCGCAAGACAGATTCGTCCTCTTGATCGGTTTAATGTGTGGGCTTTGTAACACATACAAAACGACTTTGCAAGCAAAAAATGACTTTTTTTTCAATTTTTTAAAACTTTAAAAATCTCTTATTCTGACTCTTGTTGAGTCAAAATCTAAAATTGATTTTTACCAAAATATGACAAAAATATATCTTATCTTTTCTATATGAAATATTCTCTTAAACATTAAAAAGAAAATTTAATAAATCACCGTCTTGAACAACATAATCTTTACCTTCAGAGCGTACTTTTCCTGCTTCTTTACAAGCTTGTTCGCCTCCGTATTTTATAAAATCATCATAGGCTATTGTTTCGGCGCGAATAAAACCTCGTTCAAAGTCCGAATGTATAATACCTGCACATTGTGGTGCTTTCGAGCCTTTAACAAACGTCCATGCGTGAACTTCTTTCGGTCCGGCTGTAAAATATGTTTCCAAACCAAGTAATTGATATCCTTCTTTGATGACTTTTGATAAACCTGTTTCTTCTAAACCTAGGGACTCTAAAAATTCTTTTTTATCTTTTTCATTTGCTAATTGCGCAACTTCCGATTCAATTTCGGCAGAAATAATCACCATCCGTGCATTTTCTTTTTTGGCTTTATCCTCAACCATATTTGAAAAATTATTTCCTTTTGCGGCTGATGCTTCATCAACATTACATACATATAGCACAGGTTTCGAGGTCAACAATTGCAACATCTTATATTCTTTTAGAGCCTCTTTATCTTCTTTATTGGGCATAACGCTTCTTGCAGGCTTACCGGCTTTTAATGCTTCTATTATTGGCTCCATAACAGATAATCTTATTTTAGCTTCTTTATCATTTCCTCGAACTTTTTTTATTGTTTGCTCCAACCTTTTTTCCAAACTTTCAAGATCGGCAAGCATTAATTCCGTTTCTACAATTTCCGCATCGCGAATTGGATCAATACTTCCTTCAACGTGAGTTATATTGGCATCGTCAAAACAACGCAGCACATGAACGATTGCATCAACTTCTCTTATATTGGCTAAAAATTGATTTCCTAAACCTTCTCCTTTAGAGGCTCCTTTAACCAAACCGGCAATATCCACAAATTCCAACTGTGACGGAACAACATTTTTAGGTTTAACTATTTCCACCAACTTATCGAGTCTTTTATCGGGAACCGCCACTCGTCCTGTATTGGGTTCTATTGTGCAAAAAGGAAAATTTGCTGCTTGAGCGGCTATTGTCTGTGTCAAGGCGTTAAATAACGTCGATTTACCGACATTAGGCAAACCAACGATTCCACAATTAAATCCCATTTTTTAAGCTCCTTGTCTTATTATTTTTAATGATTTATATATTTTTATGAATTGCCATTCCTATTAAATTTGAAAAGGCCGATAATCCTTCATCAATCATAACAGATATATTGTTTACGACAAACTCTATAATCTTTGCCACTTCTTGAGCCTCTGTTTTAGAAAATCCTCCTAAAACATAATTAACAACATCTTCTTTACCGCCTTGCGGATGTCCAACTCCTATGCGTATTCGATTATAATTTGATGTAACTGCGGCATCAATTGATTTTAAACCGTTATGACCGCCGGAGCCGCCACCCATTTTTACTTTTAATCTTCCTATTGGCAAATCCATATCATCATGAATAACAATTATATTTTGAGGTAATATTTTATAAAAAGACGCGGCTTTCACAACCGAATTTCCAGAAAGATTCATATAAGTTTGCGGCTTAAGCAAATACACTTTCTCTTTGCCGATTCTTCCTTCGGCTATCAAGCCGTCAAATTTATTACGGAAAGGAGAAAATTTATATTCATCGGCTATAGCATCTGCCGTTGTAAAACCGACATTATGTCTTGTTTTAACATATTCAGCTCCCGGATTTCCTAAACCGACAACTAAAAACATTTTTACCCCTAAAAGACAAAAACGAGCCTATATTTTATTATTAGAAAATAATTTTATATAGGCTCTATTTTCTTATTTTCTTAGAAAATCAACATGAATCGGGCGATCGCTGACCGGATGGAATTGTACATCCTGACAAACAACTGCATATTTTTTGCCATCAACGACAACTTCTATATCGGCATCATAAAAACCGACCATATCCAACGCTTTTTCAAGTTCAACCGGATGTAAACTAATCATAACGGGTTCTTGTTTGCCGCCATAAATTACTGCAGGAACACGACCCTCGCGACGACATGCCCGAGCTGCCCCCTTACCTGCTTTTTCGCGCTTTTCAGCATTAAATATAACATCTGCCATTTTATAAATCCTTATATTAAATTAAATAAACTTTCGGCCTCCAGGGGTGCCGAATAGACAGCTAAAGCTTTTACAACTTTATTTTTATTTTTTCAAGTTATTTTTTAGACGCCTTGCCTTATTTGACATTTTAATGATATCATTTATAAAAGAAGATATTTATACATACATTGTATCTAAGAGTTCCTTACAATATCCTCTTAATTCGGGATTTTCCATTAATGTCAACTTAAGATTAGATTTAGCTAAATCTGCATTTGTACCACAATCGAACCTCATGGTATCACATAAAACGCCGGTTAATTTCATTCCTCTTTCGGCGGCCAGACCTGCTGCGTCTGCCAAATTGATTTCTCCATTGGTTCCCTTTTGCACTTCAGGTAAAATATCCATAATTTCATTTGGAAGTATATAAGGACCCATACTGGCATAATTTGAGGGAACCTTATCAAGAGGAGGTTTTTCAATTTTTCCTTTAGCGCGAACGATTCGCCCATCGCGAACGGCTCCTATCAAAGCTCCATAGCGCACCATTTCTTCACGAGGAAATTCCATAATATTTTCAACCATTCCTCCTTCTTCTTCGTAAACATCAAGCAATTGACGAAGGATGCCTTTACCTCCATGAACATTAATATAAACATCATCAGGCCACATTACGACAAAATCTCTATCTCCAACGATATCTTTTGCCATTAGCACGGCATGGCCATTTCCTTTAGGTTCGCTTTGTTCTGCAAAATGGAATTTCATATCTTTAGGAATGACTTTACGCACTGCCGACAAAAGATCATTTTTTCCTTTTTCCTCAAGATGTTTTTCCAGCCAAGGCGAGGGAGAAAAATAATTTTCAAATAAATATTTACAAGATTGGTCACTATATATGAATACAATATCTTTAATGCCTATTTCCGCACAAGCATTAACAGCATATTGAATGATGGGTAAGTTATTAAGGGTTAAAAATCCTTTGTGCAGGACTTTAGTAGCAGGCAGATTGCGTGTTGACAATCCGGCTACTGGGAGGATACAAACCTCTGGTTTTTTATGCATTAAATTCTCCAAATAACAATATATTTTTAATATATATATATAATAGCATAAAAAACAATTTCGACAACTTTTATCTCCTATTATTTCACAACTATTTCGTTATTTTTTTGTTCTTTCGCAGAAATTTGGTTGTTTTCCGTAGTAATTGAAAAATCCAACACTCTGATTTTTTTATTTTTAACGGCTTCTTCTGCTTTTTGAATATCTTCCAAATCTCGACCAACGGTCATTGTTTTACCTCCGGCAGTTGATATTTGTCCGGTATTCTCCTGCATCATTTGTTTATCTTTTTGTTCTTGCAACATTTTGATATAAGCAGCTTCTTCATGAGTTATTTTATCTTCAACATAAATCAACATATCTGCCGCTGTTTTTTCCATAGAAGCTAAAATATCGGAGGTTTGTTGTTCTATTTGTTGGAATTTTTCTGCAAAATCCTCAAGTTGCTCTATATCATTTGTGTTTTGTAAAATAATATTATCACGCACTATTTCGCTTTGCATTTCATCAATTTGATATAAATCTTGATCAATTTGTTTTTGTTGTTCCTTAACTTTCTTATCTTGACCAAGCAAATATGTTGTATTAATAGCCATTAATCTTTTTTGCCATTCACCTGTTTTATCAACATAATTAAGCGAAATTTTTTTAGCGTTATCATAATTTTCAATTATTCTCTTATAATGGTTTGCAACACGAAGTTTAACATCTTTAAGATGAACTCGAGTTATTTCTTCTTTAATTTGTTTAATTTGCTCTTCTACATTTTTATTTTGTTCAGTCAAACGAGTAATAACTTCATCACTTACGTTTACCATATTTTCTTTAACTAATATTTCTTGCAGTACGGCTTGAACAGAAGAAATACGATCGCCTATTGTTTTATATTGAGAACGAATTTTCTTATCTTCCGCCAATCTGCTGTATGTTTCATAATCAGGAATTATTTCATCTACAAGAATATTTTCCAATGATTGCGCTTTATTTTGTTGTTGCTGCATTAATGTGCGGTATTTTTCAATTCGTTCTTGTTCAAGAGCTTGTGCCTCGGCTTCTTTTTTCGCCCAATATGTATTAAAAACATTTGTTGTCTTACTTACGTCTACTTCAAGCAAAGGAGTATTAAGCGAACCTTCGTAGCTAAAATCAAAACCTGGAACTTTTGATTGATTAAAAACAACTTGTAAAGACGAATTATTAGTCCAATTTTTTAAATCTCCGGTTCCTGACATATTGATAATCATATCATTATTTGCAAAAAGAGTGTCGGTAAAAACATACACGCCTTTATCCAATTTGATGGCTCCGCTAATTTCATCAAAAAGTGTTTCTCCTTGACTAAGTGCGTTTCTGACCATGTTCTCAAAACCATCAGCGACATCTCGAGTGGCTAGATCATTTTTGATACCTTCAAAATTCCAACCTTTAACGATGGCGTCATTAATTGTAAAATTTATATTTCCTGAAAAATTATTTAACAAACTTTCTATTGAAACCGCCGAAGTCGTAAATGAAGCATCCGCATCTAAGACGCCCTGCGTAAGACCATAAACATTACCGCTCCATGCGTTTTTATTTATATTCAGATTTTTGATATTAATACGACCATTTAAAAGCTTATTTTGTGTAAGATCAAGTATTGTTTTTCCTGTTAATTTACCTCCTGAGACCTCTGTTGCAAAATCATCAAATGTCAAGATTCCATTATTTAACAGCAATTTTCCTGTTGCATGTTTAAAATCCAATCGATTTAAGCTCAGATTATCTACTGAGAAAGTAATGTTAGCATCCCAATTTTGCAGCCAATCATAATTTATCAACATTTGGCTCAAACGAGGGCGCACCAAAAAAGTTACACTATCTGATGAATTTCGAAAATTATTATTTTCATCTTTTGCGTTTACATTATAGAAAAATTTTTCTAATTCAAATCGATTAATTTTGAGATTGCTTTTGATTTGTCTACGTCCATCTTTTTGTTGATAGATAAGATTTCCTTTAAAATTATTTACTCCAATATTCGCATCCAATTGATTAAATACCATCAACTTATTATTTGTACGCACATCTGCCGACATTTTAAATAATCCGAGCGGATAATTTGGCGAATAATCAATAGAAAAATCATTTAACATACGCACAAAATCCGGCGTTTTGATTTCAATTTGACCATTTAAAGAATAAGCGTTATTAAACCAAGTGAGTTGTCCGTGGTATCCAACATCGATATTTCCTAATTTCACAAAACTTTTTGTTGCAAAGCGATCCAAGCTTCCGGTTACAACACCTGAAGATGAAAAGTGATTTAATTCTTGTAAATCAACATCTTTAATATTTATAGAAAATTTTTCTAGAAAAGAAGGGACATTTGCTATTTCAACTTGGTATTGGAGATTTTTAACCTGAGGTTTTTGAGAAAAGCCGCTAAGTTCGCCTTTAAAGAAGAAATCACCGCTAGCCAAACTTTGCAGAGAAAGTTCCTGAATATTCATCACGCCGTTTTTAACACTTGCGTTCATCTGAAGATTTTCAAAAGGTTTGTTATCATAGATTCCCATATTCAATGAAGCATTGTATTCTATATTAATATCTTTTAAAAAAGCTAATTTATTAAATTGATAGAGCAACTTCTCCCGCCAACTTTGCTTATTAACATCCACCGGCAAAGGTAAAAGATAATTATCAAAATTAATACTATCGGCATGAGTTATGAGGAAAAATTGATTTACATCACCACGAACCACACCTAATTTTCCATTAATAACACTTTTATCAACAATCAAATCGAAAGGTGAAATTTTTATAATTTCGGTATTTCCCTCTATCATTGCGGATAGTCCTGCTTTTTTATACACGCTTTGAGATGCGGGGTGCAAATTGATTTTCAACCATTGAGCCAATTTATTAAAATCATTTGTATTTGACACCAAATTAAATGCGTATGTTAATTTTTTTTCTAAAGAGAAAATTTCTCCTGTTAGTTTAGCAGAAGTATTTCCAGGCATTGTTGCGCTCAAATTTTGAATTTTTAGGACATTATTTATAAAATCGACGCTTAGATCAAAATCACGAACAACCTCGCCGTTATATGTTGATTTTAAAGCCTTAAGATCGGCGATAACATCAAAATCATATTCTGGGAAATAATTTTCTTGACGATCATATTGGGATAAAAAGTCTCGTATAAAAGAAACGATCGGTTCAATTTCCAATTCTGTCATATTGAAGGCGGCATCAATTTTCCGACGATCTTCGACATTTTCTCCTATTTTATCTTTTTGACGGGGAATTAAAATATTTCCGGCACCGGCACTATTTCCATATTTAATCACAATATTAGCAAGGCTTATCTGATTTTTATCTGTTTTAATCTCAAGCGACAAAGCCAAAGGATGTTCATAAGTTTCGGGTATATTCAGATTTTTGAAATTAGCATTAAAAAAGTTGACTGGATTTTTAGATTCGAAAATCAAATTTCCATTAATGGCATCATTATTCAATAACAATGTGCCGTCAAAACGGACATAACTTTCGGATTGTGGATGACTAACAACAACATTTGCCGAAGTTGCAAAACTTTCAGAAAATTGTCCTAAAGAAATAGCAAAACCGCCGGGGTTACCGTTTTTGATATAACTTCCTTCGATTCGGTATGGACCGAACAAGCTTTGAGCAATTATTTCCGCATTCATATTATCAAGTATTGAATTTATATTATATGGTTGATTAATAAGATGCATTTTAGCTTTTTCGAGGACAACGCTATTTAAGGATATTTCCAAATTATCAATCCGAAAATCTTTTTGATCACCATTAACCGATTGCCAATTCAAACGACCATCTGGATATAATTCAACAAAGATTTCCGGTTCAACAATATTCATTTTTTCTACATTGAAATGTCCACTTATTAAGGAACGAATAGATAAAGTGGACACCAACCGTGGAATTTTTGCCAATAAGGTTCTTTTACCTGCAGCCGTAAGATTATATATGCTAATATTAGAGGCTTCCAAATATGGTGACGGGAAAAGATTAAAACGAACAGCACCTTCAAAAACGACTTCTTTACCTGTTGCTTGAGAAAATTGTTCAGAAATAGCATCTTTATGACGATTCCAATCAATATTGTTAAGATAAATTGTTAGACCGCCTATTACTGCCAAAATCAAAATAACAAACAACAGTAAAAATTTTTTCCACATAAGTATATTCCTTTTATTTTTAATAAAAATAATCTTTGCTAAAATGACATTCCTAGCATAATATACTCTTATATTGATAAATAAAACATTTAAGGTCAAGTCCGAACATGAAAAAATACCATCAACTTTTAAATTTTGCTTCAAATGCGCGCAAAAACGCTTATGCCCCTTATTCGCATTATACGGTTGGGGCTGCAATAGAAGCCGATAACAATAAGATTTATGCCGGATGCAATGTAGAAAATATTTCTTACCCCTGTGGCACTTGTGCTGAAGAAAGTGCCATTTCTGCAATGATTGCAGATGGAGCGTGTAAAATCAAACGGATTCTTATTACTGCCGGTGGCGATATTTTAATTTCACCTTGCGGGGCCTGCCGCCAAAGAATTATTGAGTTTTCTGATGAAAACACAGAAATTTTACTTGCTGATGAAGATGAAATAAAAAAAATTTTATCAATTAATGAATTATTACCCTTTTCATTTAAGGAGTTTAGAGATGATAAATATTGAAAAACTTCGCAACATACTTTCTAAACATCATCCACAAACAGCTATTATCCTTGGTTCGGGTTTAGGTGGTGTTGCCAATGAAATATCTGATTTTCAAACGATTAATTACACGGATATTGAAGGCTTTCCACAAACCACAGTTTCCGGACATCAAGGACAAATGATCGTCGGACATATAGGAGAAGCAGAGCTTATTTGTTTAAAAGGACGTTTTCATTTTTATGAAGGATATTCTCCCAAAACAATTGCCGAAGTTATTTACGCCTTAAGAGCCATTGGAATTAAACGATTAATCGTAACCAATGCGGCCGGCTCGCTTAATCCGGATTTTACTCCCGGAACTCTTATGTTAATTAGAGATCATATTAATTTTTCCGGTCAAAACCCTCTTATCGGACCAAACGATGAAAATATTGGTCCGCGTTTTCTTGATATGAGTAATGCTTATGACATCAAACTTCGAGAACAAATCAAAAAGACGGCATATCAAGATAATATTAAGTTATCCGAAGGCGTTTACATGATGGTATCTGGTCCGACTTATGAAACACCTGCCGAAGTTAAAGCCTTTCGACTTTTAGGTGCAGATGCCATTGGTATGTCCACGGTTTTTGAAACCATTGCCGGCGTTCACTGCGGTATGCGTGTTCTCGGCATTTCCGTTATTACGAATTATGGCTCGGGTATACAAAAACAACCTCTTTCCCACCAAGAAACACTATCCGGCGCACAAAATGCAAGCGGAAATCTTATTCGTTTAATTGTCAACTATATTAAGGAGAACCCTTATGGATGATTATCAAACTGCTCGTCAATTAATAGGCTGTCTTGATTTAACTTCGCTTAATTCCAATGATAATGAGGAAACAATTATTCATTTATGCGAAAAAGCTATCACGCCATATGGCGGAACAGCGGCTGTTTGTGTTTATCCACAGTGGATAAGCACCGCAAAAAAATATTTAAAAAAAACACCGATTAAAATTGCTTCTGTTGCTAACTTTCCTAATGGAAATAACGATATTAAACAGATTAAAGATGAAATAAAAAAAGCTTTAAGCAATGGAGCAGATGAAATTGACATCGTTTTTCCTTATCATGATTTTCTTATTGGAAATATTGATAATTGCCGCCGTTTTATGGAAACAATCCATCGCGAATGCGGTAAACACACAAATAAAATCATTTTAGAAACAGGAGAATTAAAACATGTTTCCACGATTGCGGCTGCTACTCGTTTTTGTTTGGAATATGATGTTGGCTTTATAAAAACTTCAACCGGTAAAACCCCTGTATCCGCCACCATAGGAGCAGCTAACATTATTCTTGAAACGATTCGCGACAGCGGCAAAAATACGGGCTTTAAAGCAAGCGGAGGAATTAAAGATTATGAAGAAGCCCGAAAATATCTTATTTTATCTGAAGTAATACTTGGAAAAACTTGGCCGGATTCCAATCATTTTCGTATTGGTGCCAGTTCCTTGCTTGATGATTTATTAAAAATTGCCAATAAAGGAGAATAAAAATGCTGCCGCAAGAAATTATCCGTCGAAAAAGAGACCGACAGGAATTAACAAATGAAGAAATCTGTTTTTTTATTAAAGGTATAACAGATGGTTCAATTGCCGATTGTCAAATTGGTTCTTTTACAATGGCTGCCTTTCTTAACGGTCTTTCGGCAGAAGAAACGGCCTCGCTAACTCTTGCCATGCGCGATTCCGGAGAGATTCTCAAGTGGTCGAAACTTGACGCACCCATTGTCGACAAACATTCTTCAGGCGGTGTCGGTGACAAAATTAGTCTAATGCTCGCACCCATGCTCGCTGCAGCAGGAGTTTATGTTCCTATGATTTCCGGTCGAGGATTAGGACATACAGGCGGAACATCGGATAAACTTGACTCAATTCCCGGATATAACACCCAACCCAGTCGTGATTTATTTTTTCAAACAGTTAAAGATGTTGGTTGCGCAATTATCGGACAAACAGGCAATTTAGCTCCTGCCGATAAAAAAATTTATGCGATTCGCGATGTCTCGGCTACCGTAGAATCAATACCTTTAATCACCGCTTCTATTTTATCTAAAAAATTAGCAGCCGGATTGGATAATTTAATTATGGATGTTAAATTCGGCAATGGTGCGTTTATGGAAGATATTGATACGGCTCAAGAATTAGCCCGATCCATTGTCGATGTTGCAAAACTTGCCGGAACTCAAGCTAAAGCACTTTTAACAGATATGAACCAAGTTCTTGGAACAACAGTCGGCAATGCTGTTGAGGTTAAAGAAGCTGTTGATTATTTAAAAGGTTCTTATCGTGATATTCGTTTACATAATATAACACTTAATTTGGCTTCTGAATTACTCGTAATGTCTAAATGTTTTGATAATATAAATGATGCACGGGGAAATTTAATCAAAATTCTCGATTCTGGCAAAGCTTTGGAAGTATTTGCCCATATGATAGCCAATCTTGGCGGACCGGCTGATTTTATTGAAAAGACAGATAAATATTTACCACAAGCTGCTATTATTAAGCCTGTTTTCCCTCTTTGTGCAGGCTATGTTGAAAGCATGAATACACGAAATATCGGATTAAGCATTATCGGTCTAAAAGGAGGAAGAACCACTCCCGAACAAAAACTTGATTACGCTTCGGGATATACAAGTTTTTGCCAAATTGGAGATTATGTCGATGAACAAACACCTATAGCTTTTGTTCATGCTGCAAATGAAGAAGATTACAATTTTGCCGCTGACGAATTACAACGCAATATTATAACATCTATTGACAAACCCAAGCTGCTGCCGCCGATTTTTAAAACTATGGAATAAAATATGTCTGACAATACTGTTAATTTTTATCTTGCTCCCAATTTACCCCAAAACAAACATGCTTTTTTTGGACGTTGCGGCGGTGTTTCAACGGGATTTTACGATAGTCTTAATTTTAATTACTATAGTAACGATAAAAAAGAAAACATTAAACAAAATTTAGAAATTGTAGGAAAATTTTATGGTTTAAACCATAGTAATATCATGCGTCCCAAACAAGGACATACCAATAAAGCTGTTTATATAGATTATCCGTCTTTCAACCAAATAGAAGCCGATGGAATTGTAACCGATCATATTGACATTATCTTAGGAATTACAACAGCCGACTGTATGCCTGTATTATTAGCTGATTTTAAACATGGAATTATTGGCGCGGCTCATGCGGGATGGCGGGGAGCTTTATCGGGAATTGTTGAAAACACAATTTCAATTATGCTTGACAAAGGCGCGAATAAAGAAAATATCGCTGTTGCAA
The DNA here is from genome assembly GCA_944391335.1 of uncultured Alphaproteobacteria bacterium. GTDB lineage: Bacteria > Pseudomonadota > Alphaproteobacteria > RF32 > CAG-239 > JAFUYI01. The sequence continues at coordinate 88,840 of CALXTF010000002.1, forward strand.
TTGGTCCATGTCTACAACAAAAAAATTTTGAAGTTCATAATGATATGCGTAATCTTTTTTTGCAACAAGACAAAGATAACGATCGTTTTTTTAAATCTATTGATGATCAAACTTTTTTATGCGATCTTGAAGGATATATGAAACAAAGACTTATGTTAATCGGCATTAAAAATATTTCTTTATCCGGTATTGACACATATAGTCATCCTGAGCTTTATTTTAGTTATCGTCGTTATTGTCATCAAGACTTAATTAAACAGGAAAAAGATTTTCCTATTGAATTATCAACTATCAGATTATGAGTTTTTCCATGATTAACCTTTATCCTCTTCCTTATTATAACGAACGCAAACTTCCTATCAATATGTTGGTTATACATTCCATGGCACATAACGCAGCCGAAGGAATTAAGCAGCTTGAAACGCTAAAATTGAGTGTTCATTATGTCATTGATTATGATGGCAGGATTTTTCAATGTGTCAGCGAAGATAAAAGGGCTTGGCACGCCGGCGTCAGTTATTGGCGGAAAATAACAGATATTAATTCATGTTCAATTGGTATAGAAGTCTGTCATCGCAGTCTCGGACAAAGTAAATTTAATCAAAAACAAATAAAATCATTAATAGATTTAAGCCGAGATATCATTAACCGCTATCATATAGCTCCAACAATGATTGTTGGTCATTCGGATATAGCTCCAAAACGCAAACCCGATCCGGGTAAAGATTTTCCATGGCGGGAATTAGCCGCTAATAATATCGGCATATGGTTTGGCAGTCGCTTTTCCAGCGAAAATGATATTATAAAAATGCTTTCCGACATAGGTTATGATACAGAAGATGAAATATCGATTAAGGCGTCATCTTACGCTTTTTGCCGACGTTTTTTATCGGGAAAGATAAAAAAACGCCCTGTCAGAAAAGTTTTGGAACATCCTTTTGACGACGAAGATGAAAATCTATTAAAGGATAAAGAATTTATTAAAACATTACAAAATGTTCACTATCAATATCTAATGTACGAAAAAAATGGTTTATAATAAAAACCTCTTTTCCGTAGAAAAGAGGTTCTTATTTAATCTATATAAACAGTATGCAGCATATTTGTCCGCCCTTTGACACCTAAAGGAAATCCCCCTGTTATGATAATATGATCGCCTTTTTGTGCGATTTGACTTTCAAGAGCAACTGATTTTGCCACATCTTCGAAACGATCAAAACTTTGGAAAGTTGATTCATTAATAAAACGTCTTGCCCCCCATACAAGACCGAGCCAACGAGCGACTTTAATATTTGGAGTTACAGCAATAATTGGAATATCCGGTCTTTCCCGCGAAACAAGGAAAGTTGTTCGTCCTGAACTTGTATAAGTAATAACAGCTTTTACGTTTGGTAGAACTTTGGATATTTCACTAGCAGCATAAGTAATAGAATCGGCTTCTCCCATACAGCAAGAAACCGGCTGTAAGTTTTTGATATATTGATGGAATAAAGGATCTGCCTCAACTTCAGTAATAATTTTATTCATCATTTTGACAGCTTCGACGGGATATTTTCCGGCGGCTGTTTCGGCGGACAACATAACGACGTCCGCTCTATCATAAACAGCCGTAGCGACATCGGAAACTTCTGCTCTTGTCGGTGTTGGTTTTTCAATCATAGATTCAAGCATTTGAGTTGCGACAATAACCGGTCGGGCATATTTTCGACAAGCGTGAACAATTTTTTTCTGTAAGACAGGAACCGTTTGCAAAGGACATTCGACGCCTAAATCTCCTCGAGCAACCATAATACCGTCAGAAAGTTTAATAATATCTTCTAATTCGGCAATAGCGCTTGGTTTTTCAAGTTTAGAAATAATTAAAGCTTTATCCCCGATAAGTTTTTTAGCCTCGCGGACATCGTCTGCGGATTGCACAAAAGACAAGCACACCCAATCCACACCCAAATCAAGAGCAAAATTTAAATCATCTTTATCTTTTTCGGTAATTGCCGAAATAGGTAATTTTATATTAGGTAAATTAACACCTTTATGACTTGAGAGTTCACCGCCGACTTTAACTTCTGTAACAGCACTAGAGGTATTGCAAGATTTTACTGTTAAAACGATATTACCGTCATTTAACAATAAATCATCACCAGGTTTAATTGCAGCAAAAATTTCTTTATGAGGTAATGTCACTCTATATTCATCTCCGAGTTGATTTTTCATATCCAAAATAAAATCTTGACCTTCTTTTAGGATAATATGATCCTTAGCGAAAACACCAACTCTGAGTTTTGGTCCTTGCAAATCAGCAACGATGGTTGTAAACAAACCTTTTTTTTCTGCCAACTGACGAACAATTTGATATCTTTTTTTATGTTCTTCATGTGTTCCATGGCTAAAGTTAAAACGAAAACCATCTACTCCTGCATCAAGCAATTTAGAAATTGTTTCTTCATCCGCAGATGATGGTCCAATCGTTGCAAGAATACGCGTATATGTTTTAATTGGCATTTTAATCCTCTTTCACTATTCGTTATTTTAACGGCATTATAGGCATTAAAAAATATTCTACAAGATTTTTTAGCAATATGGTTAATTTATTTACTTGTCAAAAGATATAGGTTTTGTTAATCTCGGTTGCAATATTAATTTTATTTTTAGGAGAAAGAAATGACAGAAGTTGGTGGTATTGCTGCTGACAGATTACGTTCTTTAATTGAACGTATTGAACGATTGGAAGAAGAAAAAAAGGCTCTTGCCGGAGATATAAGAGATGTTTTTGCCGAAGCTAAATCTGCTGGTTTTGATATAAAAACCATGCGTTCTATTTTAAAATTACGCAAAATGAACGCGGCGGATCGTGATGAGCAAGAATCTCTACTTGATATTTATCGCAAAGCACTTGATTTATAATTTAAGAACAAGGCCTAAAATTCCACCTACAAGGATATAAATAACAGGGTGCAATTTAATAAAGTGAATTGCTCCCAAAAATATTATACAAAGCCCTGTTGTTTTTATATCATTTAGCGATAATTCGCCTAATTTTATACCTGCATTTAAGATTAAAGCCAAAACAGCGGGACGCGCGCCATACATTAAATTCTGAAACACTTTGGTCTGTTTAATTTTATCCCAAAAAGCAGCAATTAAAACAATAATAATAACAGATGGAAGGACAAGACCGATTGTTGCCATAGCAGCACCGCCTATTCCTGCCGCTTTAAAACCGGCATATGTTGCCATATTAACCCCTATGGGACCGGGAGAAGATTCGGCCACCGCGATCATATTAACCAATTCTTCCGCGGTATACCATGGATAAGTCTCACAAAGAGCAAATAAAAAAGGAACAGTAACTAATCCTCCCCCTAAAGCCAACAAACCGATTTTACAAAATTCAAAAAAAAGGATTCCGTAAATCATTTTATTTTCCCCGCTACAAGTCCAACAAATACTGCGGCGGCAACAATTACCGCCGGTGAAAAATTAAATATTATTAAAGTTACAATCGCCAAAATGAAAATAATTCCTTGAAAAAGATCATTAACGGCTTTTTTTATCATTTTTAAAACCACATCTGCAATTAAAGCAATAACAACGATGCGTATGCCGGCAAAAGTATGTGATACATAAGCATTTTCAATATATAATTGAATAATATTTGCTAAAGCCAAAATAATCAAAAAAGAAGGAGTTACGATTCCGATTGTTGCGGCTAAAGCTCCGGATATTTTTTTCTTTTTATAACCAATGAAAGTTGCAACATTAACAGCGATAATCCCTGGAGTACATTGACCAATGGAGCAATAATCCATAATTTCTTCTTCCGTTATCCATTTTTTTCTTTCCACTAATTCAGCTTGAAGGAGTGGGATCATGGCATATCCGCCGCCAAAAGTAAATAAACCTATTTTAAAGAAAGTTGAAAATAAATTCCATAACAACAACATTTTTATTTAATCCTGTTTTCAAAACAACAATCGTTATTATATATAATAATAAGCTTTCTTAATTGTTAAACGAGTGGAGAAAAAATGATTATTGCTGTTATTAAAGAAACAACGGATAAAGAACAACGAGTCGCACTTACACCAACCACTGTACAAAAGCTTATAGCAAATAACATTAAAATAAAAATAGAAAAAGGTTCGGGGACAGCCGCCGGTTTTTTAGATAGTCAATATCTTGACGCTGGAGCTAAACTAATAGAAACCAGACAAGAAACTGTTATGGATGCTGATTATTTATTTAAAATAATGGCTCCGAATACTTTAGAAATGAAAGAACTTCCTAAAAAAACGACAATTATCGCCGATTGCCGCGACATTGATATTAATGACCCATTAATTTTTAAAAAGGAACTCACTTTTTTTGCTTTAGAAAAAATTCCACGCATATCTCGCGCGCAAAATATGGATATTTTATCTTCCCAAGATAATTTAGCCGGTTACAAAGCGGTACTTGAAAGCGTAAATATTCTTAACCGTGTCATACCTATGATGACTACGGCGGCAGGTTCAATACCACCGGCAAAAATTTTAATTATCGGCATAGGTGTTGCCGGATTACAAGCAATTGCAACGGCTAAAAGATTAGGGGCTGTCGTTTTGGCTTATGATATCCGTCCGGAAACGAAAGAACAAGCTCTTTCTTTAGGAGCAAGATTTATTGAAACAACGGAATTAAACAAAACAATATCTGAAGCGGATATTGTTATTACAGCGGCCGGTTCTCCTTCAAAAGCACCTTTATTAATAAAAGAAAATGAACTAAATCTTCTTAAACATAACAGTGTTTTAATAGATATTTCCGGAAATGTTGATAAAAAACACAATATCCGAAGTTTTACGACAAAGAAGGGAGCTTTTGTGGTTATAGATAAAATAATGCCCGCGTTATTACCGCAAACAGCAAGTTATTTATTTGCGAATAATATTTTTTCTTTTTTCCAATTACTAACGTCTTATAATGAACCTGATTTTAAAGATGAAATTATAAATCAAACTTGTTTATTTTATCATGGTGAAAAAAGGAGTTAAAAATGGTGCTAATTTTTATATTATCTGTTTTTATCGGTTGGTTTGTCGTTCGCGGTGTAACACCGGTGCTTTATTCTCCGCTAATGAGTGTAACTAATGCCATTTCCGGTATTATAATTATCGGAGCTATCCATGTTGCAGGTTTAACAGAAAATAAAATTGTTCTTTTCTTTGCTACTGCTGCCATTATTTTTTCTGCAATTAATGTTTTTGGCGGTTTTACCGTTTCAGCTCGTATGTTATCAATGTTCAAACCTAAAGAGAAAAAAAATGAATGAAATATTTTATTCAACTGCTGCAATTTTATTTATTTTATCCATTCATGGTTTAAATTCCCCTAAAAATGCGCAAAAAAGTAATTTTATCGGCATAATCGGCATGATTATTGCTTTATTGACGATATTAGCATTTATTCCTATTAATCGTTTGCCTATTATAATGACATCACTTTTATTAGGCGGAACAATAGGTATAATCAGCGGTCGCAAAGTCTTAATGACGGCTTTACCGCAAATGGTCGCCGTATTTAACGGTCTTGGAGGATTAGCTGCGGTATTATTATCCCTTGGAGAAATAATACTTAATCCCTATCATCATTTAATATCAACCATTAGCGTTATTATAGGATCTTTAACTTTTTCTGGTTCTATGGTTGCTTTTTTAAAACTTCAAGGATGTTTAAAAATCACGAGTTTTCGTAGTCAACAAATAATCAACTTTATATTTACAATTATAATGATTGCATTAGCGATTATTTTTTATTTATCACAAAAGAATGAATTTTTCTGGTTACTGACAATAATTTCTTTTATTGTTGGTATTTTATTGGTACTTCCGATAGGCGGTGCAGATATGCCGATTATTATTTCTATTTTAAATGCCGCTTCCGGATGGGCCGCGGCCGGTATAGGTTTTATGCTTGAACAACCTCTGTTGATTATAACCGGAGCAATAATTGGAGCCAGTGGAATCATGTTGGCTCAAGTTATGACAAAAGCAATGAATGCTTCCTTAATTGAAATCTTGTTTTTTACTCATAACAAAAAAACAAATAATACCGATTCTGATAAAAAAGAAATAACACATATTGGAAGTCCTAAAGATGCTGCGTTTATTATGGAAAACGCAGAAAATATGATAATTATTCCCGGATATGGTATGGCTGCGGCACACGCACAATATTCCTTAAAAGAAATGACAACAATTCTTGAAAAAAAATATCATGTGCAAGTTCGTTTTGCGATTCATCCCGTTGCAGGTCGAATGCCCGGACATATGAATGTATTATTAGCCGAAGCGGATATACCTTATGATCAAATTTTTGAATTTGAAGATATTAACCGAGATTTTGGCACTGCTGATGTTGTTTATATTATTGGTGCTAATGATATTACCAATCCCAAAGCTAAAGATGATAAATCATCACCTATATATGGAATGCCTGTTTTTGATGTTAGCAGCGCCAAGACGGTTTTTTTCGTAAAAAGATCGCTCAATACGGGTTATGCCGGTATTGATAATCCTCTTTTTTATGCTGATAATACAATAATGTTATTTGGTGATGCGAAAAAAATAACAGAATCTATTGTAAAAGAGTTGGCGGAATAAGTTTAGATTGAAAGCACCCAAGCGACAAATAAAAAGCCATATAACAAAACACCTTGCAAATACATTCCCGCGACTTTAAAATCCGCACCCGAAGGCATAGCGTTTTCAATAATAATTGTCTGCAAAAAAACATATAGGATATAGTTAATCATTGTTGGCTGCATCATCGGCAGATAATAACGATTGATATAAAAACCAATTATCAACAGCAGGAGCGGAGCTAAAGCGGCAGGAACCGCATTATAAAAAGTCACATTACGAAATCCGACGCTTCCCATCACATAAGATCCATCTGCTGCTTTTTTAGGAAAAATAGTAAAATTACAAGGACGAGCATTTAAAACAAGACCAACGATATAATGCATAAGCTCATGTAAAATCGTACCTGGAATATTAACTAAAGCACTTGCCCACATACTATGATATGTTTTATATTTTATACGAAGCAGAACAATAACAAGAAAGATTAATAAAAAACGATTATTTAAAAAAGTATCCAGAATTTCAGGATTAGAGGAAAAAGATATCCAACGCTGATATAAAAGTTTTAGAAAATCCATTTTAATCTCCATTCAACATCAACATACCAGCAAGATAGGTATTAAGCAACAAAGCACTTCGAACATCGTTTTTTTTGTTTTCGGGCAAAGCACTTAAAGCCATAAGACTTTCCATTAAGACTTTTTGGGATAATTTTAAGCGTCTTATATCTAAAGCAGGAAACATTATTTTTAAATCAGGCGTCAACAGATTTTGTAAACGCACTATTTGCCGACGATAACCAATCGTTAATTTATAATTTTTAATATTAAAATGGAAATTACAGAACAATCCCCATAAAGGTCGATAAGATATAACGAAATCTCGAAAACAGGATGCATATTGATTAATATTAGAATAGCCCTTAGGATAATTTTTAAAATGACAAAGATTGATATAAAGCTCATTTAATGTCTGTTCATTTTCTTCGGCAATAAATTCATCCATTGATGTAAATTGATTATAAATTGTACCAATAGAACATCCCGAAGCTTCGGATAATTTTCGAGCTGTTAAGTATTGAACGCCTTTTTCAACAACCAATTGACGACCTGTTTGAAGTAATTTAAGGCGGATATTGTCTTTTGTTTTTTCAAGCATATATTTTCTTAATAAATTATTTGTAATATATTACTATAATAAATTAAATATATATTGTATTCAATTTTTTTTTATATTTTATGGGAATAATTCAATGAAAAAAATATTTATAATTGCAACTTGCTTTTTTATCTGTTTTCCCACCTTTACAAAAGCTCAAACACTTGAAGAAGGAGCATTTTATGAAGATGTACTTCTTTCCGATGACGTCAAGATAAAGGAAGAATCAACCACAGCCAAAGAACAAGCCAGTGAAATACTCAAACAAAAACCAAAAATTATAAAAATTGACGGCGCACCTGTACAATTCCGCTCCTCGCGCCCACAAACCATAAAAACATCAACCATATATGGTGAAGCACCTTTCGGACTTTCTTGGGGAGCGACATATGATCAAATAAAAGCTCTCGGAGTTCAAATGCAAAAAGTAACACGAGAAGATAGCGTTAATGATTTTATGATTACTCAATTACCCAAGCCACTTTCAGATTTTCGCCAAGTCATCATTAGCTTTGGTGAAAATAATTCTTTATGGCGGATAAATGCTTACGGAGATTTGATAGATGATGATGCTTCCGCTTCAAAAGTTTTACGCTTATATAGAAAATATTACAAACTTTTAAAACAAAAATATGGTAATGCTCAAGAGTTTTTCACACCCCAAATTATAACTGTTGAAAAAACAGTAAAAGACGAGTATGGCAAAGATAAAATAAAAATTGAAAAAATATCCGAACCTATGGGAGGACCTAATTTTCTAGATGCTCTTCAAAGCGGTGAAGCTGTTTTATATGCGACTTTTGAAAATCAAGAAGTTGGAGCAGCCTTAGCCGTTAATGTTGATGGAGAAAAAAAGAGTTATATCGTTATTGATTATACCAATCTTCGAATATTTCGTAAACGTGAAGAAACAGCACTTGACGCACTTTGATAACAAAAGAAGGAAAAAACTATGACTAAAATTTGTTTTTGCGGAATCTCGGGCAATGGAATGAGTCCTTTAGCCCAAATCATGTCTCTAAAAGGCTATGAAGTTTATGGCAGTGATAGAAGTTTTGATGCCGGTAAAGACACCAAAAACCAAAAAGCTCTACTTGACATGGGAATTCATCTTATTCCCCAAAACGGACATGGTATCACCGCAGATATGGAAACTGTTTATATTTCCGCGGCTCTTGATGAAAATAATCCCGATATCAAAGCCGCTACCGCATTAAATATTCCGATAAAACAACGTTCCGACCTTCTTGCGACACTTTTTCATGAATATCCTTTTGGTATTGCTGTTGGCGGAACTTCGGGAAAAACAACCACAACGGCAATGATTGGTTATATTCTTGACATGCTTGAACAAAAACCTTGTTTAATTAACGGCGGTATGCTGCGCAATTATGAACTTTTAAAAGGATTACCTAACTTTATATATAATGAAGGGAAATATTGCATTATTGAAGCAGATGAAAGTGATGGTTCTATTTGTAAATATAAACCTCAGGTTTCCTTGGTTAATAATATTTCCCACGATCACACATCAATGGAAAACCTTATAAAATATTTTCAAACTTTTGCCGATAACACCAAAGGAACATTGGTTGTTAATGATGATTGTGAACTATCGCGTAACCTAAAACATACATCCAAAGTTACTTTTTCCGTAAAGAATCCTGATGCGAATTTTTTTGCCGATAACATCAAATGCTTACCAGACGGCGTTGAATATGAATTTCGAGGTCAACGCTTCAAATTACAATTGTTTGGCGCATTTAATGTAAGTAACGCTCTTGCCGCTATTGCCGTATGTCATGAAGCAGGGATTAATCCTTTTACCGCAGCGAAAACATTAGAAGGATTTTCCGGTATCAAGCGTCGATTAGAAATTGTCGGCACCAATAAACATGGTATAACCTTAATTGATGATTTTGCCCATAATCCAAGCAAGATTGCCTCATCTTTGGCTGCGCTTAAAGAATATCCTCGTCGATTAATTGTGATGTACCAATCTCATAGTCCTTTTTCAGCATTTAACACCGGTCGCGAAGTTGCCGCCGAAGTTGCCCATGTGCTAGATGACAACGATATTTTTATAATGCCGGAAGTCTATATGTTAGATAAACAAAAAGATAAAGATATTACTGCCGCCAATATTATTAATGAAGCCAAGAAAGACGGTTTAAAAAACGCTTACTTTTTTGAAAACAGAGAAAATATTCGCAACTTTATTTTACAAAATGCAAAAGATGGCGATTGTATTGTAATTATGGGCGCAAGAGATAATTCTTTACCGGATTTCAGTCGAGAACTTTTAGCGGAGTTATAAATTATGATTACGCCGATTCCTCGCGGTTCTAAAGTTGGCATTATTTCTCCTTCCTGTTCACTTCAATCACCAGAAGATATTCGCGCTGGTTTACATTGGCTTGAGAGTTGCGGTTACCATATTGTTCTTGGCCATTATGTTTTTGATAGAAAAGATCATTTAGCAGGCAGTGCCGAACAGCGAGCGGAAGACATCATGCGTTTTTTCGCCGATTCGGAAATTAAAGCTATTTTTGCAACCGCCGGAGGTTATGGCGCACAAGCCGTCTTACCTTTGCTTAATTATGATATTATAAAGAAAAATCCTAAACCTATTATAGGTTTCAGCGATATAACCGCATTACAAACAGGTATTTATAGCCAAACAAACAATATTAGTTACACCGGTATATTGTTAAAATATGATTTTCAAAACAATACATCAATCCACCCATATACCGCGGAAAGTTTTTTACAAATAATGGATGGCGATTATTCAGAAATCATGGGCGGTGTTACGGTTAATTCCGGAATTGCAGAAGGACATCTTATCGGCACGAATCTTTGTGTACTTCAACTTTTGGCAGGAACTAAATATTACCCCAAATTAAAAGATGCGATTCTCTTACTTGAAGATGTTGATGAAAAAAGTTATCGAATTGAACGACTTTTATTACAACTTCAGCAACAACCTGATTTTAAAGATGTACGCGGTATTATTTTTGGTCAGTTTACAGACATAACTTTAAATCATCCGGAAGATAAAGACATCAATCAAATCATTGATGATTTTGCTAATAAAGTTAAAATACCAATTATTAAAAATTTTCCTTTTGGCCATGTGAGAGCGCGTAAAAGTCTGCCTATTGGGGCAAAAATAATTTTAGATAGTAATAAGTGTTGTCTAAAAATTAAATAACAAATAAATGACTTTATTAAAATTTTCTATATTAAGATATGCTATCAACTGTTGATACAAAAAGAAACCTTTCCATCCCTGACTGTTAAAAGCCAACATACTTCCAATAACCCAAAAATTAGCTCCTGGAAGAAACAAAACACAAAACAAATAAGAAACCTTTGGTAAATCCGTTTGCTTATCATGAATTTGTGAAGCAACCGTATCAATATGATAACCGATAAAATATCCAAACAATACGTTAATAATCCAATTAATCGGAGCGTATTTCAAATAAATTCCTATTCCCATCATAAAAAAGAAACAAAATAAAGGGAAAAAATAAGGAGCAATAACAATCAACCAATTACCCTCACCAAGAAAGGCCATAGAACCACCGGAATTATCCTCAGCCACACGAATATGTTTAACTTTATGCAAGGTTAAAACAGCAAAGAAACTATGAGTTAATTCATGAGCAATAATCTGCATAGATGTACGCATAGAAGCATCCATAGACATACGGGCGATAAAGAATAAAAAGACACCTCCCAAAAGAGCTATAAATTTAATCGATGCAAATTGAAAATATTCCAGCGATTGAAAAAAAGCGGGGATAGACCACAAAGCCAAAACAGCAACAGGCCATTTTAAAAGATTAATAAATTTATCTAATATTGCGCTCATAAGGAATTATTTACATCTTAAATAAAAAAAATTCACTAAAAATATACAACTATTAACATTTCTCTTGTAAATATTGAGAGATATCCTACAATATTTGAATTATAGTTCACTTATAGAAGTTTAAGGAAAATTTTATGAATAAAACACCAAATACCTTTGATTTTATTATCAATGATGAAGATGAAGTTATGTTGCTTCTTTATGCGCATGACAGCGCCCCTAACAACCCTATAATAAAAATTGATACAGATTCATTATCTGCAATTCTTTACCGAAACGAAACAGACGCCGTTGCCATTGATCATATTTCCGAAAATGTTATTGACAGTTTAACTGATGCCGATACATTAATGGTTTGTGAATTAACCTCCAACGAAAAAGATGACAATTCTGAAATTAAATACGCTTATGAAGCAGATATTGATTTTTAAGAATTAATCAAACGATCATCCAAACGATCTTCGACAAGGCCTGCTGGATCTTGATGAATAATAACTTGCGCACATGGAAAGGCTTCTTTAAGTTTATTTTCGACAATATCCGTTAATTCATGAGCTTTATAAAGAGAAAGCGCCCCATCTAATTCCAAATGCAATTCAAACATATAAATATCTCCGAGATTTCGACTGCGTAGATCATGAAGTCCACGACAAAAAGAACAACTTTTCACAATATTAATTACTTTTTCTCTAACATCATCTGGTAATTCTTTATCCATCAATAAAGAGACAGCCTGTTTAGCAAGTTTATAAGCAGATATGAGCAGATAAAAGGAAACAAATAATGCCGCTATTGTATCAAACCAATCAAAATTAAAAACCTTAACAATCAATAAACTAATGATAATGGATATATTTGTAATGATATCGACTAAATAATGAGCTCTATCAGCGGCAACAGCTAACGAATCTGTTTTTTTCACCACAATTTTCTGAAAAACAATTAAACCTATTGTTATTAACAAACACAACAACATTACAACAATACCGGCTGCAGTATCTTCAACTTTCTGAGGTTTAATAAAACGATTTATTCCTTCATAAACGACGAAGAATCCCGAACCGGCAATAAAGGCGGCTTGAACTAAAGCACTTAAAGCTTCTGCCTTGCCATATCCGTATCGATGCCCAAAACTTGCCGGTTGAGAAGAAAAACGAACGGCAATAAAAGTAATAAAAGAAGAAATAATATCTGCAAGGCTGTCTGCCATTGAAGATAATATAGCCAATGATCCTGTATAAATTGCCGCGACAAATTTAATGAAGGCTAAAAGTCCAGAAACAGCCACACTCACGCTAACAGCAATTTTTTTAAGTTGATTTATTTTTTTCTGATCAATCAATTTCATTTGCGACATTTTGTAACTTCTTTAAATTATCTTCACTAATTTCATAAAAACATTTTTTTGCCGTTTTAGCAAAAAAGCTTAAGTATTTATCTTTTTCCAATAAAGGGAAAAGGTAATTTACATAGATATGCTTTTGATATTTTTGAAAATCAAGCATTATATTTATATTATTTTCCACATTAAGCTGAAGAGAAAATATTTTTTGTCCTGTTGGTTTTTCATTTATTGCAGATAAAAAAGAGGTATTCAACATATTTTTTACCAATTCTGCCGTTTGATTTAAATTTCTTATTTGGTCAAAACCGGTTAATCTGCCAAAACGTAAATTCCATAAAGTAGCATAAGTCCAATCATTTTTTATTGTTGATAAATCAATAAAATCGGCTTTAACTTTCCAAACTTGAAATTTATCGACGAAGCGCACATAAGCGGCTCTTCCGCCGCGACCGATATCAAGATCATAACGTCCGACGAGCAAATCGGCAAAAATGTTTTGTTTATCATCAGATAATTGAATTCTGATACTTTTAGAGCCATCGGCGGATGTAGGCAATAAATCGAACTTAGATAAATATTCGACTTTATCGGAACGTTTTTCATAATAAGTCATATTTGAAAGGACTATCAACAAGTGTAAAATTCTTTCTTGATAGACGGGAAGGCAAGGTTCTCCTTTAAGTTTCCATATTCCGTTATCTTTGTAAAAATTCAAATTTGTTTCAGCGGAAGTTAAAGAAATTTGGGTAATATCGTTTAATTTTTCGGTTAAGCCATCAAATACTAACTTATTTTCATAATCATCGATTTGCCCGTGTTGATTAATATAGAATGAAAACAACCCGACAATTAATAATACTCCGGCAAAAAGAGCCGTCATTTTCAACTCGCGGTTTGCAGAGAATTTTAATGAAACCGAGCAATAAAGACGTTTTTGATGAAGAGCGACCAACAAAAGAATAAATAAAATTAACAAGGGGATAAAAAAGATATTAACAAGTTTAACTTTTAAATTAAGTTGTTGCAAATTACGATGCATATTCGAGCGGATATCTGCCAGATTTTGTTTTAAGTTTTCGAGTTGTTGACGAATTCCTGCAATAACGGCAAGTTCATCAGAAGTAAAATTTTCACGTTCTTCAAATTCTCTTTTTGCTAAAACTTCTTGCAAAGCTTTTTGCGTTTCTTCGATTTTGTGAAAAATATCATTTTCATTTAACCGAAACTGCCGTAAATTTTCTTTACGTTGTTTTTCCATATTTTCGAAGCGGCGAATTTTTTGTGTTCGACCGCGAAGATCAAGCAATACCGTTTCCCCTGCTAAATAATCTAAAGAATTGAGAATAAAATTAGCGTTATCATAAAGCGGCGTAAAATAATTATTTTCTATAATGGTATATGTTTTACTCCAAAAAGAATCATAAATAAAATCTGTATCAGCAACCACAATTACTTCAAAAGGATTTACTTTTTTATTTTGAACAAGCAAAGCGGCTAAAAATTTTAATTTTTCATCAGGTTTAAACATATTTAGTAATTCTGTTGGGTTTTTTCCTTCATACACGACGCTTGAAGAAAGAACACCGGAATGATCCGCTGCTTTAATCAAAGGAATAAAAGAGCTGTGATTACCTTGAGGAACAATTGCCGAAACAGAAGCGAACAATATTCCTTGTAAATTACGAGTTATAGGGAAATCAGGGTTCATTGTTTCATTAGGTGCGACGAATTGAACCACATCTTGAGTAAAAATGGGGTTTGTTGAATAATTTTTGGTAGCATCGACTGTAATTGAGTTATCAAGATCAGCAACAACCAATTCATTATAAAAGCGGAATCCCCAAAATTCATCTAATCCATTAAGATTAGATGGAAAAAATTCAATATTGTTTGGAGAAAAGATACGCGAAGCTTCTGCGGCGGTATCTAATAGCAATAGAGTTTTTCCGCCAAATTGAGAATATTTTTTAATAGCCTCAACCATCTTATCAGGAAGTTTTTGCGGATGAATCATCATTAATAGGTCAATTTTTGCAAGATCATCGACCTGAGTAATAATTTTGATATTATAAAATTTTTCGATTTCGGTTATAATATTCCATTTAGGAGACACATAACCGCCATCATAAGGAGTATCAAAGACAGGTAATCCGCTTATAAGTCCCAGTGTTTTTTTCTTGTGATAGAGTTGATAGATTTGTTCAATTAAGTCCTGTTCCAAATAAGCATATCGTTCAAGAGCAAACAGAGGAATTATTTGTTGTTGATCAAGACTATCTGTCAAGACAATTCCCAAAAAACCGTTTTGATTTATATCAACCAACGGGATAGGTTGTAAACCAGACGCGATAGCTTGATCTTCAATATCATTTAATGGTTTCGGGTTATAAATTTTATAACTAAATTTTTCGGGGACGAGTTGAGAAAATTCTTCTAACAACAATCGTATGCGATCATATATTAAGCGAAATTCTGGATTACGTTGACCAAGAATTGGAGAATAATACAATTTAGCAATAACCGGTTCAGGAATTTTTTTAAGAATTTCAATTGAAGAATTTGACAATGTATGTATTTTCTCTTGGGTTAAATCGAATCGATAAATTCTCAAGAATCGATTAGCTGTTAGATTAAGTCCAATAAAAGCCATAAACAAAAAAACAAAAAATAAAACATAATATCCTATTTCCGTTGATTTAAGCCAAAGAGAAGTTCCTAAAGTGCGAAAACTAATAATTAAAATAGTCATCACATTAAATAAAAGGATAATAGATATAAAAAAGATAATATCTCGACATTCGAGTATACCGGTTGTCATAGATTCAAAATGGATAAGAAAGCTAAAAGAAGCGATCATATCGACCACAGCGACCGGAGCGAACAAACGGAAGAAACCAAGGACATATTCAATTCCGCTTAAAAAGAAAAAGAAATTAACAATTACCGCCAGAACTAAAGCGATGACTTGATTTTTAGTTAAAGCCGACATAGTTTGAGAAATAGCAATCATACAACCGGCTAAAATCCAACTACCGATATAACTAAGCAAGATTACGGCATTATCTGGAGTTCCAAGCCAATTAACAGTCACCCAAAAAGGGAAAGTCAAAATTAAAGCGACAGCCGAAAACAGCCATGCTGCAAAAAATTTTCCCCATACCAGAGTTGAAATACAAACAGGCATTGTTAAGAGTTGAACAATTGTTTTACTACGAAATTCTTCAGCCCAAAGCCGCATTGAAATTCCGGGAATAAACAACAAATAAAGCCATGGTTGAAAAGCAAACATTGATGATAAATCGGCAATACCCCGATCTACGAAATGTCCGAAATAAACAGCAAAAGAACCATTTAAAATTAAAAAAGCGATTAAATAAACATAAGCCAGCGGAGAAACAAAATAACGCAGCAGTTCATTTTTGACGACAACTCCTAATTTTTTCATTTACGCCTCATCTTGTATTGTTGTTAATTTATAAAAAGCTTTTTCCAGATTTTCGACTTTGGCCAAGTTTATGATATCATCTACTGTTCCATCTGCGATAATTTTTCCGTGATTAATTAAGATAATTCGGTTACAAACATATTCCGCTTCATCTAATAAATGAGTTGAAATGATTATTGTTTTTTGATTTCCCATCTGATTAATAAGTTGTCGAATATGTTTTTTTTGGTTTGGATCGAGACCGTCTGTTGGTTCATCCAAAAGTAAAATCGGAGGATTGGAAAGGATACTTTGAGCAAAACCGACACGTCGTTGATAACCTTTAGATAAAGTTTCAATTTTTTGTGTTTCGACATTTTGAATTTTGGCGACATTGATGGCATAATCAATTTCCTTTTTTCCCAAGAGTTTTAATTCGGCCATATAAGTTAAGAATTCACGCACGGTTAAATCAGGGTATAAAGGAGAACCTTCCGGAAGAAATCCTATACATTGTTTACTTTCGACGGGAAAATCACGAATATTGCGTTCACGAATAAAAATATCACCTTGAGTTGGAGCCAAATAACCAGATAACATATTCATTAATGTCGACTTACCTGCGCCGTTTGGTC
Source organism: uncultured Alphaproteobacteria bacterium (assembly GCA_944391335.1). Classification (GTDB taxonomy): domain Bacteria; phylum Pseudomonadota; class Alphaproteobacteria; order RF32; family CAG-239; genus JAFUYI01. The sequence goes on from CALXTF010000002.1 coordinate 105,902, forward strand.
CAAGCAAAGCAATAATTTCACCTTGAGAAGCTTTAAAACTTATATTTTCAACGGCGTGGACATTTCCATAATTTTTGCTTAAATCATAAACCTCAATATTCCACATTGATGGTTTCTCCTAATTTTTGTTTAATTCATACAATACGACAGCGGCAGCTGTTGACACATTTAAGCTTTCCACTTTAGGACTAATCGGTAAACGAATACAAATATCACAAGTTTCAGCCACCAATCGACGCAACCCTTTTCCTTCGCTTCCCATAACGACAGCTAATTTATCTCCTTTTTTTAACTCATGCAACTGCGTTTTAGCATATCCATCGGTACCAATAATCCAAAAACCTTCTTTTTTTAATCTTTCGAGTGCGCGTGTTAAATTTGGTGTACGGCAAATAGGTAATAATTCATAAGTCCCTGCAGCAGCTTTAACCATTGCCGGACTCTCTTGAGGAGAATTTTTATCTTGAACGAGAAGCGCATCCGCATTAAAAGCTGCGCAAGAACGGATAATTGCTCCAATATTTTGAGGATCTGTTACCTGATCTAAAACAACTATACAGGCATTTTTTTTCAATTTTACAAAATCACATAAATTATCTAAAGAAATTGTCGGCAACATTTCGGTTAAGACAGCTATTCCCTGATGTACGGCTTCATGTGGGAGTATTTTATCCAAAGCGGATTTATCAACCACATTAATTTTATTATTATTGATTTTTCCATTTATAAAATGAATATTTTCTTTTAAACAATACACGCGAATAATATTGCGTTTGGAATTTTCTAATACCGCTTCAACAGCATGTTTTCCATAAATTAAAATTTGATTATTATTTTGCATATTATTCCCTTTCTAGGAGATTTTGAATATCCACAAGATATTTTACTTTATCATCAGGAGTTTCGCCGCAATACTGGTTTTTTGGATCCAAGATAATACATTTTGCTCTTTGATTACCCTTTTTATATACATTAGCTGTTTTAACATCTGCGGCTCCGTCACCAATTACCACAATTTGATTAACAGGAGGCAAAATACCGTCAAAAACAGCCAAGCATGCCGTAGGATGTGGCTTATCTTGAGAATATTCACCGGCAGCCACGACTTTTTTAAAATATTTTTGAAAACCAAGTTTTTCCATTTCTTTATAGATGAAATATGTTTTTTTATTTGTCAGCAAGTAACATATAATATCTTTCTTTTTACAATATTCCAATAATTGAGCCGCGCCTTCTATCGGTTTAAGATTTTTTGTATGATATTGTTCAATATACTCATAAAAATATTTAACAGCTTCATTTTGCCGTTCTTTAAAGAAATAACCGAGAATATCTTTATTTTGTAGAGTACTGATAATTTTTTTTATGTTGTCATCGTCAATTTTTAGAATTCCCATTTTATTAAAAGTATAGTGATAAGCATCAAGAATTATCGGATAAGTATCTGCTAAAGTACCGTCCCAGTCAAAAACCGCATATTTTCGCTTCATAAAGATTCCTTAATTTTTAATGATATTTTAAGTCTTAAATTCTAACTATAAATTATATGAAGATAATATCATGTTAGGAGTTTCGGTCAATGGAAAAACTTAATCGTTTAGAAAAAATGAACGAATTTGTTTTAAAAAAAAGCGCACAAGAGCATTATACTTTAACACCTCTAGCAACCGATGCGTCCAGCCGCAAATATTATCGTGTTTCTTTTACAAACGGTAAAACGGCTGTTGTTATGGATGATGAGGGATGCCGTTGTCGAACACATGAATTTGTTACATTATCAAAATTTCTTCGTAGAAGAGGAGCATATGTACCGGAAGTTTTTGCCAGCGATTTTAAAAACGGTTTTTTATTAATAGAAGATTTAGGGGATAGCAGTATATCTAAACTTTTGACAGATAATAATGAAACACAATTATATCTAAGCGCGGCTTCAGCACTTAGTAAAGTTACGGCTATTACAGAACGTCCCAAATGTGCAGAAGAACTTTCAAAGCGTAAAATTTTAGATGATTTGCAACTATTCACGGATTGGTATTATCCGATGGCCGTAGGTCAAATATTATCACCCCAAGCTCGAAAAGATTTTTTTAATATAATTGAACAATTATCTTCTTTAGCCTATCAGGTTCCGAATCGATTGGTTTTATGGGACTATCATATTGATAATGTCATGGTTCCAAAAAATTCGAAAGAATGTGCCATTATAGACTTTCAAGACGCTTTATGGGGCCCCCTGACTTATGATATAATGAGTTTATTAGCCGCAGATCGGCGAACTGCTTCAGATACAACCATAAACATGGTAAAAGAGGCGTTTTTTAAGACATTAACAGGAGTTAGTCGTGAAGATTTTGAAGATTCATATGCTTTTCTTTCACTTTTCCGTCATTTAAGAGTACTCGGACGTTTTACCACATTATCTATGATTAACGGCAAGAAGCATTATTTACAATATATCTGCCAAATATGGGAAAGGATAGACAGCATTTTAAAATACCCAAAATTAGAAAAGATAAAACAATGGATGACACAATACATTCTCCCCGAACAAAGGACAACACCTGTAAGAAAACCTATTTATAAAGCAATGGTTTTAGCCGCGGGAAGAGGCATAAGGATGAGGGAACTGAGTCTTAATCAACCTAAACCTCTTATTCAAGTAGGCGGAAAATCTCTTATTGATTATAATTTTGAACGTCTTATAGATTTTGGAATAAATGATATTGTTGTCAATTTATGCTATAAGGGAGAAATGATAAAAGAACATCTTCTTAAACACTATCCCCATACCCATATATCATTTTCCACTGAAGAAGAAGCCTTAGAAACAGGAGGCGGAGTTAAACACGCGCTTCCCTTATTAAAAGACAGCGTTTTTTTTGTATTAAACAGTGATGTTTTTCTTACAGATAGAGGATATAAACCAATTTTATGGCGTATGCTTGATGCATGGAATGAAGAAAAATATGATATTATATTATTGCTGCAAGATAAAAAAGATGTCTGTGGCGATAAAAGCATAGGAGATTATCGTATCACATCCAAGGGCGAAATAGAAAGAAATAAAGAAAAAACATCTGGATATCCATACATGTTTGCGGGAATATCGATTATCAATAAGAAAATTTTTAACAACCAACCGTTAAAAAAATTTTCATTACGCGACTGTTTTGACATGGCGCAACAAAAGGGACGCCTAGGTTTTGTAGTCAATGAAGGAGAATTATTTCATGTTGGAACACCAGAGGCGCTAAAAGCAGCAGAAACAAAAATCCACAGATAAAAGTAAAAAAGATATTGACAATGATAATAAAATGCTATTATTTGCAAGAATGAATTTTGTAAAAAGGAAAAACAACCTTTTTCCCTCGTCGAAATTTTTCATGGAGGGGTGGCAGAGCGGTCAAATGCAACGGACTGTAAATCCGTCGACTTACGTCTACGAAAGTTCGAATCTTTCCCCCTCCACCATGTTTATATTCGACGAACTTGTTACAAAAATGATTTTTTCGCGGGTGTAGCTCAATGGTAGAGCAGAAGCCTTCCAAGCTTATGACGGGGGTTCGATTCCCCTCACCCGCTCCAAATTTTTGATCAAGATTTTGGTTTTAACAACTCTAAATTTAGGAAGAAAGAAGAGATGGCAAAAGAGAAATTTGAAAGAAGCAAGCCGCATTGCAACATAGGAACGATAGGACA
>CALXTF010000003.1 GCA_944391335.1 uncultured Alphaproteobacteria bacterium
TTTGCTTTAAGCAAAGGTTGAGAACCATCCATGTGGGGCAGCCAGTATAAAAGGACGCCCTAAAGGGGCGTTTTTTTTATACTTTTGGCAGTCCCTTGGATTTGAAGCACGAGAAAGTGGTTCAATTGCTAAAAAACATTGAAAAAAAGCTATTTTAAAAATTATATTGCAGACCAAAACTCATCTCTAGTGGAACTGTGCTTTTCCCTCCAAAACGTGTGCCTGCGTCAATATAACTCGTCCAATTGTTTTTAACTTCCATGTTTATCCCAAAACCTAACTCATAACCAGTCGAGGATATCTTTTCAATAAAAGTGTAATCCGAAAATGCTATCCAAGCCTTGGCATCACTATAATTAACAATTTTGAACCTACTATATATTTGTGTGTCAATCTCATCAAAAATCATAATATCTTTACCAAGGTAAAAACCTATACCGCTTTTTAGTGTGTCATAATTAGAAGTTTTTACCGGTGTATTGAAATTTGTTTGATATTTAACACCATCTATTCGTAAATAATCAATTCCAATTTGTGGTTCTATGTACCAGTTGTTGGCAAAAATAAATCTTTTTCCGGCAATAAATGATGTTTGCCATCCATGTGGATTATATTTGGCAATAACATCGGTTCCGTCAGGTGTGTAATCAGTCGTTTTTTGATGATGCCAAAAATAACTGCCGAAAATGTCTATAAAATAATGAGATTGATTGCCATATGTCGCATAAATACCAAGGTTGTTCGTGTAACCCGTGCCTTTCCCGTCAATCGAATATTTTTGCCTGCTGAAGGAATAACCTCCATAAATACCAATGTCAATTACATCATCACCTTTATTCCAAATAGTGTGATTGTAACCTATTTGTGTGCCAAATATATCCGTATGTGTGGCCGTATTATCCTTAAATTTATCTTTGATTCTACGTCCAAAATTCCTTATCCATAATCCATTGCCGTTTCTTTTTTGATTACGAATACTTTCCAATTGACTATAAAGCGACATTATATGCGTTTCAAAAATTGACGGTAAAGATAAAAAAGCATTCTTTGACACATATGAAGAATCGTTTAATTCTTGCGTCTTTACAAGATACCAATCACCATCCTGTTCTTCTAAACTATATTCATATGCACCAACATTTACTGCACCGCCAACTAAATAAAATTGATCTTGAGCACCGTTTCGTTCATTAATAATGCTAAATCTATCAGGAAATTGAGTACTGTTACTGTAATCATGAACAACTAGCCCAAAATCTCCATTGCCGCTTTGTACAATAATTTGATCAGATTTGTTGGCTGCTATATTACTGCTGATATAAAAACGTCCGCTTCCATTTAAATTGTTGATTGTTAATTGTGAAAATTGAGGAGCCGGAGTCAGATAAACCATCGTGTTGGTTAAGGTTAAATCAGAAATCTCATTACTGCCAATTATGGTTAAATTTCCATTGTTAATCCGCGTTTGTCCACTTAAAATCCCACCGCTGTTTAAAGTCATCCAACCGCCGTTGTCAATAACTGTATTTTCGGCTGTGCCTCCATTATATATCCATATAGCTCCTTTCTCATAAATTATACTGTTTTGTGCAATTCCTCCATTACCAATAGTTAATAATCCGTTGGTATAAACTTGACTATCAATGGCTGTGCCTCCGTATATAATTTGTTCAATTCCTTGTGATTTAATAACACTATTGTATGATGTGCCATTATTGTCTACATATTGTATCCCATACTCGGATATTTCTGTATTATAAGCTGCTCCGCCGTCAGATATTTGTTGGCTGCCTCCTGTTGATAAAATCGTATCGTAAGCTTGACCTCCATTTATAATTTGAATCCCTTGATTGCTAATATGACTGCTGTTCGCCATACCATTGCTGTTTATTTGTTGTATTCCTTTGTCGTAAACTTCTGTTCCGGTAACATTGCCACCAAAAATTATTTGTTTTCCGCCATTTCCAACTTGAGTGGTTTCAATTGTTCCGCCGTTTATTCGCTGTTCACCGCCAGATTCAACGATGCTGCCGCTTACTGTCCCATTATTAATTAATTGTATTCCACCAGAATTGATGCTTGTATCGGTTACAATGCCCCCATTGATGATTTGTTGTCCGCCGCTATTGATAATTGTGTTTGAAGATGCTCCGTCATCTATCTGTTGGATGCCTCCTGAATTAAGGACTGTTTCTAAAGCTGTTCCCCCGGTTATTAATTGTTTCCCGTTATTTGATATTTGACTGTTCTCGGAAATTCCACCTTCTATTTGTTGTATACCGCCATTCGTTATAATTGTATCTGTGGCCGTTCCATTAGTTATTAATTGCGTGCCGCCATCGGTAATGGTGCTGTTTTGTGCAATTCCGCTGCCGCTGATTTGTTGAACACCCTGACCGCTAACAGTCGCGTATTGTGTTCTACCACCGCTGCGGATGCTTTGTGTGCCTCCGCTTATAGTACCGTAACTGTCTAAACCATAAACCCTTTGTTGTCCGGAAATAAGGTTGGTATATTTAGATGTCCCACTACTGTTTACTTCCATTCGACCACCGTTTATTATTGTGTTTTGAGCAAAGCCGTCACTTAAAATATTTAAAATACCGTTAGAATTAACTGTTGCTCCATTCGTACTGCCAAATATTTTAACAGAACCGCCGTTTATTGTCGTATTTTCACTTTTTCCACCTTCATCAATTTGTTGCGTGCCGCCTTCAATTGTCGTATTTGATGTTACCCCGCCGCTCTTGACTTCTTGAAGTCCGCTTGTTAATATTGTCCCTGTATCTGTTCCAGATACATATTGTTTACCGGAGATAATTTGACTATTAACAGATGTTCCTCCGGTTAATACATATAAAGTACCGCCATTAATTATGGTCCCTTCGGCATAACCGCCTTTGTTAATATTCATTGATCCCCTAGTGTCTATGCTCGATGAGTAAGATTTCCCATATACATTTTGCAAGGCGTAGTATTGAATATTGGTATTGTATGAAATCCCTCCTGACATAACGTCTTGTTGACCGTAAGGATATAAATTACTGTTATAACTGCTCCCGCCACTCATTATTTGTTGAACACCGGATACGGTAAAATTATTCGTTTGTCCGTAAACTTTTTGGGTGACAACCGAATTAACATCTCCATTGTCAACAATACTTCCAACAGGAACCGTTGTCGTTATAGCTTGCGTCATAAATGGAAATATCGTCAAAACTAATGTCCAAATATGTCTTTTCATTATTTTCCCTTTATACCTAAATTTAAAAAGAACTTTCGGTCTATATAAACCGTAAAAAACTCTTTTGAAGAGCTAGGTTATAAAAATAATTGAAAATATCGGTTGCAAATAGATTATTTTATTGTTAATTTTATAAATCAATCTTATATTTAATAAATGAGGAATAAATGGCAGATTATACCATACTCGAATTACTTCTATTTCAAGTCTTTTTAATTATCCTTAATGCCGTGTTTGCTTGTGCTGAAATTGCAGTTATTTCTGTTAATGAAGTGAAATTGAAAAAAATGGCGGAAGAAGGAGATAAACGCGCTCAAAGATTATTGATTTTAACCAAAACACCCGCTCGTTTCTTAGCAACAATTCAAGTCGGCATCACTTTGGCCGGTTTCTTGGGAAGTGCCTTTGCCGCCGATAATTTCTCTGACAGAATCGTTCATTGGTTGGTCTCTATGGGAGTTACCATATCACCATCAAAATTAGATGTATTGGCGGTTATTTTTATTACCTTTGTGTTATCATATATTACCTTGATATTTGGCGAGTTGGTTCCAAAAAGAATTGCTATGCAAAATTCCGAAAAAGTCGGTCTTTCCATGTCCGGTTTAATCTATGTCGTCGCCAAAATTTTTGCTCCTCTTGTCTGGTTCTTAACCGTTTCAACAAATCTCGTGTTGAAAATCTGCGGAATAGATCCTGAAAATAAAAATGATGAAATTACTGAAGAAGAAATCAGAATTATGGTCGATGCCGGTAGTAAAAACGGTACAATCGACGATATCGAAAAAGTCCTTATTCATAACGTCTTTGAATTTGATGATAAATTAGTCGAAGAAGTTATGACACATAGAACAGAAGTCGCTTTTCTTGACGCTAACGCTTCCGTTGAAGAATGGGAAAAGGAAATGATAAAAAGCCGATTCTCAGTCTATCCCGTTTTTTTAGGAAATAATGATCATATTATCGGTTCCTTGAGAATTAAAGATTATTTTAAATATAAAGGATTAGATAAATCAGAAATTCTAAAAAAAGCCATTCGTCCAGTTCAATTCGTTCCTGAAACTTTGCATGTCGACGATCTGTTTAAAAGTATGAAAAAAAGCCGTGATCATTTTGCTGTTGTCGTTGATGAATATGGCGGTGTCGACGGTATCGTTACCATGAATGATTTGTTGGAAGAATTGGTGGGTGAGTTGGAAGATGATATGACCGCTCCTCCCAGTCGTCCGGATATAGAAAAATTAGAAGATGACGTTTGGCAGATTAAAGGATGTGCGGCAATTAATGATGTTGCCGACGCTTTGAAAATAAATCTCTCGGATACAGAATGTGATACATTCGGTGGTTTCGTTATGTCTTTAATGGAAAGTATTCCTGAAAATAAAACGGATATCAAGTTATATTATGAAAATCTGGAAATAAAAGTCGTTGAAACTAAAGGTCATCGTATCGAAACTACGCAGGTTCGTTTTTGTAATAATAATCAGATAAACAATGAATAAATTATAAGGATTAAGACTATGAAAGTTTCTTTAAAAGAACCACTCCCTCTAAATGATGAAACTTTGAAAAAATTAATACAAAATGATTTAGATACAAATCAACAACCTTATCTTGCCGAGGTCGCTAAACGGTATCATTTGGATTTAAAACTAAACCATGAGGTTGTTTTAGAAAAAGCTTATGAAGAACAATTCATGCTTATTAATCAGCAATGTATTGCAAACACGCTGGATGAAAATACTATTGGTTCATATGTCTTATTACAGAATATTTGCTATTTTAATAATCAAGATTTGAACTATATTAAAAGTGTTGAAGGGGAAAATTGGGCATTAAATATGGTGCCTTATGTCGAAAACCGATTGGAAAATGTTCAAATGTTGAAACCTCTTTTCAACTTAACAAATGTCGTTAATGAAGCTATGTTATATTTAACAGATAATTATCTGAATTTTAGTTCATACAAAGCAAATCAATTAAAAGAAAAACTTGAAAATACAAATATTATCTTCTCAGATGAAGAAAAAGCAAAACTTTATTTTATTTCTTCTAAATTATATCGTAAATTAAATGTGCAAAATAAATATTTTAATGATAATTACGTCGATACTCAAGAAAAAGATTGTTTGGATAAAGTTTTATCTTTAACTTCGGATTATAAATTGATTTCTTATTGCCAAAATAGACTTGGTGAAAATAATTCTGATAAAAAAGTTATAAGAGCTTATAAAAAAGCTTTAACCAAAAAACAAACGCGTAATAATAGTTATAAAATTAATAATGAATTAGCAAATATCTATTTTCAACAAAGTAAAAAAATAGGTTATCTGACAACTAATTCGGATAAAGCTTATTCTAGTGATCAAGCGATTAAATATTATATGGAAGCTTATCGTTATGCCCAAAAAGAAGATAGACTCCCTTTATTAAAAAAAATGACTGATGTCTACTTAATGACCGGAAAAAAACAAGAATGGAAAAATGTCAAAGAAGTTATAGCTATGAAATTTTTAAAAGGTCAGGCTCGTTGTGCCATGTTAAATTCTATTGGTGATAAAACTGACGATATTACTTTTTATTTTCGCGCAATTGAAGAATGTAAAAAATCCAAGTTATCGCCTTTTTTAAAACTTGATATTATGGAAAATTCATATAAAAAATTACTTGTTAAAGTTAGTGATAAGGAAGAAAAACAAAATATAGAACAACAACTACATGATATTAGTCTGAAAAAAATGAAGTATTTAAGTGTTAATAAGTTTTGTAAAAAAAATTATTAGACAATGTAACGGACATTAAAAAAGCACTGATTTATCAGTGCTTTTTTTAAGCTTTTTATGGTTTTAGAATAAAACTTTTGCACTTAAACCAAGTGTATAGTCATAGTCTATTATACCATTGTAGTTGCCGCCAAGGTAGTAATCACCAAATAAACCGACAGCAATATTTTCATTAACAAAATAGTTTGCTTGAGCTTCTACCCACCATGTGTTGGTGTTTGTTCCGTCCAGTTCAAAATCATAACGGATACCTGCGTCAACAGAATATTTATCACCGGTTTTATGTACACCGCCAAACCATGAATAATACATCGGACGGTCACTGTAATCAACACGACTATCAACACTAAAGGAGGTATATGGAAGCCAGCCATTTGCCATTTCATAACCGACTTTAACATCAGCATTTACAGATTTATACCATCTTTCATCATTGCCATGATGTCCGTACCAGCTTTTAGGATCATATGTGTAATAACCTACGCCAATCTGACTTAACCATTGTCCTTGGCGGATATTGTATTTTGCACCGATAGCGTAGTCAAAGTTATGATCATTGTTATATTCTTGATTGGTAAAACCTTCAAAATCAAATCTGTTACCTATTTCGGCGACAATAGAAAAATTGTTGGTAATACCATAGGTGATTTCTTCTGCTAAGCGTAAATCTTCACCAGTTCCAAAGTTATGTTTTAATTTGGTTCTGTCATAAGCCAAAGAAGTATTGGATAAGAGTTGTCCTTCTCCTGGCAAATACATTGGTGAAGTTATATCTTCTGCATGAGCAACACCGGCGTAAACAACTGCTGCTGTTGCTAAAAGAATTGTTTTATAGTTCATATCAAGTCTCCTTGGTGATTAAAACTTTTGTGGATATTATTACCACAAAATTACTCTAACAGATAATTAGAAGTTTGCAATATATAAAATCAATAATATAAATACATGTTTACAATTTTAATGTCTTTAATTAAATAATTGTTTTATTAATAAATGAATTTCCTTGATTTTTTTAAAAAACGACATAAAGTCATTCGACTGACTTTAAGTTCTTGTGCTATTTGAGTTTGAGTGAAATTTAGTTTTATCATTTCATCAATTTGTTCTTTATAATCATTTAATTTTAATTTTCTATTATTACAGCCATTGGGGCGGCCTAATTTTTTACCTTCTGATTTTATTCGAAGAAGAGCCTCTTTAGTCCTCTGCGATATTAAATTTCGTTCAATTTCTGCCGATAGGCCAAAGGCAAAAGCTAGAACTTTTGATTGAATATCGGTACCTAAACGATAGTTATCTTTAATCGTCCATACTTGTGCATTAGTGCTAAGACAATAATGTAAAATAGTCATAATTTGCAGCATATTACGGCCAAAACGAGAAATTTCAGAAGCTATAATAATATCATTTTTGGTTAGTTTTTTTAATAACTTACCTAATTTTCGACGATTATAATCAATACCTCCTGATAAAGTTTCTTCAATCCAATTATTGATTGATATTCCATTCCTTTTAGCAAAGCGTTTAATTTCAAAACGTTGGTTTTCAGTTGTTTGTTTATCTGTACTAACCCTAATATATCCATATATCATAATATAATCCTTTTTACTATAAAGTTATCTTTTGTTTTAAGACTTTGTAGTATATTTCATAATTTTTATTCTTAGAGCAGATAAATTATTTTGATACTTTTAATTGTTTATTTTGGTTAGTAAAAAAATGTAAAAAAAATTATTTGCAGACGGTGAAATTTTAAAACTCTTGATTATATGAGGAGAAAATTATTTTTTTCCTATAAGGTATTTCTTATGACATCTTGGGATTAAATATAATTTTTTTCAAAATTAGGTATCAATATTTTATAAAATAACAGTTAAAATTAAGAGGTTTTTTATGAAAACAATACTTGTAACTGGTGGAACAGGTTTTTTGGGGTCTAATCTTTGTCATAGATTAGTTAATGATGGTCATAAAGTTATCTGTATGGATAATAATTATACGGGACGAATGTCAAATATAAATGATTTATTATCTTGTGATAATTTTCGTTTTATTAAACATGATATTTGTGAAACTTTTAGTATAGATGAACATTTGGATCAGATTTATAATTTAGCGTGTCCAGCCAGTCCGCCGGCTTATCAGGGAAAACATTCAATTACAACGACAAAAACATGTGTTTTTGGGGCAATAAATATGTTGGAATTGGCGAAAGTTCATCAAGCGACAATTCTACAAACATCAACCTCCGAAGTTTATGGTGAACCTTTGATGCATCCTCAAGTCGAAAGTTATCGAGGAAATGTTAATCCGATAGGAATTCGCGCTTGTTATGATGAGGGTAAGCGTTGTGCGGAAAGTTTGTTCTTTGATTATTACCGCCATGAAGGGGTAGACATTAAAGTTATTCGCATTTTTAATACTTATGGACCTAATATGGATCCACATGATGGACGCGTCGTCAGTAATTTTATATGTCAGGCGTTGAAAGGTGAGAATATTACAATTTATGGCAATGGTTTACAAACACGTTCATTTTGTTATGTCGATGATTTAATTGAAGCTATGGTAAGAATGATGAATTCTCAAAAAGGCTTTACTGGTCCGGTTAATACAGGTAATCCCGGTGAGTTTACAATTAAAGAATTAGCGGAAAAAGTTGTTGCTCAAACAGGAAGTTTATCAAAAATCGTTTATAAGGATTTACCGGCGGATGATCCTACACAACGTCGTCCGGATATATCTTTGGCTAAAGCTAAACTTGATTGGGAGCCTCATGTTTGTCTTGATGAAGGTTTGAAACGAACAATTGAGTATTTTAGAAAAGAAATTATCCAATTATCAGCGGCGGCAGAGTAGGGATAATTATAACTTTTAATTTTAACTATCGAGGGGAATAAAATATGATACTAATTATGGGAGGTGCCGGCTATATTGGTTCGCACACGGTAAGACATTTATTGGATTGTGGTTATGAATGTGTGGCTGTCGATAATTTAATTTATGGGCATCGTCAAGCTGTCGATAAACGCGCGGCTTTCGTTCAAGCCGATTTACTTGATAAAGATTCTTTAAAAAAGGTCTTTGACGATTTTAAACCAGAAGCTGTCATTCATTTTGCCGCATTTGCTTATGTTGGCGAAAGCGTCCTTGATCCGCAAAAATATTATCTTAATAACGTTATTGGAACATTTAATTTATTATCCGTAATGCAAGAGTTTTCAGTTAATAAAATTGTTTTCTCAAGTACTTGCGCCACCTATGGTGAACCAAAATATATGCCGATTGATGAACAACATCCTCAAAAACCAATAAATCCTTATGGCCGTACAAAATTGATGATTGAAAAAATTATGGCTGATTATCGGCAGGCTTACGGATTAAAATATATTGCATTACGTTATTTCAACGCAGCGGGTGCAGCAAAAGATGGTTGTATAGGCGAAAGTCATCAACCGGAAACTCATCTGATACCTCTTGTTTTACAGGCAATAAAAGGACAACAAAAGTCCATAAAAGTCTTTGGTAATGATTATGATACACCTGACGGAACATGTATTCGTGATTATATTCATGTGGAAGATTTGGCGCAGGCACATCGGTTAGCCTTAGAAAAAGTCAATGATTTTAGTGGTTGTCTTAATCTTGGTACAGGTAAAGGAACAAGTGTAAATGAAATTATTAACGCCGCAGAAAAAATAAGCGGTTTAAAATGTCCGGTCGAATATGCATCTCGACGTTTGGGCGATCCTGCGCGTTTATGCGCTAATAATGAAAAAGCAAAAGAAATTCTTGGTTGGAAACCGGAATATACTGATATTGATGATATTGTCCGTACAGCATGGAATTGGGAAATAAACAGAAAGTTTTAAATTATGGAAAAAGTAAAAAATCTTGTCGTCGGTTGCGGATTGTCAGGAATTGTTATTGCTGAACGTCTGGCTGAAGAAAAAAAAGAAAAAGTACTGATAATCGATAAAAGAAAACATATAGGGGGTAATATCTTTGATTACAAAGATCGAGAAACAGGAATTATGGTTCATAAATACGGTCCTCATGTTTTCCATACTAATGAAAAAAAAGTTTGGGATTATCTTAGCCGTTTTACTCAATGGCACCCGTTTATGTATAAAGTAAAAGCACTAATTGATGGAATAGAAGTTAATATTCCGTTTAATTTAGATAGTTTGCATAAAGTTTTTCCTAAACATATGGCCGAAAAATTTGAAAATAAATTAATCGAAAAATTTGGTTTTAATAAAAAAGTGCCTATCTTGGATTTAAAAACCAGCGGCGATGTTGATTTACAATTTTTAGCACAATATGTTTATGAAAAAGTCTTTTTAGGATATACCTTAAAACAATGGGGCGTAAAACCAGAAAATTTAGATTCTTCGGTAAGTGCGCGCGTTCCTGTTTTTATCAGTCGGGATAGTCGATATTTCCAAGATAAATATCAAGCCATACCGGCGGAAGGTTATACGCAAATGGCGGCTAATATGCTTAAAAATCCATTGATCGAAGTTCGTCTGGGAAATGATTATAAAGATATCAGAAATAAAATAGAATATGAAAAATTATTTTATAGTGGTGCTATTGATGAATTTTTTGATTTTGAGTTTGGGGCTCTTCCTTATCGAAGTCTTGATATAATGTTGAAAACCTTTAATAAAACATTCGTTCAATCTGGTCCTCAGATAAATTATCCTGAAAATTACGATTACACTCGTTCGGTTGAATACAAATATTACTTGGATGAAATAAGCGATAAAACTGTCGTTTCTTATGAATTTCCATGCTCATTTAAAATAGGAAAAAATGAAAGATATTATCCTATTCCTGCAAAAGATAATGAAGTTATCTATCAAGCGTATAAACAAAAAGCACTAACATTAAATAATGTTTTCTTTTTAGGTCGACTTGGCGATTATAAATATTACAACATGGATCAAGTCGTTTCACGAGCTTTAGATGTGTTTAAAGGAGTAGCTGATGCGTAAAAATCCTAAAGTGAAAATTTTAATAGGTTATCATAAACCTGCATATTTGTTAAAAGATGATGTATTAACCCCTATTCATTTGGGAAGAAAATTATCTACGGAAGTATCCAAAGACGGCGATGTGTCGCAAGAAGATTGTCAATGGATGAAAGAGAATATGATAGGCGATGATACTGGAGACAACATTTCTTCTGAAAATCGAAAATATTGTGAATTGACAGCTCTTTATTGGGCGTGGAAAAATTATGATAAACTAGGTAATCCTGATTATATAGGTTTTATGCAATATCGACGTCATTTTATTTTTGATGATAATTTTGATCAATCTGAACATGAAAAATTCTGGGGATGTTATCGTTTTGAAAAGGCAAATCAAAATTATTGTCAACAGATAAAATTAAACGGAAAAGATATTGTTGAATATTTAAAAAAACATCCGGTTGATGTTTTAACAACAAAAGAAGTTGATTTTAATCAAAGCGTTGCAGAACATTTTTCTCAAACTCTTTCTTTTCTCAATCGTGATGATTTGAAAATATGCGTTAAAACAACAGAAAATTTATTTCCTGAATATAAAAATGTTATTAATCAATATATGAAATCTAAAAAACACTATTGGTATCATTGTTTTATAATGAAAAAAGAAATATTTTTTGAATATTGCCAATGGCTGTTCGGTGTTTTATTTGCTGTGGAAAAACAAATTGATTATACTGGTTATACAATAGCGGCTAAGAGAACTATTGCTTATCTTGGCGAACGTATGTGGGGCGTTTTTCTGAATGCTAAAAAGGATAAACTTGTTATCGATAATCTCGATTTAACTTTTATTGATGAAACCTCTTATCAATTCATACCAAAGCCTTTCTTCGATAAAAACAATGTGGCTGTAGTTTTTGCTTGTGATAATAATTATGTTCCTTATTTATCAGTAGCCATACAATCAATTGTTGATCATAAAAAACTTGAAAATAATTATGATATTATCATTTTAAATAATGGTATTATACCTTATTATCAGAAACTTCTAAAAGAAACTTATCAATGTAATAATGTTAGTATTCGTTTTTATGATGTTTCTAATTTGTATTACACTTATCATAATTTGTTTTATAGTCATACTTATTATTCTCCGACAGTTTATTTTCGTTTTTTTATTCCCGAAATTTTTACATCATATTCACATATCATATATCTTGATTGTGATTTAATATGTTTAAGGGATGTGGCAGATCTTTATCAACAAAAACTTGGAAATAATTTACTTGGAGTAGTTCGAGATATTGAATATTTGCGCATTTATAATGAAAATAAAAATGTTAGGGAATATTGTGATAATGTTTTGCAAATGAAAGATTATATACATTATTTTAATTCTGGCGTTTTATTATTTAATATTAAACAATGTCAAAAATTTAATTTATCGCAAAAACTTTTACAACAATTGCAATGCATCGGAAAACCAATGATTGTCGATCAAGATATTTTAAATTCTGTATGTGAAGGAAAAGTATTGTATCTTGATCAATGTTGGAATGTTGAATGGCATTCTTATTATCTTTATGGAAATCTTTTACCATATCAAGTACCAGATATATTTTATGGTCAATATTTGAAAGCAATAAAAAATCCATTTATACTGCATTATGCCATAGATGTTAAACCTTGGGATTGTCCGGAGCATTGTACGGCAGAGATTTTTTGGCATTATGCCGCAAAAACACCTTTTTTTGTTCAAATTATATATAAGCATTTTGAACAAAAAATCTATGCGTTAGCTCAAAAGTTAGAGCAATTGCCAATAAATAATGTTCAAACCAATCATCAGAAAAAGAACCATAATAATCTGTTTAAATACTATAAATATAAAATTTTATCTGCAATTTTGTTTGGTGAAAAAAAACAATATTATCAACAAAAAAAGAAAATAATTAAACAGCAAATTAAAGCTCAACGGAGAAATATCGCATGACTGATAGAATAAATGTAAGTTTTACGGTTAATGATGCTTATGCAAAATATTTAGCAACGGCAATAACTTCTATTTTAGAAAATGCTCATGAGGATGATGATTTATATTTTTATATCATAACCAGCGATCTTAGTTTGGAAAGTAAAAGAAAAATTGAGACATTAAAAACAATAAAAAATTTTAGCATTGAATATATTACATTATCATCTGATGACATTCCGGCAATACCGGAAAATAACAATGCTCATGTTACTCAGGAAACTAATTTTCGTTTAAGAATTGCCAGCTTAAAACCAGATTTAGATAAAATTTTATGTCTTGATTGTGATTTGGTTGTCGTTTCTTCTCTTTCAAAACTTTACAACATTGAACTTAATGACTATTGGGCGGCTTGCGCTATTGATGCTCCGAATTATGGCGGTTGTAATAATGAATTTATTTTGAAAGCCGATTTGAAACAATATTTTAATACCGGTGTTTGTTTGATAAATCTCAAAGCTTGGCGAAAAAATAAGGTGGAAGAGAAAATTTTTGATTGTTTACATAAGTATTCATCAATACTGCGATATCCGGATCAAGATTTACTTAATCTTGCTTTAAATGAACATGTTTTAGAATTAAATCATCAATGGAATGTATTTGTTGGGTGTTTAGATTTATTCTATCCTCTTGATATACAAAAATTTATTTTACAAAATCCACGGATTATTCATTGGGCAGGTCGAGAAAAACCGTGGAAATATCCAACAGTGGCTTTGAGTGATTATTTTTGGAAATACGCAAGACAAACGCCTTTTTATGAGGAAATATTGTTTAATAATTTGACACAAAAAATCTTACCACAATCAATCGTACAAGAAAAAATATCTTATACGGATGATTATTTACTAACTAAACTGAAATATGCAAAATGTAAGTTACTTTCAAAATTTACTTTTGGAACAAAAAGATCTTTATATCGTCAGCGAAAAAAAGAATTAAAAAAACAACTTAAACTTATTAAACATAAGTATAAAGAGCAGGAAAAGCAAAAAGAGTCTTGAATGATGATTAAAATTTCAATTATACTTCCTGTCTATAATACGGCCAAATATCTTGAAAAATGTTTGAAGGCATTAGCAGATCAAACATTACATGAAATTGAAATATTATGCGTTGATGATGGTTCCACGGATGATAGTTATAATATTTTGCAGAAATATGCTGATTTAGATTGTAGATTTAGAATATTTAAACAATCTCATTTAGGACCTGCGGCGGCGCGAAATATCGGATTAAATTATGCTTTGGCACCATATATTATGTTTTGTGATGCGGATGATTGGTATGAACCGGATTATTGTCGGATAATGTATGAAATTATGGAAAACAATCAAGTAGATGTTGCTGTTTGTCATACAAATCTTGTTTTTGAAGATAAAAATGATTATTTACGTCGACAAGAGACCAAGGAAGAATTATATAATTCCTCTTATGAAGGAAAACTTCTTTTAGACCATTGTTTATTACATAAAACAAGTGTCGTTTTGTGGAATAAAATTTTTCGTAAAAGTATTATTGAAGAACAAGAAATATTTTTCCCCGACGGATGTGATCATGAAGATGACGCTTTTTGGATACTCTATGGACTTCAAGCCCAAACGATCTTTTTTTTATCAAAAAAACTTTATAATTACCGTATTCGTCCAAATTCTATTATGAGCAGCT
Source organism: uncultured Alphaproteobacteria bacterium (assembly GCA_944391335.1). Taxonomy (GTDB): domain Bacteria; phylum Pseudomonadota; class Alphaproteobacteria; order RF32; family CAG-239; genus JAFUYI01. The sequence goes on from CALXTF010000003.1 coordinate 14,707, forward strand.
ATTTTATTCATCAACCTAAAAATAAATATGAACGTTTTAAAATATGTAATTTTGTGTATAATATTTTAAAAAGAAAAAATATATTAAATCAAAAACTATCTGTTGTTTCAGAGTTTTTTAAAAGGCAGATGGAAATGATATTTTTTGAATTATTTTCCCCTCAAGAATTACAATCAATGGCTTTTGTCCTTAACCGATATCAAAAGGATTATATTTTTATTGAAAATAAAGGTCAAATATTTATAGCTCCGATTGTAGGTATTCAAGCAGCAAATAAAATTCTTTTTATCAAGTATTGGCTGCTTTCTAAAATTTGTATTGGTTTTAAAAGAAAAGAGTATAAAGAAAAAAGAAAAATCATACGCAATCAAATAAAAATAAAAAAAATAATAAATAAAAAATATTCATCTGATTTTAACAAATATTTGAACCTTAATTGAATAATGTAAAAGATATAAAATAAAGTTGACAAGTTTAAAAAAATATGTCATTTACAAAAAGGTTTTTGAAATTGCGCTCCTAGCTCAGCAGGATAGAGCAACAGCCTTCTAAGCTGTGGGTCGGGCGTTCGAATCGCCCGGAGCGCGCCATTTCTTAATCCATAGTTCCCTTGTTTTTGGATATATATTATAAAATAAAACCAAATACTAAAAGTATTTGGTTTTATTAATTGGGAATAATATATCAAGTTATTTAGATTGTGATATCATTTCTTCTTGATGATTTTTTTCTTGTTTTTCATTAAGGGCTGTTTTAGCTTTGTCCATTAATTTTTCAGTTCCTTGAGCGATATCGCTGCCGACTTGACCGACTGTACTGTTTTGAGTTATTTGTCCATCATAAATACCTTTTGCTATTAAAAAAATAACAACAATTAAGACGATATAAAAAATATATTTTAATAAAGTTCCCATAATTATTTCTCCCGAAAATATAACCTCTATTGAGATAGTCAGAAAATATAAATTTTCAAGTTGATAATTAAAGATTATGATATTTTAAAATTAATTTTGTTGTGTTTTTTGTTTAAGATTGTTGATTAAACCATCAATTCCGGTAGGAGAATTTTTGATAAAAGAAGTATATTCGCTTCTGGCCGTAATTGCTAAACTGACATTTTCAATGATAATATCTACAATTTTATATTTATCTCCGGTTTGTTTCACTCTCCAAATTACAGTTGCGGGTTTTCCTTCATCCATGGGAACTTTTGAATTAACAAATATCTGATTGGCGGAATTAGAGGGAGATGTTCCTTCAAAAATAAATTCCTTTCCTTTAAATTCATCAAAGCGTTTGGACCATGTTTGCACATTAAGTTGACGATATATATTTATAAATTCTTCTTTTTGTTTAGGAGAAGCCGTACGCCAATAACGTCCCAGCACGAATTGTCCAATATATTTTAGATCAAGAGCTTGATTAAAAAGTTTAGCGAAGCGTTCATCTTTTTCTTTTTGAGATACGTTGGAATTGATAATTTCCGTTAATCCTTCGTTTGTAATTTCTTTTACGAAATTTTCTGCCTCAAGGTTATTGACAGAGGCATGAGTATTATGGATTTCCATTAAAAAGAAGGTTGTGATAAAAATAACAAGAAAGTTTTTCATTTAAGTTTTCCTTATTCAAATTCAAATTCTTCATCAACATCGAAGTCAAAATCATAACTAGGAGTGTTATTTTGATTTTGATGAGAGCAATAATTGTTCAATTTTTGGCGATTTTGAATATAAGCAGAGCGAATAGTGCTATAATAATCGACAGAGCCTCTTTCTATATCATCAAGTAAATCGAGACCGCGTTCACGAGCATGAATAGCAACAATTGCAGCATAACTGAAAGAAATTTTATCGGCGTAATTTTTATCATTTCGAGGCAGCCAGTACATGGGGCTGACAAAAGCATCTGCGGTATAGCTAGCTAAAGAACGGGGAGTAAAGGGACCTAGAATAGGAACAACAATGAAAGGACCGTCAGGAACACAGTAATGAGCCAAAGTATCGTCGAAACCGGTTAGATTTTTTTTAAGTCCCCAACCGGAAGCAACATCAAACATTCCACCAAGTCCTAGTGTTGAATTAATTAAGAATCTACCAAGGGAGACAAAAGTTTCTTTAATATTTCCTTGTAAAGTATGATTGACTACGGTAAGAGGTTCGCGTATATTATCAATAAAGGAATCCACTCGGTAACGCATATCAGGAGTTGTAATTGCCCGATAGCCTTTTGCCAGAGGCTTAAAGGCGTATTTATCTAATTGATAATTGAATTCAAACATGGAACGATTATAACTTTCCAACCAATCATTATTTTCTGATGCTTGAGAGTTCGGAATAAATACGATTAATGAAAAAGTTAGTAATGTGATATATTTTAACAAAACAAGTCCTTTCTAATCCTTATTTAATTAATTTAACTTTAATATAACAAGATATTAATTTAATATCAATGGTAAAAAAAATATCAAGAGTAAAATATTTTCATAAAGAATCGCAGATAAAATGTTACAATCAGAAATTTTTTGTGTTTTGCGTTTATAAAATGTTTATTGTACAAGTAAAGCCAGTTGAAATTTAAAAAGGAACTTTTATTATGAATACGCCTAAAAAACCCATTATGTTATTTGATTGTAAAACATCTCAGTCTATTATTGGCCGCGAGAATTTTTTAAATGCTTTTGAAAAAATATTAGATCATGGTGCATATTGCCAAGGACCTGAGACGCGTGAATTAGATGCAAAATTAGCCGCTTATTCCAATGTAAAATATTGTTCCACTTGTGGTTCAGGCACAGATGCGTTGACGCTTGCTTTAATGGCATGGGATGTCAAACCCGGAGATGCGGTTTTTGTATCTTCATTTACTTTTGTTTCTTCTGCCGAAGCACCTGTTTTACTTGGAGCGACGCCTATTTTTGTTGATTCCGAAGCGGATACTTATACAATGGATCCTAAAGATTTAAAACGAGCGATTGAAGAAGTTAAAAAAGAAGGGAAATTGCGGTTAAAAGCCGTTATTCCCGTTGATATATTCGGATCACCTTGTAAATATGATGAAATTATTAAAATAGCGCATGAAAACGGAATGAAAGTTCTTTCAGATTCTTGCCAATCCTATGGTTCTGTTTATAAGGGTAGGAGATGTTGTTCAATTGCCGATATGAGTGCAACGTCATTTTATCCAACAAAGCCTTTAGGCGGATATGGAGATGGCGGAGCTGTATTTTCGAATAATGAAGAAGAAGATGCTTTAGTTCAATCTTGTCGTGTTCATGGAATGAGCAAAGAAGATCATTATGATAATGTACGTTTAGGCATGACAGGACGTATGAATACTTTTCAAGCAGCGGTTTTATTGCAAAAACTAAAGGTTTTTGATCAGGAATTAAAAGATAGATATCGTGTTGCAAAACGTTATGATGAAGAATTGAGTGATTATTACGGTAAACAGAAAATATTGGATGATTGTCAATCCGCATACGCTCTTTATACAATACATTGTCCGGATCGAGATGAACTTATGTCGTATTTAAAAGAGAACGGTATTCCTTGTGGAACCTATTATCCTCGACCGGTTAATGTTCAAACGGCTTATGAAAAATGGAACACTCGTTCATTACCTATTTGCGAAAATTTATCAAAAACGGCCTTATCTATTCCTATGACGCCTTATCTTGATGATGAGGATCTTGATTATATTATTTCCAAGATGAATGAATTTGCTGCCAAAAAAATCAATCGAGCAGCTTAATTGATATAAAGGAAACACACAAAAGCCTCCTGCCGTTAAGAAGGAGGCTTTTGTGTGTAAAATAAGAAAGCTTGTTGCACTTTTAGAAAATCTAATTTATATCTGACTTGTACAAAGAAAAGAGAAAATATATAAAAGAAATGAGGGTGTTTTTTTTATATTAAGAAGGAATTTTTTTCTTACAGTTGCACTTTAAATATAATTACCTATATATTGTATATCGTGTTTTAATCGGGAAAAAGTAATGAGTAAAAAAATATATCCAATTCTTCCGCTGCGGGATATTGTTGTATATCCTAAGATGATTGTACCGCTTTTTGTTGGTCGTGAAAAATCAATTAAAGCATTGCAATCGGCAATAGATAATGATCAAAATATTGTTTTGGCGACACAAAAAGACGCAGCTACGGAAGATCCAACAGAAAATGATATTTTTCATGTGGGAACATTAGGTACAGTTGTGCAATTGGTTCGTTTACCTGATGGTACAGTTAAAGTATTGATAGAAGGTGTAAGCAGGGTTCGTATAGAAGAGTTTATACAGGCAGATGATTTTATGAACGTATCTGTTGAAGTTATACCGGATGATATGACGCATGATATAGAGGTTGAAGCATTATCACGGGCGGTTCTTTCTCAATTTGAGGAATATGTTAAATTAGGAAAAAAAGTTCCGCCGGAAGTTTTTGTTTCGGTCAGTCAAGTAGAAGATTTAAATAAATTAGCGGATACAATAGCCTCACATCTTTCGTTGAAAATAGAGGAAAAGCAAGCTTTACTTGAAGGGAAAAGTTTAAAAGACCGTTTTGAGAAAATTTTAGAATATATGGATGCCGAAATTACATTGCTTGAAGTTGAAAACAAGATTAAATCTCGCGTTAAGAAACAAATGGAGAAAAGCCAAAAAGAATATTATTTAAATGAGCAAATGCGGGCTATTCAAAAAGAATTAGGCGATGGCGATGAAGAAAATGAAATAAATGCCTATATGCAAAAAATTGAAAAGACGAAACTTTCAAAAGAAGCTCGAGAGAAAGCCTTATCAGAAGTCAAAAAATTAAAGACGATGAGTATGATGTCTGCCGAAGCGACGGTTGTACGTAATTATTTAGATTGGTTATTGGATATACCATGGCACAAACGTTCCAAAGTCAATAAAGATTTACAAAAAGCGGCAGAGATTTTAGATGCGGATCATTATGGTCTTGATAAGGTAAAGGAACGGATAATAGAATATTTAGCGGTTCAGAGCCGTGCGGATAAAGTTAAAGGTCCTATTTTATGTTTATTTGGTCCTCCGGGTGTTGGTAAGACCTCTTTAGGTAAATCGATAGCTCGGGCAACGGGAAGAAGTTTTGTACGCACGTCTCTTGGCGGTATGCGGGATGAAGCGGAGATAAGAGGGCATAGACGGACTTATATAGGATCCATGCCGGGAAAAGTTATTAAAGGAATGAAAAAGGCCGGTACATCTAATCCTTTATTTTTGCTTGATGAAATAGATAAATTAGGTAATGATTGGCGTGGAGATCCTTCATCGGCATTGCTTGAAGTGTTGGATCCGGAACAAAACAATACATTTAACGATCATTATTTAGAAGTTGATTATGATTTATCAGATGTTATGTTTGTTACAACTGCCAATAGTCTTGATATGCCGAGGCCGCTTTTAGATAGAATGGAGATTATTCGACTTTCTGGTTATACAGAAGATGAAAAGATTGAAATAGCAAAACGTCATTTATTACCAAAGATATTTTCAGAGAATGCGGTTAAGGCGGAAGAATTATTTATAAGTGATGATGCTATTCGAGACATTATTCGTTACTATACTCGTGAAGCAGGAGTTCGTAATTTAGAAAGAGAGCTTTCGAATATCGCTCGCAAAGCGGTTAAAAATTTATTAATGAACAAAAAAGTCGGAAGAATAGATGTTACGAGCAGTAATTTAGAAGAATATCTTGGCGTTAAGAAGTACCGTTATGGTGAAGCGGAAGATGAAGATCATATAGGTGTTACGACGGGTTTAGCATGGACGGAAGTTGGTGGTGACATATTATTTATTGAAGCTGTAGATATGCCGGGCAAGGGTATTGTTAAGCAGACCGGCAAGCTAGGGGAAGTTATGAAAGAATCTATAGAAACAGCTTATTCTGTTGTACGTTCACATGCCAAGAAGTTAGGTATTAAGCCGGAAGTTTTTGAAAAAACGGATATACATGTTCATGTGCCGGAGGGAGCCACTCCTAAAGATGGACCGTCTGCGGGTATAGCGATGTATACGACGTTGGTCTCTGTTTTAACGAAGATACCTGTGCGCAAAGATGTTGCCATGACGGGAGAAATCACGCTTCAGGGTAGAGTTCTTCCAATAGGGGGATTAAAAGAGAAGTTATTATCTGCGCTCAGAGGTGGAATAAAAACAGTGATTATACCGAAAGATAATGAAAAAGACTTGGTTGAGATTCCGGACAACGTAAAGAAAGGATTAAAGATTATTCCTGTTGAGAATGCAGACGAAGTTTTGGATATCGCCTTACATAAGAGCTGTAAATTACCCAAAAAAGAGAAAAAATAAAATTTTGATTTTTTAATAAAAAAAACGTGGGAGATAATCCCACGTTTTTTAGGTTTTGAAAGTCTAGAAAGCGTAATCTAAACCAAGGCCAAAGGCGGAACCTTCATAATCTGTGCCAAAGGTATAGTTCGCCCAACAATAAGCAGAAAGATTGTCTGTGAAGCTGTAGCTTCCTCCCATTTCTATCCGGCCTAATGTCGCATCTTCTATTGCGTCAACATTATCCATATTTGTAACATGAACATCTCCGCCGGAAATTAAAGTTTGGACAATACTTGGCTTAATATAAGCATTCGCATATCCTTCATCCATCATAAAGGTCTTGGTTAGTTTCAGACCAGCCTCTAATTCAACTTCATCTATATTGTCATATCTGGCTTCTTTACCAAAGCAATCTTTTAGATTGTCGTAATCGATATGTGTATAGTAAACACCTAATTCCGGCGTCAGATATAGCGTGTCGCTTAAAGCGTAATCATAGCCGCCTTCAACGCTTGCGCCAAACTCATATCCATCCGTATCCGCTTTCATGCCGTCGTCTGTTTTAAAGTCTGCTTTCTGAATACCACCGTATAGAGTTCCAAAACCCCACCAATTGTTCTTATCATAACGATAATATAAACCAGCTATATAACTGTCTATATCTATCTCTGAACCAATCGTTGAATAATATCTGTCTCCAGCTCCATCCATATCATAGTTACCTTGACGATATGAAACAAATATACCTAAACGGTTGTTGATATCATGTTGAATGTCTCCTCCGGCTTCAATCCCCCATATTTTGGCATCAATATCAACAGGTGAATCAATATTGGAAACATAATATGTCGGATTTACCCATAAATTGTAATAAGGTTCGCCATTCCAATGACTGTCAACAAAACTGCAAGATTTGCTGTATACACGGCTGTTCTTTACTTGATTGCTGATGTTGTCAATCATACCGCGGGTTTGTTCTAAAGCTGCGGCAGGTAAGGCATCATAAGCTATAACTTCTGCATATACAAGATTTGTTGTACTTGGTATGTCGCCGCTTGGTTCATCGGCATCAGGTTCGTCTGTGCCAGGTTCATCTGTGCCAGGTTCGTCTGTGCCAGGTTCATCTGTGCCAGGTTCATCTGTGCCAGGTTCATCAGGTTCTTCAACCATAAAATCTTCATTTTCTACATCATTCATAAACAATGACCATTCATGTTCTGTCGTTCCTTCTCCGGTCATCGCAATATCAAACATGTATGGACTTTGATAAACACGATATACTTCAAAGGATTCTTCACCACCTTCGTTATCATTAGTAGATTGAGCAAAGACAATACTTTCTCCACGAATATCCGCATCAGAGCTTGGATGTATAATCAATTGCGTCGTTCCTTCAACATCACCGGTTATATGAAGTTCATCTGCTTTCATATTTTCAACGTCAACATCTATGTGCAGAAAGTTCGTTCCTGTCGAAGCATTCCAGCCTGCAAGATTAATTGTGTCATATAAATTGTTATGGATATCTAATGTCGCGTTTCTTAGTGTTAAAACCGTAACAGGTTCTGATCCATCTCCTGTCGTGAAATTACCTACACTCGCTTGTGCCTCATCGTCATATTGATGTTTTCCTAACCGAAGTGTCGTACCTTCAACCAAAACCTGATTAGCGTTGATAATATCGTTGTTCATACTGATGTATTGAGTTGTGTGTCCTGTACTGGTGTCTCCTTGAATCTTGTCGGTAACAGGTACTTCATCACCGATAAATGCAAGATTATAGTAATAACCATCATAGGTTACAGAACTTCCATCTTCAAAACCACCCTCAATACTGTCATTAATAACCCAATTACCGCCATCACTTACATCAAAAGTAATCGTTGGTGCTGTATCTGAGCTGTTTGAACCTTGTATATATATCGCATTATAATCTTTACCTTCACTATCTTGAGTATAGTTCCCTGATATAAGTCTATCTTGTCCGTTAGTGGTAAAGGTTAAATTCTGAGATGTATATACCGCGCCACCAAATGCAAGATTATCAGCATTTGTTGTTTTAGCATAGTTATTGGTAAAATCACCGCTAATGCTATCTATGGTGCCGCTGCCGCCGCTATAAAATGCTCCTCCGCGTGCAGAAGCTTGTGTGCTTTGGGCATAGTTGCCGCTAAAATCACCCGTAATGGTTCCAAGAGATGAATCATGATTATATATAGCACCACCTTCAGCTCCCAAAGCTGCCTCTACATTATTGTCTGTAAAGTTACCGGTAATGCTTGTAATCGCATTCGGTGCAGCTAAATTATAAATAGCTCCGCCTTGGGCATAAGCTGTCTGTGAAGTTGCCGTGTTTCCTTCAAAATCTCCAGAAATAGATTGAATGATTCCGCGATTGTGTACAGCTCCTCCTTGGGCATAATTGCTGCTATCTACCGTGTTATTCGTAAAATCTCCCGTAATATTACCTATTGTGTTAGTGGATGAGTAATTATAAATGGCTCCTCCAAGAGCTATTCCATTAGTTCCTGTTGCGGTATTGTTTTCAAAATTACCATCTATATCACCTATTGCACCATTGTTAAAAATAGCTCCTCCTTGGGAATCGGTATTTCCTGTAGCTTGGTTGTTGCTAAAGTCGCCTATAATTTCATCTATTGTAGCAGAGGAAGATTCATTATATATGGCTCCGCCTTGTGCGTAAATTGTATTTGATTGTACGGTATTCCCATCAAAATTACTGGTAATTGTTCCAATTGAACCATGGTTGTTAATGGCTCCACCTAAAGCCGTGGTTTGTGCTGATGTGGAATTATTCGCAAAATCACCATTTATTTCTGTAATTGAACCACTAACATTGTATATGGCTCCACCCCATGCCGCCATATTCGTACTTGTCGCGGTGTTATCGGTAAAATTACCGGTAATGGTTCCTATTTGATTTGTATTGTAGATGGCTCCGCCATGTGCATCATTGTTCGCCATCGTCGAATTACCGTCAAAATCACCTTCAATATCCTCAATCGTGCCGCCATAATTATATATTGAGCCACCTAAAGACGCAGCTGTTTTACTTGTGGAGGAGTTGTTTGTAAAATCGCCCGTAATGTTGCCTATTGAGGCATTGTAGTTATAAATGGCTCCGCCAAACGCATCCGTTGAAGCTGTAATGCTGTTATTGCTAAAATTACCGCTAATATTACCTATACTTGTTGTGGCTCCTTCTTGTGTCGTAAGATTGTTATATATTGCACCACCGTATGCTGTGCCAAGATTTGAAACGACCGTGTTGTTGGTAAAGTCTCCTTCAATATCTTTAATATTGCTGGTGTTGTATATCGCACCGCCTAAAGCATTTGAGTTCGCTTGGACTTTATTGCCGATAAAATCACCGGTGATGTTCTCAATACCCGTTGTAACTCCTTCTTGATCGCTTGTTTCGTTATAAATCGCGCCACCATAGGCGTAATTACCCGTTGATGTGACGCTATTGTCTATAAAGTTACCGGTAATATTACCTATGATGCTGTTATTGTCTATCGCACCGCCATCGGCTTCATTATTGGCAGAAACTGTATTTCCTATAAAACTACCCGTAATATTGCCAATTTCACCATAATAGTTGTTGATAGCTCCGCCATATGCGTTGTTTCCTGAAACAGAATTGCTAATAAAATCTCCGGTAATACTGCCAATATAACTACCTTTAGGATTGTTATCTATCGCACCGCCGTCGGCGTAATTTGTATCTGAATGGGCCGAATTGCCTATGAAATCTCCGGTAATGCTGTCAATCCATCCTTGATTGATGATTGCTCCTCCTTTGACATATCCATTACTGCTTGTAGCAGAGTTGCCAATGAAATTACCTGTTATATTTCCTATTTTACTATCGGGATTGGCGTCATCTGTGCTATCAAAATTAGCAAGTGCGCCACCAAAGCCAAAGGCTTGATTGTTCACGGAACTGGTGGAGTTACCGATAAAATTACCCGTAATATCTCCTGTCGTACCGCTATTATAGATTGCTCCGCCAATTGATTGTATATTATCTCCGCCGGGAACTTTATTGCCGACAAAATCACCGCTGATGTTGCCTATAGCTCCATCATTGTTAATGGCTCCGCCTTGTGAGTTGCCTTCGCTTGGTGAAGCTGTGTAGTTGTTTACAAAATCTCCTGTGATATTACCAATTGTATGATCGCTGTTATTATTAATTGCTCCGCCATATTGTCCCCAATCGTTACCGCCATACAAACCGGTAAAGTCAGCATTTACATCTCCACTTAAACTGTTTTGAAAATGTTGTTGATTGTTGTATTGGGTGTCCCCATCATTATTTGAATATGCATAATAAAGGGTTTGTTTGCCTCCTCCGGGAAGATTAACTTCTACGGAACCGGTAATGCTTCCGCTTATTGGTTGGGTACTCCAACTAATATTTTCTGAGGTGGCAAAAGTTTCTGGTTTTAATGTGACTTTATAGTATTGAGTTGTTAAATTGCCATCAGCGTCATTTTCTTGAATCGTAAAATTATAATCATTTTCTGATCCTTGTGTATATTCAAATGCGCTAGAAGGAAGTGCCGCTGTATTGAAGTTGTATTTTGTTCCATTTAAGTCAAAAATACCATTAACATCTTCTATTAAATTACTTGCGGGTGTACCTGATAGTATTGTTAAAAGTGCGGCATCATTTCCTGAAGGTGTAAAATAGTATGTTCCTCCGTTGATTTCAACTTGTGCCGCTCCTTCCGGCAATGTGCCGTCCAGAGATGTTAAGTTATATTCTCCACTTAAAGATGCGCCTTGTGACTTTAGAGTGTCTAAAGTCGGTGTTATATCAATTGCCCATGCCGGAGCGGATAAAATTGTTCCTGCTAATAAGGCGTAATATAGTTTTTTAGATTTTATCATAGTCTATAACCCCTTGTTAATAGTTATATTTCACAATTATTTTTATTATTATATCTGCATTATATTACAAAATTTTACAAAATACAAATGTTTTTTAAGTTTTTATTAATGTTTTATTGCTAATCACTCTAATTTTAATAAATACATTATAAAAACTGCATTTAGATGTTTAAATTTATCTATTAATTGATGATAAAAATAATCCTGCTGTTTGTCAGCAGGATTAGATAATTATTTTTTATTTTGATTCCTTTTCATGTAGTGTTCCAACCAATGAATATTATACATTCCATCAATATATTCTTGTTGAGAGATAATTTCTTGATGCAGAGGTATGGTTGTTTGAACGCCGTCAATTACAAATTCTTCTAAAGCGCGTTTCATACGCATGATAGCAGCGTTGCGTGTAGGCGCGTGGACGATTAATTTAGCAATCATACTATCATAAAATGGTGGAATGGAATAACCGGAATATATTTCTGAATCAACTCGTACGCCGAGTCCACCTGGAGCATGCCATTCTGTAATTTTTCCGGGGCAAGGGGTAAATGTTTCCGGATTTTCTGCATTGATCCGGCATTCAATGGCGTGACCATTGAAATGAATGTCTTTTTGTTCAAAACTTAAAGGTGCTCCACTGGCTATTCTTATTTGTTCGCGAACAATATCTATACCGCTGACGGCTTCTGTGACAGGATGTTCTACTTGTAAACGGGTGTTCATTTCCAGAAAATAAAATTTACCGTCTTCGTATAAAAATTCCAATGTGCCGGCGTTAAAATAACCAATTTTAGCAATTGCTTTGCGAACAATTTCTCCAATTTCTTCTCTTTGTGCTTGATTAAGAGCAGGAGAGGGGGATTCTTCTATAACTTTTTGATTGTTTCTTTGAATGGAACAATCGCGTTCTCCAAGATGTACAACATTGCCATATTTATCGGCTAGAATCTGCATTTCAATATGGCGGGGTTTTTGTAGATATTTTTCCATATAAACAACATCTGTTGGAAAAGCCGCTTTAGCTTCGGCTCGAGCCATTGTATAGGCTTCTTCAATATCGTCGTCGCCGAAGGCAACTTTCATTCCTTTACCGCCACCGCCGTCTTTTGCTTTTATGATAACGGGATATCCTATTTCGTTTGCCCATCTTTTAGCATCTTCAAGTGTTTCAAGTGAGGGGGAACCAGGAGTTACCGGTATGCCTGCTTCAATAGCAGCTTGGCGAGCCGTAATTTTATCACCCATTTTCCTCATTTGTTCTGCGGTGGGTCCTATGAATGTTATTCCGTGTTCTTCAACCATATCGGCAAAATCAGCATTTTCTGAAAGAAAACCAAATCCAGGATGAATAGCATCAGCTCCTGTAACCAGAGCTGCGGAAATAATAGCTGATTTATTTAAATAAGAATCTATTGAACGTGCGGGACCTATGCAAACTGCTTCATCGGCTAAGCGAACATGCATTGCATTGGCGTCTGCTTCAGAATGCACGGCTACTGTCCGAATTCCCATTTCTCGACATGCACGATGTATGCGTAAAGCAATTTCTCCACGATTGGCTATAAGTACTTTTTCAAACATAATATTTCCTTTAGATGGGTGGGCTTATTCAATTATAATCAAAGGTTCTCCATATTCAACCGGATCCCCGCTTTCAACCAAAATTTTAGTGACTTTGCCTGAGGTGTGGGCTTTGACGGGATTAAATGTTTTCATCGCTTCAATTAGGCATACGGTGTCTCCTTGCGAAACAGTATCCCCGATTTTAACGTAATTTTGTGCATTAGGGTCACTTGATAGATATACAACACCAACCATCGGGGATTTTACACAACCGGGAAGCTTTGATAAATCTTCCATATCAATATCGGTAGAAGGAGAATTGTCTGTTGTGTTTGTTGTCGTTGGTAAAACTGTTTGCGCCAATGGTGCTGCAGGTGCTACTGGGGCATAAGCCGCAGGTGGTGTAGGGGGGGTAGGACGATGTTTAATTAGTGAAATACGGCAATTTTCTGTCTCATATTCAATTTCACTTAAATCATTTATTTTTAAAATTGCGGCCAAGCGGCTAACTAGTTTGGTATCTATTGATTCAGACATTTAATTTTCTCTTAAAAGTTAATTTTACACTAAACAATTTTTATTTACCCTAATGTACTCTTTAAAACAACAAAAATATTAAAAAAATCATCTTTTTTTTAAAAAAATATGCAAAAATCATCGAAAAATAAGTGTTTTTTGGTGTTTTTTGCGTTGGGATAAAATCTAATTGTTTATCGTCTTTGGTATTTTAAAAATACTGGTCGACGACCTTCTCTTAACGCTTTTTGTTGATATTTCGTAGAAACCCAGTCTTTAGGTTCTTGACGCCAATCATTTCCACATCGGGCTGTCCAATAAAAATCATTTGAGTCCCTTAATTGTTCTAATGTCCAACGTTTATAGATCGGATGATCCGTTGCTATTAGTAATTCTCCGTCTTTCTTTAATATCCTTGCCATCTCTGTTAAGTTGTCAGGGTTGATAAAACGGCGGCTTGCATGGCGTTTCTTCGGCCAGGGGTCAGGAAATAATAAATATATATTATCAATTGATGCTTCCGGTATAAGAGGAAACAAAAGCCTTATATCATCGTTAAAAATGCGAATATTGTCTCGATATTGAGGTAAATGTTTTATGTCGCCGACAATATCTTTTCCCTCTTTTATTCCTGTTATAAGGCTTAATAGGTTTGCAACCCCGTTTTGAAAAACTTCCGCACCAATATAGCCGTTTTCCGGATGACGAAGTGCTAAACCGGCTAGATGAGTTCCATCGCCAAATCCTATTTCCAAACATACCTTTTTAACGGGATATGCAAATGATAAGGGGGCTTGGGGATTTAAAATTATTTTAGGTAAAAAATTGGTTAGTAATGCTGATTTAGCTTTACGTATGCGTCGTCCGATGCGGCGGCCAAAAAAATGCGGTTCTGTGTTCATAGGTGTTTCTTTGCGAATCGTTTCCATTATTTTTAATATTATAATTTATTTGTTTATAAATAATAAAAAGCCGGCCGTCAATTCGCCAGCTTTTTATCAAAATCGCTTTTTATTTTATTAAAATTCTTCCATATCCATTATATCGTTGCTGCGTTCCGTACTGCTTTTGGACATTGTAATAATTAAATCAAACAGGTATTTTGCAGCTTTTCTATTAGGTATTTTATAATATGCTTTTACTAATTCAAGTGTTTCCTGACGTTTCATCGGATCCATATCTATATCGTTGTTTTCTTCTTCAAAACATAATGTCGTTTCCGGTGCGCTGAAAGCTCGAGGACTTTGTTGGGCTACTTCTTTATCCATATCTTCATAGAAAAAATCAACGGGGACATTTAAAACTTTACTTATATCCCATAAACGACTGGCTCCTACGCGATTGTTTCCACGTTCGTATTTTTGTACTTGTTGAAAAGTAAGACCAAGCATTGAAGCTAACTTCTCTTGCGAATAGCCAAGTAATGTTCTGCGCAGACGAATCCTGTTGCCTACATGTACATCAACAGGATTAGGTTGACCACTGGGGGTGCGACCGCGACTAATTTTTTTTGATTTTATTAAATTCATGTGTTTACTCCGCTTAAATTACATATTTGCATAATGCAATTTTTAGTGGTTCATGTCAATGTTTTTATATAATATTTTATATAAATAATTTGTTTTATTTTTTTATGAAATATTTTTTCGTTTAGAATCAAAAGCTTATTCTATGTGTCGAGAAGAAAAATAAGCTGTTATTATAAATAGCATACATAACAATATAATCGTTAGATTATAATATTTAGTATATAAAGTTTGTGTGTGTAGTTCCTGCGGCAAATAAAAATCGAGTATTCCTTTTTGATTATAAGAAAGCATATCAATTACGACTCCTGTTTTTGATATAAGGCCGCTGATACCGGAGTTGGCGGCTCGTACAATTGTTATTCCTTCTTCAACCGCCCGCATACGGGTTGCCGCAAAATGTTGTTGTGGACCTGAGCTATCTCCATACCAACCGTCATTAGTTAAATTTATCAACCATTCCGGACGATTCTTATGATCAGTTACCGCCCCGGGAAATATTATTTCATAACATATGGCTACACTAAAAGGAGGTATTTTCGGAATATAAAATGTTTCAATTCCATTACCGGGCATAAAATCGGCTATTACATTTGTGACAGGTTTTAATTTATCCGGCAAGTAATTGCGAAAAGGTATGTATTCCCCAAAAGGAACCAAATGGGATTTACCATATGATGTATAAATTCCATTTTGATCTAAAACCTGCATTGCGTTTATCGGACGCCATTTTTCACCATCATAAACATAATCAAGAGTTCCGGTGATTAAATATCCGTCTTCGGGTATGGCTGGTTTTAGAACATCAAAGTATTCAGGTTCAAAATTAAGGGCAAAAGGATTAGCTGTTTCTCCCCATATAACTGCTGATAAAGGTTTATCTGTCGGTTTTTTAGACATATTTATATAAGTTTGTAGATTTGCAGTTAAACTCTCTTTTTGCCATTTTAATTGTTGGGGAATGGAAGGTTGAACAATTCTAATTTGAATATTTGAAAACGAATCGTTTGAATATTTTTGTAATCGATGCCAACCATAGGTAAATAAAAATAATGGAATAAACACTATAATACTTATAGAAATTATAATGTCTTTCTTTTTAGGAAAAAAGAAGAAAACACACGGTGCCGAGGCAAATAAAACTGTAAATAATGATAAACCATATGTACCGAAGATACTTGCCGCTTGAATCGCGCTATCGCTAAATATCCATATCGTTCCTAAAAGATTCCAAGGAAAACCCGTAAATATAAAACTACGCAGCCATTCACAAAGCGTCCATGCGGTGGAAAGAGCAAAAATTTTTGCCAATGGCTTTCTGAAAAAAAAACTAAAAAAACAAGGAATAGCTATAAATAAACCAAAAAAACCGCCGCTTAAAATGAAAACAAAAGGAATAAGCCATCCCAATCTTTCCGGATCAATCAAAAGGGCGTGAATAATCCAAGAAAATCCTACGGCAAAATGAGTAAAACCAAACCAATAACCAATGCCAAATGCTTGTTGGGATGATTTAGAAAGTTCTATAAGAATTACCAGACCGCTTAGTCCAATAATTAAACACGGTATAAAACAATATGGCGGAAGTGCCGCTGCGGTTAAGGCTCCTAAAGATAAAGAGCATAATCTTGGAAATTTTTGTAAAAATTTTTTTATATTTGCAATTATAGCCATAGCTTTAATCTTGTTCACTATATGGATTGCTGATATCAAATAAAGTTAAAATACGAATTTCCATATCTTCCATTTCTTGCCGCTCATCTTCTTCAATATGGTCATAACCAAGTAAATGCAAAATCCCGTGTATTAAAATGTGTATATAATGATCATGAAAACTTATTTCTTGTTCTTTACTTTGTTGTTCCATTGTTTCAAAAGCAATAATAATGTCACCGAGTTCAATTGTTTCCATTTTATCAAGGGAATTAACAAAGTCTTCATCATCAATATTGGCAAATGACAGAATATTCGTGGCTTTATCTAAATGGCGGAAATATTTATTTAATGATTGTATTTCTTTATCGTCGCTTAATTGAAGATTAAGGGAGATTTCTTTTTTGTTTTGCAAAAACGAAGGATTGATGAAATTAAGAGTGGTTTGCAGCACCTCTTGTGATAATTCCTCTATTCGCGGTAAAAGTTGCTTCCAATGTTTATCTTCTATATTTACATTAAGCTTTATTGTCATGTTTGCTACTTTCGTGATGAGATTTTTTTTGTTCATAGGCGCGGACGATTTTAGCAACCAAACCATGCCGCACAACATCATTTGCGGTAAAAGTAACAGAACTAATGCCTTTTATTCCTTCCAACGTATTTAAAGCATCTTGCAAACCTGATATTGTGCCTCGTGGTAAATCTATTTGACTTAAATCTCCATTGACAACCATACGCGAATTTTCTCCTAAACGGGTTAAAAACATTTTCATCTGCATAGGAGTGGTGTTTTGCGCTTCATCAAGAATAACAAAAGCATTAGATAACGTGCGTCCCCGCATAAAAGCAAGAGGCGCGATTTCTATTTCTCCGATAGCCAATTTTTTATCCACTTGTTCTGAGGGCAGCATTTCATATAAAGCATCATATAAAGGACGCAGATAGGGATCGACTTTATCTTTTAAATCTCCGGGAAGAAAACCTAAATTTTCTCCGGCTTCAACGGCTGGTCGGGAAAGAATAATTTTATCGATTGCTCCTTCTAGCATCATTGTGACAGCTAATGCTACGGCAAGATATGTTTTACCTGTTCCGGCCGGTCCTAATCCAAAGACAAGTTCGTTATTCATCATTTCCATAATATATTCGGCTTGTGTTGCCGAACGTGGATAAATATGTCTTTTTTTAGTTTTTAAAACGATATCGTCTATATTAACTTTATTTTTAATTTTTTCATCTGTTGCATTAAGGCGTACAGCAGCCAGTACTTCTTGTTCTCCTATGGTTATTCCCCGACTGACTTTTAAATAAAGCGCATCAAGAGTATTTTTAGCCTGATTAACGGCATCTTCATTACCGGTAATATGAATTTGGTTGCCAAAAGTTGATATTTCTACATTTAAGGCTTGTTCAATGATTTTTAAATTACTGTCTTGAGGACCGACAAGTTGTTGAATCAGTTGATTATTGAAAAGTTCAAATTCTATTTCTGCCATGATAATCACCATATATTATTGTTTGACGATAATGCCGCTTAATGAATTTTGTGTGGCATCGGTTATTTTTATGGGTAAAATTTGATTGAGAGTATCTATCGGTGCTTGAACGTGTATATTTTGCATATAAGGTGTACGACCAAACATTTGTTCTTTTTTTCTTCCTTTACTTTCAAAAAGTACAGGCATAATTTTGCCAATACAGTTTTTATTAAAAGTTAATTGCATGGAAAATAATTTTTCTTGTAAAATATTTAAACGTTGTGTTTTTATTTTTTCCGGAATTTGATTAGGAAAAACAGCGGCTGGTGTTCCTGCCCGCCGACTGTATTTAAAAGAAAATGATTGAATATAACCTACTTTATCAATCATATTGAGAGTTTGTTCAAAATCATCATCTGTTTCACCGGGAAAACCGACGATAAAATCTGAAGAAAAACCAAGATCCGGTTTGGCTGTCCGCAGTTTGTCAATAATTTCTAAATACCGGCCGGCTGTATGTCTTCGGTTCATAGCCTTAAGGATTTTATCAGATCCGGATTGTAAAGGAAGATGTAAATAAGGCATTAAAATATCTATTTCTTTATGACAGGAAATTAAATCATCGGTTACATCGGCGGGATATGATGTTGTATAACGTAAACGTTTTAAACCATCAATTTCCGCTAAACGGCGTAATAAATAGGCAAAATCACGTTCCTTGCCATAAGCATCTTCACCATGATATGAATTCACGTTTTGACCAAGAAGATTAATTTCCAATGTTCCTGTTTTAACAAGTCTTTGTGCTTCTTTTAACACATCTTCAACCGGTCTTGATGTTTCAACTCCGCGCGTGTAAGGAACAATACAATAGGTGCAAAAATTGTTGCAGCCTTCTTGTACTGCCAAAAAAGAACATACGCCATGAGAATGGTTTTCCGGTAAGAAATCAAATTTACTTTCGGCAGGGAAATCTGTATCAATAACGCATAAATTTTTATGCCGAGCTATTTTTTGTAATATTTCCGGCAAGCGGTAATAGGTGAGGGGACCGGTGGCAAAATTTATATATGGAACACGTTTTGTAATTTCTTCATCTTCGGCTTGAACAACACAGCCGACGACACCGATAATTGTTTCTTTTCCTTGTTGTTTTCTCTCCTCTTTTATAAGGTTAATCCGACCAAGATCGGAGAAAAGCTTTTCCGCCGCTTTTTCACGAATATGGCAGGTGTTGAAAATAATTAAATCAGCCTCTATGGGCGTCTGAGCCGCTTGATAACCCATATTTTGTAAAATATCGGCAATGCGCTGTGAATCATATACATTCATCTGACAGCCAAATGTTTTAATATAATATTGCACGGTTTCTCCATTCTTTTAATAAACAAAAATATGTTATCTTTTTATCCTTTATTTTTCAACTGTTTTTTGTTCTAATGATTTAATTTAATAAATTTGTTTTTTTGTTGCTAAAATAAAAGTTGTTTGTTAACATCTAAAACGAAATAATTAATTAAATAAGGAGAATGTTTATGGATGCCTATTTAGAAGAAATGCTTAAAATGAGTGAGGATAATCGAATTGCTTATTTAAAAGCTTTTGCAAAGTTAGCTTGTACCGATGGTGGATTTGATGAAAAAGAAAAACAATTTATTAAAAAATTAGCAACAACATATCAAATCTCGGAAAATAGGATCGATGAAATATTTAATTGTGGTTCTGGTGAAGAAATTATTGAAAAAGTAAAAAAAATAGATAATCGTAAAATCGCATTGGGTTTAATTAAAGAATTATGTATCCTTGCTCACGCAGATGATACCCTTTCCGATGAAGAAACATTGTTTATAGGACGTGTCGGTCAAGCGATGGGGATCGAACTTGATAAAATCGAACAAATTAGTAATTGGGTTATTGATAAAATTATTCTGGCAGAAGAAGCAAAAATTATTTTTGAAGATATCAAAAGTTAAAGAATAACCTTGTCTTGGGAGCTTTAATCATGCCTAACTTAAATAATAAAACAAACAACAGATTAGAACAATTGCGCCAAATGCAAATCAGCCGCTGTGATAAACTCGAAAATTCTAAAACAATTATCATGAAAGCTGTTGAAAAAAAATATCCCGATGTTACTCACTCCGAAGCAGAAAAAATAACTCGTGAATTGGTGCTGGCTCCTAAAAATTCAAGTATTAAAATCGGCGATAATGACGTTCCTGTTGCAGATTTATCTTTTCAAATAGCCTTGACAATAGAGTCCCTCGGTGCGGAAACTTCATCTGAAGGAGAGTATTTTCAATGGTTTACTGAATCAGAAGAAATCATTCGAAATATGAACGATGGTTTTGTTTCCGAAGAAGATTTAAACGAAAAAAATGAGTGGATTAAAGATTCTTATGGTCGTGAAGCTGAAATTATGATTTGTCTCGGCTTGTTTCAAAATAGTCAGTTTCCTGAAGCTAAAAAGCATTATAACAACCTTTATAATAAATTGGTCAAGTTACGTCAAATACGAAGCAGTATTAAAGAAACAACCGCTAATAAAACAGATGAAGTAAAACAAGTCAATATGACAGAAAAAGAAAAATCATATAAAAAAGCTGTGGTCTATGTTGCTGCACTGCGTGAATTTATAAAACAACAACCACGTTGGAATATGCCTCGCCGTACACTACAGAAACTAAATGTTGATCATGGTGATGATGACGACTTACTGGATGACTATGATGATTTTTATAGCTTTTATGAAAATGATGATTTGCGTTTTGATGCCGAACAAGAAAAACTTTATCAAGATGAATTAGATGCACAGTTTAATCCTCTTTTCCATTTTGATGATAAATTAAAAGAAGATATCCTTTTCCATTGGGATGATGATAATGTACAAACATTTGAGCATAGTATGGCAGAAGAATTTATACAAGAGTCTTATTCTATTCCTGCAAAAGAAAATATTGAAGATATTCGCGAACGTATTGCCAGACTTTCCGGACGAAGACCTCCAATTAAAGAACATCCATTGAGTTATGATATGGATCGTGCAAAGGCTTTTGATGGAATATATTATCGTTCATTAACAGAAAATAGGCAAAACGCATAAAATAACTGGACATATTAATAAAAATTAGTTAAATTAAAATGACAATTATAACTTTAAGGAGTTTATTAAATGGGTGCTATATTTGAACCGTTCGTTTGGATGTTGAGTGTTATTGTCAATATCTATTTTGCCGTTGTCTTGGCTGAAGTCGTTATTCACTGGTTAATTCATTTCAAAATAGTTGATACAAAAAATGCTTATATAGCTAAAATTGTAGAAATATTAACCAGATTAACGGCACCGGTCTATAAAAAAATTGCTGAAAAAGTACCGCCTTTTTCGGGTATTGATTTTTCACCTTTTATTTTGTTATTAGCTTTGTTGTTTATTGGTCGTATCCTTTATAGACTTGATGTTATGCTAATGATGTAAATAAAAACTAAAAAATAATTGGGGCAGCATTCTGCTGCCCGTTTTTTTGTAAAAAGAAAAATGTTTTTTGAAAAAAATGAAAATTCAATCCTGTTAAGCGTTAAATTAACCCCAAAAGCTGCAAACGCTGCAATTAAAGGAACTACCCTTGATGATAAAGAAAATGAATTTTTAAAAATTTCTGTTGTCAGTCCTCCGGAAAAAGGTCGTGCAAATGAGGAATTAATTAAAATAATTGCTCAAAAACTAAATATTACAAAATCATCAATTAAAATTGTCAGTGGTGAGGCTTCGCGTTATAAAAAATTAAAGATTATCGAGGTATCAGAAACTACCTGCCATCAATTAGAAGAATGGAGAAATGAATTTGACAGCAAAAATTATTGACGGTAAAGCCATGGCTTTGGATATACGCCAAAAATTGGCGGAAAAAATCACTTCTTGTTGTGATAAACCTTATTTAGCCGTTATTCTTGTCGGTGATGACCCTGCTAGCCTTGTGTATGATCGAAATAAGCAAAAAGCAGCTCTGTCTATGGGAATGAAATGCGATATTTATCACCTGGAAAAACATACCTCTGAAGATGAATTAATTAAACTTATTCACAAATTGAATCTTGATGATCATGTCAATGGTATTCTCGTACAAATGCCTTTACCTAATCATATAAATCCTTTGCATGTTATTGAAACAATAGCTCATGAAAAAGATGTCGATGGTTTCGGGCCATATAACGCAGGATTGTTGCATGAAAATGATACACGCGCCATGGTAGCGGCTACACCAAAGGGAATTTTATATATCTTAGAAAAAGAACTTGGAAATTTAACGGGAAAACATGCTGTGATTATCGGTCGTTCAAATATTGTCGGACGTCCGCTTGCTTCTTTACTGTTAAACCATAATTGTACTGTAACAATTACTCATAGTAAAACGGTTAATTTGCCCAAAATAACAAGACAAGCCGATATCCTTATTGTCGCTTGCGGTTGTCCAAAAATGGTCAAAAAAGAATGGGTGAAAAAAGGTGCTGTTGTTATCGATGTCGGTATTAATCGAGTGGATGGAAAATTATGTGGCGATGTCGATTTCGATGATGTCAAAAAACAAGCTTCACTAATTACTCCCGTTCCAGGCGGAATTGGTCCCATGACCATAGCAATGCTCTTGGAAAATACATATACGGCATATCTAAACCAAAAAAACAAGATTAAAAAATAATTTATTGTGATTATATTTAACTCCATAACATATTGATGGAGGAAATATAACCATGGAACAATCAAATCGCATTTTTATGATTGATAATATTTATCAAACAGATAAACATTGGCGTCATATCCTTGAAAATCATGGTTATGAAGTTTTTGAAACAAATAATGCCTATCAATTAATACGTTATGCTGATGAGCTTAAACCTCATCTTTATATAATGGATAATAATGCGGAAGATGTTGATATAAAACAGATATTACAATATCTTGGTAAATATCATTATTTGGAATATGCTCCCGCCGTTGTTTTAAATAATGAACACAAACAACTTGTAACCAATAGTGCGGCTCATTATATTTCTTCAAAGGAAAGTGAAAGTCGGCTCTTGGAAATAGCTGATGTTTATTGCCGCGGTGGAACAAATTATTATATGTTGATGCTTGAAAATTATTCTCCTTTTTCTAAAGAAGCTTTTAAAGAAACTAATGAATTTAATGTTTCTTATTTTCAAGTTTATAATCCCAGTAGTGCAAAAATTTTTTTACAACATAATTTTCCTCAAGTCCTAATGATACATTGCCTTTTCAACGATTATGATAAAATTCGTAAACAAATTGGTTTTAAAAATACTTTTTTTGTGGAAAATCACGATAATGTTGAAAATTTAATTTCTTTTTTGAATTGATTCATGTTATAAATGTGCCTGTAATATCAGGAAGGAACGATATATGAAAATTTTGCATAAAATGTATAATTGGTTAATTAACGCAGCTTCTGGACAATATGCCATGTTTGTCTTGTTTGCTGTTTCTTTTACCGAAAGTTCTTTTTTTCCAATTCCACCGGATGTTATGCTTATTCCTATGGTTCTTGCCGCTCGCGATCGTGCTTGGGTTATTGCCGGTGTGGCAACAACTGCAAGTGTTATGGGAGGGTATTTCGGTTATGCGATCGGTTATTATGGATATGATTTAATTGCAAAACCGATTTTAGAATTTTATGGGTATATTCATCAGTTTGATGTTTTTAAAGGATATTACCATCAATGGGGTGCTTGGATTGTTTTTGGGGCAGGCTTAACACCTTTTCCTTATAAAGTTGTAACAATAGCAAGTGGCGCAGTACATTTAAATTTATGGGTGTTTGGAGCCGCATCAATTATAGCTCGCGGTATGCGTTTTTTCTTGGTCGCGTGGCTGCTTAAAAAATATGGTTTGCCTATCAGAACATTTATTGAAAAAAACTTAGGGATTTTAACAATAATATTTCTATTGCTTTTATTGGGTGGTTTTGCTTTAATTAAATATGTATAGCAAACAACGTACAGAGTAAAAGTAATTTTTTATTCTTTATGACGGAAAGTGATTCTTCCTTTAGTTAAATCATAAGGTGTCATTTCAATATCAACTTTATCTCCGACCATTACGCGAATGCGGAATTTTCTCATTTTTCCAGCTGTATGAGCTAAAATTTCTACATCGTTTTCTAATTTTACTCTAAACATGGCATTAGGTAGTTTTTCAATAACCGTGCCTGTAAGTTCCAGCAATTCCTCTTTCATAAATTATTACCTCATTATTTTTTTTTGATTAGTGTATAAACCTTAATTTTTATTTTGGCAAATTATTTTTTTCATCAATAGGTATTTTTATTGATAAAATTAAAAAGAAGATAGAAAAATGATTTTAATTTTGGATAAAATAAGAAATTATTTTATGATAATTTAATCATTTTTTTTTGCTTTTATTTCTTTTTTTTCTAATTGAGTAATTTGTTCATTTATTTTATTTTTATCAAAAGGTTGAATAAGAGGAGATTTCAATCCCTGTTTGATTTTTTCTTCTGTTGTTTGCCGATTAAATTCACCGCTGTGATCTTTTAAATTTAGAGCGTGATTCCATTGAAAACGAGCTTCGCGTTTACGTCCCACTTGCCAATAAGCATCGCCGAGGTGATCGCAAATAACGGCTTCAGATGGAGCAAGGTTAGAAGCCTTTTCCAAGTATTCGACGGCTTTATCGTAATAACCTAATTGATAAAAAGCCCATCCTATGCTATCAGTAACACTTCCGTCATCAATGGTCGGATTATATGCAGATATAATTAAATCAAAAGCTTCTTCTATATTTTTGTTTTGCAAGAGGAGAATATATCCGAGATGGTTTTGTGTTATTTTGTTAGGTTTAATTTTTAAGACTTTGCGTAAATAATCTTCTGCTTTGGCATTATCTCCGGCGGAACTGTATGATAGTCCAATAGCAAAATATAAGGGCCAAATATCGGCAATATCATTTTGAGGATAATAGTCTATGGCTTGTTGGTAGAAGTATATGGCATCTTGATAGCGTCCGTTAATACGGGCAATTTCGCCTAGATTTGTAAGGATATCAGGATTAGGAGGATATATATCATAAAGTTTTTTAAATATTTTTTCAGCTTGATCGTTTTTTCCCAAACGAATTAAATTTTTTGCGGTATGAAAGAGAGCGTTATAATATGCGTAACTATCAGTAGAGATATTGGCATAAGTTTTGTTAGCTTGTTCGTAAAGTTCACGTTCTTCTAGGATTGTTGCGATAAGCAGTTGAGGCAGAGGATAATCCGGAGAACAATAAGAAGCTAAAGAAGCAAAAAGAATAGCGAGATCATCATTATTATCATCTTGGTGTATAATTACGGCAATATTAAATAATCCGTCAGCTAATCCAATTTCTGGAGATTGAAGAATAGGTTGTACATTAGTATTTGATTTTTTTATATTATCAATGATTGTTTTCATCATTAGATTATCTTTATTAATCGCGAAACTTGCGGCTCGCAGAGCTTTATCAGGTTCTCCCTGTCGTAAATAAAAATTAGCGATGACTTGTAAAGAAAAAATGGGTAATTCCATATTATTGAGCTGCATAAGGGATGTATAATGCTGTTGAGCTTCTGTTGTATTACCGAGATAATCGTTAATTGCTCCGGCATGGAAAATATAAAAAGGAAGCAAGGTTGAGTTTTTAGTGAGAGGAAGAAGGGCTTTAACAGCATTTTCCTGATCGTTAAGAGCAGCATAAGTCCATGCAGAGATGAGGGGACTAAAGAAATTTTTTGCAGCAGGAAAATCGGATTTATTAATAACCTCAATAGCTTCTTGGTATTTTCCGTTTTTAATTAGGTTGATAGCCTTGATTGTGTATATAAAAGGACTTTTATCTCCTTGATTATAAGCAAGATCAGCATATTTTACCGCTTCATCAATTCTTCCTTGAGATGTTAATATAATATAAAGCTGACTTGGCAGCATTTGTTTATCAGGAGCATAAGGGACAGATTGTTTATAATAATCGGCGGCGGTATTAAGATCGTGGCGGAGAATAGCAATACGACCGGCAAGATAACTTCCATAATTATGATAGTTATTATCATCATCATCATTTATTTTTGTTTGTGCGATATTTTCATTAATATCTTGCTGAGGCATAAAACAAGCGCAAGAATTGGCAACAATAATGCCGATAAAAATAGATAGAAGATAAGCGGCTTTTTCAATCACTATAAATTACTCCGTATTAATTTAATTGATTATATTTTATATTTATCTTAATCTTTTTTATCTTACAACATAAATATAATAATATGAAGATAAAATAATTATTTGTTTGCAAAAGAACAGAGATCGTCATACGATATGAACATGATGAATGAAAAAGAGTTGTTAGAATGGTATATCATGTCAGGAGTTGACGCCTTTGTAAGCGATACTTCTGGGTGTGTTCAAGAGAATCGTGGTATATTAAATGAAGAAGTTGTTTATAGTGACATACAACGTCCAGCCATGACGGATTTGGCGCAAATGAGCGTTAAAGCCTGTAAGAATGCATATGAAACAGCGGCTGGTGCGTCCACTCTTGAAGAATTGAGAAAAGTTGTTGAAAATTTTGAAGGTTGTTCATTGAAAATGACGGCTAACAAAACGGTTTTTGGCGGAGGAAATCCCTTATCAAAAATTTTAATAGTAGGTGAGGCGCCCGGAGCTGATGAAGATAGAATCGGGGAACCTTTTGTTGGTCGAAGCGGTCATTTATTGGATAAAATGCTTGCCGCAATTGGATTAAACCGACAAACGGTATATATTACCAATGTTTTACCCTGGCGTCCCCCCGGAAACAGAACGCCGACAAATGCTGAAGTTGCTGTTTGTTTACCTTTTCTTAAGCGTCAAATTGAGTTAATATCACCCAAAATTATCTTGGTTCTTGGAAGTAGTGCCGCTAATAGTCTGCTTGACAATGAAGAACCCATATCTCGATTAAGAGGTAAATGGTTTCAATATTGTGTTTGTGCGGAACAAACGATTGATCTTATGGCAAGTTTTCATCCGGCCTATTTGTTAAGAAATCCGGCTCAAAAAAGCAAAGTTTGGATTGATTTGTTACGCCTATTAAAAAAAATGGAGAATAATTAGCTTTTTATTCATATTTTGTTGGTAAAATAAAAAAAATGAATTATTATTCAAGAGATGATGTAAATAACTTTTAAGGAAAGCAACATGAGTATTAGTAAAAAAGTTTTTAGTTTGGCTCTCGGAACGCTGCTTGTAACCAGTGTTAGTCCCGTTTATGCTCAACGAGCCGTAAATAACGCAGCTAACAAAGCAAATCAAACTGCAAAAACGGTAACACATGATGAAGCAGATAAAACAGAGGAAGTATTATTTAAAATTCATAATATTGTACCGGTGAAAAATAGTGAAAATGAAGTCGTGGCGTGCGATTTTGATACGACTTTTTATAACCGATCTCCATATAACATTAAAGAAGCTTCTCTTGAGTTGAAATGGAAAGATACTTCTATTGAAGATGTCATCGAAAATGAAAAAGCGGAAAATAAAGAAAATAAGCGAAATACCGGACGTTCTTATTCCGAAACGCAAAGACGCACTTCCGAAGATATTAGTGTGGTTATAGATGTACCTGCGGTTAATAATTATAAACAAGTTACCGTAAACAACCGTATTAATACGGATCGTTGTTTCTTACTGATAGAAAATGTTGATTTTTCTGTTTCAAATTGTTTTGCAGAAAATCTAGCCGGCTCTAGCGGTCGTACGACACGTCGTAATAACAGGAGCAGTGCTTGCAGTCGACTCTTTAAATATGTTTCGCCGGAAGATGCTCAATATTATCTTGAATTTAAAGAAATAACTCCGGAAGAGGAAAATACTCGGGAAGAGGCTGAAAAACAAGCATCTAAAAAAGAGACCAATGATATTTATACCAAAACGGTTAATTCCTTAAATTCTGCAAGCAGCACTATTATGACCATTAAATAATGGTATATAGGAGAAAAGCTAATGAAAAAAACTTTTCCTTTACTCCTGTTAGCGGCAATTGTAAATATTTTATGGTTGTCTTCTGTCCATGCCCAGTATTTTGGAACGCAAACGAACTCAACAGCGGCTAATAACCAAAATCCACAGGCGACTGGTAATAATGAGCAATCGTCTGTGGTTAATAAGATAAAAGATGATGAAAAATATTCTGCGGTTGAACAAGTATCCTCTCAAGAAAACGAAGGACCGCAGAAACAAGAAGTTCGTTCTCCTTTTGATTATGAACAATCACAGGGTAAAAAAGCCGATCAAAAAAATCAACAGCCTCAAAAACGATATACAACTGTTGGCGGAATTACTGTGGAAACAGATGATGAAGATGATGATGATCAATTAATTCTTCTTTATATGAAGAATTATAGTGTGTATAACAGTCCTTCCGGTAGAACGCGTTGTAGTATGAGATTTGCTGTTGCGACAACGTTAAAGGAAAAACTTTCTAATATCAGCTACCGTTTAAAATGGAAAGATATGGAAACAGTATTAAGTTTCAGCAGTGTTCCTCCGGGAGTAGAGAATTATTTTGATTATGAGTTGCTAGGCGATGGTTGTTATAATATGGATAAACGTCCGAACATAGTTGTAAACCGTTGTCGTGTTAAGGGTTTAACACAACAAGAATGTGCCAATAAGATTCGTTGGATTACCCCAAAATGAAAAACATATAGAGAATAAAATTGAAAAGAGTTCTGATATTAGTGTTAACGCTGTTTTTTCTCCTAAACGGAGAGAGAACAGCGTTAGCATATTTTAAAGTAATTGATGAACCTTTACGTCATGAAATTATGTTAAGGACCGGTGTTAATGAACAGGATATAATCCTTTATCGTGATATTTTTAGTGCGATACGCGATGGGAAATGGCAGCAAGTTGATAATCTACAAAAAAGACTTGGCACTACGGCGTTAAACGGACATTTACTTGCAGAAAAATATTTACATAAAGATTACATTTCCACATATGAAGAATTACAAGATTGGTTAAAGAAATATCCTTATCTTCCGCAATATCCATTAATAAAATCCTTAAGTATAATTAAAGCTCCGGGGTATAATCCGCCTAAGCCTCAAAAAGAAAAGAAAAAACTTTATGCTTCTTATGACTGGTATAAAGATAAATATAATTATCTTTCTGCCAAGCAAAGGACATATGTCAGAAAGAAGAATGATGAATTTTTACTTGCAATTCGTCAGAGCAGATTTGATAAAGCCGAGAAGATATTATCGGATCAACATTTTAGAGAGATTATATCTATTAAAAATTATGATGATATGGCTGCGACGCTTGCTTCGGCTTATTTTTTAGAAGGAGACAATAAAAAAGCTTTAAGCTGGAGTCGTGAACCTATTATTCGCAGTAAAAACGTTACAGCATTATGGTTTGGTGGATTAGCGGCATGGGATGAAAAAAAATATCAATTAGCTGCAGATTATTTTCAACGACTGGCAAAATCCTCTAATAATGATAAATGGATAGTTGCGGCAGGAGCTTATTGGGCGTATCGAACGAATAAGAAGTTGAGGAGAAATGATGAAGCTTTAAGTAATTTAAGAATTGCCGCTTCTTATCCTCGAACTTTTTACGGTATTTTAGCAAAATACATATTATCGAATGATATGGTTATAGATTGGCGTCCTCAAAGTTTGTATAATCGTTTAGATGATCGTTCTTACAAAAGGCAAATTTTATCCGTTCCTTCCATGCGTCGAGCTCTTTTGCTTATTTTTGCCGGTGAAAATGAATTAGCTGAACGTGATTTTCGTTATAATTACAATAAATTTAATCTTCAACAAAAAGAGTTGTTAATGTTTATAGCGGCTCAATACAGTTTACCTAATTTAAGTTATATAACGGCCAATCAATTAAAGGATGAGCAAAAAAATATAAATTATGACAGTTTTATGTATCCCTTACCGGAATGGTCCTTAAAAGGGGAAGGGCAGGTTAATCCTGCGTGGATTTGGGCTTTAGTTCGTCAAGAATCACTTTTTTTACCTTCTGTACAGAGTCATGCGGGGGCCTGTGGTTTAATGCAGATTATGCCTGAAACGGCGGTGGAAGTTACGGGTAATAAGAATTTTAGAAAGGACAAACGTTCTTTATTTGATAAAGATATTAATCTTTCTATTGGACAAGATTACGTAACAATTTTAAAAGAAAAGGATTTTATAGGCAATAATTTAGTTTTTTTAGCTGCTTCTTATAATGCGGGGCCTCATAATTTAAAAAAGTGGATAGAAAATGTAAATTATGAAGGCGATCCTTTATTATTTATAGAAATGATACCTTGGAAAGAGACAAGATTATATGTGAAAAAAGTTATAACGAATTATTGGATTTATTCTTCTCGTTTAGGATATAAGCCTCAAAGTTTGAGTCAGCTTGCACATGGTCATTGGCCGCTTTTAGATGAAAAGAATTAATCAATTTATAAATTTATTGGATTGATAGATTAAGCTTTAAAGTTATGGTATATGGTTAGGACGCTTTCTTTGTATAGAAGGGATAAATTTGTTTTGGGTGAAGGTTGGGTGAGTGTGGTAAAGCTGCCAGATTGTTTGGAGTGGAGAGGGAGAAGAGGGTGGAGTTAAGCCAAATTAAGAGAGAATTTAGCAAGAGTTTTTTATTAGAAAAACAAATAAGGAAGCGTCGTTGCCTTGCGGAATAAAATAATATTTAACATTATCAATTGTGACTTCAACCGCTCCCGCGGGCAGATCCGTATCGACTTGAGTTAAGGCGTAATCACCGCTTAAAACAGAACCTTGCGCTTTCAGCGCGTCTAACGTCGGTTCAAATACTGCCGCTGTTGCCGAGGTTGAAAATATCGTCCCCGCCAATAAAAGATAATAAAATTTGTTTGATAGTTTCATAGTCTTAGCCTATTTTTTAGTTAAAACAACAAAATTTTTTGAAAAAGCACCATCGTTTTTCAGTTGTAAGTATTATTATATCCTATCTTATCAATTGATTCAAGAAATGTCGTTAATTTTATGTTAAACATTTTTAATTAAAAATTAAGCGCAATTTGGATAGCCAAATACAATTTTATCATTGATTTAAAATATGGAAAACTTCTGTCAAAATAAAATACCGCTGATACATAGCATACTTAAAATATTTTAATTTTAAAATTTTTTTGTCGTACCTATTGACAAAAGATGTCGGACGTTGTAAAATAAATTAAAAATATGATAAATATTTTAACTAATACTTAACAAATATATGGTAGCTATCAAAAATAGGAGATTGTTATGAGAATACAAAATAGACAAGAAATGGCAGAACGCTTCACATCATCTGAAAATACACAGGTTAAAGCTGGTAAAAGCTTTTTCGAAAAAGCTAAAAGTGCTATGGTGGAAGCAAATAAAAATATGAAAAACGGCTGGAAGGAATTTAAAAACAGCGGTAAAGCGGATAAATTAGTCGGTTATGTGTCTGCCGGTTGTGCCGTCATAGGCGCCGGAACATTTTTATATGAGGCTGTTAGTAATCCGGAAATCTTTAATGCTTCAAGCAACGTGGTTAGAGAAGCAAGTGAAGTGTGGGAAGCTATGGTCGGCGGTTTGACTGTCGTGCCGGCATCTATCTATGCAATTAAGAAATATATTGACGGCAGCAATAAAGCAGAAGAACATAACGAACAAAAGTTGATTAATAAAAAATTGGTAGAACAAGCAAGAGGTTAAAGTTTTATGTCTTTAGAACAAATTATAGTCGATGATTTCGAATTTCTTGTAAATAAAGATGAAGTGGCAATCGCTATCGATCTTAACGAAGGAAATGTTACATCCGCTGAACTCCTTTATGATGGTCGTAATTGCGCCGTCTTAATCAGAAATAATGAAAAAATGTTCTTGTTGACAAATATTATCCCACCTATGAGGGAAAAACTCAAAAATATGGATACTGTCTTTGTCCTCGAAAGAATTGGAACTAATCACGAAATCGTCAACGCTTATACTGTTGATATTCATCATGTCAGCGAAATGCCTTATCCGGATAATTTTATCGAAGATACTAAAAAATATTATCAGGAAATAACCGCTGAAATCGGTAAAGATAATATGGATAAATTCTTAAATGATCTGGAAAAAGTATATGCTAAAGAACAATAATATTCTTGTCTAAATCTTTGCGTAAAAATGTAGGGTGGTTTTTATGCCACCCTGTTTCTTATGCATTAATATATTAGTGTGAAATTAAAACTAAGCTTCGGCAATCTTTAATCCTTTTTCTTTGACAGTCATAAATAATTTAATATCTTATAAAATAACTTAATATGAGAATATGAAAAATGAATATTGATGATACGATAAAATTAATCAAAAATATGTCAAAAGAAGAAAAAGATGTTTTCTTCTCTCAAGAAGCTCAAAAAGCTGATTTTAAAGGTCAGACTGTCGGACAAAAATTATATGGTTTAATTTCTTCTTATATAGATGTGAAATATCCTTTTGATAATAAACTTACTTTAATAAAAGAAATGGAAAAACATAAGATATTATTAGAAAACAAATTATCATCAGTCGTCGGCTCCGATTATCTTAAAACATATCTTCATGGTTTGCAGGTTTTAAAAGAAATACGATCACAACAAATTTTGAAAAATACTCAGCATTTATATCATTTTTCACAATCTACTCCTGAGGAAATAGGAGAATATTTGACACCAATGATACAAGAAAAAGGAAACGCTTTTGGGGAAAATGTCGAAGAAAAATTATGCTAGGCAGCAACAAATAAAACATCACTTTATATTCTAAAGCCTGCTTCTAATAAAGCAGAAACGTATAAAAATTTCGCAGTTTATATGGATCAGCCATGTGCGGTTATAAGTGGTATTGAATTTTCAAATTATATAAAAAATTTAAAGCCATCATATCGTTATGAGGTGGATAAAGATGGCTTTGCTCCGGTTGTTAGACTCGATGGTAATTTTTCTAATGAATACGAAGCAAAAACTAAAGTGAAAATTATTAATTATGATGGTCCATTTACAATAGAAGATGTATATGAAAAATGGAAATTACCAATATACTATATTCCTCATAAGAAAGATAAAAATTTTCTTAAAAATCTTTATTCTCAATATATGAAAGAAGGAATGTCTCGATATGAAGCTTTAGAAAAGGTTAGTTCCGAGTTTCCTGATAAAATGAAAAATCTCAATACAGATGATGAATTACAAAAAATTATTAAAGAAAACTCAAAAAAAACAGAAAAAATTGATCAATAGATGATTGATGATAATATTAAGAATATTATAAATGCTCGTGGATCTTATTAAAAAATCCTATATGTAAAAAATCATAATTTTTTCATTATCAAATCATTGTTCTAAAAAAATTAAAAGCTCCTATCTTCTTTGAGAACATCTTGTCTTCAAAATAAGTTTTTGAATTTTTAAAAAAGAAAGTGTATCAAATTAAATTAACCTGTTAATTTTCTTATTCAACACAAAAAATACTTCATTAAAATAATATTATTTTAATGCGTTTTAACTCTTAATAAAAATTGTTTAAACTACTTTTTGTTTGGTTTTACATACGCAATTGCCGCGTGTTCTTCACAATATGTTTGACCGACTCGCACTTTCTTACCGCAAAAACTAAAATTCTCATCCTTAGGATCACCTAATGGCCAACGACATGTGTGATTATCTAAATCCGTTAATTGGATAATCCCCTTCTTCTTAAAATTTTCTACCGGTTTAATATCTATTTTTTCCTCTGTGTCGATAGATGGACAAATGCTCTCTTTTGTATCTTCAATATCTTTCTCTTTTTTAATAGGTAATTTCTCTAAAACCTCTTGGTCTTTGGAAATTAAAGTATCCTCTTTCTTCTTGATCGGTGACGGACGAGCATCCAGTTGAAGACGATGGACTTTGCCAACAATCGAATTCTTTGAAACACCAAGCCTCTTCCCAATCTCTCCGGTTGTTAAACCTTGTTTCCACATAATCTTAAGATCTTCAACCATTTTTTCCGTCCATGCCATGCCTTAATTCTCCCTATAAAAAATTATTGATTGTATACTAAATCAATATTTTTACCAAGTCTAGTATTTTCTTTATATCTTGAAATCTTATTCTTTTCATTGTAAATTTATTGTAATAGAAAATTTAAGGGATGTATTTAATTTTATGCGTAATTTTATAATTATATTGTCTTATTTGATTTTAATCCTTGCTTCTCCGTCTGTTGAGGCAATCTCACCGGCAGATTATGAAAACCGCTTTAAAATCGATATGAATGCTAATATCCCTCCCATAAATGATTTACGCGTTAAATTCGCTCCACCACCTGTCTATGATCGTAAATTCGACTATTTCTGGAATATCGGTACAACTTTCGATAAAGAATTTGCTCAAACCATTAAAAATTACGGAAATCGTCAAACACGCTTAAAATGGGATTCTGAAGATATCCTCCTCGAACAAATCAAAAATACTCCGCCTGAATATTATCCTTATATTGGACCTTATCTTCACACCGTTCCTGGTATTTCTGAAAAAATACTCAATCTTCCCGGAATTAAAGAAACTAAAAATCAATTCCCTCAACGTATCGCTCCTAAATTTGCCGATATTGAAAATTTAGAGTTTATGTCACCGGCCCTTTATTTCGTCTTAATGCCGGAAATTTGGCAGGAAACAAACCTTACTCATGAAAAAATCCGTTTCCAAACTTTGCCTCAAAAAAATCATTACGATACAGCATATATTGCAAATGTAATGAAGTGGGTGCCGCCGGAAAATTTTGCTCCGGATAAAAATATTCAAGAACCTTTGAAAAGTAAATTAAGAACCATTTCCCCAAACGCTTCTTCCCCTCTTACCTCTAAAGATGTTCAAGCTGTCGCCAGAAGCCTCGAAGCACTCTCTGATTATGGAAATAATATCTATAATAAAGCTAAAATTATAGAAGCAGGAAATCTCCTCGATAAATGGGAAAATTCACAAAATATCGGCACCTTCGTTCCTTATCTTAAAGACCTTGTCCATCCATGCCAAAGATTGGTGCAAAAACTTAAAATGCAAAATATGGATAAGGAATTTGCTCAACTTATCGCCCCTCAAGGATTTAATCTCGAAGAATGGGCCTATACTTGCGATAAAACAATAAAAGCGTATCGCGTCTTGAAAATGTCTTCTCCTGAACTTATAACACTTCTCCTCTATAAAAAAAATGTTTATGAAAAGCAACTCAATCTCTATTCCGATAAAGTCGCCCCCAGCATCGCTGCAACAATGCAAAGCGTGATCGAAATGTATAAAGCTCCTATTAATGATGTTTTAGAAGTCAAAAAAAATCAGGAAACTATAAAAAAAGCCTTTGAAAAAATTAATTACCGAATCGTCTTTCAACCCATATATATAAAATAATAATGCCTAAATACAAAATATTAGCTTATTGTAAATGAGATTTTTATTGCAATCCGAAAATAATAAGGATATAGTCTGATAAAATCGTTTTAATATAACTTAACAATATAATAAAGGTAAAAAAAATGGCTCGAGTTACAGTAGAAGATTGTATCGATAAAATCCCTAATCGTTATGAGTTGCTCATGATCGCAACTCAACGCGCAAAAGATATTTCCGCAGGCGCTCCAATTATGGTTTCTCGCGATAACGATAAAAATCCAGTGGTCGCTTTGCGCGAAATCGCCGAGGAAAAAGTCAATATTGAAGAACTACAAAAATCTTTGGTGCTTGGTTTGCAAAAGTATGTCGAAGTTGAAGAACCCGAAGATGAGGAAATCGAAATCCTCGCCGCTGAAAAAGAATTGGCAGGCCTCGATGAACAATTTAGTAATGTTATGCTCGATAGCGAAATGTCTAGCAATATGCAAATCCACGAAGATGACGATGCTCTGGATATGGATGTCGATGAAACCGTCGATGATGCCCTTGATGTCGATATTGACGCAGAAGGTGATGATTTGGGGTTTGATGATGATATAGATATGGATGACGATAATCTCGATGATTTCGATGAGGAGTAATCTAAAGGCGATATTAATCTATGCTGCGTCAATATGAATTAGTTGATCTCGTTAAATCCTATGATCCGGATGCCGATGAAGATGCCTTAAACCGTGCTTATGTCTTCGCTATGAAAAAACACGGCGCGCAACTTCGCGCTTCCGGAGATCCTTATTATTCCCATCCTGTCGAAGTGGCCGGTATATTAACTCGTTTTAGACTTGATTCTGCCTCAGTAATCGCCGGTCTTTTGCATGATACGGTCGAAGATACGGATACAACTGTTGAAGAAGTTCGCCGCCTCTTCGGTGATCAAGTCGCCTCTCTTGTCGATGGTCTAACTAAATTGGCTATGATTGAACAAAAATCTGTTGATACTAAACAAGCCGAAAATTTCCGAAAATTGCTTTTGGCTATGTCTGAGGATATTCGTGTTCTGCTCATTAAATTGGCTGATCGTCTCCATAATATGAGAACACTTAATTTCTTGCCTCAGGAAAAAAGAACCAGAATCGCGCGCGAAACCTTGGATATCTACGCTCCTTTGGCTGAACGCATCGGTATGCAGGAAGTTAAAAGCGAATTGGAAGAACGAGCTTTTTGCGAACTCTATAAAGATGCTCATGATTCTATTATTACTCGACTTAATTTCTTGCGCGAACAAGGAAGTAATTTAGTTCCTAAAATTATCGAAGCTTTGAAAAAAGATATGGATGATAATGGTGTTAAATGTCAGGTCACCGGACGTGAAAAAACACCATATTCCATTTGGCGTAAAATGCAACAGAAAAACGCTTCTTTCGAACAATTGTCCGATATTATGGCTTTCCGTATATGCGTCGATGATGTGGCAACCTGTTATCAAGCTTTAGGAATTATTCACAGTAAATATCATATGGTTCCAAGACGCTTTAAAGATTATATATCGACACCTAAACCAAATGGTTATCAGTCAATTCATACCGGTGTTATCGGCCCGTATAATACTCGGATTGAGGTGCAAATCCGTACTTATGAAATGCATGAAATCGCCGAAAAAGGAATTGCTGCTCATTGGGCTTATAAACAAGGGCAAAAAACCGAAGGTAAAAATTTCCGTTGGATACGCGAATTACTCGAAATTCTCGAAAGAGCCTCTAATCCAGAAGAATTTATGGAAAATACAAAACTTGAAATGTATAATGATCAAGTCTTTTGTTTTACCCCTAAAGGTGATCTTATTGGTCTACCGGTTAATTCAACCCCTATTGATTTTGCTTACGCTGTCCATTCAACAGTCGGAGATACATGCGTCGGTGCAAAAATTAACGGTGAAATTCGTCCGGTTCGAACAATCCTGCAAAACGGCGATCAAGTCGAAATCTTGACCTCAAAAGCCCAACATCCTTCAACCGAATGGGAACGTTTCGTCGTTACCGGTAAGGCTAAAGCAGCTATTCGCCGTTATATCCGCGCTTCTAAACGTGATCAATTCATCGTCCTTGGGCAAGAAATCCTCGAAAAAATGTTCAAAAACGAAGGACTGGAGTTTTCTGAAAAAGCATTGTTGCCGCTTCTCTCACAATTCGAAGCCGAAACAATTAATGATGTTTATGCTAAAGTCGGTGAGGGGTTGATTACCGGATGGGATGTCATGAAAGCCGTCTATCCCGCATATAAACAGTCAAAATTAGAAAAAGTCGTTAAAGCAATTAAAGTACCAACTTTCAAAAAAAATAAAAAGAAAAATACAGACCCCCTTAAAATTGAAGGACTTATCCCCGGTATGGCCATGCATTTCGCAGGTTGCTGCCATCCCTTGCCAGGTGATCCAATCGTGGGGATCGTTACAACAGGTAAAGGTGTCGCTGTTCATCGTGCAGATTGTAAAGCTTTAGAACGTTTCGCAAATGAACCGGAACGTTGGTTGGATATTACTTGGGGAAAAGGTGCGGAAGACCAAAAACATATCGGACGATTGAAACTCGTCCTTAGTAATGAACCAGGAAGCTTGGGAGAGGTCTCGAATTTAATGGCGCGTCATGAAGCTAATATTTCAAATCTAAATATCGTTTATCGAACAGTCAGTTATTTCGAAATTATTGTCGATGTTGAAGTTAAAAATCTCGAGCATTTAAATGTAATCATCTCTGATCTTAAATCATCAAAAGTGGTTAGTTATGTCGCTCGTTCCGCATAAAATAAATTATAAAGGATAAAAATGATTGTCGGCTTGGGTATAGATATTTGTAATAGTGAAAGAATTCAAAAAACTTATGATCATTTCGGCTTAAGGTTTATTCATCGCTGTTTCGGTCTTAATGAATTAAAAGAACTTAATTCAATTGAAAATAATAAGTCACGATTAATCGCTTCTCTGGCAAAAAGATTTGCCGCTAAGGAAGCTTTCGTTAAAGCCCTTGGTTCCGGATTTCGTCAGGGAATTATGTGGACAGATATTGAAGTTATTCATCATGCTAATGGACAACCGGAATTGAAAGTATCCGGTCATTCTGCAGAAATACTCAGACAATTGGCTCCTCATTATCAATTGTGGGTTAGCTTAAGTGATGATAAATCATTAGCTCAGGCCGTTGTAATTATTGAAAATAAAAATTAAACTAATATAATGTGGTAAATGTATAGGGAGAATAAATATGGAAAAAGAAGAAAGCTTGTTAGAAACAATTAAAACAATAATATTAGCTGTGGTTATTGCCGTTTTAATAAGAAGTTTCTTATTTGAACCTTTCAAAATTCCCTCAAGTTCCATGTATCCCAATCTTTATATCGGTGATTTCTTGTTCGTTTCAAAATATACTTACGGGTATTCACGTCATTCTTTTCCTTTTAGTTTTCCTCCCTTTTCCGGACGTATTTGGAGTGATAAACCTCAACGCGGTGATGTTGTCGTTTTTAAATTTCCAAAAGATAATCGAACCGATTTTATTAAACGTATCATAGGTCTACCCGGTGATAAAATTAAATTGGAAAACGGACGCTTATACATTAACGGTAAAATGCTGCCAAGAGAAAAAGGAGAAGATTTCGTTTTGCGTAATTCTTTCGGACATGCCGAAAGATATCATCGCTATAATGAGACTCTGCCAAACAATGTTAAACATGATATATTAGAAATTTCTGATGAGGAAATGGAAGATGATTTTGCCGAAGTTGTTATACCAGAAGATAATTATTTCGTTATGGGGGATAATCGAGATCGTTCTGATGATAGTCGTGTAAGTGTTGGATTTGTCCCTTTTGAAAATTTAGTGGGAAAAGCCCGTTTTCTCTTCTTTTCATACGATCCTGACGAAGGTGCTTGGTATAAACCTTGGACTTGGGCAAAAAAAATCCGTTGGAGCAGGTTGTTTAACAAAATAAATTAACACAGGAGCCTTAATGCAAAAATTAGAAAATATATTGCAATACCATTTTGAAAATAAACATTTATTACATCAATCCTTAACACATTCCAGTATAACTAACAGATTGTCTGAAAATTATGAACGATTGGAATTCTTAGGAGATCGCGTCTTAGGCGTTGCTGTCGCAGAATTGGTTTATCAAATGTTTCCAAATGAACCGGAAGGAAGTTTGTCACAACGATTTATGGCTCTTGTCTGTAAAGAAACTGTCGCCGAAATGGCCTTAAAATTAGGTCTGGACGCCTATATAAACGCAGAAAGTTTAGATATTCATCATAATGATAATGTGTTGTGTGATGTTTGTGAAGCTGTGATTGGTGCAATTTATCTTGACGGAGGATGCAAAACAGCTGTTGATTTTGTTCAAAAAAATTGGCGCCCTTTACTGGATACTCATACAAATCCTCCTAAAGACGCTAAAACAAAATTACAGGAAATCGCCCATGAAAAAGGATTATCTGCCCCTAAATATATTGAAATCAGTAAAGAAGGAGCTGAACATAATCCTGTTTTTCATGTGCAGGTGGAAATAAATGGAATTCAATCACAACAAGGAAGCGGACATAATAAAAAAACAGCAGAACAATCCGCTGCTGAAAACATGCTTAAATTATTGGGAGTAAAAAATGGATAATCAGATAAAACGTTGTGGTTTTGTTAGTTTAATCGGAGCTCCAAATGTCGGAAAATCAACAATTACAAATGATTTTGTCGGTTCAAAAGTATCTATCGTTTCTCCTAAAGCGCAAACAACACGAACTTTGATAAAAGGAATAGGTGTTTATGAAAACACACAAATTATTTTTTTAGATACTCCTGGTATTTTTAAACCTAAACGACGTTTTGATCGTTCAATGGTCGCTTCTGCATGGAATGGAGCCGCAGATGGGGATATTCTGGTCTTGGTCGTTGATGCTCGGCGCGGCTTTGATAATGAAACAAAAGCTATTGTCGATGAATTAAAACTTAAACAGCAAAAAATGGTTCTGTTGCTAAATAAAATTGATCTTGTTCATAAAGAAAAACTTTTGCCTCTTGCTGAAGAAATTAATCAAACAGCTCTTTTCTCCGAAACATTTATGGTTTCAGCGGCAACAGGGGAAAATATGAAGGATTTTTATCACTATCTGGCAGAAAATCTTCCTCAATCACCATGGTATTATCCTGAAGAACAAATGTCTGACTTGCCGCTTAGATTATTGGCGGCAGAAGTCGTAAGAGAAAAGTTGTTTTTATATTTGCAAGAAGAAATCCCTTATTCTTTAACCGTCGAACCGGAACTATGGGAAAGACGTATAGATGGAAGTATTCGTACGGAAATAACAATATATGTCGAACGAGAGGGCCAAAAAAAAATTATTATCGGGCATAATGGGGAAATGATAAAAAAAATAGGACAAACAGCACGATTGGAATTAGAAAAAATGTTGGATGAAAGAATCCATTTGTTTCTATTCGTTAAGGTACGGGAAAACTGGAGTGAAGATCCTGCTCGCTACCAGGATTGGGGATTAATTTATAATGTCTAAAAATCTTGTATGATATGGAACTAAAATAATGGATTTGAAATCTAAAAAACAAATATTACCATCTAAAAATGAAACAGATATTTTTATTTTTAATTTATGGTGGTCATTGAATTATGGAGCAATATTAACTGCTTATGCGTTACAACAAAGTTTAAATGATTGGGGGTACAAAAGTAAGTTAGTACATTATGTGCAGGATTGGTGTCGTATTCATTTTCCCAACAGTTTTTCGGAAAAATTTGCTAAACGCCATTTACAAGTTACCGAACCTTTCGATAATTATGAAGATATTATTCGATTAAATCAACAGGCTAATACTTTTATTGTTGGTTCGGATCAAGTGTTTAGGCAAAAATACAACCAACAACAAGGTTTTTATTTTTATCTTCCTTTCGTCGATCCAGATAAGAAAAAAATTGCTTGCGCGGCTAGTTTCGGAATCGATCATTTGGAAGGAAACAGTTACGATAACCGCCTGAAAAAATATTATTTATCTTGTTTTGATGCCGTCTCTGTTCGGGAAATATCGGGAGTTAAAATTTGCCACGATGAATTAGATTGTTATGCTGAAAAAATTCTTGATCCTGTCTTTTGGCTTTCGGCAGATCATTGGCAAAAACTCGCCGAATTATCCGATTTAAATTGTAAAAATTATGTCTTTTCATACGTCCTTGACAATAGTAGTGAAATAAAACATCAATTAGAGAATATCTACGGCAAAATAAACGAACAAGAAATTATAACTTTAGGTAAAGGGCAAAAAAAAGAAATTGGTACTATCTCTCCGGAAGATTGGATCTATTATATTAAAAATTGCAATTTCCTAATAACAGATTCTTTTCACGGGGTATGTTTTGCCATTATTTTTAATAAGCCTTTTATTTGTTTAGTAAATCAAGAAAGAGGTCTAACTAGATTTGAAAGTTTGTTCGCAGATATTGGAATTGATTTACATGATTATCATAATGAAAAATTAGATTTTACGTCAATTGATTATAAAAATGTCAATAGTAAATTACAAGAAAAAATAGCCTATTCAAGAGAGTGGATGCGTCAAGCTTTGGCTCGTCCTAAATCAACACTTTCCGAAAATAAAGAAATATTTTCTTTTTTTATGCAGCAATTGGATATCTGTCATTGGAAACTTGCTCAACAAAAACATCAAATTAATGAAATTCGTAAAATTTTATCAATAAGCGGAACTCTATGGCCTTATAAATTACGTTGTTGGCGGTATAAATGTTATTCTTTATTGTTTCAAGGTAAAAAAAGACAAAAATATAAAATCAAATATAACGAATATAAGCAAAAACTTGAAATGTTTATGAATATCAATTGTGATTAATAAATTATTTTTATTATTTTCCTTCAAAATTTATTTTTTATATTCTATATTATAATAAATAATATAAGGAAAAAATATGGTAGAATATATAAAAACAGCTTTGGTTTCTGATTTTGACGGAACAATTAGTGATGATGATTTTTTTAATTATGTCTGTCATCAATATCTTGGTCAAGAGGCTCTTATTCCATGGCAAGAATATTTACAAGGGAAAAAAACTCATTTTGAAGCCTTAAAAGAAATTTTTTCATCTCTAAGGGTTAATCAAAAAGAGTTTGATGAATTTATTTGCCAAATCCCGATTGATGAATATTTTTTTAAAACAGCAGCTTTTTGCAGACAAAAAGAAATTCCCGTATATATTTGCTCAGCCGGTTGTGATTATTATATACAAAAAAGATTAGGCGATAAAATTAAAAATCTTAACTTGAAACTTATTACTAATCATGGAGTGTATAATTCTCAAACAGGTCTTATCATAACTCCTTTACCTCTTAACAGTCCTTTTTATGATCCGGATACTGGTGTTAATAAAGCATCTATCGTTCATTATCTTCAATTACAAGGGTATAAAGTCGTTTATTGTGGAGATGGTAAACCTGATATACCTGCGGCAATTCAAGCAAATATCGTTTTTGCTCGAAAAACACTTCTTTCTCAATGTAAACAATTAAAAATACCAATTATGCAATTAGAAAATTTTAATCAAGTTTATCATTTTTTGAAAGGTGAATAAAATGAAAAAAATCCTTCCCTATATGCTTACGGCAAGACAAATAAATATTCCTTATCTGCTTAAAACAGGTGAAGGGAAAATTAGAAAAATAGGTAAGTATTTATTTGATAAAGATATGATG
Source organism: uncultured Alphaproteobacteria bacterium (assembly GCA_944391335.1). Lineage (GTDB taxonomy): Bacteria > Pseudomonadota > Alphaproteobacteria > RF32 > CAG-239 > JAFUYI01. The sequence goes on from CALXTF010000003.1 coordinate 57,878, forward strand.
GAAATTGCTTTATTTTGGGGAGAAGGAATAGAAAATCTTCTTGGGCAGAAATTAAATCAAGGGTTAAATGAAAATCATATAAAAATTCTATCGGAGAATACAATAACAAGTATTGCTATTGAAGATATTATAACTTCGGCTTTTTCGTTACCAGCGGGAATTAAAGCAATTGTTGGTATCGGCGGTGGAAAAGTCCTTGATTTTGCAAAATATACCGCTCACTTGTTAAAATTACCTTATATCAGCGTACCAACCTCAATGTCAAATGATGGTTTTTGTTCACCGACGGTTTCACTTACGGTAAAGGGGGAGCGCAAAACTGTAAAAGCTTCTATTCCATATGGCGTTGTTATCGATTTAGATGTTATAGCTGGATGTCCTAAAAGTTTTCTTTATTCCGGCGTCGGTGACATGATTGCTAAAGTCAGTGCTTTATGGGATTGGAAACATGCCGCGGAAAAAGGATTAGAGAGATTTAATGATTTCGCGTCGATGATGTCATATAATTCACTTGATTTATTGTTTTTGCGCCATAGCAGTGATTTATCATCTCCACGTTTTCAACGAAGTTTGGCAACTTCACTTCTTTATAGCGGTATTGCCATGGAAATAGCTGGCACATCAAGACCGGCCAGTGGATCAGAACATTTAATTTCTCACGCCTTAGATCAACTTTCTGCTAAACCTAAGATGCATGGATTGCAAGTCGGTACAGCCGCATATTTATGTGCCAAGCTTCAAAAAAATCCAGAAGTTGATGGTATTAGAGATATTTTATCGGCAACAGGCTTTTTTGATTTTGTTGCTCAAGATCCTTTCGATAAAACAGAATTTATTCGTGCTGTTGAAATGGCTCCCGAAATTAAACAAAACTATTATACAATCCTTTCTGAGCCGCAAAGTTTGCCCAAAGCTATACGTTTGTTGGAAGAAGATGAAATTTTACAACGGCTTGTTAAATAAACTAAACAACTATTTGCCATAAATGTTGAGGCTTAGGATTATTATCAAATAATAATTCCATCATCCATGCCGTAACTAATTTATTATTAAATTCGCGATAATATGCGTCATAACCTATTTTTGCTGCTTTCATCCGAGCTTCGGGATTGTTTTTATAAAAATGCAGTTTATCTATAAATTCTTGTTCTGTACTAAAAAATGCAGCTCCGTCTTCAGATAGAATTTCGTTAAATCCGGCCTCTCTTTCTAGTAAAGCCAATTGTCCGTTGCCTATAATATGAGCCAATCTATCAGAACTGTATAAATAAACATTGTTTCGTCTGCTAAAACTAAACCCTATACCGGCTTTGTTAAATGCTTCTAAATAATCCGCTCCGTTAAAGGGAGAGGAATTACGAATATGTCCTCCAAGCAGCCATTTTATATCTGGAATTTTTTCTTCTGTTTTATTAATAACGTGTTCGACACTTTGATATAAGCCGCAAAATTCCCGATTATCCGTATTTGCGCAAAGAAAAACATCAAATGGAAGATCGTGTTTTGTAAAAGTTGTTCCGGTTTCTATTGCCGGATCAACCATATTTGGAATATGCGCCACTGGTTTTCCGTTGCGTGAAAATTGTTTAAGTAATTCTTTATCACCGGTAGAAATCATGGTTACGTCAACGACATCAAGTTTATTATTAAGAGCATCAATATTGTGTTGGCATTCTTTTGAATGATAAATTGAATCACAATTCCATTGCATTATTCGTGTTTTGGGAAACTTTTTTCTGATTTTGATAATTGTTTCAGTTGAAATTGTATCGGCATGGCCAAATAAAATAGCATCTGGACGAACGGTTTGGCAAAATTCAAGGAGATGTTTATTGACACGATATCGTCCAAGAGCATTCATATGTCCATAACCAAACATCCGGCATAAATCTCTGTCTGCATAATTAATGACTTCATATCCGTTTTTTATGAGGCCGGTTGAAATTTTTACAGGAAACCCACATTGGAAACAACCTTTTAGACGTAGGGAGTTGAAATTAGCGACATGAAGAATACGGCTCATTTATTTTTGCTCCATAATTTTAGAGTAATATTAATATTGGCGATAATTTTTAGTAAAGGTTTTAAAATCTTGGGTGAGGCTCCGGCAGCACTAAAACGTACAGCAACACGAGGCAGTTTACATTCAACAGCTATTCCCATTCGATGATGGCCTTGATTAACAGTGTCTTTAATTCCCATCATTCTTAGCAACATAATGTCTAAAGGGAAATTATCATCATAACCTTTTTGCATTGATTTGTATAATTCGTCGTATCTTTTTTTTCGTTCATTAGCGTCAAAATAATATAAAGGGTTGCTAAATATATATGCGTTCTTGCGGGTGCGGATATTTCGTTCAATTTTAAGATGTCTGATATCCATGGGGTTCATATGGTATATATTGGAAGAAAAAATTTTATAGTGAGCGCGCAGGGGTTTGATGAATACGGTAAAAATATCAAAACGATTTATTTTAGTAATAAAGGCAAAGCGGATTGGAATAAAAGGTATGTTATTTTTGATAGCCTCAAGAATTATTTCACGTCCGCAGAGGAGGGTATCTTTTTGTCCAGCTTGACTATCTCCGATAAGAACAACGACTTTGTCTTTTAATTGATGTTTAAAGTCTTCAAGAGGCCCATCTTTTAAGATATTGATATCATAAGGATCGACAGGGTAGAGTTCGGATGATTGACAAAGTTCGTGCATATAGTTCTCCTTTTACGGAAAAATTATAAGATATTTCTCTTAAATTGGCAAATAAATATTTATTTTATACAATAAATTTTTTTATTTTAAAATATGTTTTTTATTGTAGAAATATGAATTTTATGTTAAAATTTAAATATATAAAATATAATTATGAAAAGGAGACGAGCCATGACAAATGAAATGATAGATAAAACTTTTGGTGAAGGCTTTCTTCTGGCTGTTGAAAAATCCCAAAATCAACAGAAACTTTTTGCTGTATTGGAGGATGCTGTATCACAATTTTATCCTCAATATGATTTATCAGCTCAACTGGTAAGACTTTCTGATTTTGAATCTGTGGCTATCTATCAGAATAAATTAGCGCGCATAAGAATTGATTATAACGCTAAAGCTGTAAGGGAAATATATCAACGTTTAATTGGATTGAAAAATTTTGGTAATGATAATTATAAATATAAAGAAAAAATAATTCGGAAGCTTAATCTCTTAATTAATAATTATCCAACTATCGATGAAATTATTTATATTGTCATGGCTGCATATGTTATGTGTGGTTATGGAAATGTAAAAAAATTTAAAAAAGAATTATGTGCATATATTAATGAGAATTCCGCAACTAATTTACATAACCAATCTATTTTTGAAAAAGTTCATGCCTTAAATCCTTAATTGATATTAATTGAGGTCGTATCGTTAATGACGGCAAGCCGCAAGAATATCAAGGCGTGAGTTATAAAATGGCGATGTTACCCGACTTAAACCTAGTAATGTGTGAAAAACATTGTCATGTGAAAATCTTTGCTTACTAATTCTGCGAATACATTCCATATCTAAATTGTTGCTTTTTATATAATTGGCAGAAAACCAAAATAGTGTGGGAATGTGTTTTTGTTCATCAGGGGCTGTGTCATAAGGCGCAGAATGCATATAAATATTATTTTCACCTAAAGATTGACCGTGATCGGAAGTAAAAAATAATGCAATGTCATATTCATCAGAAAGTTTTTTTAACTTCTCAATTGTTTGAGCCAACATATATGAGGTATAATAAATTGTATTATCATAAGCATTTACAATTTCTTCACGAGTGCAGTTTTGTAAAAATTTTTGTTTGCAAACAGGAGTATATATTTCAAATTTTTTAGGATATCTCTGCGCATAAAGAGGACCATGGCTTCCTCTTTGATGAAGGACAATTAAGGTCGGTTGGTTTGTACTTTTAATTTTTGAAATGAAATCCTTTAATAAAATTTCATCAGGACATTCTTTAACATGACAAAACCGTTCTTGCTCAATGCGGTTACAATTATCTTTGCAATCTGTGTTATTTTCGCGCCACAAAAGTTTATAACCGGCATGGTCGATAATATCTAAAACGTTTTCGGTATATTTTTCACTTTCAGGTTTAAATTTTACTCTTGGATAGGGAGAAAAAATACAAGGTACGGAAATAGCTGTTGCTGTTCCGCAAGAATAAAAATTATTAAAATAGATAAGTTCATTTTGATATTTTTCTAAAGGTTCATTGGTTCTTCTTTTATATCCGGAGAGGGAAAAATTTGCATCACGAGCCGATTCTCCAATAACAACAACAATTAAGTTTTTTTTGCTTTCCATGGGGGCGGGAAGCATTTTTGCGCCATCTGAAATTTTTTTTAGTTTAATGCCAATATATTTTGTTTTAATTTTTATAACAGAAATAATTGCTCCAATATAATTGGCTGGAACTAATGAATTTTTTAAATATTTACGTTGCCTTAACATTTGAGAGTTATCTAAAAGACCGATACCAATAATACTGCCGCAAATAAGTAAATAGATACTACTCATGAGTAATCGAAAATAAATTTCTTGTTTTTTAGGGATATAAACAATATGGGTTTTATAAATAATATATGAAGGGAAAACAAATAAAACTAATAAATATAAAATCATTTTTAAATTGAGCATATCAGATACTTCATAAATATCTGTTTGTAAAACATTTAAAAGCATAATTTTATCTATCACAATTCCATATGCGTTCATAAAATAAAAAGCAGAAGTATTTAAAAGACAAAATGTTATAGCCAGTGGTTTAGTTAGGTTGCGGATAAATAAAATTGAGGTAATAATATTTAATATGGCAAAAACACATATTGTTGTTAATATTGTGGCTAAAAATGAATAATCATGATGAAAAACAGTTTTAATAAAAGGAATATTATAAGCTGCCATAGTAAAACAGCAATAAAGGAAATTAAAACGAATGCTTGAAACAGACCATAAATAACGTGATGTTTGAGTTAGAAACATGGTAAAATCCTTAACAAACAGATTATATCAAAGAAAAAAATCTCTTTGAGTATCATTGTTTAATTCATTAATAGCTTCTTTAACAATGGAAATTGATATAGCACGTTTATAGGCCAGAGATATATTATCAATTTTATCCACTAATTTTTGGGCATAAATAAATGAACGTTGCATATTTACCAAAATATATTTCACAATGTCAAGAGAAACTGTTATTTGTCTATCCATAAAAAGTTTAATGATTAAAGCGGATAAGAGTTCATCATCGGGAGCTGATATTCTTATAGCAGGAACAACGTTTAATCTGGATTTGAGATCAGGTAGGCTAATGTTTAATTGAGTAGGAGGAAAATCAGCCGTAAATAAGATATTTCCCCCCTCATTATTGTAAAGATTATAGAGATGAAACATCGCTTCTTGATTAATATTATCGTTTAAGTTTTCAACAATTAAACAGCGATGTTTTTCAAATAATAGGGGGGGAAGTTCAAGTGTTAATTTTTGTGCTTCTATTCTTGGTATAGGGTAGGGATAGTTTGTGGCTAATGAAACGTTATCAGCATAAATATGTGTTAAATGGGTTTTACCACACATTTTAGGGCCATAAATACATAGTGAAAAAAAAGGCCAAACGGGCCAATGATTAATTGCATCATATGCTTCTTTATTACAAGCAGAAACAATAAAATCATCACGTTCCATATAGGGATGATGGGGAAATTCAAGCGGTATTTGATGTCGATTGATCATATTTGTTTATCTCCTTGATTGAGTACATCAAATATTTTCTTTGTTAAATCCCCTAAACTAAATGGTTTAGCCATAAATGTAAAGTTTATTGTTGTATCTATTTCACTTCGAGTAATTTCTTCGGAGTATCCGGAGGCAAGAATAATTTTAATATTGGGTATAATTTCACGGACACGGCGTGCTAATTCCAATCCATTCATACCCGGCATAACCATATCTGTAACAAGCAATTGAAAATTTTGCTCTTGTGAGAGTTGTTCTAATGCGTTTTCTGCGGAATTACAACCGATAACTTCATATCCTTTTTTCTTTAAGGCGCGTAAAGCAAAACTACGAACAGAATCTTCATCTTCAACAAATAATATTCGTATTCCTTTATGAATATCTCCGTTTTCTGGTTCTTTATCAATAGCTGCGACATTAAGACCAAAAATAAGTTTCTGATTAATGGGAAGAATTTTACCTGTTTGTTCTGTAACCGTCATAACGGGGGAACCATCTGCTGCGGTAACTTTAGGTTGATAATTTAATTTATTGAGGGAAGTTATTTCGTTTTTTTGTTCAAAACGGGGAAGATAAATAAAAAAGGTTGTACCTTTTCCTAATTTACTTTCAACCTTGATGAAACCTTCGGTTTGACGAACAATACCATATACCATAGCTAATCCGAGACCTGTACCGGAACCAACAATGTTTTGTTTTGTGGAAAAGAAAGGTTCAAAAATTCTATTTAAATTCTCAGGAGAAATGCCGCATCCCGTATCCTTAACTTCAATAACCACAAAATCACCAGGTTTAACATTTTCTCCGTTATTTGTACGCGGATGGTTGATGCGTTCAATATGTGTTGATATTGAAAGAATACCATTACCATTCATAGCGTCTTTGGCGTTTACTGCTAAATTAATAATAACTTGAGAAAATTGCACAGGGTCTACTTTGACATAACCTAAATCAGTTCCATGATGAAATTTCAATGTAATTTTTTCGCCGAGAACTCTTTTTAACATTTGATTTAATTCAACAAAATTTTCAGATACATCTATTAATTTAGGTTGCAGAGGTTGTTTCCTTGAAAAAGCAAGTAATTGGCGCACAAGTCCCGCAGCTCGATTGGCATTGTTTTTAATTTGCATTAAATCAGCAAAAGAAGGATCACCAATACCATGTCTTTGCAGTAATAAATCACAAAAACCGATGATGGCCGTAAGTAAATTGTTGAAATCATGAGCAACGCCGCCTGCTAATTGTCCCATGGCTTGCATTTTTTGAGCTTGCGCAAATTGTATTTCGAGGTTTTTTTGTTCAGTTGCATCAACTAAATAAATGACAAATCCTGTTGGAGGAATATTGCTATATAAACTATTCATCGGGGTGATATATGAAAAGGCTACTTTGTCGTTATGGATAAAATGAAGTTCCATTGAAACAAATTTTTTATTTTCATTTTCTAAATTTTCAATTTCCTGACAGAGTTTTTGTTTGCTTTCCGGTGTGATAAAACGGGTGATATCGCTATTGATTGGATTATTGTTTTTATCCAGAAAAAAATAGGCTTGATTATTACATTCACGAATAATTCCATCAGAAGATATAAAGATAATTCCTACCGGTGCGAAATCAAATAACCAACTTACTTTATCTTCAAAAGAAACTAATTGTTGACGTAATTGGTCGTCATTCGGCATTTCTGTTATGATCGTCCCGCGGACTTTGATTGCATTTTTCTCACGAAAACTATTTTGACAAACAAAAGCTTCAAAATCTTGGCCTTTTTTATTTATAAAATGGATATTTTGTTTCCATTTTCCAATAGGGGGAATATTTGAGTTTGGATTAAGGAATTTCGTTAAAGAATGACCAACTAAGTTTTCACGATCACTTGCAAAAATATCGGCAAAAGCATTGTTACAATATGTTAATCTCAGGTCTTTGTCGCAGATATAAAGTCCGACGGGAGAATTATCTATAAAATCACGTAATTCTTGTTGTTCTTCACGGAAAATTTGTTCCATGTTGAGACGGGCGGTAATATCTGTAAATATCCAATATAAAAAGGTATCTCGATGGATTTTTTTTAAACTCAATGAATTTTCAAATAAATCTGTCTGTTTTAGTGAAAGAGGATAAAGTATAATTTCAAACCATGTATCATTAGGGGTATTTTTATCAATTTTCAGTGATAATGTGACTTTTTCATGAGATAAATTTTGAAAAGCGTTTTTTAATCGTTGAAAAGCAAGAATATTATTACGATTTTCTGATGATAGATGGCTTTTTAAAAAGGCAATAACATTTTCTTGTCCGATAAGTTCACGAGCGGCATCATTAATAATTATAGCTTGTCCTTTTATATTATCTATTCTTTTGGCGCGGTGGCTTGAATTTATAATCTCGTTAGCAAATCCTCCATAACTGATGGCTTTTTCTCCGGCTTTTAAAGTTAAAATAGATAGAATTAGGGAAAATAAAGTTAGAATTGCCGTGATAAATAAAAAAGAAAATAAGTGTTGAGGAAATATAAAAGATAGAATAAGAGCTATCGTTAATGAAGCTAAGAAATAAGCCAACCAGATCAGCCTTTTTTGTAAAAGCCGATCCGGTCGGTGATATTTTTTATTTTTTAACATCTATAATAGACCTTTATGTTGTAACGTCAGCTTCTTTTTTCCCTGTTCGTTGTTGAATTTCTGCTATATCCATTGCGATTTTAAGTAATTCGTCAACCATTATTCTTGGATCTGCTTGAAGATTATCACGGTTAAAACGTTCAATATAAACGCGTAAAGTTGCACCACTTGATGAGGTTCCGGATAGACGATAAACAATACGTGAACCATCTGCAAATAAAATGCGTAAACCATTTGTTGTTGAAGAGTGATCTACTGGATCATTATAAACGAAGGTTTCAGCTTTATCCACTTCAAAACAATTTATTTTTTGTCCGTTAAGGGAGGGGAGTTTTAGGGTTAAATCTTTCATTAGAAGATTTGCCGTATCGGTTGATATACCGTCAAAGTCGAAACGAAGATAGTAACTACGTCCATATTTTTTCCAATGTTCAAGAGTAATTTGTTCAACACTTTTACCGGTTGCGGCAATAATATTCAACCAAAACAAAACAGCCCAAATGCCATCTTTTTCGCGAATATGACTTGATCCTGTTCCAAAACTTTCTTCTCCGCAAAAGGTAATACGTTTAGAATCCATCAAATTAACGAAATATTTCCAACCTGTTGGAACTTCATAATATCCAATTTTTTTATTAGCGGCGACGCGGGCGACGGCTGTTGAGGTTGCCATTGATTTAGCAACGCCGTATATTCCATTTTTATATGCCGGTATTAGGTTATAGTTATCTGTTAATATTGCTAAGCTGTCGCTCGGTGTTACAAAGAATTTTTTACCCAAAATCATATTTCGGTCGCCATCACCATCATTAGCGGCACCGAAATCAGGAGCATCATCTGCGTACATGATTTTAACTAATTCGGCGGCATAAACAAGATTAGGATCCGGATGCAAACCTCCAAAATCAGGTTTAGGGACGGCATTTAGAACCGAGCCTTTAGCTGCGCCTAAAATATCTTCAAAAATACGAACAGCATAAGGTCCTGTTACGGCATTCATGGCGTCAAAACGCATTGTAAAGCCTTTTTGAAACATTTCTTTGATTAAATTAAAATCAAAGATTTCTTTCATTAATTCGACATAATCAACGATTGGATCAATAATTTCTATTTCCATGGATCCCATTTTGTAAAGACCGATTTGACTAAGGTCGATATCGGGAGAATTATATATTTTGAATTCGGAAATTGTTTGGGTATTAGCATAAATTTGATCACTAACTTGACTGGAGCATTGACCTCCTGTTTGAGTTGCAAACTTAATGCCAAAGTCACCATTTTCTCCTCCCGGATTATGTGAAGCGGAAAGAACAAAACCTCCATCAGTATGACGTTTTAAAATTAGATTAGAAGAAGCGGGCGTTGATAAATAACCATTTTGACCGATAATTAATTTTTTGACATTATTGGCGGCTGACATTTTGATTAGTTTTTGCAGAGCTATATCGTTATAGAAGCGTCCATCACCGCCGACAATAAAAGTTTTACCGCTGGGATTGATTGTATTAAAAATACTTTGCAAAAAATTTTCGAAATAATGTTCTTGCATCATGACTTTAGATTTTTTTCGCAAACCTGCGGTTCCCATTTTTTGATCAGTATATGGTTTTGTTGAAATTATCTGTATCATAAGCACTCCTTATAAAAATATGTATTAATTTATATGTTATAATGTAACAATTGTTTATTGCGAACTCAAGTAAAAGCTTTATTTACTAACCGAATTTTTATTTATTATTGATGTTTTACTTTAATTAGGACATATAAATTCTGCTAAATTTCTGATTTCTTGTTTTGCGGCAAGATGTGATACGGTTAATCTATGTTTTAATCCGTCACGGCTTAAATCTAGAACTGTTAATCCTTGTAAGAAAAGTTCTTTGTATATGACACGATCCCGTATAGGGGGAGCTAATCTAAACCCATAGGTTTTAGAGGCTCTTTCTAAATAATAAAACACCTGATTTTTATTACGGGAACTAAATGTCGATATTTTATTTCCGACAACTATCCAATTAAGCATAGATTTTCCATGCGCGGCTAGATATTTTTTAACTTCCCATATATAACCGGCATAATGTCCCGCATGGTGTTTTTCGGGATTATTAAAATCAATTTCGGAAATGACATTTAGATCGATTAAACTATCAGATATTGGTGTTATTAATGTATCTGCAAATTTGTGAGCTTCTTCAAATAAATAATTTTTGGTTCCCGGAGTATCAATAATGATTGCATCAAACTCAGGTATTAGATTATTTATTTGTTGAGATATTTGCTTTCTTGATTCTAAAATTTGATTGATATCTTCTGTTGGTGCAATTGTTATTAATTCGGGTATAGGAAGCTTGATATTTGTGTTTTTACAGAATTGACGTCTATTTTCAATATAGCGGCTTAAAGTTCCTTGTCGTCCATCTGTATCGACTAAAGCAACATGAAATCCTTCATCCATTAATTTTATGGCTAAATGCATAGAAACGGTTGATTTTCCAGTTCCTCCTTTTTCATTGCTGATAACAATGATATGTGCTTTTTTTTCATTCATTTTTATTTTCTTCTGCCATGGCTAGTTTTTGATTTTTGTTCATTAGACGGACTATACAAGATTTATTTTCTTTTTGCAAATCTTTACAGATGTTTTGTGCATCATCTTCAGTTAAGAAAACCAGTTGTGATTGATAAACAATAACAAAATCTTTTTCTATGGGGGCAACTTTAACATGACTGTTATTTAAATGTTGGTATTTTCGGCGGATTTTTTGTGCATAAACACGAGCTTTAGCGTAATTACTAAAAGCACCTATTTGGACTTGCCATGTTCCCTTGGAAAATTCAGAAGCTTTTTTATCAATAGGTGGATTTTGGATTTTTTCATGTAAGGTTAATTGAAAATCCTGAGAACTGAGTTTAGCATAAGTTGGAGTTGGTTGATTAAGTTTATGAGCCGCTAATTTAGCAAATCCTTTTTCCATTAATCGACTGACAGCCTGATCTCTTTCGTTTTGCGAGTCATATCCCATGGCAACAGCTATAACTCTGTCGCCATCTCTCCAAGCGGAAGTAATAATATTAAAACCGGCGGCGGCAATATATCCTGTTTTCATTCCATCTGCGCCTTCAAAGTTTTTAAGAATATGATTATGCGAATAATATGTTTTGCCGTTATATGTAAATTTTTGTTGTGAGAAAAGATCATAATATTGTGGAAAATGATAATAAAGTGCCGCGGCAAGAGTAATCATATCGCGTGCTGTTGTAACTTGTTTTTTGTTTGGCAAACCGGAAGCGTTTTTAAATATGGTATTTTTCATTCCTAAAGTTTGAGCCACTTCGGTCATTTTTTCTGCAAATTGAGTTTCTGTATAACCAAGTCCTTCGGCTAAAACGGTTGCGCAGTCATTTGCGGATTTAACAATTAGAGCGTCAATAGCTGTTTTGACTTTGATTTTATTACCGGCTGTCAGACCTAAGCGAGAAGGAGAGCGATTGGCTGCTGTATTTGAAACGGGTAGTTCATCGTCAAATGTGAGAAGTCCTTGTTCTATGGCTTCAAAAGTGATATATAAAGTCATGAGTTTAGTTAAAGAAGCCGGATAACGAATAGTGTCTGGATTTTGAGCTGATAAAATTTTACCATTTAGAGCGTCTATAACAATGGTAGAGGGTAGGGGACGCGCCCATGTTATAGAAGAGTAACACAATATTAAACAACAAAATATAAGACAAAACAGTCTTTTATGATAAAACATTTTTATTCCTTCCGCTTTCTCTTTTTCATTTTAGGGAAAAAAAGGAAAAAAAAAGTTAATTTTCATAAAAGTATATTTTGGGTTATTTTTTTGTTTGAGGGGTAAAACGTCCGTGATGAAGTAAATAAGCTATACCCAAAGCGATAAATCCATTAAATAAGCTAAACAGAGCTCCCATCTTCGCGGCTTGTCCAATGACGTGTTCCGTATAAGCTATTTCAGCTATAAATAATGATACGGTTAAACCAACGCCTGCTGTTGTTCCGATTAATAGTAAGTCGATATTACCAATATTTTTGTTAATTTTAAAGTTAAACAAAGAGGCGGTTTTAACCATAATATAAATACCAAATGTTTTGCCGATTAAAAGTGAAATAAATATAATTATGGTTAGTATTGATATATTAGCAAAAGCAACTCCTGCATTTGCTAGACCAAAGAAAAACAAACCATAGTCAACGATAGGTTTAAAGTCTGTTTCAAAATGTTCTAAAGTGCTTTGTTGATTGTTTTGAGATGAGTGGGGAATAAAAGGAATAATAAAGATTAAAGCCAAAGAAGCGTGTAAATTGGCTTCATGTAGTCCAAACCATGATAAACATCCGGCTAAAAGATAAAATAAATAATTTTTTATATTATAATGACGCAGAATGTATGACATTATCATTGCGCAAGCAATTAAAAGGAGCCATAGAGGTTTTACCGGAAGTTCTGGATCCGGATAAAAAAAGGCTATGATTACTAATCCGGCGATATCATCGGCGATGGCTAAAAGTAACAAAAAACTGTAAGCCGGATGAGTTTTACCAAAAATTATTTGCGCAAATAATAATGATATTGCCACATCCGTTGCTGTAGGAATAGCCCAACCATGAGTATATTCAGGGTGTCCAAAATAATGATTAAGGGTGACAAAAATAATTGCCGGTAAAATAACACCGCCTAAAGCCCCCAATAAGTTGGCAACGGTATTTTTCAAGGGATATAAATTTCCTCCGGGAACAAGTCCATGTACAATTTCCACGGTAACAGAGGCAAAAAATAATACCAAAAATACGTCATTAATTAAAAAGTGTAAATTAATACCGTAAATTATTTCTCCGTAGATAATATGTTCATATGAAACCGAATCGATATTAGCCCAAACTAAAGCGATAAGGATACCGCTAATTAAGGGTAGGGATAAGTCCCCGATTTTTTTAAAGCAATTATTCATCTTATTGTTTCCTAATTTGTATTTAAGTAATATATTTTACTTAGATGAATTTGCAAGGGATTTATTTTAATTATTGCACAAATGCAAGATTGGTGTTTATGGGAATAATTAAAACACGATATCTACTCTTTTTCGCAAATATCGTTTTACTTTTTGTGGATCGTTGACATCTATTTTTTGATCGTAAGGAATATAGGTTTTATTTTGTCGTTTTGCTATTTTTCTGTTTGTTTTTTCATAATTTTTAATTAAGGCGCGTAAGTCTCCTTCATCATAAGAGTGAGAAATATAATCAACCTTATTATTTAGAGGTTTTGCCGCTTTGGTGAGATTATCATTTAAAGTCTCATTAATTTTTTTTTGAGCTTGTTCTATGGTCATTTTTTCTTTAGTATTGGTTGACTGGATATTAACATCATTTTCCTCATTAGAAGCTTTGACTTGAATGGGGGATAATAAAATCAATAATGTCACAATAAAGAGAAGGTTTTTCATAGATTTTCCTTTTCTAATCTGTTCCAAGAATATCAAGAGAGTTAAATAAAATATTTTCCAGATCCAAACCTGTTCCTTGCTCAATTCCATCCATAATATGAACGAAGCCTCTGCTAAAAGGATCGCTGTTGGTTTGAACTTGATTATAATTATCTTGTAAAAGACGTCGATAAGTATTGGGAAGATCTTTTATTTTTTGATCATAACTTGCTGGAATTTTATATCCGAGTTTTCTTAAATGTTCAAGTGCTATCAACATATTTTGCCGATTAACTTCAGGGGCGATCATTTCTTGACCTTGAGCATCGCCATAAGTTGTGGCTTCACCGACATAATTTAAACGACCGTGTTGTCCGGATCCTCTCCATGTTTCAATACCGCTTCTGTCTCGAGCTTTTGCCCAAGGATCAACAGGTATAATATTTCCGTCTGTTTCTCCGTCTCCATACATAGGAGCCGTTGTAACCGCATCTTTGGTGGATGTTGCGTAGTCGACATCATTAAAAGTACCATCATTGGGATTTATATCCCAAGGATTGGCAGGTAATTGCGCCGACACGTTATTGGCAAATAATAAAGCCGCGGCAACAGTAAAAATATTTAAGGTATAATTCATTTTCGCCTCCACAATGTTCCACTATAATCATCATAGCATATTATAATTCAAAATAATAGTTACATTTCGGTTACAAGTGAAAAAAACATCTTTTTTAAGTAAAAATTACTTGTTTTTTTTTAATCTTTTATGTAATATTCGCCTAAATATAATATCATATTTGATATTGTTTAGAAGAACAGAAAAGAGATTATCATAATGACTGAAGTTTTATTTAATGGACATGCCGGCAGAATAGAAGGACGTTATCATCAAAGCAGCCGCCCAGGTGCTCCTATTGCTTTGATTTTACATCCTCATCCTCAATATGGCGGAACGATGAGTAATAAAGTTGTTTATACATTGTTTAGCTGTTTTAAAGATTTAGGATTCTCTGTCTTACGTTTCAATTTTCGAGGTGTCGGCAGATCTCAAGGTCAGTTTGAAGACGGCCCGGGCGAACTTTCCGATGCCACCGTTGCTCTGGATTGGCTGCAGGCAATGAACCCTGAGGCAAGACAATGTTGGATTGCCGGTTATTCTTTCGGTGCTTGGATAGGTCTGCAGTTGTTGATGAGACGTCCTGATATTAATAATTTTATTGCTGTTTCTCCTCCGGCAGATGAAAAGGATTTTTCTTTTCTTGCTCCTTGTCCGACTTCCGGTCTTATCGTTCAAGGTGAAATAGATGATGTCGTAGAACCAGCTACTGTTCAAGTGTTGGCAAAACGATTAAACGGACAACGTAATGTGGAAGTTGATTTCGCTATGATTAGTGACGGAGATCATATGTATAACGGACATCTAACAGATTTATATAAACTTTCAGGACACTATATTATAAGTGCCATGCAGCGTAAAAAACCTCAGAAAAAACGTCGCGGACGCCGCCGGAAAATAGAACAAATTGAAAATAACTCTCAACCTTTGGAAGCTGTTGAGGAATAATCATAAATTAATCTAAAGGTTGCTCAATTATTATTTTTTCTTTAGATGGTTTAAAATATATATTCTTATTGATGATGAGAGGTTTTCTTTTTTTTCACGATTAGCGTCAATTTCCGTAACAAGAGCGTTGAGCGATAATTTTTTTTCTTTGCAAATTCCAAGCAATTCTTCAAAAAATTCAGCCTCAAGAGAAATACTTGTATTATGCCTGCCGGCAATAATGACAGATTTTTTAATCATTACCTTTTTTCCGAAAAGCATCTATTGAAACGATATCTGCACTTTTAGAAGAAGAATCTGTAACCTCTTCTTCTAAATTACTATCTATTTCACTTCCAAAACTAATACCAAAACGTACACTCGGATCACCAAAATAGGTAATTGCCGCAAATGGAATTTCTATCGTATAGGGAATATGATTAAATCGAAGCGTTACCGAAAAACAATCATGTTTTACAATTAAATCAGAAAATTGATTTTGTAGCACAATGGTCATTTCTTTAGGATATTTGTTTTTTAAAGATATATCCATTTTTACTCCCGAATAATTCGTGCGAAAAGTTATATAAAAATGATGATCTCCAGGAAGACCTTGTTTTTCAACCAGTTTTAAAACATCAATCACAACATGTTTTAAAGCTTTTTCAATCAATTTATCATAGTTAATTTCATTAATATATTTTTCCATTTTTTTCTCTGATTATTCTAAGGTAAAAAACGAGCCGTTCTGTTGCTAGGCGGCTCCTTCCCCACTTGCTGCTAACCATAGCCGCAAGAATTGATATTTGTTGCAACTGCTAAATTAAGCAGCTAAAGCAACAGGTGCTAATTCATTATCGTTAGCATTCATTTTATTTTGAACCGATAACGGTGGTATCTCACCGAACACAGCATAATGTCTTTATTATACCCTGTCAAACCTATTTCGCCCCCATAAAAACTTTGGTGGAGGCGCCGGGTACCGCCCCCGGGTCCAAAATATCTATTTCACATAGCCTCTAGTGTTATAGTTGATTACTCAACCTCTAAAGTATATCCGATTTTCTATTTTTATGCAAGAGTTTTTATAAAAGATAAATGTCTATAACTTGCTAACTTACCTTGTAAGTATATTTTAATAAGGTAAATTGAAAAATAATATTAAGCTTAAAAATGGAAATATAATATGACAAAAGTTGCAATTTGGTGCCGTCATAAAAATGACAACATTATTGGTATTGGCAGTCAGATACCATGGCATGTTAAATCTGATTTTCAACGCTTCAGACGAATAACCGAAGGACAAACAATAATAGCCGGACAGAAAACATACGAAAGTTTTCCCGGACGTACATTGCCAAACCGTAAAATTTTTGTATTAACTTTGGATGAAAATTATGAAGTGTCTGATAGTGTTAATCACCAAGTTATTAATAGTATTAAATATTTTGAAAATTTCGAAGAAGATTTATATATAGCAGGAGGAGCGAGTGTATATAAGTTATTTATGACAGGTTCTTCTAAACTCAAACCCGAAATTGTTGTGGATTGTGTTTATCAAGGTGATATTGAAGCTAATCTTATCGGTGAACCTGTCGATATAACTCCTTGTATTGAAATGTTAAATAAAATGTATATTCAGGTGTCTCAAAACTACGAACTCGATAACATAACAACTCGTCTCTTAATTAGAAAAAATCAATTTATTAATCAAAATTTACTCAAAAAAATTATTCAAACCATAGAAAAAGGAATGTAAAATGCAACAATATCTGGATTTATTAAAAGATGTGTTGGAGAACGGCATCGATAAAATGGATCGCACAGGTACTGGAACTCGATCTGTTTTTGGAAGACAAATGCGTTTCGATTTACAAAAGGGTTTCCCTTTAATGACTACCAAAAAAATGCATCTCAAAAGTATTATATATGAATTGCTTTGGTTTATTAAAGGCGATACCAATGTTAAATATTTACAAGATAACGGCGTGCGCATATGGAATGAATGGGCTGATGAAAATGGCAATTTAGGTCCGATTTATGGTTCACAATGGCGAAATTGGAATAACGAGGGAATAGACCAGTTGGCTGACATTATTGATAAACTTAAAAATAACCCTAATGATAGAAGAATGATCGTTTCGGCTTGGAATGTCAGTAAAATTAATCAAATGCGTTTGCCTCCGTGCCATATGATGTTTCAATTCTATGTGGCGAATAATAAGCTTTCATGTATGTTGTATCAAAGAAGTTGTGATATGTTTTTAGGCGTACCTTTTAATATCGCTTCTTACGCACTTTTAACCATGATGATGGCACAAGTCTGTGGTTTACAATCAGGAGAATTTATACATACACTTGGAGATACGCATATTTATCATAATCATTTTGATCAAGTAAAAGAACAACTTTCCCGTAAACCGCTTAAGCTTCCGGTCATGAAAATTAATCCGGAAATTAAAGATATTAATGGTTTTAGTTATGAAGATTTTTCACTTGAGGGATATCAATCTTATGATGTTATAAAAGCTAAAGTTTCTGTTTAATGGAGGATTTTAAATGACTGATATTAAAGATTTTTTTAATGATTATAAAAAGTTTGTCGACAGCGTGACATCAATAACTGGAAAAGATGATGACTTGTTCATTAATCGAATAACGGAAATTTCTCAATGGATGGGAAGAAATGTTTCTCGTATGGATAATGCCGTGGCAGGTTTGGTCGGTGAAACCGGAGAAATTGCTGATTTATGGAAAAAATTAAAATTTCATGGAAAAGAACTAAATGATGAAAATCGTCAGAAATTAATCGATGAATTAAGTGATGTTTGTTGGTATGTTATGCAGGCCTCTATCGCTTTGGAAGTAGATTTGGATGATGTTATTTATCATAATATTGAAAAACTAAGATTGCGTCATCCCCATGGCTTTTCTTCAGGATATATGAAAAATAAAAATGATTGAAATATATTTTTAATTTAATAATGTTAAAGTTATTCCTATAGCTAAAGGAATAGATAAATTGTCATCGATACCTATTTTATCTTCATAAACTTCGGCTAATGTGGCAAAAACACAAGCAATCACATTGGCATAACTAAAAGGTTCAAGTTGATGAAACAACATATTTATTAATAAGGCACTTACAAAAAAAGCTGTTGTGCCTTCCAATGATTTATGAGGATAAATTTGACGTGTCCCGTAAGCTTTTCCGAAAAGAGCCGAACAAGTATCAGAAACCAACATAACTGTCATTGATATAATAGCAATAATTTTGGAAAAGAAAATAGAGCAAAGTATGGCTGCGGCCATTACATACATTGAACCGCTGACTTGAAAATTTTTATGTGTTGTTTCTTTGCTGCGTAATGTGTAAGAAAAAAAACGACCAAAAATAAAACGAACCCATTTCCACTTTTTAAAATTTCCATATTCTAAAAGACCATCGCCTATAAAGATAATTGTAAAAAGTGCAATGGCAATTTGTTCAGGAATAAAGTAAATTGTTAAAGGAATCCATAAAGAACTCAGGTGAATTAATTTACGAAACAATTCACGACGAAAAGATTTATTAATATCAATTTGCATTTGATAACGAACTGTATGCAAATAATCTCGCAAATGATAGTCTTGATTCTGCCAATAGCGGTTGCGTAGGTTTATTCTCTTGAGTTTTATCGGGATTTTAATTGGTTTTATCATATTACTTTCCCATCATATTTTAAACTGCTTGACGTAAAGCCGCAACAGCATCTTCAATATGAGAAACATCTGCTCCGCCTGTTTGAGCCAAATCTTTACGACCACCGCCGCCACTGGCACCAATGAAAGGAGCAACAACTTTTATTAAATCAACAGCCGAATATTTATTGGTTAGATCATTTGTAACACCGATAACAGTAGAGACTTTTTCGTTATTACAAGAAAATAAGATAATAATACCGCTTTTTATTTGTTCTTTAATTTCATCGACAAAAGCTTTTAATTCTTTAGCCGGAACATTATCAATTTGTTTAGCAACGAATTTTATACCATTGACTGTTTCAATTTTATCTTCATTATCTGCGGTTTTGTGGCTAACAAAACGTTTTTTGAGATTAAAGATTTCTGTTTCTAATCTTTTTTTATCTTCCAGTAATTGGTATAAGCGGTTTTCTAAATCTTGAGGATTTGTTTTTAATATTTGGCTGACGTGATGTAGTTTATCTTCAATATTTTGCGCGAATTCTTCTGCTGCGTGTCCGCTGACGAATTCGATTCTGCGGATACCGGCAGCAACGGCACTTTCACTAACGATATTAAAATAACCAATATCTCCCGTTGAGCGAACATGAGTACCGCCGCATAGTTCACGAGAAAAGACTTCGTCATCATTTTCCATACTGACGACGCGTACAGTTTCACCGTATTTTTCACCAAACAAGGCCATAGCCCCTAACTTAATCGCTTCTTCCGGCGTCATTATACGGGTAACACTTTTATAATTTTTGCGTACGGCTTCATTGACGATATCTTCTGCTTTACGCAATTGTTCATCGGTAATTTGCTGAGGATGTGAAATATCAAAACGAGCGCGATCGGCTGCGACATAGGATCCTTTTTGCGTAACGTGCGTACCAAGAATATCTCTTAAAGCGCGATGTAACAGATGGGTAACCGAATGGTTGGCTCGGATTTTATTTCTATTTTGCTCATCGACCTCAAAAGAAGCTATATCATCAATTTTAACAGTTCCATTAATCATTTTACAAATATGAACGATCATACCGTCTATTTTCTTTTTGGTATCAATAACTTCGATTATAAAATTTTTACCGTTAATTTTTCCAATATCTCCAACTTGTCCACCGGATTCGCCATAAAATGGGGATTGATTTGCAATTAAATAGAAATCTCCACTTTGTACTTCATTAACGAGGGAACCATTTTGTATTAAAGCAGTTATTTGTCCATCGGCTTTTGTACAGGTATAACCGAGAAATTCACTTTTACCGAGTTTATCAAACAATTCGAACCATATTTTTTCGATTCCTTCATCACCGGATCCTATCCAATTTTTTCTGGCCTCGGCGCGTTGTTGTTCCATAGCTTGATTAAAACCATCGGTATCTACATTGATATTTTTTGTTTTTAGCGCGTCTTGAGTTAAATCAAGAGGAAAACCATAAGTATCATATAATTTAAAGGCTATTTTACCTGATAGAGTATCACCTGATTTTAAATTTCTGGTTTCTTCATCAAGTAAATGAAGTCCTTTTTCAAGAGTACGAATAAATTTAGTTTCTTCGGTTTTAAGAGTTTCACTAATCAAAGCTTCTGCACGGTAGAGTTCTGGGTATGTTTCGCCCATTTCTTTTTGTAGAGTTGGCAGAAGTTTATACATCATAGGCTCATTAATTCCGAGCAAATGAACGTGTCGCATGGCGCGACGCATTATTCTTCTTAAGACGTAGCCGCGTCCTTCATTGGAAGGTAGTACGCCGTCTGCGATTAAAAAAGCGGCAGAGCGAAGATGATCGGCAATAACGTTAAAAGAGGCTTTAAGAGGACCGTTGGGATCACAAGGAGCAATTTCTGCGATAGATTTGATCAGGTTTTGGAAAAGATCAATATCAAAGTTTGAATGGACGCCTTGAAGGATAGCGGCAATACGTTCTAATCCCATACCGGTATCAATAGAAGGTTTTTTGAGATTAATGCGGCTTCCATCGGGTAGATCTTCGAATTGGTCGAACACTAAGTTCCATATTTCAATGAAGCGATCGCCGTCTTCTTCGGGGGTTCCGGGAAGACCGCCCCATACTTGCGGTCCATGATCATAGAAGATTTCTGAACATGGGCCGCAAGGGCCGGTATCTCCCATTTGCCAGAAATTATCTTTTGTAGCAATACGGATAATTCGATTTTCCGGCAAACCTGATATTTTTTTCCATAAGTTATAAGCTTCTTCATCATTATGGTAAATTGTGACAGCAAGTTTTTCGGCGGGGATATCAAAATATTTTGTTAAGAGTTCCCACGCATAGTAAATAGCACCTTCTTTAAAATAATCGCCGAAAGAAAAATTTCCTAACATTTCAAAAAAAGTATGGTGTCGAACATCATAACCGACGCTGTCTAGATCGTTGTGTTTTCCGCCGGCGCGTACGCTTTTTTGAGAAGATGCTGCTCGCGTATAATCTCTGGTTTCATTACCTGCCAGAATATTTTTAAACTGAACCATACCTGAATTTGTAAACATGAGTGTTGGATCATTATTTGGCACTAAAGGCGATGAAGGGACGATTTTATGTCCGTTTTTTGCGAAATAATCAAGAAAGGTGCTTCTAATCTGATTTACAGTTGTTGTCATAATCAATTTCTTTCCATATTATAAAAGGGATTTAAAAAACTAATCATAACTATTAAAGCAATCTTTATCTTCTGTCTACATAAATTTACATAAGATTTATAAATTTACTGTATAACCGTGCAGATATACAAAACCGATATTAAGCCAAGCGGCAAGCAATAACCATCCTTGATAGGGGATAAGAAGCCAAGCCGATAGAGGCGAAATTGAATAAAGGCGGTATATGCAATAAATTGTAAAAATATTTAAAACAATGACAATAATGAGAGCAAAGGCCATATAACCACAGTAAAAGAAGGTAAAAGACCATAAGATATGTAAAAGGAGTTGGCTTAAGAACATACCATTGATATGAGCTTCTTGTTGAGGATTGTTTGCTTTTATAAAAGATTGATAAAAGGAGATAATTATTAGAATATAGATAATATTCCAAGCAATAGGAAATATATAATCAGGAGGTGTAAAAAGAGGTTTTTGTAATTGTTGATACCAAGTATCAACACCTTTATTATTTAAAAAAGCTCCAATTATTAGGGTAAGAACAGTCATAAATATACAATATAGAAGTTTATAAATATTTGTCATTTTTATTCCTTTCCTTTTTTTGCAAATAAGGATATAAGTTATAAAAGAGGATATTCAAGAAACTTGTTGCAAAAAAATAGATGGTAAGTATAAATATAATAAAAAAGAATAAAGTTTGAGGACATAAAATTGACAAGAAAAACGAAGGATGGAATTGTTGTATACAATTCCGAAGATTTTGAAAAAATGCGTCAAGCTGGCAGGCTTGCGGCGGAAGTTTTGGATTATATAACAGATTATGTTGATGTAGGCGTAACAACTGAAGAACTTGATGATTTGTGTTACAAATTTATTATTGCCCATGGAGCGATACCGGCTTGTTTAAATTATCATGGTTATCCGAAATCGACTTGTATATCAATCAATCATGTTATATGTCATGGAATTCCTGATGATAGGAAATTATCGGACGGGGACATATTGAATATAGATGTGACTGTTATTTTAGACGGTTGGTATGGGGATACAAGCCGAATGTATTATGCGGGTAAGCCTAAATTAAGGTCGACACGTTTATGCGATGTTACATATGAATGCATGATGAGGGGAATAGAAGTAGTAAAACCCGGAGTTCATTTTGGAGATATAGGAGCAGTTATTGAAGAATATGCGCATAAATATGGATATTCGGTCGTAGATATGTTTTGTGGTCATGGTTTAGGTCGAGTCTTTCATGATAGTCCTAATGTTATGCATTGTGGTCGTCGAGGAACAGGTCCGATAATGGAAGAAGGTATGTTTTTTACAATCGAACCGATGATTAATCTTGGTAAGAAGGAAGGTTTGATCTTATCAAATG
Source organism: uncultured Alphaproteobacteria bacterium (assembly GCA_944391335.1). GTDB lineage: Bacteria > Pseudomonadota > Alphaproteobacteria > RF32 > CAG-239 > JAFUYI01. The sequence goes on from CALXTF010000003.1 coordinate 80,989, forward strand.
GTTGGACAGCAGTAACTCGGGATAAATCATTATCGGCTCAATTTGAGCATTCTCTTGGTGTAACAAAGGATGGTTTTGAAGTATTTACATATTCTCCTCGGGGACTTGATAAACCACCATATAAGAAATAGAGATGAATATGACAGAAGAATTACCGGATTATATTGGACATCGTCAAAGATTGAAAGAAAGGTTTAAGCTTGGCGGTGGTAATGATATGGCAGATTATGAAATGTTGGAATTATTATTGACGCTTTCTATTCCCAGACGTGATACGAAGCCGTTAGCCAAAGCTTTAGTAAAAGAGTTTGGTAGTTTTGCGGAAGTATTGTTTGCTTCAGATGATAAATTAATGGAATTTAACGGGTTAAAAGAAAACACGATTATTGTTTTCAAAATAGTGCGAGAAGCGGCTTTAAGAATGACCTGGCAAAAACTAAGTGCGACGGAGGCACCGGTTTTGACCAGTTATGATTCAATTATAGAATATTGTCGAGCAGCATCTGGATATAAAGATAGGGAAGAATTTCGTATAATATTTTTGAATGCAAAGAATCGGATTATCGGAGAGGAAGTTCAACAGCGAGGGAGTGTAAATGCAGTTGCCATTCATCCGAGAGAAGTCATGCGTTCTGCTGTATTAAAGGGGGCAACTTCTTTGATTATTGTTCATAATCATCCATCGGGGGATGTTACACCTTCGCGTGCAGATGTTGATGTAACAAGAAGAATAGAGGAAGCATTATCTGCAGTTGATATAAAATTAATTGATCATTTTATTGTAAGTAAAAATATGGTATATAGTTTTAATGATCATGGTTTATTGTGTAGAAGATAAAAAAAAGGTTGCAAAATATTTTTTTT
>CALXTF010000004.1 GCA_944391335.1 uncultured Alphaproteobacteria bacterium
TTGGTGAGCGCGTCGGGATTCGAACCCGAGACCCTTTGATTAAAAGTCAAATGCTCTACCGACTGAGCTACGCACCCATCATCTAACGAAGCAAGGTATAATAGATAAAAAAAAGTAAGTCAATAAAAAAATTTGAAAAAGGGTAAAAAATAAAAAAAATAGTTTATTTGTTAAAAATTGTATGTTAGCATCAACATTAATGTATTAATAAAATATGCTTTGTAAGGATTTTGGGAAATGCCAGAAATAAATAATAACCAACAAACCGGTAGATATGATATGTTGCAAAATGCAGCCGGAGAAATACTTATCATAATTGAATATTGTGAGGGAGGTCCTGAAAATCCCCGTTTGGTTTATGATGGCGGCGAACAAGCACTCCTCTATCGTAGTCGGGAAAGTGCCTTTATGCTTAACTCAATCGCTAAAGAAGCGCAAATGCCCCTTAAATCAGTCAATGAGGTTTTGATGGTCGAAATTGAAAATGACGACGTCGCCAGAGAATATAAAGTTCCGGTACGAATCGTCCGTAATTTAAAGGCATTAGCTTAAAAATAACTAAATTGTCTCGGATAACAAGAAATAAGGGTTTAAAAACCCTTATTTCTTGTTATTATTTAGAATAATTATGTGATAAATGGAAAAATAATGCTGATTAAATTGCTTTTTTTAATATTAGGAGCCGCTCTTATATCAGAACTTGTTCCTAAAAATAAATTACCCGTCTTATGGTCGTTGTTTTCTTCAACTGCCGTACTTTATTTTATTTACCGATTGTCCCTCATCGGTCTATCACCGGAAATCTATATTAATTATCCATGGCTGAAAATTCCTAATTTATCAGTTAATCTCGAAATTGTTATAAACGCTGCAAATATCTATTTGGTATTTGCTTTGTTATTGTTGTCTTTATTGGTTTTAATACAAAATACTTTTGGCCGCGAAACGGCAAAAAATTCCGTTAATGGCTTAGTGTTGTTAAATTTATTATCAACATTAATGCTGGTTTTTGCCGGTAATTATATGCAAATGATAGTGGCCGTAGGTGTTTGCGACGTCCTTGTCTTTAGTTCAATAGATAATGTAGAGGCTAAAAAGAAATATATTTATGCAAATTTTTTAGCAGATATCGGTTTACTTAGTATATTTGCGGTTATTCTTGGGCAAGGAGGCGGATTGGAATTATCCGAATTGGCAAAATATGCTCAGTTCGGACATCATAAAGATTTTGTGGCAATTTTCTTGCTTATTTGCGTTTTTGTAAAAAGCGGCTTGTTCTTGTTTCATGGTACATATATAGGTCTTTATTCTTTAGGCTTTAATCGATTAAATTTTGTTTTATACGCGGCAACGCCTTTAACCGGTTATTTGGTTTTGTTAAAAACCGAGTCGTTGCTTCAAATTTCACATTATTCATATCCTTTAATGCAAATTTTTTCTGTCGCATCAGTTTTGTGGGGGGCAATCGGTGCAATTGTTATTGATCATATAAAAGAAAAAGCTGTATATTTATCTTTAATGTTTTGGGGGTTGGTTTATGCATACACAGCTTTTGATAGTCGTTTGGAGAATTTGGATTTCTCTTTACTACTAACGGCCTCATTCCTATTATCGCAAATTCTAATGCTTATTTATACCGCGGCTTCCAATGAAACAGATGTATCGGCAATGGGAGGTTTCCTAAAAAATTTAAAATTTACATTTGTGCTAACATTATTAGTACTTATGTCATATTTTAGTATTTTAATCAATTTATCCGCGGTAAATGCTATTTTGGCGTGGAGTGGAGTGATTTTATTGTTAATAGTATCGGCTCATATCTTTTCACAAATATTACTTGGTCAGAGCCATGCCGATGAAAAAGTACAAGCCATGTTAAAAAATCCTTCATTATTTTTGTGTTTACCAATAGCTGTTGCCACTGTTCTGATTTGTTATTATTGCAAAATAGCTCCATGGATGCTGTTATTAATTATGACAGGATGGCTTATGTTTTTTATAATAAGACCATTGCGCCGTTTAGATGCTTTATATGAAAATGATAATCTGCAAGAAGCCGATTATATCAGTATGACCTATGATTTATTAATTGTAACTCCCGTTAAAATTTTTGGCCGTCTCTTATGGTTGACTGTGGATTTTGTCTTTGTTGAACGAACGATAATTAATTCAATACAAAAAGCTCTTAACTTCATGATATCTATTTTTCAACACCTGCATTCAGGTACATTATCGGCGGCAATATTATTTATAATATTTGGTTTTTTAGTTGTTAGTATCGTATGGTGCTATGGAGGCTGAAAATGGAAAGTTTGAGTTCTTTAGTAAATACGGTCATCGTTGTTCCTCTTCTCGGCATGATATTTGCAGCAATAGCTAAGGAAAATATCAAAGATAATAGTAATAATGCCCTTGATGTCGGTATTTTAACCGTTTTTGCGAATTTATTTATATTATGGCGTTTGGCCTTAAAAATAGATGTGACTAAAGATGGTTGGCAAATCGTAGAAAAATTTAATTGGATGGAAAATCCTAAAATAGAAATTGTTTTAGGAATTGATATTTTTTCTTTAATGCTGATTGCAGCAGTTCATCTGGCGGTATTGCTTGGAATGATCGGAGTGCGTCATTATGCATACAGACAAAAAGCATTAGTCGTTTTATCTTTAATGTTTCTAAGCATGATAAATGGTTATTTTTTGGCTTCTGATTTTTTTTCGTTTTATATATTTTTTGAAGCTTTGTTACTTCCTTTGTTTATGATGGTTGGTATTTTCGGAGATGTAAAAAAACAACAAATACTCTATCGTTTCTTTCTGTATAATTTATTAGGTGCCGTATTTTTATTTATTGCTTTGATGGTTCTATATAATTACCAAAATGTCAGCATTCGCGAAGTTAATCGAATAGTTCTTGCAGGTCGAGGAGAAGTCTTGATCTGGGGAGCTGTTTTCATCGCCTTCTTATCACGAATACCCATTTGGCCTTCTCACTATTGGATTTCATCCGTAAGCGTTAATATTTCAAACCCTCTAGTGTTTATTATAGCTAATATTATACCTTTAAGCGGTGTTTACGGTTTAATAAGGTTCTTTCCGGTTGATGCACCTGAAGCTCTTGATCCATATCTTTTAATCTTGGAGATAATTAGCATTATCACCATGCTGATTATTGCTCTTATCGGATTTTCTAAGAAAGATATTCATTATAAAATATTTTCATATATGACGGTTTATTACATAATGTATTTACTTGGAGCCTTGTTGCCGACAGACGCTTTATTGATAAATATTGGATTTTCATTTTTTTCATATTTAGTTATTGTTTCCGCATTAGAAGTTATTGTTGCGCATATAGAAAGTCAAATAGGTGAAAATAACAGTTGTGGTGTTTTATATTCTATTCGACGCGCGTCTATAATTTTTTCTTTCTTAATTTTGGCAGCAATAGGAATGCCTTTATCATCAATGTTCCTAAACAATATGGTTATTTTTTCCGGCTTATTGAAATTTAACATTAAAATGGCGGTTTGTATATTATTAGCCATTATTTTAACATCTGTTAGTTTGCTGCAGCAACTTTTCTATTTAAAATATCCATCAGCAGAAGTTCTTGCCTCGCCAAGAGAATGTTGCATAACTGATATTTCATTAAAAATGTTTGCTTTTATGCTTTTAATAGCAATTCTACTTGTCTTGTCTTTTATTAATCCATTATGGTTTATTGGCTAGGAGAATAAAATGTTGGTTGAATATATTGCAATATTTCCAGAAGCTTGGTTATTTTTCGGAATTATTATCATGTGCGCAGCAGCTTGGGTAAATTTTTCTGGTACTTGTAAAACATTTTATGCAATAAGTAAATGGAGTATTTTGCCGACAATTTTTCTGACAGCGGTTTTCTATGATCGTAACATTGCCGCAATATGGGAAAATAATGATTATACAACTTTTTTTAAAATTATTATTTATCTTTTTTCACTAAGTTGGATAGCACTTTTAAATAAACGTTTTCAAAATAGAGAAAAACAAAGTTTTATTTATTATGTATATGTCTTAATATCTTTGCTATGCTACTCTATAGGTTTGTCATCACGAGAGTTCTGGTTGACGGCTCTTGCTTTCAGTCTTTGTCAATTTTTAAATGTTATGCTTGCTAAAATAGATGCAGATGAGGAAAGTTTACACCGTATCCGTTATTATCGTATTTTTGTTTTATTCTTTTGTTTTTTGCTGTGGATCGGCATTTTAATTTTATATTATCAAGTGGGAAGTAGTAATTATTCCGATATATTTACTTTTTTGACAACAAATAATGATTTTTCTTTTTTACTCAAATTGTCTTTCGTCTTAATTATGCTTTTTTTCTTATTTGCAGTAGGTGTTGCACCATTTCATTTTTGGTTTGCAGGAATTATTTCTGGTTGTATTTTTCCGGTTGCCGGTTTTTTAACAATTATTCCGAGTTTAGGATATTTTCCAACAATGATAAATTTATTGGTTAATGTCTTAGCACCATTTTATGAGTGGTTTGTTCCCGTAATGGTTATTTTTGGGGTTCTTTCAATTTTTATTGGAGCCATAGGGGCAAATAGTGAAGAAAATTTACATCGTTTATTTGCTTACGCCGAACTCTATTATATAGGTGTTTTTTTAACGGCGGCGGCCGATATGCAAAATCAAAGTCTTATAGGAACATTAATTTATCTGTTAATATATGTTTTTTCCTTTTTTGGTATTTATACGGTTTTTTCCGGTTGTCGGAATAAAGGAGAATATGTCAGTCAATTAAAAGATATTCGTGGTTTATCAACTCAACGACCGTTTCTCTCGGCAGCATTTTTAGGTTTAATGATTTCTTTAATTGGAATGCCTCCGCTTTTAGGTTTTTTGGGAAAATTATCAGTTGTTAATTCTTTAGTTGCGGCACATAGTTATGGATTAATGGCTATTATTTCATTTTCAATATTAATTTTAGCTTGCGCGTATTTGAAAGTTATAACGGTTATCTATTTTGAACCAAGAAATATTAATTTTGACAGAGTGGATAAAAATGTATATATATATATTGTCATTAATATACTGCTTATAGCGGTTACAATTCTTAATCCCAAGTATTTGATACATGATGTTGAAATGATGTTAGCAGCAATTTTATGATGAAAGAAAGAAATGTGGCATTTTTTTGAATATGATGAAATAAGCAGTACAAATGATCAGGCAAAAGCATTAACGGCAAATGAAAAAGAAAAATTTGTTGTTATAGCTAAAAATCAAACAGCAGGCCGTGGGCGTCGAGGAAGAAATTGGAAAAGTTTTGAAGGAAATTTATTTTTCTCAATAGCTCTTCCTAACCAAGAACAACAAAATACGGCATTGGTTTTAATTTCTTCATTAGCCATACTTGAAACAATAAAAAAATTAGATAACCATATTAAAGTTGAATTAAAATGGCCTAATGATGTTCTTTTAAATGATAAGAAAATATCAGGAATATTACTTGAAAAAGGTCAAAGAGAATATATGATTATAGGAATAGGGGTTAATATTAAAATATCTCCTGTTTCTGAAGATTTGATATATCCAGTAACGAGTTTGGCAGAAGAAGGAATTAAAATCAGTCCACAATCTTTTATGACAACATATATTTACTTTTTTGATAAATTAATCAATACTTTTGAACGTGAAGGAATGATATTTATAGTAAGAGAATGGATGAAATATGCCAAAGGCGTCGGTTCCAATATAATAGTTAGATTGCCCAAAACCGATAAAGAAGGAAAATTTGCGGGTCTTGCAGATGATGATGGATCATTAATATTACAAACATCTTCCGGAAAAGAAAAAATAACAGTTGGGGATGTTTTTTTTGATAATTAAAAAGAAAGATAAGAACAATGAATGAACAGTTTAAAAAAGAAGGTCTGTATTTTGTTGCTTTAGGTGGTGCCGAAGAAATAGGAATGAATATGTATGTCTACGGCCATAATGGAAAATTTATTATGGTTGATGTCGGTTATGGTTTTTTAAATGATAATTATCCTGGAATGGATTTATGTTTTGCCGATGCAAGTTTTTTTGCAAATTATGCTAATGATTTTGAAGGTATTTTTATTACCCATGCTCACGAAGATCATTTTGGAGCCATAGCCCATATATGGCCTTTGTTAAAATGTCCGGTATATGCGGGAGCGTTTGCTTTAGGTTTAATTAAAAATAGATTACATGAATATAAATTAGAAAATGAAATATCACTTAATTGTGTGTCTAATAACCAGAAAATAGAGTTAAAAAATTTTTCCGTTGAATTTATACCTGTTGTACATTCGGTTCCGGAAACATCTGCACTAATCATAACAGCAGGGAAACAAAGAATTGTTCATGCGACCGATTGGCGCTTTGATGACGGACGAACAGATTTTTTGAAAACAAATTATGAAGAGTTATATAAAATCGGAGCTAAAGGGGTTGATATGTTTGTTTGTGATTCAACAAATATTGAAGTCAATAAAGCTCTGCCAAGTGAATATGAAGTTCGAGAATGTTTATTAAAACTTATTCCCACACTTAAAAAGACAGTTGTAGCTACTTGTTTTGCTTCTAATTTAACAAGATTAGAAAGTTTGATTATGGCGGCAGATGCAGCAGATCGAACACCGATTTTGGTAGGCCGTAGTTTATTATATAATGTTAAGGTCGCCAGAGAAATAGGCTATTTTAAAAATATGCCCAAATGTTATGATATAAAAGAAGCGGAAAACATACCTTCGGATAATGCTCTGTATATATGCACGGGCTCGCAGGCGAATTATCGTTCTGCCTTAACGTCCATAGTCAATAATCAGAGTAAATATGTAAAATTATCTAAAGGAGATACGGTTATTTTTTCTTCTAAAATAATTCCCGGTAATGAAGAAAAAATTAAAGATATGCAGGAAAAATTAATATCCCAAGGTGTTAATGTAATAACAGATAAAGACGCGCTTGTTCATACCTCAGGCCATTGTAGTAAAGAAGAAATTCGACAAATGTATGAAATTCTAAAACCTCGAATAGTTTTACCGGTTCATGGGGATAAGGGTTTTATAAGAGAACATAAACGTTTTGCTTTGGAATGTGGAATTAAAGATGTTTTAAGTGTTCAAAACGGCGAAGTTTTATTACTTGAAAAATCAGATGTAAAAAAAATAGGTAATATTCCAACCGATATATTAGCCGTTGATCGGACAGAAATAGTATCATTAACTTCAGAAGTTGTTAAACGCCGCAAACAAATATCATATAACGGCAGTGTGTTTATCAGTGTTATTTTTGGTGAGAAATGGGAGTTAATAGCTCTACGCATATCTTCTAAGGACATATTACAACCAGAATCTTTTTCTGAGCTTCGAGATCGGATTGTTGAAGAAGTTTCCGAAGCTTTGCCGGAAGTTGTTGCCGGTCTTCATTATAAAGAAACAGCGATACTTGATTACATTCGTGTGCAAGTAAGACGTAAAATAGAAAAAGCCGCGTCTATGAAACCAGTAACTTTTATTCATTTTTATAAATTACCGCTTGAAGAGAATATTGAACAAGAAGAAGATGTTGATGCCGGACAACCAATGATAATTTATCCTTCACCGGAAATAGAAAATTAAATTAATTTGTTGTTTTATTTTGTTCAATAGGTAAATAAACAGTAAAAGTTGTTCCTTTAGTTGTTTCGGATTTTATTTTTAAATTTCCCTGATGCCTGATAAGGATATGTTTAACGATGGCCAGACCTAAACCGGATCCTTTAATGTTCTGGTTTTTATGAGATTGCATACGATAAAATCTTTCCGTTAAGCGATTAAAATGTTCATGATCAATTTTTTCACCAAAATTGTGTATGGAAACAGCAACAGCAGGTCCCAGAGCGACTTGATAAGTTTTAGCCGCAGGAATAGAAGAAACATTTTTAGCAGAAATAGTAATTATGGAATCCTGATATCCATATTTAATGGCATTATCGCATAGATTTTGAAGCAGTTGTCGAATTTGCCCATAATCCGCTGTAATATTAGCTAAATTATCTTTAAAATTTAATTTAAAAGTCATGTTTTTATTTTGAGCCTTTAACATTAAGGCATTACAAACATCTTCGACAATAGTCAGAATATCAATTTTTTCTTCGGGCGGCATATCCTGCATCATTTCAATTTTGGAAAGAGAGAGTAAATTTTCAATCAATAAAGACATATATGCGGCTTGTTCAGCCATAATTTTTAAAAACATATTACGAGCTTTTTCATCATCTTTTGCCGTAGTCTGTAAAGTATCAATAAAACCGGAGATGACAGAAAGAGGCGTTCTAAGTTCATGACTTGCATTAGCAACAAAATCAGCTTGCATTTTTTCAATTTTTGTAGCTTTTGCAAAGTCATAAAGAGAAATAACGGCTACAGCGCGTCCTTTAGAAATCCAAGGAAGCTTTTTAATATGTGCGTAAATTTTTTGTAAATCATTTTTATTTTCATTATGATTAACATAAAAGATTAAATTCTCGGATTCACTTTCCGCCTTTAGAACGCGGGAAACGGCGTTAATAAAATTATTTGAAGAAAAAATTTCTTCTACGTTACGATCAGTAATGTTACTACCAAGTAATTTATGAGCAGCGTTATTCGCGCCAAGAATATTTCCATTTTGATCAATCATTAAAATGGGATCAGGTAAAGTATCAAGTACTGCGGTATCTGAAATAGTTTGAGCTTCGAGCTTTTCGGCTTTTTCCGTCCAGAAACGATGCATTTCATTAACAGCCTTAACAATTTCTTTTGTATCATTTTCGGTTAAATTGAAATTTTCATGAATACAATTTTTTTCTTTAGATAATCGAAAAATATATTTTCGTACTTGTTGCATTTCAAAAGTAACGGGAAACAACCAAATAATATTAAAAACAATAATAGTTCCATAGGCAATAATGGCAATACTAGCCGGTAATAATTTTAACGCGACTAACATAATAAAAACGAGAGCGGATGGTAATGATAAAGCTAAGATACGATTAGCAAAATTAGTGTCTTTTTCGATTTTAAATAATTTATTATGAGATTTATTGAACATTTTTTCTCCTTTTCCCATCAGATAAAAGTAAAAAAAAAGATGGACTGAAAACAAGAGTATTATATAATGAGATAAGTTTAAATTTAATAAATATAAAGAAGAATAATGACAGAAAATAAAAAAAACACCTTAACGCCAATGATGGCGCAGTATTTAGAAACTAAAAAAAAATATTCGGAATATCTTCTGTTTTATCGAATGGGAGATTTTTATGAAATGTTTTTTGATGACGCCATTAACGCCTCAAAAGCATTAAACATTACGTTGACCAAACGGGGCAAACTCAATGGTGAAGATGTTCCAATGTGCGGTGTTCCGTTTCACTCTTATGAAATGTACCTTTCCCGATTGATAAAGCAAGGTTTTAAGGTGGCAATATGCGAACAAATGGAAGATCCTGAAGAAGCAAAGAAAAGAGGCTCGAAATCAGTTGTTAAAAGAGATGTTATACGTTTAGTGACAGCAGGAACATTAACCGAAGATAATTTACTTGACGCATATAATAATAACTTTCTTCTGAGTTTGGTAAAGAATGGAGATGTTATAGGAGCTTCATGGCTTGATCTGTCCACAGGAGAATTTTTTCTAGAAGAACTTTCTTTGAAAAATAAAACAGAAACAGTTGTGATTAAGGGATTGCTTTCTTGTCTAAATCCCGTTGAAATTTTATTGTCGGACGCTTATATCCAATCGCCTAAATTATTTGAGATTTTTAATGAATATCGTAAACAACTTTCCATATTGCCGGTTGCGCGTTTTAATTATGAAAATGCTTTGCATAATCTTTTGAAATTATACCAAGTGAACACATTAGATGTTTTTGGTCGTTTTTCTGCTCCGGAAATCACAGCGGCAGGAGTTTTGATAGATTATGTTGAAATGACGCAAAAAGGTCAAATGCCCCGCATAGAAAAACCAATAAAAATCCATGAAAATGAAATTATGGAAATAGATATTTCAGCGCGTCGGAGCCTTGAATTACTTGAATCTTCTTCAGGAGAAAAGAAAGGTTCATTACGTTTTGTGCTTGATAGAACGGTGACAGGAGCCGGAGCTCGCCTTTTAGCGGCAAGAATAGCCAATCCTTTAACAGATGTGACGGAAATAGAAGAACGATTAAAGGTAATAGACTTTTTTATTGATGAAGAATTTATTCGTCAAGATATACGAGCTTTATTAAAAACTTGTCCAGATATAGAGCGTCCTTTGTCGCGGATATTAATCAAAAGAGGGGGGCCAAAAGATTTGGCCGCTATAAAAACATCTCTTTCAATAGTGCCTAAAGTTAAAAATATACTTATGGGGGTATCTACCCAAAATATAATGAGAGAGTATCCTGCGCCAATATCTAAAATTATTGAAAAATTAGGGCATTATGAAAATTTAGTTGATGAAATAAATCGTGCGCTTAAAGATGAATTACCTCAATCGGCACGAGATGGAAATTTTATTCGAGAAGATTATTATCCTCCTCTAGATGAAATCAGACGGTTAAAAGATAATAGCCAGCAAATTATTGCGCAAATGCAAAACAAATACGCTTCTATGACCAATATTGCTAATCTCAAAATAAAGTATAATAACTTAATAGGTTATTTTATTGAAGTGCCATCAAAATTTGCAGCAAAAATGATGGAAGATAAAACCTTTATTCATCGTCAGTCGGTTTTAAATGCGGTGCGTTTTACGACAGTAGAATTAACAGAAGTAGAAAATGATATTCGTAGTGCCGGAGAAAAAGTATTAGCTTGTGAAATAGAATTGTTTGATAAATTAGTTATGGAAGTTAAAATCGCCGCTGATGATATTTCACGAACAGCGAAAGCTTTATCAGAAATAGATGTTGGAGCCTCATTAGCGGATTTGGCGGTTGAAAAAAATTACTGTCGCCCTATTGTAGATAATTCATTATGTTTTGAAATTAAAGAAGGAAGACATCCTGTTGTTGAAGCCTCTATTACTTCAAGTCATATAGGAACATTTGTAGGCAATGATTGTCAACTTGGAGAAAACCATAGCAATATATGGTTGATAACCGGTCCTAATATGGCTGGAAAATCAACATTTTTGCGTCAAAACGCAATTATAGCGGTTATGGCGCAGATGGGTTCGTATGTTCCAGCTAAAAATGCACATATTGGTATAATCAGTAAACTTTTTTCCCGTGTAGGGGCTTCTGATGATTTATCCCGCGGTCGTTCAACATTTATGGTTGAAATGGTGGAAACGGCAAGTATTCTTAATCAAGCAGATGAAAAATCCTTGGTTATTTTGGATGAAATAGGCCGAGGAACGGCGACTTTTGATGGATTATCAATAGCTTGGGCAGTTGTTGAACATCTGCATGAAGTTAATCGCTGCCGTGCCTTATTTGCAACGCATTATCATGAATTAACCTCTCTTGCGGGAACATTAAATAAAATGTCGCTGCATTGTATGAAAGTTAAAGAGTTTAATGGAGATGTCGTTTTTTTACATGAAGTTATTGATGGAGCGGCGGATAGGTCTTATGGTATTCATGTGGCGCGTTTGGCAGGATTACCTTCGGTTGTTATTAAACGAGCGCAGCAGGTTTTGAATTCACTGGAAGATGATAAGAAAAACACAAATATTAAAAAATTAGCAGATGATTTGCCTTTATTTGCCAATCTCAAAGAAGAAGAACAACACCCTATTTCTTTGTTAGAACAAGCACTTAATGAGATTAATCCGGATAATTTATCTCCGCGAGAAGCTTTAAATGAAATTTATCATCTTAAAAATCTTATGGAGAAGAACTAGTGCCGTTTATAGGGAGTAAAATTCGTCCGTTAGTTGTTGCATATATTCGTAACAATAGGAAAATTCTGGTTGTCAGAGGATATGATTCTATAAAAAAAGAAATTTTTTATAGACTCCCCGGTGGAGGAATAGAGTTTGGTGAAACAGCAGAGGAAGCTTTAATCAGGGAGTTTCATGAAGAATTCGGTATAGATGTTAAAATTGAACGCAGATTAGATGTATTTGAAAATATTTTTAATTATGAAGATCAAAAAGGACACGAAATTGTATTTATATATGAAGCTAGTCTAACTCATGAAAATTTATATAAAGAGGATGGAATAAAATTTATAGAAGGAGGTCATATGGATATTGAAGCAAAATGGGTGGATCCATGTGAGAAAATTATTATATATCCAGAAAGAATAAAAGAAATAAATCTATAAAACGGAGAAAAAAATGTTAAAGACGATTAAGATTATTGTTTTAGTTTTATTTATAAGTTTATCATCATCATGGACATCAGAGGGTAAAAATTTATATACAAATGTTAAAGATCCGGAAAACACATTATTAATGCAATTAAAAGATGGAGATGTATTGATAGAAATGTATCCTCAAGACGCACCACAACACGTTGCCAGAATAAAAGAATTAGTAAGACAAGGTTTTTATAACGGTTTAAAATTTCATCGTGTTATAGATGGTTTTATGGCGCAAACAGGAGATCCCTTAGGAAACGGCACAGGGGGAAGTGGTCAAAAGATAAGAGCAGAATTTAATAATCATAGTCATAAGCGTGGAACCGTATCGATGGCGAGAGCGGCAGATCCAGATTCGGCGGATAGTCAATTTTTTATATGCTTTGATGATGCTGGCTTTTTAGATCATCAATATACGGTATGGGGAGAAGTTGTTTCAGGTATGGAAGCTGTTGATAAGATTAAGCGGGGGAGAGGTCCGAATGGAATGGTTTATGATCCAGATGAGATTATTTCGCTGAGTGTTGTTAGTGATTTACAAGAATGAGATTTTTTTATAAAACAAGCGGTTATGATATGGTATTATGATACCGTCAATATAATATATTGAAAAAATAAGTTTTTTTACTGTTGACAAGAAAAAAAGTTTAGCTATATTGACAACGAATTAAATAAACATCTTACAAAGAGAGAAAAGAATGAACACTTATGCAACAAAACCATCGGATATTGAAAGAAAATGGTATGTCGTTGATGCCAGTGGGGTTGTGTTAGGGCGTTTATCAGCGGAAATAGCAAAAATTTTACGCGGTAAACATAAGCCATATTATGTACCGAATCTGGATTGCGGCGATTATGTTATAGTCATCAATGCCGATAAAGTAAAATTAACCGGCAAGAAAATGACGAACAAAGTTTATTATCGTCATACCGGTTGGATTGGAGGAATAAAAGAAACGACTCCTGCTAAAATATTGTCAGGTAAGTTTCCGGGTCGCGTTATTGAAAAAGCAGTAGAAAGAATGATATCTCGCAATCCTCTTGGCCGCCAGCAAATGACAAAGTTGCGTGTATATGCCGGAGCAGAACATCCGCATACAGCTCAAAATCCGATAGTGCTGGATATTGCATCTAAGAATCCCAAAAATAAAAGGAGTCCGTTATAATGGCAAAATTAGAATCTTTAAAAGATATAAAAGCATCTGCTGCAGAAACTGTTGCAGAAGTTCGTAAGCCGAAACGTGACAAATTTGGCCGTTCTTATGCGACAGGCAAAAGAAAAGACGCCGTTGCTCGTGTATGGGTAAAACCTGGTAAAGGTGAAATTACCGTAAACTCTAAATCAATTGATGAATATTTTGCACGTCCGGTGTTGAAAATGATTATCAATCAACCATTTGAAGTAGCTAATCGCGTAAATGAGTTTGATGTCGTTTGTACTGTAAGCGGTGGCGGTTTATCTGGTCAAGCAGGTGCAATCAAACATGGAATATCGAAAGCACTTAATGATTATGAACCAGAACTACGTGGTGTCTTAAAAGCGGCAGGTTTCTTAACCCGTGACGATAGAACAGTTGAACGTAAGAAATATGGTAAGGCAAAAGCTCGCCGTTCTTATCAATTCTCTAAACGTTAAAGGGTATATATGCGAATTATATGCAAGGAGGAGAGATTTTTTATCTCTCTTCTTTTTTTATATAAATAAATATTATAAAAAAAACTCCTTATAAAAGCCATATTGCTTTTATAAGGAGAATGATTAACGATGATTTCAACTATTTTCTTTTATTTTGTTGATAAAATCAAAATAATTGAATCGTTCGATTTCTATCAATTTTCTGACATGTAGATTTTGACTAAGTATTTTTGAAGCATCTAAGAGTTCTTCAGATTTGCATATTCTAATGTCAGGTAGAGATAGATGTGGAATGAATCCGGTAACAACACATTGATAAACTATATTTGTAGAAACTTTTCGAATAAGAAAGCTTAATTCTCTTTTATCTTCTTTGTAAGTTGCGAGCGATATTTCCCACAGGCCTTTTTTATGAATTGCTGTTCCGTCGACAAAAGAAAATAAATCAATTTTAGCCGGAGAGAGTTTCTCAATAAAAAAGTTTGTATCGTTAAGGAAAAGAGTTTCATACATTCTTGTTTCTGAAGTATTTCCGGATATAAAAGCCTTATTTGGATAGGAACACATAAACTTTTCAAAAGCTCTTTGAAATTGTGTACAAGTACATCGCCCATATATTAATTCGTGTTTGCAAAAAGGGCATTTCTCTTCCGCTTGTAGGAGTGTTAAATATGAAACAGAGTAAGGGAAAGAAGCATCGTTTAGGTTACCAATAAATCCGATTTTAAATTTTTTATCCATAATAATAAAAATTAAAGTTAATAACTAAGGTTAGAAATAATAATAAATAAAATTTATTTAATTATAGAAAGAAAATAGAAAAAATCAATATTATTTTATGAAAGACATAAAAAAACTCCTTATAAAAGTCATATTGCTTTTATAAGGAGAATGATTAACGATGATTTCAACTATTTTCTTTTATTTTGTTGATAAAATAGAAATAGGAGAAAGCATCCAATTCAAGTGTCTCATACCGAGAGTACAAATGTTGTTTTTTTGAGGTTTTGAATGTTTTACTTATTTCTTCAGATTTACAAACCATGATATCGGGTAATTTTGTTGTGAATGCGAAATCGATCACGGTACAATGATAAATTTTATCTCCCCCAATTGGCCGCAAATAAAAAGAAAGAGTGTTATTTTCTTTTTTATACAAGCCGAGAGATGTTTCCCAGAACAATTGTGTGTTGAATATTTGACCACCGGCAAAAAGAAGTAAACTTTTATCGGAGATTGCCTCTTCTTGAACGGAAAAGTTTGTTTGATTGATTAAGATTGTTTTGCGAAAATCTCTATTTTGAGAATCAATAAAAGCATGCTTCCCATAAGGTTCTAGAAATTTATTTTGTGCTTGTTTGAATTTTTCACAACAACATTGCGCGAAAATCAATTTTTTCCCACAAAAGGGGCAATTTTCTTCGACGGGAGCTACCGTAAGGTATTGAAGAGAAAAGGGAAGAGGTTTTTCCTGATTGATCAAAACATCACATAGTTGAGGCTCGATTTTTAATAGTGTATCCATAATAATAAAAATTAGGGTTAATAATTAGAATTGAAAAAATAATTTAACATTTGTATAAAGTATATACAGAATTAATAATTAATCAATAGAAATTAAAAATATATTTTAAATTAAAATGATTATTTAGAGGCAGAGATGGAAACAATAATTTTTTTGTGATTATCCGTCTTATCTTGATAATATGTTATAAAATATCTTGTAGGTATGCATATTATAAATTATTGTACTCTGAGAAAAAAACGGCAGCAGATTATATGCGAAGTAATAAATATTTGAATTGGCGTCCGCATCTTCGACGCTTTTAAACTTAGGATAAGAAGAAATATTATTAAGATGAATAAAGTAAGATATAATTTTTCACGCTACATCTCTAAAGAGATTTATCAAGGAGATGCATTTGAATTAGCCCAAAAACACTTATTGGGGGCATATTTATGTAGTTATGTAAATGATGAATTAACAATAGGTCGAATCAGTGAATTGGAAGTTTATATAGGTGAATATGATAAAGCGTGTCACGCATGGCCAAATAAAAGGACATTAAGAACGGAGATTATGTATCATTGTGGAGGTTGCGCATATGTATTTTTCGTTTATGGAAAGTATAGTCAATTTAATGTTGTTGCCGGTCCCCAAGGAAAGGCAAATGCGATTTTAATCCGTTCGGTGGAGCCTGTAATCGGTATAGATGTGATGAGGCGCCGCCGTCAATGTGATGACATAAAGAAATTAACGACAGGTCCCGGAAGATTATGTCAAGCTTTAGGCATTAGTTGTAAAGAACATAATGGTATAGATTTATGTGGTAAGACAATATGGATATCGGCTAAAGAAAAAGAATACTCATTTATTTCACGTCCGCGGATAGGTATTGATTATGCGGAAGAATATAGAGATAAGCCTTGGCGATTTTATCTTGAAGATAGTTTATTTATAAGTAAAAAATAAAAAAAATATATATGAGTGAAGTATTTATTCTCAAGAGTTGAAAAGCTCCGTATTTTTAATACGGAGCTTTTCATGATTTGTCATTGTTTGAAATTCCAAATAATGGCCAAAGCACTTAGGCGATTCCAATAGG
The DNA here is from genome assembly GCA_944391335.1 of uncultured Alphaproteobacteria bacterium. Taxonomy (GTDB): domain Bacteria; phylum Pseudomonadota; class Alphaproteobacteria; order RF32; family CAG-239; genus JAFUYI01. The sequence continues at coordinate 16,577 of CALXTF010000004.1, forward strand.
TTCGACTCGTCTCGGTTTTCTGATAGAGATCCAAGTTAGGATCTTGCCAGATAGTTTCCAATTTCTTGAGGTATTTATCTACCAAGAAATTGAAGCCGTTTTCTTTGACGATCCTGTGCAAGTAGAAATCTTGACTGGAAAGGGGAAGTTCCCAAAAGAAATTGTCGAATTCCGGTGCATCATAGGCAATAGGATGTCTCAACCAATAAATTTTTTGTTTTTGCTGACGTCTGTAATTTGCGATGTAAATACATCCGGAGATGAAACATACTGCAAAAATAAGACCTCCGATTGTCAGAGGAAGCAAGAAATAACATAACAATGCAATGCAGGCCAAACTGAGACCTAAAACAATTAAACGTTTTTTCATGATAATAAAATTAAAAATAAAAAACTAAAAATAAACGACATATTGACAAAATATAACAGAAAATATCAAATGTCAAGTATAAAAATATTATATTTTATGAAAAGTTATAAAAACTATATAGGATAAATATTTCAATAAGAGAAAGATTAAGTTTAATTTTAAAACATAAAAATACCGGTTATAACTGACCGGTATTTTCAGTTAGATAAAATAAAAGAATTACTTTAATTTCTTTTCAACAAATTCTTCATGTTTTTTTGTTTTTTTATCATATTTTTTCATGGATAATTTTTCCGGATGAGTTCTGGGATTTTTTTCTGCAATGAAAAAAGTTCCTGTTCCGGCTGTACTTTCCATTTTAACTTTAACTTTTACTGCTTTTGCCATCTCTTTATACTCTTAAAATTTTAAGTTAAACACAATTTTCTGTAATATAACGTTTTTTGTTTTCTTGTCAACAGCTTTTTATACGATAGTTTTTTGTAGTATAAAGAATGTATTTTAAGCTGTTTGTTTGATAAGTCCAAATTTCTTTTTACCCTGAGTAATTTTAATTTGTCCATCAATAATATCTTTATCATTAAAAATATAATTTTCATCATTAATGACTTTATCATTTATTTTAATACCGTTTTGTTTGATTAATCGTCGTACTTCACCTTTACTTGAGCAAAATCCGATTTCAACAAATGCGTCTAAGACGGATAAACCGTTAAGTATTTCTTTTTCCAATACGGGCAGTTCATTTCCGGTACCGCCTTGTTCGAAAGTTTGAACGGCTGTTTGTTGAGCGGCTATAGCTTGTTTTTCACCTCGGCAAATTTTAGTTGCCTCATAAGCGAGAATTTTTTTAGCTTCATTAATCTCTTGATCTTTTAATTTTTCCAGTCGGTGAATTTCATCTATTGGCAAATCTGTATATATGCGTAAACATTTTCCGACTTCACTATCATTAAGATTGCGAAAATATTGATAATAGGCATAAGAAGAAAGTTTATCCTCATTAATCCATATAGCGTTTCCTTCTGATTTTCCCATTTTTTTACCGGCAGAATCAGTGATAATCGGACTTGTGAAACCAAATAGTTCTACATCATATTTTCGTCGCCCGAGTTCTGTTCCGGAAGTAATATTGCCCCATTGATCAGATCCGGCTATTTGAGCGCGGCATCCATGTTTTTTATAGAGTTCGCAAAAGTCGTAACCTTGAAGCAGCATATAATTAAATTCAAGAAAACTCATCGGCTGTTCACGTTCTAGTCTGCTTTTTACACTATCCATTGTCAACATCCGGTTTACCGAATAATATGTACCGATATCACGAAGAAAAGAAAGATAATTGATATTTTCAAACCATTCCCAATTATCAACCATTAGAGCATCTGTTTTCCCATCGCCGAATTTTAGGAAATTGGCAAAAGATTTTTTTAATCCTTTAATATTATATTCTAAAGTTTCCGCGCTTAAAAAAGGGCGTAATTTATCTTTTCCGGACGGATCTCCAATACGAGCTGTTGCTCCTCCGACAAGGGCGATAGGTTTATGTCCGCATTTTTGAAACCATCGTAACATCATTAAAGGAACGATATGACCGACATGCAAACTATCTCCGGTTGGATCGGAACCCAAATATCCTATTGCAGGAATTCCTTTTTTTTCACATTCAAAGAGATAATTATCAAAGCCTTCTTCATTTGTGCATTGATTGTAAAAACCACGTTCCAGCATAATATTGAGAAATTCAGATTTAAATTGCGTCATTGTTTTTGCCCTTTATAAAATTTTAACGTCTAACAACATATAATCATAATGAATTGAATGCAATAATTTCTTGAATAAATTAATGAACAATAATATCAAAAGTATAACAACATTAGGAATTTCCGGTTCGACATCGCTTGATGGACTTGGTTTGTCGCTTATGGAAACAGATGGTATAGATGTATATCGACAAGGAACATCATATATTGTACCATATGAAGATAATTTATTAGAGCAAATATATTCGATTTTAGGGAAAAGAGCCGATTCGCAGTCGGATATGGAAAAGATTCAAAAAGTTCAAAAGAATTATACCGAGTTTGCGGTAAAAATGGCAAAAGAATTTATTAATGACGAAGGTTTAAGACCAGATATTATAGGATTTGCTGGTCATACGACCTGCCACCGCCCTCAAGAACATTATACCCATCAAATTGGTGATGGGCAAATGATGGCAAATTTGATGGAAATTAAAACAATAGCTCATTTTCGTAATGCTGATATTTTAGCCGGTGGTCAGGGAGCTCCTTTCGCTCCGGTCTATTATCAAGCATTAACGTCTAAGATGGAACATCCGCTTGTTGTTATTGATATAGGGGGAACAGCAGAGATAGTTTGGTTCGGCTCGAACGGAGAAATGAAAGCTTTTGTCAGTGGTCCGGGAAATGCGATTATTAATGATTGGGTTATAAAGCATAGTGGGCAACAAATGGACTATAATGGAAGATTGGCAATTAGTGGTAAAACTGATGAAAAAATATTAGCGACATTGATGCATCATAAATATATAGCACTTAATCCGCCTAAAGCTTGTGATCGGACGATTTTTTTAGAAAAAGCGGAACATTTGGAAGGATTGTCATTAGAAGATGGGGCGGCAACGGCAACCTCATTTGTCGCTGAGTCGATTGCTTATTCCATGGCTTTGTTTTTACCGGAACCGCCGCAAAGAGTAATCGTTTGTGGAGGAGGTGCAAAAAATCCAACATTAATGCGTTTTATACGTCAACGGCTTAGTGATATAACAATAGAAACAGCTGTTGATGTTGGGTGGCAACCGGAAGCAGTGGATGCTCAAGAAGCGGCTTTTTGGGCTGTTCGACGTTTGTATTATTTGCCGATAAGTTTTCCCTCGACAACCGGGGCGGTTGAACCGGTTATAGGCGGAGAAATTTTTGAACCATCTTCTGGGTAACATTTCAAATAAAGAAAAATTAATGAATTTATAAACTAATTTTTGACTATAAAATCGTTTTTTAAAGGTTGAGATAAAATTTTCCCGAATTTTTAGCGAGACAATTTCTCTTGAACCATTCGATTGACAATATCCGTTGCCGATAGATTCTTTTCTTTTTCGGCAATAGGTGTCAATCTTTGTTTGTTTTCTTCTTCTATTTGTTTTATTTTGTTTTCATCTTGTTTTTGAAAAGCAAGATCAAGAGGTGTCTTTATATCTTGATTCTGATAGGGCGTAGAAGCGTAAACATCGTTTACACTATGATAATCCGTTGATTTTCTAACCTCTCGGTCAAGTTTTCTTTTAATGCGGATTTTTTCCCGTAAATAGGCAATTTTGTTTAGAGTGTCTTCACGGGTTTCTCCTGTTCGTTTATTAGTTATTTTGCGAAAGCCGGTCGCAGCATCTGTATCCATAAAAACAGAAGTTTCTTTACGTTTTTTGTTAATGTATTTAGAAAGCAGACTTCCATTGTCTTGAGAATTATATTGTTTTTTTAAATTTCCTTCTTTGGCTAAAGGCGATGGTTCTTGAGTGTTTATTTGTTCGCGGGTTGTTGTTTCTTCGCGCAATCTTTCTTTACTGTCGAAAGTTTTCTCTGTTGTAATTTTGTGTTCTTTAATATTTTGACCATTTTCATAATTAATTTTAATATTTGTTGTAGATTGAGAAATAGTTTTGTTTGTTCCAATTCCCCTTGCGTTTTTCTCTTTTTCCACGGTTTTTACGGTTGTAGATGTAATTAATTGATTATCATCAAGACTATCGACGGTTCGTGAGACATTGATATCGGTGGTTGAATTTCCATTGACCAGATGAGCCTGATCCTCAGAATATTTTTAATATTCCGAGTTATCTGTATCATTAACATCATTGTTCATTTTGTGTCTCCATAAAAGATAAAGCTAAGATTAGTATACTTTAAAATGCGGTTTTAATCAATATTTCAATGGGGGTATTTAAAATAATTATTCATGAAAATGAATGGTTGTCTGATAATCATAGATTGTTTGTCTGGTATTATAATCGGTTTCGATGATGACGACAGATTGTTTTGTTTTTAATAATTCTTGAGCTTTTGGGTGAAGATTATCAAGAACCAAGACATCTCCTGTACTCCGATAAAGAAGAGCGGAATTGCCGCCATTATAAATTATTTCAGTTTTTTTCCCAGGAGGTGTTGTTTGAGCTGGCAAAATAAAAGCAGCTTTACCATCTGTGGTGACAAGCAGTTGATAATTTTTAGCGCATTCCATGATTGAAAATTATCTTTTGTGAGCATTATCCGCGGCGTTTTTTAATGCTAAAACCTCGCCGATGTTTGTAACTTTGCAGGCAAGATTAGAAACATCCTTAACCTTTTCGGCAAGAGCGGTGCTTCCAAGGACAGATGTGAGATTATTCATTTCTGTCATCACAAAGCCGGTTGCGTTCATTCCGCAAAAGATAAGGAAAGCGGAACCCATAAAGCCGTATTTTGCAGATAGTGTGTCAGCGACAGAATTTTTGTTTTGTGCCATTATCAACAGCTCCTTTCTTAAACATCTAAAATATTTAACATTTAGACAAAAGGTAGCATTTTTTTTAGTCTGTGTCAATAAAAATATTTCACTATATGATATAAATTCTTGACTCAATATTTTTGTTGTATTAAATTAGCATAACAAAAGATAAAAAGACAGGATTGTCAAAGATGTGCAGCCATTATATATATTTCTTCTCGACTATTATCCCCTAAGGGGATTATATTTACACACATAAAATTCAAAAATCAAATAAATAAAATTCGTTTGTAAAATTATCAAATTTTAGGATATTGAAATAATGACAAAACATTATGCAGAGCAGCAGGCAAAGCCGGATTTTGCCGCAATGGAAAAAAATGTTCTCAAATTTTGGGAAGAAGATAAAACCTTTGAAAAATCAGTTCATAACCGAGATAAAGCCGCCGAATTTGTCTTTTATGACGGTCCCCCGTTTGCCAACGGAACACCGCATTACGGACATATTATGATTTCTTATGTTAAAGATGTGGTTGCACGTTTTCAAACAATGAACGGTAAAAAAGTCGATCGCCGTTTGGGATGGGACTGTCATGGTTTGCCGGCAGAAATGTCTGCCGAAAAGCAGTTAAATGTTTCGGGCCGTAAACAAATTGAAGAATATGGAGTTGAAAAATTTAATAATTTCTGTCGTCAGGATGTGCTTAAATATTCGGGTATTTGGGTAGATATGTTCAAGCGTATCGGTCGTTGGGTTGATTTTTCTCACGATTATAAAACGATGGATTTGCCGTTTATGGAAAGTGTTATTCATAATTTTAAGGATTTATACGACAAGGGCTTGGTTTATGAAGATTTTAGAGTTTTGCCCTATTCTTGGGCGGCGGAAACCCCGCTTTCAAACTTTGAAGTCAATCAAGGTTATCAAGATAAAACAGATAACGCTATTACGGTTATGTTTAAGCTCGAAAACGGGATGAAAATTTTAGTGTGGACAACGACGCCATGGACCTTGCCTTCCAACTTAATGTTAGCAGTTGGAAAAGACATCAGTTATGCGGTTATGGAAGAAGACGGGGAAAAATATATCCTGGCAGAGGCTTTGCTTGGCCGATATAAAAAACAATTAGAACACGCCGAAAAAGTGGGTACGATAAAAGGTTTCGATTTGGTTGGTTTAAGCTATGAACCGATGTTTCCTTACTTTAAACATTTGAAAGAAAAAGGAGCGTTTAAAGTTTTATCTGGTGAATTTGTTTCAACCGAAGATGGCACCGGTATTGTTCATATTGCCCCTGGCTTTGGTCAGGATGACTTTGAAGCTTGCCGCGCTTATGATGAAAATTTTCCGATAGTTTGCCCTGTTGACGAAGCGGGAAAATTTACTTCAGAAGTTTCTGATTACGAAGGGAAACAAGTATTTGAAACCAATGAACCAATAATGCAGTGGTTAAAACAAAACGGCTTGTTGGTTAAAAAAGAACAGTATACACACTCATACCCCTTTTGTTGGCGTACGGATACTCCGTTGATTTATAAAGCTATGTCTTCATGGTTTGTTAAAGTTACCGATTTTAGAGATGAAATGGTTAAACTTAATCAACAAATCAACTGGGTGCCGGAACATATTAAAGATGGTCGATTCGGTAAATGGTTGGAAGGAGCCAGAGATTGGTCAATTTCACGCAACCGCTTTTGGGGTACGCCGATTCCGGTATGGAAATCCGATGATCCGAGATATCCCAATATTGATGTTTTTGGTTCTATTGCCGAAATTAAAGAAAAAACAGGTGTTGAAATTAAGGATTTACATAAACCTTATATTGATAATGTAGTTTATCCCAATCCCAAAGATCCAACAGGTAAAAGTATGATGCGCCGTGTATCAGATGTTTTTGATTGTTGGTTTGAATCGGGATCAATGCCTTATGCGCAAATACATTATCCGTTTGACAATAAAGAGTGGTTTGAAAATCATTTTCCGGCAGATTTTATTGTTGAAGCCATGGATCAAACTCGTGGTTGGTTTTATACTTTAACGGTATTGTCAACGGCTTTGCATCATAAACCGGCGTTCAAAAATTGTGTTTGTACCGGTTTACTGATGGCCGAAGGAGGTCAAAAACTGTCTAAACGCCTGAAAAACTATCCAGATCCGAATGAGGTTTTGGATAAAATTGGTTCCGATACCCTGCGTTGGTTTTTGATATCCTCTCCGGTTTTAAAGGGAGGATGTGTCGCTATTGATAAAGAAGGGAAAGAAATAATCAAAGCCGCGCGTGTGGCTCAAATTCCATTATGGAATGCGTTTTATTTCTTTACCTTATATGCTAATGCCGAAGGTTATAAAGCTAAAGAAGTCAGTTCGTCAAATGAATTTTTAGACAATTATATTTTAGCGAAATTAAAAAAATTATCGCAAGAGGTAAAAAAAGGCCTTGAGATATATGATATAGCTCATTCCTGCAACGAAACAGCATCATTTATGGAAGTTTTAAACAATTGGTATATTCGCCGTACACGTGATCGTTTTTGGGAAGGAGATGAACAAGCTTTTGATGTTTTATACACTGTTTTGGTGAACTTGTGTAAAATTATGGCTCCATTAATGCCGTTTACCACCGAATATGTTTATCAGTCCTTAGTTGACGCCAAAGCTTCTGTGCATTTGACAGACTATCCTGTGCTTAATGAAATTAAATCCGATGACGATTTGGTTAGTGAAATGGATTTTGTTCAAGATTTATGTTCGGCCGGTAAATTTATTCGTGAAGAAAAAAATTTGCGTAATCGTTTACCTTTGGCAAGTTTGACAGTTGCCGGTTCGAATCTCGGATTCTTAAATCAGCAATATCAAGACATCATCAAAGATGAACTTAATGTTAAAGCTGTTAATGTTGATGAAAACGTAACCAACTATGCAATACGCTCTTTATATCTTTATACGCCGCTTTTAGGTAAAAAATTAGGTAAAGATATGGGTAAAGTTATGGCTGCGTATAATCAATATAAAAAATCTGGTGAAGTTTGTTGGCAAGAGCAGGGAGAAGGAATTATGATAGCCGATATTGAACTTTCTCCGGACTTATACGAAGAACGTTTGGAGATTATAGGTGGTAAGGCCGGAAAATCTTTTGCCGATAATAAAGCGGTGGTTGTCCTTGATACAGAAGTTACACCTGCTTTAGCTAAAGAAGGTATGGCGCGTGATTTTGTTCGTTTAATTCAAAATCTGCGTAAAGAAAAAGATTTTAATATTTCCGATCGCATTAAACTTTGTTGGCAAACTGAAAATGAAACTTTGCGTGAAGCTCTAAGAGAAAACGAGGCTTATATTAAATCACAGGTTTTGGTTCCGCAAGAAGAAAAGGTTGTTGAAACCTGTTCTAATGGGACACAAGGCGAAATTGAAGGAATTGTCCTTAGTTTTAATGTCGAAGTCTTGAAAAAGGGAGCTTAAAATGCGTTTGGCACTCTTTCAACCGGATATGCCGCAAAACACAGGTACCATGCTTCGGCTTGGTGCCTGCGTCGATGTTGAGGTCGATATTATTGAACCTTGCGGTTTTGTGTTTGATGAGCGGGCTTTGCGCCGCTATGGAATGGATTATTTGGAATTAGTAAAATATCGTCATCATAATTCTTGGGATGATTTTTGCAACTATGCATATTCGCATCCGGAAGAATATGGCAGAATTATCTTGCTGACGACAAAATCCTTGATACCATACTATAATTTTGAATTTCGCCCGAATGACGTATTGTTGGTTGGACGTGAGAGTGCCGGTGTTCCCGAAGAGGTTCATAATACAGTGGATGCAAGATTGACCATACCGATGACAGATGCCGCTCGTTCAATCAATGTGGCTGTATCGGCAACAATGGTTTTGGGTGAAGCATTGCGCCAAACAAATCTATTTCCACATAAATAAAACAAAAAAAGAAAAAATAGACTGGATTTATGTGTAAAAATATGATATACTCCTTTTTGTTTAAGATAATAAAAGGCTTCTAAGTATAATTTTAATAATATGGGAAAACAGCTAATGAATAAAAAAACAACATTTAAAAACGCCTTTAATTCCGGAGAATTTGTCGTCTATCCTGCACACGGCGTTGGTCAAGTCTCCGATATTTCTAAACAAAAAATCGGCGGAGCAGAATTAGAACTGATTGTTGTTAATTTCGATAAAGATAAAATGACTCTACGTATACCTCTTAATAAAGCAGAAAGTGTCGGATTGCGTAAAATTTCCGAAACATCAACGATGAATGAAGCTTTAAATGTATTAAAAGGTAAAGCCAAAACAAGAAAAATTATGTGGTCGCGCCGAGCTCAGGAATACGAAAATAAAATTAATTCCGGAAATCCCGTGGCTATCGCAGAAGTCGTTCGCGATCTTCACCGACGTGAAAATCTGTCGGAACAATCTTATAGTGAACGACAAATCTATGAACAAGCACTCGATCGGTTAGCCAATGAATATGCTATTTGCAATAATATGAGTTCCGGTGACGCGACAAAACAACTCTTAAATATTTTATCGGCAGAAACAATAGAAGCTGCAGAATAAATTCTTTGATGTAAAAATAATATTCCCATGCTAAAACTCATGGGAATATTATTTTAAAATGTTATCATAAAGATGTGTATAACTTTGTGAACAAAAAAAATCCTATTTGCAATTTATAAAGAGTCTGACTAACCTTTAATTAAGATATATTAATAAAGGGTTAAACAGAAATGTCTGATATAAATGAAATCAATATAGTTAAAACAGATGGCGTTGTTATTACAGGTGGTTCGGAATTAGTCGATTCGTCTGTATTAAATACCGGAGAATTTCTGTGGGGGTATTATTTCTGTATTGAGAATAATTCTGACGAGAAAATTACTTTAATCGGAAAAGACTGGAATATTACAGATGAAGAAGGACGTCATTTTTGTGATAATTCGGAAGGCTTTTCCGGAGAAATTCCGGAATTGGAACCGGGAGAATATTTTGAGTTCAGTGCGACAGCCCCTCTTAAAACGGCTCATGCTGTATTTTATGGTAGTTGTAAAATTCTTAAAGGTGCGGCAAAAATTGCTAAAAATATACGTTTACCTATACTTACCTTTGATGTAAAACAACAAAAATCATTAGCGACCCTTAATTAGATTATAAAAAACTCTAAGTAAATTAATTTCTTTAGGTATTAAAATTCATTTTATCCGCTTGCTTTAATGGTAAAAAAAAAGCCTCATTTAAGAGGCTTTTTTAAAATAAATCCATGAAAAATATTTTTAATTTCCATAATCTTGAATATAATCAGAATCAGCAACATACATATTGAGATATTTATTAATATTCATTTGCATACGAGCATCAAACTCTTCAAAAAGTTTTTCCACCATGGAATTCCAATATTTTTCTTTATCTTCAATTGTTGTATCAACAGGAATTGTTAATTCACGCCATGCTTCCAAAGAAGTTTCGGCACTAGAAAAATTATAAGGATCCTTAACCGTTAGCACGACCGATAATTTTGCTCGATATTTTAAACTATCTTTTTCAAAAATTTTATCGGATTTAATAACTTCTTCTGTCACACTTGCATCTTTAATAACAAAAGTGGCTTGTTTGTCTGAAGCAAAATCGACGGCTTTTAATCTGTCATTAGCCCATAATTTAGCTGTTTTTTCGATAGATACGGGAAACAAGTGTTCAACATTTGGTCGAGTAAAAGATGGTGTAAATTCAGAAACCACCTCTACCTTATTAACTTTCAAATTAATAAGATTATTATTATCAAAGCGTGGTTCGTTATATTTCTGAGGAACCGCTTCGTCAGAAGAAGCACAAGCAGAAAGTAAAGAAACTAAAGCAAGTGCATAAAATATAGAAAGAATATTTTTTATCATAGATTTAATCCATAGCTTGTTAATATGTTTTATACTTATTAATTCTATAATACTTTTTTATATGTTAAATACATAAAAATCAAGTATAAATAGGATTTTTATAATGGAAAAAGCACAAAATGGATTAAAACAACCGAAAAAAGAAAAAAAAATGACGGTTGAACGTTTAAAAAATATCGCTCTTTATTATTTACAACGTTTTGATTCTTCTAGCGAAAATTTACGACAGGTTCTTTTACGCCGCATAAAAAAATATGCGCGGAATAATCCCGATTTCAATCAGCAAGAAGCCTTTGAGTGGGTTGAAAACATAATTGCCTCTTTTTTTCGTGTTGGATATTTGGATGACACACGTTTTGCTGAAGCAAAAATTATAGAGTATCTTAATATGGGAAAGTCCACACGTTATATTAAACTTAAAATGAAAGAAAAAGGCGTTGATGAAAAGACGGTTAATATGATTTTATCGATATCAAAAATTGATGAAGAAACAGCAGCCATAAATTTTATCCGTAAGAAAAAGATAGGTCCTTTTCGATTAAACGAACAACAAAGAAAATTATATAGGCAAAAAGATTTAGCAACAATAATTCGCGCAGGGTTTGATTATGAACTGGCAAAACATATTGTTGATATGAAAATGTTTGACGAAAATGTATAAAACATTTGTAAAATTATATTTCTTAAGCTAATATAACAATAGATTGTTGATAAAAACAACACAAGGACGAATAATGACTTCTGATAAAGAAAAAATAGCTGCGTTAAAAGCAATTAGAGATAAAACTCGTGCTGAACTTCAATCCAGAAGTGAAGATGGTTCTTTTGCTGTTTATGATGAAAAAGATGATGAAAATTACGATAAAGTAAGTGAAGATAATTATGACGAGGATTATGATTATTATGATGATGAAGAAGATGATGATAAAAAAAATCCTCTAGATGATGATAGCGGAGGAGAAAATTTACCGAACCCGTGGCATGCCGTTTCACATACATCTGAGGATGATCTTCCTTTGCTAAATATAGAATTTAATGGAAAGAATTTGGAAGATGGTGAATTTGATCATGAAGACTTGTCTAATGCAAATTTTTCAGCAGCAAATTTATCCGGTGTTAATTTTTCACACTCTAATCTTCAAGGAGCGGATTTTTCCGGAGCAAATTTAACAAATACGAACTTATCCGGAGCAAATTTAACAGGAGCCATATTTTCCGGAGCTCAGCTTATTAATACAAATTTTACCGGAGCAATTATGAATGACGTCGTTTTAACGGATGTTTATTTCCAAGACGCCATTTTGATTGATGTTGCAATGAATGAAATTAGTTTACAGGAATTGCAAGAGTTGGTTGAATATTTGGCACAATACTATCCGCATAAACTTAATCTAAGTCGTATAAATTTAACTTTGCTTGATTTAAAAAAAATAGATTTAAGTCGGGTTAATCTGCGAGGTGTTGATTTTACAGGTATAGATTTTACCGGTATTAATATTATGGAGTTGGATTTAAGCGAGTGCATTATTACTCCGGAACAAATAGCACAAGCCTTGGGACGAGTACCGACAGCATTGGAACTAAAAAAAATACTGGCTCCTAAAAAGAAAAAACAACAAGGATTTCAAGGAATTGATATGACAGGTTTGTTCCTTGATGATGGAAAGGAATTCGGCGTTCTTGATGTTTCCGGTTTTGATAAAGGTGTGGATATTGATAAAATATTAAAGTTTGGAAAGAAAGTTTTTCAACATAAAGAAAAAGCCCCCGTAAAAGATGAACAAGCATTGGAATATATAAGAGAACAAAATCGTGTTAATAAAGAAGAACTGCGAAACGTTATAGAAGAACGTAAACGTCGGGTGTTAGAAAATAAAAGACGTCAAAAAGAAAATCAAGATATGTTTAATAACCGTGATCGTGGTGGATATCACAGATAGGTGGCAGTATGGAAGAAACATTGTTTTCACAAAAAATGAAACGCCCGCTTGCAGATAGATTACGTCCGCAAAATTTAAATGAAGTTGTTGGTCAAGATCAAGTTGTTGGTACGGATGCCCCTTTGGGAAGAATGCTTAAATCAGGTAAAATCACATCATTCATATTATGGGGACCTCCGGGATGCGGTAAAACCACAATAGCTCGATTGATAGCCGAGCATACCAATCTTTATTTTGAACAAATTTCTGCAGTATTTTCAGGCGTTGCAGATTTAAAAAGAGTTTTTCAGTACGCAGAAGAAAGAAGAGCCAATCAAGGTAAAGGAACCTTATTGTTTGTTGATGAAATACATCGTTTTAATAAGTCACAACAAGATGGCTTTTTGCCATATGTGGAAAATGGTACAATAATCTTAGTCGGTGCGACTACGGAAAATCCATCATTTGAGCTTAACGCGGCTCTTTTATCTCGTTGTCAGGTATTTGTTCTCAATCGTCTCAGTTATGATGATTTTGATATATTGCTTACACGAGCAGAAAAAGAAATGGGCAAAAAACTCCCCGTAGATGAGGAAGCAAGAGATTTAATGAAGTCTATTGCAGATGGAGATGGACGTTATATATTAAATCTAGCCGAAAGTGTTTTTAATTATGCTCAAGCCGATGAAATTTTTGATAAAGAAGGCTTACTCAAAATAATTCGTTCCCGCGCTCCTGTTTATGATAAAGGAAGAGACGGACATTATAATCTTATTTCCGCCGTTCATAAGTCTTTAAGGGGATCAGATGTCGATGCGGCGCTGTATTGGGTGGCGCGTATGTTGTCAGCAGGAGAAGATCCTAAATATATCTTTCGGCGATTGACACGTTTCGCTGTTGAAGATGTTTCAATGGCGGATCCTAACGCGGTAACACAAGCCATTTCATGTTGGGAGACATATGAAAGATTAGGTTCTCCCGAAGGAGATTTAGCTTTAATGCAATTGACGGTTTATTTGGCAACAGCTCCTAAATCGGCAGCAGTTTATAAAGCAATGGATAAAGCTTTGTCTTTAGCTCATAAAACAGGATCGTTAATGCCGCCTAAACATATTTTAAACGCACCGACAAAATTAATGAAACAACTCGGTTATCATGATGGATATATTTATGATCAGGATTTGGAAGATGGTTTTTCGGGACAAAATTATTTTCCGGATGGTATTAAACATCAAAAACTCTATCATCCTGTGGAACGAGGTTTTGAAAGAGAAATCAAAAAACGAGTGGAATATTTTGAAAAACGTCGATATGAAAAACAAAAAACAATAGCGCAAGGAGGAAAAAATGATTGAATTAGCCGATGATGAACAAGAAATTTTTACCAAAAGAATGGTAAAAGAGGCCATGGAAGGTAAAACCCCTTCATCTCGACCAACCTTTTATGCCTTGGTTGGAGCTCCCGGATCAGGCAAATCATCAATGGCAAAAAATATTAAAAATGCGGTTGTTATTTGCTCAGATCATGTTATAGGCGAATATGCAAAAGAACTTGATATAGATATCAGTAATGATTTTTATGATAAAGATGTTAGCCTTTTTGCCGTTAAAGTATCCAATGAAATATATAAAGCGGCCGTAAAAAATAAAATGGATATAGTCTATGACACATCCGTTTTGTATAATACCAAAAAAATGGTGGAGCATGTTAAGAAGTTTGGTTATCAAACACAAATTAAATTAATGCTAACGGATGAGTATCAAGCGGCGATGAATGTTATTGAACGCAAAATGAATGTTGATAATCAATATTTTATGCATAAAAGATATAGGGATTTTTGCCATTATCCTTCAGGGAATTTATTTGCGGTTAGTCCATATGTTTCAATGAATGTTTCAGCTGCGGTAGAAGATTTTTTAGGTGAAATGCAATTAAAAAAAGAACCCATTGAAGTCTATGAATTTGGTAAAACCGAACCATCATTTAAAACAGGAGATGATTTTGATAAATTTATAGATAATATGAGATTAATACCAATGGAAGACCATATCAAACGTTGTGATAAATTAATAAAACGAGCAATGAACGAAGGTCGAGATGATGATGCCATCAACTTAATTGCTCTAAAAAAAGAAATGACAATAAGACAACAAGAGGAACAAAAAGATCCTTGTGAAAAATTAACAGATGTTCTAGAAAAACAAAATCATAAAAATATTTCTATTAAGGACATAAAACAAGGAATGACAGGAAGATCATAAAATGGCGGTAGAACAAATTAAAGTTAAAGACATTGATGATGGAATGCGTCTTAATCGTTGGTTTTTAAAATACTATCCTAATTTGACACTCGGCCGTTTACAAAAATTACTTAGAACCAAACAAATTAAAGTAGACGGGAAAAGAGCGGAAGCGGGATTAAAACTTACAGCCGGTCAAATTATAAGGATCCCCCCCTTAAAAGAAGGAGAAACAGAACCCCAAAAAGATAAAGAACTTTCAAAAAAAGAAATAGATTTTATTCGTCAATTGGTTCTTTTTAAAGATGATAACATTATTGCTATAAACAAACCTTCAGGGTTAGCGGTTCAAGGTGGAACAAATACACATTTTCATGTCGATGGACTTCTTGATGGTTTAAAATATGAAAAAGAAGAACGTCCTAAATTAGTTCACAGATTAGATAAAGACACAAGCGGTCTCTTGCTTTTAGCCAGAAATCGACATTATGCGGAAGTATTAACTAAAGCTTTTAGCAGCCACCGATTACCTAAAACATATTTAGCTTTTACAAAAGGTGTTCCACATCAAGAATATGGGGAAGTCAACGCGCCGTTGAAAAAAAACGGTGAAAAAATGATTATTAGTGTTGAAGGACAAAATTCCCGTACATTATACCGCGTTCTTGATAAAATAGGGGAACATTTTGCTTTACTTGAAGTATCACCCCTAAGCGGCAGAACACATCAGATACGTGTGCATTTGGAATCAATAGGTTGTCCTATTGTCGGTGATGAACGATATTATGGTTTGATTCGGCAAAAAAATGAATTATTTAGTGATAAATTACATTTACATGCCTATAAAATAGATTTATCAGCTATATATAATAAGCAAATGCAGATTACAGCACCATTGCCGGAATACTTTAAAACGGATTTAAGAACAGCAGGATTAGAATTTAATATTTTATAAAAGGAAATAAAATGAGGATTATTAAATTATTAATAGGAATTTTTATGCTTTTAATTGTGTCAATAGCAATTGGCAGTTATGTTTTTTTAAAAAATTTTGATTTGAATAAATATAAGACATTAATAGAACAAATTGTATATGAACAAACAGGACGTAAATTAATTGTTAAAGGAGAGGCCTCTCTTGGAATATCACTTATCCCGACTTTAATTATTAATGATATTAGTTTTTCTAATCCTACTTGGGCAATAAATCCGCAAATGGCGGAAATAGGATCGTTGGAGCTTAAATTTTCTTTATTGCCTTTGTTGAAAAAACAAATAATTATTGATAGAGCTATTGTTAATAACGCTCAAATTTATTTAGAAACAACTTCTAGCGGAAAAAATAATTGGATATTTGAACAGATTAAAAAAACAGAACCGACAGTTAAAAAAACAGGTTTAATAAATGGTCTATTGATAAAAACAGCTCATGCGGAGGAAGTTAAGACTTCAACACCGGAAATTTTAGATATTTTAACAGATATAGCCGCTCATGAAGTATCTATAAATAATAGTAGAGTTTATTATATAAGCGAGCAAGAAGAAAAAATCAGTCTTCAAATAAACAATTTAACATTATCAACAGAAGGAATTAATGCCCCCATAAATATTGATTGGGATATTATTTTAAATGATATAAATATTGTTGGTCAAGGAACAACAGGTTCACTAAGCGGAATATTTTCCATATCATCACCTTGGCCTATGAATGTTGATGTTGAAGCGTTAAACATAAAGACATCAATAACAGCAAATGTTTATGATATACTGAATAAACCCAGAGCGGAATTTTCTATTAACCTCTATAATCCTGCAGGAAACTTTAATGCTCCCGAAACGACATTAATAGGCAGTGGTAATGTTGATTTAGAAAAAATAAGCTTGAATATTTCATCTCTTGATATTGTTAATAATGTTGTTTCTGGTAGTCTAGCAGCGGATATAAGTGGAAAAGTTCCATATATAGCGGCAGATTTATACAGTAAATATATCAATTTAGAAATATTTAATCCCGCAAAACCGACGGCATTTATTTTACCGGAGATTGTATCATCAGCACAAGCAAGTGAGTTAATTCCTGATGAAAAAATACCTTATGATCTTTTGCAAAAAATAAATGGAAATTTTCACTTTAATATAGATAAATTAGTTATTAATGATGATTTTTCGTTTAATGATGTTCAATTAACAGCGTTTTTAGATCAAGGTGTTTTAAAAATAACCCCTTTACAAATGAGATTTGGAAAGGGTTTGGTTAATGTAAATGCTGTTGTTAAAGCATCTAATCAATCACTTACACTAAAGATTGATACTCAAGACTTGTTGCTACAACAATTACATCAAGAATTTCAAATTAAAGGAAAGAATGATTTTGGTGTAATTCAAGGGGGAAAAACGCAAGTTTACGCAGATATACAAGGACAAGGTTCGACTTATCGCTCATTAATAAATTCATTATCCGGTCAAATATTGGCGGCAGTTGAAGATACGGAAATACAAAGCGGTACTTTAAGCTTTTTAAGCGGCAGCATTATTAAGCAAGTACTGGATTTATTAAAAATAGATACAACCAAAAGCAAAAAAGTAGATTTAAAATGTGCTGTTGTTCGTGGAGATATTAATAACGGACATATTAATTTTCCTAAAGGAATAGCTCTTGATAGTGATAGATTAAGTATTGTAAGCGGTGGCACAATTAATATGCATAATGATGAAATTAAGTTGAGTCTTAATGCTTATGGCAGTGGCGCCACGGATATTAATATCATGCAAACCTTGAGTAGTTTAATTGAAATTAAAGGCACATTGCAAAATCCTAAAGTTGTTTTGGATAAAAGCGGAGCTTTGAAAACAATAGCAGGATTAGCTGCGGGTCCGGCCTATGCGGGAGCGGATATGTTTTTTGATAGAGATCCGGCACCTTGCAATACGGCACTTAAAGGTACAATATGGCAGGATCATTTTCCGGCGGCTTCAATGGTCAGAGGAGCAGCTTATGATACATATAAAGGAGCATCGGATGTTGTGACTAATAGCGTTGACGCCGCAGGTGATGCGGCAAAAGCAATTAGCAATACGGCGCGTCAATTGATTAAGAACTTATTAAAGTAATTACTTCTGTAATAAATTAAGGATTAGGGAAAGAAGAAATGACTGTAAAAAAACTTACACAAGCGATTGATGAAATACAAAATCACAAAGAAGACATCATAGATAAATTGTTACAATTTGCTCCAACCGATTCATTGTTATTTTGGGGTAATAATGAAAGTTTGGTTAAGAAACAAGAGCAATTATGGACACCGATTTTAAGTTGGGCGAATAAAGAAATAAATGTAAAATATGTAACGACCAATGATTTAAAAGTACCGGAACAAGAGCAATATTCGCTTAATAATTTAAAGAAGTTTATGGAAAATTTATCCGATAAAGAATTAGCGGGATTTTATTTAGCTTCAATTAACATGAGATCAGAATTATTGGCTGCGGCACTGGTTAAAGGTTATATTAATGCTGAGCAAGCTTTTAATGCGGCGAATATAGAAGAATTATGGCAAGCGGAACATTGGGGAAAAGAAGATGTTTCAGAAGAAAGACGCCAAGATCTCAAACAAGAATTAGAGGAAATTGAAAGGTTTTTGCGTCAATAATGGAAAGGACAGTTTATCTTAGATTATACGGACGCGTACAGGGTATAGGTTTTCGTCGATGGGTGCAAAAGACAGCAGAAAAATTAGGAAAAATTTCTGGGTGGGTTCGTAATGTTGAAGATGGAAGTGTAGAAATTTATATGTGTGGACAAGAAGAAGCGATTGATCAAATGATACTGGCCTGTCATCAAGGTCCCGTTCTTTCCAGAATTGATAAAATATCCTTTCAACCCCCGATTATTAAAGGTTTTTTACCGGACATAACAAATGGCCGATTTGAAATTATTTAAAACTAATTTCCAATAGAATAAAGCCATCTAAAGATATATCTTCATATTTATAATAAAGGAGATATGTTCTATGAAGGTTGATAAGGTCAATATTTTTAATATCTATAAAACAGCAACGGAAAATGCAGAAAAACTCATTTTATGGCAAGATAAATTAAAAGTCTGGCAGATAGTTATAGATTATTGTTTGAATGAGAAAAATTATAATCGCGAAAATAAACGAATAAGAGATAAAATACTATATTGGACATGGAATAATATAGGAGATATATGGATAACAAGGGATACGGATAAAGCTATAGAATGTTATAGCAATGCTTTGCCATACGCGTTTGAAAAAGATGAAAAAGTAGGTATATATCGTCGAATTGCCTATTTGCATAAGCAATCCGGAGACATTTCTGGTTGGTTGGATATAACAAAAGAAATTGTCGGAAAAGAAGATATGTTGGAAATAAAATCCTATATTGAACAGGCCAGACATATAACAGAAGCTACAGAAAAGAAAAAGTATTTACAAAAAGCTTGGGCAAAAGCGGAAAGTGCTTCGAATAGGGAAAGTTTGGTTTTTTCTGCTGTCAGCGTCAATAAAGAAGCGTCTTCTTTAGAGAAGACGCGGGATAAAAAACAAAAAGTAGAATTATTTGATAAACGTATTTAACTTTTTTTGACCATTAATTCCAATTCATCTTTTTGATTTGTAATAATTGATTTTATGTCATTTTTTAATGAAGCCGGTTTTCGCGCGACAGTATATTGTGGTAATTTTTGTTTGATTATATTTATAGATAATCCAAAAGCCTTAGCCGGAATACGAATTTTTTTACCTTGACCGGCGGACACTTTTGAAGAAATCTCACCTGTTTCGGCATCCGTAAATTCATTTAAAGTCAAACGAATATTTTCTAGAGATCCCGGAACAAGGAATTCAATAAATTCACCGGCGTTGATATAGTTGCGTAATTCGAAAATGATATCATCATTTTGCCATTCAATAATAGAACCGGCAAATAACCATTCCCCCAAAGTACGCGTGTAATCGTAACTTTGAGCCAAATTAGAGAGATGACCGTCATAAAAACCGAGACAATACCCTCGATTTTGCAGTGTAAATATTTCCTTCATATAAAGCTCCGGAGACCAAGATTGAGGATTTTTGTAATAATCATCAATAGCCTGTCGGTAACTTCTTGCGGTAACGGCGGCATAATATTCAGTTTTGTTTCTTCCTTCGATTTTTAAGGAATCGAGACCGATGTCAAGAATATTGTTAAGTTTTGGCATAAGGCACAAATCTTTAGAATTCATGATGTAAGATCCATGTTCATCTTCAATAATTTCATATAATTCACCTGGTCTAAAATCTTCTTGTACCATAAATTCAAATAGATCTTTATTTTCAGGTGTAATCAAAATATCTTTAATTGTTCCATCTTTAAGCCGCAGATGGAGCTGATAGTGCCAACGGCAGCAATGTGCGCATTTCCCTTGATTAGCACTTCTTCCGGCAAGGAAATTTGAAATTAAACATCGTCCGGAATAAGACATGCACATAGCACCATGAATAAAAGTTTCGAGCATAATATCCGGACATTTTTTTCGGATTTCGAGCATTTCTTGACAAGAGACCTCTCTTCCGAGGACACAAAGATCGGCACCAATAGATTTCCAAAACTTAACAGTTTGATAAGAACAAATATTTGCTTGAGTTGATATAAAACGTTTGAGTTCCGGAGCGTGTTCTTTAAGGTAAAGGAAAACACCGGGATCAGCGACAAGAACGCCGTCAGGTTTTAATTCTCTTAATGTGTTAATAAAATGAGGCAATTTATCGGCATCTTTATTGTGAGTGTATAAATTAAGAGTTAAATATATTTTTTTACCATGATTATGCACAAAATGGATACCCTCATTAATATCATCGAGAGAAAATTGAGACTGAGTTCGCAAACTCATATCCGGAGTACCGGCATAAACAGCATCGGCACCATATAGAAGGGCTGTTTTTAATTTAACCGGTGAACCGGCGGGAAGTAAAAGTTCAGAAACCATTATTTATGTACCTCAATTTTAGTAGTGTAAACATTCATTTCTCCGAGAGGAGTATGATTAATTTTAATTTGAGCAATAAAAGGCGCACCGCTATTTTTATCTTTTAATATCCAGAAATAAATTGGTTGGTCAGAAGAAAGCTGCCATAATAAATCATCATCTTTAGCATTGAGTTTATCAATATACATAGAACATTTTACAGCCTTTCCCGAATAAGGTAAATATTTATTGGCATTAATTTGTTCAGTACCTTCGTCACGAAAGATAACATCAAAGCGTTTTTTCCCGTCAAAAATAGGAATTCTTGAATCACAAAAACCAAGATTTTGATATTGATAAGCAATAAAAGCTAAAACAGTTTGCAAATTAGTTGTATCTTCAATATTAGCAGGCAGTTGGATTATTTTTTTCTTTTGTTGATTGTTTTTTGTTGAAAGAGCGTAAATAGGTACGCCGTCATTATAAATCATTTCTTTTCGTCTTTGATTAAAGCGGGAACGAGATGAATAATGATAATTTTGTGTAATCATTTTATCGTTACGGATGTATCCGCTTGTAAAATAATCTGCTTCGAAAGGATACAAAAAACCGAAAGTCCCAAAAGTTCTTACAGTTGAACGAACAGAATACTCATTAGGTTTTAAGGAATATTCAAACTCAGCGGTGCTTGCGTTGAATAAACCGATAAAAGCGGTAAAATAATGTTTAACGGTAAGTGCTTCGGCATTTTTGAATAAAGATACCCAAAAAAACAATATTAGAAAAAATTTTATCAATTTTATGGCTTTCTTAAAATTTATTTGTTATATCTAATGAAAGTAATAAATCTTTATAAGGAAATTCAATAAATGTCAAAGAAAGTTTTGATTCTTTCGGGAGGATTTTCTGCAGAAAGAGAAATTAGCCTGATTAGCGGTCGTGGAGTAAGTTTAGCTTTACGCCAAAGCGGTTATCAAGTTATAGAATATGATTTAACGGATATTCCATCTTTCATTAAAGAATTAGAAAAACAAAAACCAGATGTTGTTTTTAACGCATTACATGGTAATTGGGGGGAAGATGGTGAAATACAAGGACTACTTGATCTTTTGCAGATACCCTATACTCATTCGGGATTGAAAGCTTCAGCCATAGGCATGGATAAGGAAATAACGAAACTTATTTGTCAGACATCCGGAATAAAAGTTCCCAAAGGAGAAAAACAGACATATATTGAGTTTAAAACCCAAGGGACAAAGATAACAATGCCATATGTTATCAAACCGGTAAGCGATGGTTCAAGTGTCGGTGTATATATTATTAAAAGCCCGTCTGATTTATTAAAAGTTGATTATAAAGATTCTGATCAAGAAATTTTAATAGAGGAATATATAGAAGGAAAAGAATTAACCGTAAGCGTTCTTGATGGAAAAGCATTAGCTGTTACCGAAATGCGCCCTAAAAAGAATTTTTATGATTATGAAGCTAAATACACGGATAATATGACCGAACATATTCTACCGGCGGATATACCCGTTAAAGCATATAATACAGCTCTTAATTATGCGGAAAAATTGCATAAAATTTTAGGCTGTCATAGCGTTTCACGAACAGATATGCGTTATAACGAAAAAGATGGTGTTGTTGTCTTGGAAATAAATACCAATCCAGGGATGACGCCCCTTTCTCTAGTACCGGAACAATTTAAGTATATTGGCGGCAGTTATGAAGAATTATGTCGAATTTTAGTGGAGAAGGCCCATTGTCGGAAAATGTCCCAATTATAATAGGCGGTCCAACAGCTTCAGGAAAATCGCAATTAGCCATAGATTTAGCAACAGCCTTAAATGGTGTTGTTATTAATGCGGATGCCAGTCAGGTTTATAAATCAATACCGATAATTTCAGCTGCACCATCATTAGAAGATAAAGAAAAAGTAGTTCATCGTCTTTATGAGTATTTAGATGATGAAGATACTAACAATGTTGTTTCATGGCTTTCGTCGGTTGAAGTAGAGATTCGCAGAGCATGGTTATTAGGGAAAACCCCGATTATTGTCGGCGGAAGCGGATTATATATTGATAATTTAATTAATGGGACAACACCTATACCGGAAGTTAATCCGGAGATTCGTGAAGAAGCATTTGAAATTTTAGCAAAAGAAAATGTAGATGGCTTGTATAAAAGATTATTATCAATTGATCCGGCAGGTTCTTTATTAGTCAATTCATCAGACAGTACAAGAGTTCGCAGAGCATATGAAATTTTTAAGACCACAGGCGTATCCATAGCGCAATGGTTTAATGAACCACTTGTTAAGAAAATACCGGAAACAGATTTTTTTGTAATAAAACTATTGCCGGATAAGACGATTTTAGACAATCGCTGTGATTTGCGTTTTGATATTATGATATCCCATGGAGCAATACAAGAGGTTAAGAATTTATTATTACATAAAGTTTCACCGATGCTTCCGGTAATGAAAGCCAAAGGCATACCGGAGCTTTGCGCATATTTAACCCATACGATAAGCCTTGAAGAAGCAATTCAAACAGCAAAAATCCACACTCATCAATATGCAAAAAGACAATTGACATGGTTTCGTCATAAACTTAAAGCCAATATTGTTTTGCCAAAATGTTATGATGGAAATAATGAAATATTAAATGATGTGAAAAAACAATATAAAATGTTGCAGAATTTAAACAAATGATATAAAAAAACTAAATTATAAAAAATATCCGGAGAAAGTATAATGTGGCAAAGATTACTAAGTTTATTCTCTTCAGACATGGCAATCGATTTAGGAACGGCAAATACACTCGTCTATGTCAAAGGGAAAGGAATTGTCTTAAATGAACCCTCGGTTGTGGCTATAGAAGAAAATCGAGGTAAAAAACAAGTTTTGGCAGTTGGCAACGAAGCTAAACAAATGTTGGGACGCACCCCAGGAAATATTCAAGCGATTCGCCCATTGCGTGATGGTGTAATTGCAGATTTTGAAATTGCCGAAGAAATGATTAAATATTTTATTCGCAAAGTTCATAACAGACGCTCTTTTGCCTCACCAATGGTTATTGTTTGTGTTCCCTCCGGTTCAACAGCAGTTGAACGCAGAGCAATACAAGAATCAGCAGCCGCCGCCGGAGCGATGAAAGTATGGTTGATTGAAGAACCAATGGCTGCGGCAATCGGTGCCGGATTACCGGTTACAGAACCAACCGGCAGTATGGTGGTTGATATTGGCGGCGGTACAACGGAAGTCGCGGTTATATCTCTAGGTGGTATTGTTTATTCCCGTTCTGTCAGAGTAGGCGGCGATAAAATGGATGATGCGATTATATCCTATATCCGCCGTAATCATAATTTGTTGGTTGGCGAAAGTTCCGCAGAACGTATAAAGAAAGAAATAGGTTCAGCTTGTCCGCCGGAGGGAGGAGAAGGTAGAAGTATACAAATTCGCGGTCGTGATTTAATGAATGGTGTTCCTAAAGAAATTACAATTACCGAACGCCAAATTGCAGATGGTCTAGCAGATCCGGTGGCGCAAATAGTGGAAGCCGTTAAAGTCGCTTTGGAAAATACAGCTCCGGAATTAGCCGCAGATATAGTTGATAAAGGTATTGTTCTTACCGGTGGCGGCGGTTTGTTGTCTAATTTAGATCAAGTGTTGCGTAATGCAACCGGATTACCTGTTTCTATTGCCGAAAATCCATTGGCTTGCGTCGTACGGGGAACAGGAGCGGCAGTTGATAATTTAGCCAAATTTAAAAATGTGTTATCAACAATGTATTCATAATTCATATTAAGCCTTTGGGGGCTGTATTTTAAAGATTAAAGTAAAGCCCTCAAAAAGTTAATTTAGATTAAGAGGTTTTTTGTTTCCAAAAGAATCATCAACCCATAATATTTTACCATCTTTCATTTTTTCTAATGTTGTATTAACATTAGAATTTTCGGGAGCTTTACCGGTTTTAGCAATAACTTTTAAATCATGGGCATAGCTTTTGCGTATTTCTTGATAGTTTTGTGTTTTTTCAAAATTTTCATCAATAGGGGTATCGTTTTGCGTTGGAAAAAGATGATTGATTTCATTTGTTTCTAATAAATTATCCGTTAGAGCCTCATCAGAATTTTGTTCTGTATTTTCTTCCGTTAATAATTCATCTTGATTATTTTGTGCGTCCAGAGCAGCTTGAGCTGCGGCTTTTTGCCGCAGATAATCGGCTTTTACTTTTTCCCAACCGGGAAACGGAGGAAGTTTTTCCGTACGTTTAATAGCACCGACCGGCATAAAAAAAGCAGGATTAATTGTTTTGCGTATATATTCGGCATAAACATTATTAATTTCAAATATTGCTATACATAAACAGAATATAAATTTTTTCATATTTATAACCTAATCTTAACTAATCCGATATAAAATAATATACATGAAAAAATTATATTTAACATTAATATTTTGCATTTGTGCAGGATTAAATACAGCAGCAGCTATAGAAAAATCTGTAGCAGAAAATCCATGCAAGCAAATGAGGTATTCAACTCGGTTGAATCTGACGACCTCTTATGGTCAACTTAAATACAATCAGAATTACAATAATATAGAATTAACAAAATTAGGATATCGTTATGGTTTAGTTCAATCGGGTATGTATATATCCGGTTTATCTCTTATAGGCGTTGATTGGTCTGTATCGCTTAATACAGTAGCCCGTGGGGCTAAAGATAATAGTGTTTGTGTTTTACCAACCAGTATAGATGTCTTTATAGGTTATCGAGAACCGACAGTTTATTTGGATAAAAATCTTTTGCCGCAAAGTTGTCGATATCAACAAGTTTTGCGTCATGAACATCAACATCTTCAAGTTAGTGTGGCAGCACTTGAATATTTTTTACCGCAAATACGTCGACAAATATATGAGCAAATAGCCTTAGTTGAGCCACGCCATATAGATAGTCTTTCCGAAATAGATGCCGCAACCGCGGAGATGAATGAAGAATATGTTATATTGATTCGTCCGATGGTTGATAGTTTTAAAGCTACTTTATTACATGAACAAAAGAAATTAGA
Source organism: uncultured Alphaproteobacteria bacterium (assembly GCA_944391335.1). GTDB lineage: Bacteria > Pseudomonadota > Alphaproteobacteria > RF32 > CAG-239 > JAFUYI01. The sequence goes on from CALXTF010000004.1 coordinate 42,557, forward strand.
TAATAAAGAAAACTATCAATACGAAAGTAAGATTTGTCCTAAATAATATTTTAGGGTTGAAAAGCAGCTTCAATTAATTTAGCTTGTCCGTCATCGTTATTATAATTAGCTTTAATATTTAGTTGAGGCGCAATAGCAGCAATAATGTTTCCTGCAGAAGGAACCACATTCCAACCAGCTGTTACAAAACCAAAAGTTTCTTTAGAAGGTTGAGGTTCATCCATCATAAGGAAAAGAGCATATTTAGGGTTTGATTTTGGAAATGCAGCCAAGAAGGTTGTCATAACTTTTTTATTGATGTATTGTCCATTAACCAATTTATTAGCGGTTCCTGTTTTACCAACCACCTCATATCCTGACACATTAGCTTGCTTAGCAGAACCTTTAGTAACAACAGAACGTAAGAGTTTGCGCATTGTTAAGGATGTTTTTTCGGATAAGACGCGTCGTCCTTTATTTTGATGATTTTTAAGTAAAGTAGGATTATGATATATTCCGCCATTGACTACGGCACTAAAAGCGGAAATCAAATGTAAAGGAGTTAAAGATAAACCATAGCCGTATGCGACAGTAGCCGTTGTTGCGTCCCCCCATCTTTTAGGAATACTAGGTGTTGCCTTTTCAGTTACTTCAAAAGACGAAATAGGATCAAATAATCCCATATTTTTTAAGAATTTTTTTTGATTTTCTTGTCCGACCTTTAAGGCAATTTGAGCAGAACCGATATTTGAAGAATAAATCATAATTTCTTCGAGATCAAGCCATCTGTTTTCACCGCGATAGTCCTTGATAATATTATATTTTAGCTTAAGAGGTTTGGTTGCATCGAAACGATCAGAAAGTTTTATTTTTCCACTTTCCAAGCCAAGAGCGGCATTAAAAATTTTTAAGACGGATCCCGGTTCATAAAGACCTTTTGTCGCAAAATTAAATTGAGCGCGTTCATTTGGTAAAATACCTAAATTAGGATCAAAATCAGGAAGTGACATTATAGAAATAATTTCACCATTTGTGACATTCATTAAGATAGCTGTTCCCCCAAGAGCATGGTATTTGTCGATAGCTTTTTTAAATTCACGTCGAATAGTGTCTTGGATTCCTAAATCTATGGTCAGTTGCAAAGGAACATCAGAAGAGATTAATCTATCATCTAATTGTTTTTCCAAACCGGAAATACCAATGTTATCAATATTTGTTTTACCAATAATATGTGCGAATAAATTTTTTTGCGGGTAGATTCTTTTTTCGACATTTTCAAAACCCAGTCCTTGAATTCCAAGAGCGTATATCTGGTAGCGTTGAGCTAAAGAAAGATTGCGTTTAATATAAACGAAATTAGATTTTTTATTAAGTAAGGCTAAAATATCTTCGTATAGCATATCGGGGATATATTCGCAAAGTTTAGCGGCAGTTTTTTCTTTATCTTTAACTTTTTTGGGATGTGCATATAAATTAGCGGTCGGTAGAGAAGTTGCAATTATAGCTCCATTTCTGTCAACAATATCGGCGCGTAAAATCGGGTTTTCGATTTTTAATTGAGGCAGTTCATTTTCATTTTGTTTATTTTTCGGATTAAAGCCGCTGATACAAATTGTCAAGGTTCGAATTGCAATGATTAAATATACTAGAATAAAAGCGCAGACAACAAGGAGTAAGCGATTTTTGCATTCCTGTAAAGGATCTTTTTCCATATCATAACCGGCAAAAGAATAATGACGATTGATTTTGATCTCTTCGCCCGGATGGTAAAATTTTCCGGTTTTTTTAGTATTCCAAAGTCCAACCATAAATAATCTCCAATTAATGTTGAGCTTTGGCGAGATGTTTCATTTCTTTATTACGGGAAGCTAGAGTATTTAAATTATGTCGAGCGATCATTTTGCGATTATTTTCATAATTAAAAGGAATAGAGGCATAATTAATGATTTGTTGCGCTTTAAGAGGTTTAAGATTACTATGTTCCGCTGCTAATTTACGCAGGCGATCCGGATTATTTAAGTGGCTCCATTCGGCGTTAAGAATGTGTATTGTCTGTATATCTTCATTAATTTGAGAATTGATAAAAGCTAATTCTTTTTCGAGATTTTGAACTCTGTTTTTCATGATAAAAGTTGCAAAAATAACAGCGGTTAAAACAATTAAAGCAGACCATAAACAGATAGCGGCATATCTTGTTGTATACATTATTTTGTCTCCTTATCATTTTTAATGGCATATCTCAATTTAGCCGAATGAGCGCGAGGATTAGCTTCAATTTCAGCCAAAGATGGGCGTATAGCTTTGGAACAAAAACTAAAAACATTTGGTTTATTATCGTTAATATCAGGTAAATAACGAGAAACATGAGATTTTTTGCCACTTTTTTGATTAAAAAAGTTTTTTACGATTCGGTCTTCAAGAGAATGAAAAGTAATTACGACCATACGTCCGCCGTAATTAAGGCATGACAGAGCACCGTTAAGACCTCGATCTAATTCTCCAAGTTCGTCATTAACGGCAATTCTTATTGCTTGAAAAGTTCGTGCAGCAGGGTCCGGTTGTCCATTTTTTTTAAAAATCACTTGATAAACAATTTCAGCAAGTTGTTTTGTGGTTTCAATAGGTTTGATTTTTCTTTGTTGAACGATTTTTGCTGCAATTTGTCGAGATTTTTTTTCTTCACCATATTTATAAATAATATCTGCCAGTTGTTTTTCATTAAGATTATTAATTAAATAAGCAGCCGAAAGACCATTACAAGACATACGCATATCAAGCGGTGCATCTTTATTATATGAAAATCCTCGTTCTTTTTGATCTACTTGCATAGAAGATACGCCGATGTCAAAAACAACGCCATCAATAGGTTTATCAATAAGTTGTTCAATGTTGCCGAAGCACCCGTTAATAAAATTAAAACGGCTTCCGTAAATTTGTTTAAATTCTTCAGCCCGAGATTGAGTATTAGGGTCGCGGTCAATAGCAATAACTTGACATTTTGCAGCATCAAGCAGAGCTTTGGTGTATCCACCATTACCGAAAGTGGCATCAACGTAGATTTTGTCGTTTTGAGGAGATATAGCGGCAAGCATTTCATCGAGCATTACTGGAATATGAGGAGTTTGATTAATCATAGCGTTCTCCTTCATATTTAAGTGATGGACGATTTTTTAAGACTTCGTTCCGAAGACGGGCTTCTTCTTTTGCCCAATTTTGAGGATTCCATATTTGAAATTTACGACCTTTGCCAACAAAAACGGCTGTATTTGAAATAGATGCGTGTTTAAGTAATTTTTCTGACAGCATAATCCGACCTGTACTGTCAAAAGGAAATCGTTTAGCATCGCCGAAAATAAGATTAGTGAGAGTGTCTTGTGTTTGAGAGAAAAAATCAAGAGAGTTTTCAATATCATTTGCCAATTTATCAAGCAATTCTTCTGTGCAACCCTCAATACAAGGAGAGAAAAGACTACGATAACAGACAATTTCCGTAGATAAATCTTTAACGATTGTGCGATAATCAGACGGCAGGGAAACACGCCCTTTGGTGTCCACCTTGTTGGTTATAGTATCCATGAAGAGAAAATTTTTTCTCATGCCGTTATCCTTTAAATTATCCATCTCTCTCAATATATGGTATATCATGGGATTTTTTGGGAATCAATGGGAATTTTTAAGAAAATACAAAGTGTTCATGGTTTGTTCTTTATTTTTCTAAAAATAATAAACAGCTAAAGCTTTTTCTTCTTTGCTTTTTTATAAAAAATGACGAAAAAATTTTTTTTGTTATTTTTTATAAAAAAAATGTGAATAATCCCCTAAATAAATAAACACGAATCTATGGTTAATAAAATATAATGAAAAAATTAAAAATAACTTGCTTTTCTGATGGCTTCAGATTAGTTTAAACAAAAGGCAGTTGGATAGCCGCGTCATGGAAGGAAAAATCCACAGATGAGGAAAGTCCGGGCTTCATGGAAACAAAACACCGGATAACATCCGGCTGGAGCAATCCAAGGGAAAGTGCCGCAGAAAAATACCGCCGAGTATAATTCGGTAAGGTTGAAAAGGCGAGGTAAGAGCTCACCGCGAAATCGGCAACGATTTTGGCAAAGGTAAACCCTGTTTGAAGCAAGACCAAGTTAGGAGATCCGGAATAACCGGTTATATAGAGCGTTTCCACTCTACTCCAGAGGTAGGTCGCATGGAATTATTCGGTAACGAATAATCAAGATGAATGGCTGTCAATTTTAACCTTTACTTTAAACGGTAAAGATAGTGAAATACAGAACCCGGCTTATAGACTGCCTTTTGTTTTATTTGAAATGGGGAAAAATGTTGCAACATACAATTGATCATGAAATTGTCATTGAAGGAATAGGTCTTCATTCAGGAGTTAATTCAAAATTGACGCTAAAACCACTAGCTGCAAATAAGGGCGTGGTATTTGAACAAAAACAAGGATCAATCACCGAAGAGATTAAAGCTCAGTGGTCAAATGTCGTTGATACGCGCAATTGTACTTGTATAGGGAAACAAAATGGTGTTAAAATAAGTACAATTGAACACTTAATGGCCGCCCTTTATATCAGAGGTATTGATAATGTGCTGATACAAACGGATAGTCGGGAATTGCCGATTATGGATGGCAGCGCAGCTTATTTCTATAAAAAGTTGATATCTGCCGGAATAAAAGAGCAAGAAGAACCCAGACAATATCTCAAAATAAAACGAGACATTTCATTTGAAGATGAAAAAAATAATAAAATTGAGTTGAAACCTTATGATAAAGGGCTAAAAATTCATTTTGAAATAGATTTTCCTTCAAAAATTGTCGGTCATCAAATATTTGATAGCGACATCACAGAAGATGTTTTTCTTTCAGAAATAGCACCCTGTCGAACCTTTTGTGAAAAATATCAAGTTGATTATTTGCAATCTATTGGACTAATTAAAGGAGGAAGTTTGGAAAATGCCGTTGTCCTTGACGGAGATAAAGTTCTTAATCCGGAAGGATTGCGTCATCCTCATGAATGTGTTAATCATAAGGTTCTTGATGCCATAGGAGATCTTTATACTTCGGGATATCAAATTATAGGAGAATTAAAAGCATCAAGAACGGGACATTACCATAACAATGAATTATTAAAAATTTTATTTGCGGATCAATCAAATTATGAATTGGTGTAAAACATGAAAAAATATAAAATCTTGTCAATACTTATAGCTCCGTTTTTTATATGGAGCTGCGCTTCCGATGAAATCGATTATAACAATATGACGGCAGAAGAGCTTTATAATCAAGCACATGATTATTTAAGTGAAACACGCTATAAAAAATCTGCGGAAACTTTTGAAAAAGTAGAACTTGAATATCCATATTCACGTTGGGCGACAGATGCAAAAATTATGGCGGCATACGCTTATTATAAAAATGAAAATTATGATGATGCCGTCCTTGCACTTGACCGTTTTATTCGTTTTCATCCCGGAAACTCTAATATAGCATACGCCTATTATTTAAAAGCTATGTGCTATTATAACCAAATATCCGATACCAACAGAGAACAAAGTGAAACACAAAAAGCCTTAGATGCATTCAATCAATTGGTGACACGTTTTCCAAATAGTAAATACGCGGCGGATGCTCGTCAGAAAATGGTTTTGGCACGGGATAATCTGGCAGGTAAAGAAATGGAAGTCGGACGTTATTATCTTGAACAAAAAAACTATCTTTCTGCCTTAAATCGGTTTTCTGTGGTGGTAACAGATTATAGTCAAACCGGCTATATAGAAGAAGCTTTGTATAGACAAGTTGAAATTTATACCATTCTCGGTTTAACAAAAGAGGCGGTTTCAGCATATCATGTCTTATCATATAATTATCCTAAGGGGGAATGGACGGCAAAAGCACAAAAATTGATTACAGGTAAATAATCGAATGTTAAATTTTTTATCTATTAGAAATGTCGTGCTTATAGAACGGTTGGATTTGGATTTTTCCGAAGGTTTAAGCGTTTTAACAGGAGAAACTGGCGCCGGTAAATCTATTTTGCTTGATTCTTTGGGACTGGTTTTAGGCAACAGGGCGGAAACATCGCTTATACGTCACGGAGCCGATAAATTAAGTGTGACAGCAGTTTTTGATATCTCATCAGTCCAAGACTTTATATCCCAATTGGCAAAAGAATATGATCTTGAAATTGAAAATGAAGTGATAATCAAAAGGACATTAGATATTAACGGCCGCAGCAAAATATTTATAAATGATCAATCAGTTTCGTTAAAAGTTTTAAAAGAATTTGCTTCATATTTAGTGGAAATTCATGGACAGTTTGATAATCAAGGACTTCTTAATCCGAGTTTTCATCGCGATATTTTAGATAACTATGGTAAATATTCAGAAATTTTAACGGATGTTAAAAATAAATTTTTATATTATCAACAAGCAACCAAAGAATATTTAGCTTATGAACAAGAAATACAGCAAGCTAAAATAGATGAGGATAATCTGCGTTGTTGGATAGATGAATTAGAAAAACTAAAACCGGTTGAAGGGGAAGAAGAAGAAATAACACATCGACGAACGGAAATGATGAATTCCGAAAAAATATTGGAAAATTTGAATATAGCTTATAATAGTCTTACAGTAGGAAATGATATAATAACATCTATTCGTCATGCGCAAGGAGCAATCAATCGAGCAAATAGGCTGGCGGAAGGGAAGTATAATCTTCTGGAAGAAACATTAGAACAAACATTGATTAATGCACAGGAAAGTTTAAATCAATTGGAAGAAATGAGTTCTTCAATCAATCTTAACCAAAACGAAATTGATCATATAGAACAAAGATTATATGCTTTAAGATCTGCGGCAAGGAAACATCAAACAAGTGTTGATGATTTACCTAATGTTTTGGAGAAATTAAAACATCAATTGTCAACGATAGAGTTAGGTGAAGAAAATTTAGAAAAATACAGATTAAAAAAAGAACAAAGCCGATTGGATTATATGGCGGCAGCAAATAAACTTAGTGAAAAGCGCAAACAAACAGCTAAACAACTTGATGAAAAAGTACGAAGCGAGTTATCTCCGCTTAAAATGGAAAAAGCTCGTTTTATAACAAATATTGAACAAATGCCGGAAACAGGATGGAATGAAAAAGGAATTGACACAGTTAGTTTTACGGTGTCAACAAATCCTAATTCCCCACAGGGAGCCTTGAACAAAATAGCATCTGGAGGAGAGTTGGCAAGATTTATGTTAGCTTTAAAAGTTAATTTAGCAGAAACAGGTCATTGTCAAACAATGATTTTTGATGAAGTAGATTCAGGTATTGGCGGAGCAACAGCGCAAGCGGTTGGCGAAAGATTGGCACAATTGGGAAAAACCGTACAGGTTTTGGTTGTAACTCATTCGCCGCAAGTCGCGGCTTGCGGCCATCACCATTTTAAGGTGGAGAAGAAAACAGAAAATAATGAAACAACAACTTATGTATATGAATTAAATGAAATTTCTCGTTTTGAAGAAATAGCGCGAATGTTGGCGGGAGAACAAATTACAGATGAAGCTCGCGCAGCGGCGAAAGTTTTATTAACAGCTTAATTGAGCAATATTATTTTAGAATCAAAAATACTTGTGAAAAAATTAAATTGCGCTATCTTCAAATAAAGATTCATATTAACAAACGGAAATAAGAGGAACACATGAAAGCAAGAACCAGATTTGCCCCATCACCTACAGGTTATATGCATATTGGTAATTTACGCACGGCACTTTATGAATATTTAATTGCTAAATCTTCAGGCGGCTCTTTTCTTCTTCGAATAGAAGATACAGATCAAAAACGATATGTTCAAGGAGCAACGGATATTATCTATTCAACTTTAAAAACCGTAGGTATGAATTGGGATGAAGGTCCTGATATCGGAGGAGCATATGGTCCATATGTTCAATCGGAAAGAAAATCCATATATGCCGAATATGCCCATAAATTAGTTGAACTTGGAGGCGCGCATTATTGCTTTTGCGCTCAAAAAGAAGAAGCGGAAAATAATGATGATGATAATAATGTTATACCGATTAAATTTCAAGATCCGTGTAAACAGATGCCGCTAAATGAAGCAAGAGCTAAAATTGCAGCAGGTCAACCCTATGTTATTCGTCAAACAATTAATAAAAAAGGTAAATCGCATTTTCATGATGAAGTATATGGAGATATTGAAATTGATTATGATGATTTAGATGAAGGCGTTTTACTTAAAACAGATGGTTTTCCGACCTATAATTTTGCAAATGTTATAGATGATCATCTTATGGCAATTACTCACGTTGTCCGCGGTAATGAATATATATCTTCTACACCTAAATATAATTTAATTTATGAAGCATTTGGTTGGACGCCGCCTGTATATGTTCATGTTCCCCCGGTGATGAAAGATGCTCAACATAAACTTTCTAAACGTAATGGAGACGCCTCTTTTCAAGATTTAACGGCAAAAGGATATTTGCCGGAGGCAATATTGAATTATATTGCGCTGCTTGGTTGGAATCCCGGAGATGATCAAGAAATCTTTTCTCTTAGTGAATTAGAAAAAATTTTTAGTATCTCTCGATTGAATAAATCACCGGCAATTTTTGATATTATCAAACTCACATGGATGAATGGTTGTTATATTCGCTCGCTAACAGCAGATGAATTTCATAAAATTGCCTTACCATGGTATAATAAATGTATCACTCGTAAACTTAATTTAGAAAATTTGAGTAAAGTTTTGCAGCCTCGGGTAGAAACATTCGCGGATATTATACCGCAAACGGATTTTTTGGAAAAGATGCCAGAATATGATATATCGTTATATGAGAATAAAAAAATGAAAACAGATACCGATGTTGCAAAACAAACATTAAAATTGACAATTCAATTGTTATCAGATGTTAAGGATTGGAATAATGAAAATCTGTTTGCCGCTCTCAAAGAACTGGCGGCTATACATGAACTTAAAAATGGTCAAATACTTTATCCGCTGCGTATAGCTTTAAGCGGTAAAGAAACAACGGCAGGCGGAGCTACAGAAATTGCTTCTATTTTAGGAAAAGAAGAAACGATTTTTCGGATAAAAGAAGCGTTAAAAAAATTAGAGGCATAAATGATAAAAGAAGTAAGTGCCGCTTTAATTGTCCGTAATGGGAAAATTTTCATAGCCCAAAGACCTGAAGGCAAACCTTTGGCTAATTTATGGGAATTTCCGGGCGGAAAAAAAGAACCAGAAGAAACACTTTCGCAGTGTTTGCAAAGAGAGCTTAAAGAAGAATTAAATATCGATGCGGAAATTGAAGAATTTTTAATGGATACAACATATTCCTATCCAACAGGTACATTTAAGATAAATTTTTTTCGTGTTCATATAGCTAATGATGATGAACCACAATTAAATGTACATAAAGCTTCAGCTTGGGTTACCCCTGAGGAAATGAAAAATTATAATTTTCCTCCGGCAGATGAAAAAATTATTTATTATTTGCAAAAAATAAAGCTTTAACCTAAATTTCAAAAGAGTAAAATAACCCATTATTTGAAAAACAAATATCTATATGCCTTGACGATATAAATAATTGTGAATACATTATATAAAAATATTTTCTCAATAAATGGTATGAAAATTGAAATATAAAGTTGAAAAAAACATTTTACATCTTGAACTGTCGGGCAATTATCTTGAATATGCCGATGATAAAACCATCACATCGCTTTACCTCGCCATACAAGATAAAGCCGTAAAAGTAATAGAAATATCAGCGGCAGGATTGCAAAAATGGGATTCAACGTTGGTTGTTATTCTCTTTTCTTTAGAAAAATTAGCTCGTGATAGACATATACAAATCAAAGATAATCAACTTCCGCTCAATTTGAAACAATTGTTGGAATTAGCTTTTTCAGTTAATCGCAATCCCGTTTTAAAAGTTCCTAAGCAACAAGGGCTATTGGAAAAAATAGGCGACTGGGGAATAAATATTGTCCAAGGAAGCTCTAAAGGTTTTTATTTTTTATATGAATCTTTTTGTTCTTTTGGTCGTTTATTAAAAGGATCAGCGGTAATGCGTCCGGTCGATTTTTTGTTTTCGTTAGAAGATTGTGGCTATAAAGCAATACCAATAGTATCTCTTATCAGTTTTATGGTTGGTTTAATTTTAGCCTTTGTTGGAGCAGTTCAGCTTAAAGTTTTTGGAGCGGAAATTTATGTTGCCAGTTTAGTTACGATAGGAATGACGCGTATAATGGGAGCAATTATGACCGGAGTTATTATTGCCGGTCGAACAGGAGCATCATATGCGGCAACAATAGGAACAATGCAAGTTAATGAAGAAATAGACGCTCTCAAAACAATGGGAATATCTGTTAGTGATTTTCTTGTTTTACCAAGAATGTCTGCCTTAATTTTAACAATGCCCTTATTAACCATGTGGTCGGATTTTATGGGAATGATAGGTGGAGCATTTGTAGGGATAACAATGCTTGATATACCTTTTCAACGTTATTTTGAACTTTCAATAGAAGCCATAAATTTGAGTAATTTTTTGGTTGGAATATTTCATGGTTTTGTCTTCGGTTTTGTTATTGCTATTTGTGGTTGTTACTATGGGGTTAATTGTGGTCGTAATGCCGATAGTGTTGGTTTAGCGACAACAAAAGCAGTTGTTGCAGCAATTGTCTGGATGATTGTAATGACAGGTATTATTACAATTCTCTGTGAGGTACTGGGTATATGATAAAAGAAAAGCAAATAGAGGTTAAAAATTTAACGATCGGCTATGGTGATTTTGTTTTATTAGAAAACCTTAATTTTGTAATAAATAAAAGTGATGTTTTTATTATTATGGGAGGTTCAGGTTGTGGAAAAAGTTCAATGTTAAGAGTTTTAACAGGGCTTCTTGAACCACAAAAAGGAAATGTGATTATAGATGGAAAAAATTTTACCAAATCCACAACAATAGAACGTGGTGCCATTATGCGTAAATTAGGTATATTGTATCAAAGCGGAGCACTTTTTAGTTCAATGACATTAGCGGAAAATATCGCTTTACCATTACAACAATATACAAAGTATTCTTTAAGAGAAATAAATGAATTAGTATCTTTAAAATTAGCGTTGGTAGGTTTGGCAGGTTTTGAAGAATTCTATCCATCAGAAATTAGCGGCGGTATGAAAAAGAGAGCCGGTTTGGCACGAGCTTTAGCCCTTGATCCGGAAATTGTTTATTTTGATGAACCATCAGCAGGTCTTGATCCAATTAGTTCACATCTTCTTGATAAATTGATTTTAGATATTAATCACAGTCTTGGAACAACAATAGTTATTGTTACCCATGAATTAGCTTCAATTTTTGCGGTTGGCAATAATTCTATTTTTTTAGACGGTGAAACAAAATCTATCCAAGGGTACGGAAATCCCAAAGAATTGCTTAAAAACCCGCCTAATGAAAAAGTATATAAATTTTTAACCCGAGGGGAAAAAGAACATGAGTAAACAGCCAAATAGAAAACTGATAGGATTATTTATTATTAGTGGCGTTGTTTTGTTTCTGGCAACGATAGGAATGTTTGTTTCAGAAAAGATAACAGCAAATAAGAAAAATATGGTTGTTATGTATTTTTCCGAGTCAATTAAAGGCTTGGATGTAGGTTCACCAGTTGTTTTCAAAGGTGTTAATATTGGTCGCGTGGCTAAAATAGACTTAATTACCGATACCGAAGATTCAACTTTTAGTATACCGGTTTTTGTAACTTTTAATCGTCAAAATTTTAATCCTGCCGTACCGCGCGGAACGCGTCGTGAACTATTGCAGCAATTAATAGATAAAGGATTGCGCGCACGTTTAAATACACAAAATTATCTTACCGGTCAGCTCATGATAGAATTGGAAATGATAGATAACGCTCCATCTCCGGTTTATCGTCGCCAAGATGATAACAATTTAGCGGAAATACCAACCGTATTATCACCATTAGCAAAACTATCAATGGATTTTCAAGAAATACCTCTTAAACAATCCATCACGAAGTTAAATATGTTTCTTGATACTCTTAATGATCATGTTGTTCCACAACTTAGCACTGTTCTTACGGAGTATGCAAAAATACCGGAACAAACTAAAGGAATACCTAAAACCTTGAATAATTTAAATCAAGTAACAAAAGAAATTCCAGAAACGATAAGAAACTTTAATCGCGCAATGATTAATATATCAGATGCAGCAAAATCACTTAATAATTTTGCCGATTATATTGAGCGGCATCCGGAATCATTATTAAAAGGAAAAGGGAGATATTAGAATGAAAAAAATAAGTTGTTTGGTCGTATTTGTATTTCTTTCGGGTTGTTTAGGAGGAATCAGCAGTCCATCGCATTTTTATCGTTTAAAAGCGATAACAGAAAATATACAACCTATTTCTTCACAAAAGATGGAAATTGGTGTTGAAGAAGCCTTAATTCCACAATATCTTAATCGCCCTCAAATTGTAACCATGGAAAAAGGTTCAAATGAGTTAAAAATTTCCGAATTTGAGCGTTGGGCCGAACCTTTATCCGATTCTTTTTCCCGTATATTAGCTGATGATATTTCTAATTATTTGCCGCAATCGACAGTAAAATACAAAATGTTGGCAAGTGAGGATTTTACATATAACATAAGTGTTGAAGTTAATAAAATAGATGCAGTTTTAGGTGAAAAATTAGAACTTGACGTATGGTGGACGATATATAAACAAGGTCGGATGATATATAGAAAAAGAAGTGATAAAACAAGTCCACTTACAAATAGCTATGAAGATTTAGCTAAGCAATTAAGTCTCTTAATTAATGATTTAGCCAAGGAAATTGCGGTAAATTTGGCTAAATAAAAGAATCCCCCGAAAAAGGGGGATTCTGGATTAAATAGCAATTTTATTCAACGACGGGTGGTAATTCTGGAGTATCCGGCAAGGGAGGCATAGGTTCTTTATCTTGTGGTTCCATAGGCATTGGGTGATGCGGCGGTCGTTTCATTTTTCTATGATGACGAGGCCCTTTTTCTTCCATCATTTTTTTAAATTCTTGTTTTTGTTCTGGGGTTAATTGACTTTCAAAAGCTTCCATGTTTGCTTTACGAATTTCATTCATTTGTTTACGAATTTCCTTCATTTGGGCAAAGAGAGGTTTTAGTTTTTCACGATCAGCTTTTCTTCTTTCTTCAATAGCTTTTTGTTGTTCTTCTGTTAATTTCAAACGTTGAGCCAATTTTTGTTCCATCATTTTAGGTGAAGGACATTCAGCCAATATTTTAGGATCAATAGGTTCATTAATTTGTGCTTCTAAAGATTTAGGTTGTGGTTTATCTTCAAGAGCATAGACATTAGCCGTTCCCGCCAAAAGAGTGGCAATTGTAAGAGCTAAAAATTTATGTTTCATTTTGTTTCTCCTTGTTTTAAATAACTAAGTTTTTGACTTAAAATTTGTTTAGCATTAAATAGTCTAGATTTCACAGTTCCGAGAGGTATATTAATTTTTTTTGCAATTTGTTCCTGACTTAGTCCTTCAAATTCAAACAAAATAATTACCTTCCGCATTTTCGTCGGTAACTCATTGACAGCTTTAAGAATGAGTTTTTGCCGAGTCTTGCTATCAAGAGTTTCTTCCTGAGAAATATTAAAGGGAATGGTATTTAAAATTTCTTCATCAGTAATTTCCAGAGTATTTTGATGGTATAATTTTGATTTGAAATAATCTCGGCAAACATTTGCAGTAAGGGCGGCAATCCATTGTTTGAATTTTCCCTGTTCTTTATATTTTTCGAGATTTTTCCACGTTTTGATATAAACTTCTTGTTCAATATCTTCATTGTAAGAGCCGGTTGTTTTACGAATAATTGAACGAATAAATCCTTTATTTTCTGTAATAATTTTTTTCATCTAACTAACCATTAAAAGACCATAATCATCAACAGGAAGTCCTAAATCTTTAATTGTAGATTGTTCTTCAACGATAGAAATTTGTTGTTCTAGCATCGAAATTAAAGCCAAAGTGCTATATTCATTATAATTTGTTTTTTGTTCAATTCTCATAAAATTAATACCAATAACCAAAACTAACATTAATAATGTTGTCTTTATTCGATTGTTTCTTTTTTTTCGAGCAAAATAAAGTGGTTTTGCTTCTTGAAGTAATTTTGAAATATCATCCATATTAACCTCCGTACAATTATTGAAACGAAAAGTTTTTAATTATGGTTCATTTTTTTTTGTTAATTTAAAGGTAATATAAGTTTTTTTATTTACAATAGAAATATCTTTATTGTCATTATAAAAAATTTAAATTATAATCTAAAATAAAAACAAGAGGAGTTTTGTCATGACCTTGGAATTACGCCCTAATGAATATGTTAAAATAGAAGTTCATTTTAGTTATAAAGTTTTTGTAGCTCCGACATTGCTAATGTCTATAGGTATTTTAATGTTTCTGGCTGTTTGGAGCGGGGTAGGAGAGGGGGAACATATTCAATTAATAGGTCATGTATATTCTGTTGCTGGAATATTAATGATTTTAGGCGGTCTCCTCTTTATTCCTTATATTTATCGTAGAGTTGATAATAGATTAAAAATTTATGCGGTTACCAATCAACGAGTTTATGTTCGTAGAGGTATTATTAATATAAAAGAAAAAGATATTCCATTAGCAAAAATTAATGACGTTCAAATTGTTCAGAGTTTAGTGCAACGTATTTTTGGCGCTGGAGATGCCATAGTTCAAGTAGGTAATGATGAAAGTAGTATGGTGATACAAGATATAGCCCATCCCAGAGAATTTCGTGATGTAATAATATCTGCTATATATGAAGCGGCGGCGGAACAAGAGGCCAGATCAAGACAGCAACGTCTTTATGAACAACAACAACAAAGACAATATGAACAACAAAATCAATATGGTAATTATCCGCCATCATCTTCAGGCAACTATGGCGGGTATTAAATATGGATCATAAGCCCCTATCAAAGAATTTTAAAAACAAAAAGTAGGGCGAAAAGAACATTAAAAACTTTCTAATATAAAATTATAATTCTTTGTTTTTAATATCTTTTAACCATTGATTAATAAAAGCATTTTCTTTAGATAAAGATTCAAGAGAAGGTTCGCTTGGACTATGCTTCTCAAAAACATCTTCCTCTTGAGTTATTGTTTTTAAGGCTTCTTGAGATATTTTTAATAGTTGTTCATCACTTAATTGATGAACAGAAGAACTGTTGTATTTAAGAATGATGCCTTTATTAAGATCCTTTTCACAAATAGATTCTTTTAGCCATTTCGGATATTGATAAAAAAAACGAAAACTTTTATCATCCATTAAAAAAGTGAGATCAAAAGGTTTCTTACCGGAATTATTAAAAATAGCAACGACATCGCTTCTTTTAAGGATTTGAGGAAATTTCTTTAAAATTTGAGGATAACACCTGACAATATCCGCATAAGGTATATTATGTCCGCCATTTAACACGCGTTGTTGTACGCGAAGATAAGATAACAGATGATTGGAAAGACCGATAAATATTGTTGCGATTTTAAAACCTTTTTTACGAGCTGCATCCATAAAATGTAAATGAGTATTGCCTGCGGAAATCGTTTCATATGAAAAACTTTGTTGATTTTCAATACAATCTTGAGCTATCTTACAAGTCATTACACCTGCGT
The DNA here is from genome assembly GCA_944391335.1 of uncultured Alphaproteobacteria bacterium. Lineage (GTDB taxonomy): Bacteria > Pseudomonadota > Alphaproteobacteria > RF32 > CAG-239 > JAFUYI01. The sequence goes on from CALXTF010000004.1 coordinate 58,259, forward strand.
TATAAAGATTAGTAAGTTGATCCTTTTTAGGATTAAAAGTTTCTTTAATCATATTATCTAAATTAACAAATGGCGCATTTTTCATGAGAGGATCCTTTTTTATGACCAAGTCATAAAAAGTTGATTTACCTGCTCCATTAGGACCAGCAATCATAATCATCCATGGCGTTCTCTTTTTCATTTAAGTAGTCCTAAAATAACTTCTTTATGATTTTCATCAAGAGTGATAACGTATTTTTTTCCATTTTCCATTTCTTTGATTAACAGCCCGTTATCTTCATAATATCGTGGATAAGGAATTTGTTTTTGATAAGTATCACAATTGTTAATACGCGTAAATTTTCTTTTAAAGTATTCCATCATATTGATTAACCTAAAATTTTTTATTATAAATGGCAAAGAAATATAAATTAAACATTTTCATTATAATATTTTATATAAAGTTCAACATGGTTTTATATAATCATTATATATGAATAAAATCAAATAAATTCTTTGAAAATTTAAATTAGAATACTTATATCTTATTTAAATAAATAATTTAGATAGAAAGGAGATAAATATGGCAGATTCAGAAACATATGGAAAACTAAAAACGGCAGCTTTCTGGCATTTGTTTGCCGGAATTATAATGATTATCTTGGGACTTTACATTCTTTTTAATCCGATAGCCAGTTTGCTTGGATTAGCTCTTTATGTTGGAATAGCTTTTGTTGTCATAGGGGCGGGTTATCTTCTAGCCTCGTTTTCATTTCAATCCGGTTGGTATTTATTTGTTGGTCTGTTGGATTTTTTTGTTGGTATTATATTAATATCTAATATAGGTGTAACAGCATCAACATTACCAATTATCTTTGCCTTGTGGTGTCTAGCTGTTGGCGTTATTCAACTGTCAACCTCATTAAATTTACGGAGAATAGGTTTCCCTTGGGGATGGACTTTAAGCACAGGTATTTTAGGCATTGTTTTTGCTTTTTTGATACTCATTTTTCCAATATTAGGTGCTGTGACAATTACGACTATAATGGGACTTTATGTGTCGCTTTATGGAATAATTGCTGTTGCCGAATATGTATATTCCCAAAAAAGATAAAAATTGGCTCAATATCTTATAAAAACAAGTGCCGTTTGTTGCGGCACTTGTTTTTTATAATAAAAAACCATGACTTAGATTAGTTTTCCGAAATTTCTTTTAAAATCAGTCCTTCCAATGCAATGACAGCAATAAAGAAAATAAGCCAACTGCTAAAGCCAAACAAAGAAAGAAAGATAAATACAGTATAAGTAACAATAAAAGAAAACATACTTAAGCGCATTCTTAGATTAAACTCGAATTTTTTCTTTAAAAGCAAAGATACGGCATATGAACAACCGGCATAGAAAAGAGTCGCAAGAAGATAAAAGATAAATAACCCAATAAATCCAAAAACAAAAAGGAAAGCTATACTCCAATTAAGAATAGATGAAAAAAATTCGGTATAGTCATCTTTGGGTAAATAAATGGAATCTTCAAATTTATAGATTTCAATTTGATTGTTAGCAATAGTATAAAGGGCATTTTTAGTAATAAAAATACCATTTTTGATTTTAGACATATCTAAAGTATCAAGAGCGGTATCCATAATGATATCAATTTGTTGCGGATTGTTGTTTTCATCGCCGACAAGGATTGTATATGTTTTAATTGTATCAACAGGGTCAGTAATAATACCGTTTTCAATTTTTATGGGTAAAAATTCATCGGCGATTTTTTGAGCTGTAGGAACAAATGTTTCATCGCCGACTAATTTTAAGTTAATTGTTAAAAATATAGTTATGATAAGAGAAAACAAGAGCAGCCATTTAATTCCAACGCCGCGTCCGTTTTTAATGTAATTGAGTAATTTTTCCATATTTACCTCGTTATTTGTTTATTGATTTTCTTCTTTTATATAATCATTTAGAATAGAAAGCAATAAGGGTTATAAAAAACATTAAGGATTAATCAGTATCTTGATTATTTGGTGCAGGTTTTATTTTTGCTTTAACACGTGTAATTCTCATATTGTCAACCCCGATAATTTCGTATTCGCAATAAACATCTTCGACTTTATCGCCGACTTTAGGAAGACGTCCCAACAATCCAAAGACATATCCGCCCATAGTACTTTCTTCATGTTCACATTCAGGAAGATTCATGGTTTCAAAAGCGTCTTCGACCAAGACAATACCGTCAAACTCTAATACTTGATCATCAATTTTTTTAATAGGTTCGACAGTAATATCATCATGTTCATCCATAATATCGCCGACGAGTTCTTCAAGAATATCTTCCATGGAAAGGAGACCGGCCGTACCGCCGTATTCATCGACGACAATGGCGAGATGAATATGTCGAGCCATCATTTGGTGCAATATTTCAGAAATTGATTTATTTTCAGGAACGAAAAGGATTTTCCGAGCGATTTTATTTAAAACATCTTTATCATTTGCATCGCCGTCATATTCAAGAAGGTCACGAATGTGAAGCATACCGGTGATATGATCTTTATCTTTGTCACATAGAGGGAAGCGAGTATGATTATTATTTTTTACAAAATCCATAGCTTGGGCAAAAGTGTAATCCTGATATAAGCATTTCATATCTTGCCGAGGGATCATAATTTCATGGGCGTAGATTTCAGAAAAGTCGATAGCGTTTTGAATAATTTCACCTTCGGTATCGTCAATAACGCCGCCTTTTTGGGAAGCATCAATAATAAGTTTAATTTCTTCTTCGGAATGAGCATCGTCATTTTCATTAGTTTGAGGCACGCGCATTAAATATAAAATGCCAGCCGTAACTTTATCAAATACCCAAATAAAAGGGGCAAAAATATGTTTAAATATATATAAAGGTTTAGCAATAATTAAAACGAAATTTTCGGTATTTTGGATAGCTAAGGATTTAGGGACAAGTTCACCTAAGACAACATGTAGTAAGGTAATAAAGCCAAAAGCCACACCGAAACTGATAGAATGCAATAAAATTTTATTATCGGCGAAGTAGTGTCCGAAGACATCTTCTAGCAGATGGGATACTGCAGGTTCTCCAATCCATCCCAGTCCTAGAGAAGCGAGAGTAATTCCGAGTTGGATAGCACTTAAATAAGTATTAAGATTTTCAGTAATTTTTAGAGCGATATTAGCTTTTTTATTACCGAAATGAGCTAATTCTTCAAGTTTAGTGCGTCGAATTTTAACGATAGCAAACTCGGAAACAACAAAAAAAGCGTTGGCAAACACCAATAAAAGTACTAGTGCCAAATTAAATACATAAACATATAGGGGACTCATGATGGGTTAATTTTTAAACCTCAAATTGTTTTAACACTTAGCTATGGTACAAAGAAGAAAAGTATTTGTCAATAGCTTTACTAAAAAAAGATAAGATGTATTTATGGTAAGATTTCTATTTCAGTACCATTTTCAACCAAGGACCAGATTTCTTCAATTTCAGTGTTAGTTACGGCAATACATCCGGCAGTCCAATCAACAAGAGTATGGGCTGTTCCTAAAAAAGATTTTTTATTAGGTAGTCCATGTATCATGATATCTCCTCCTGGAGAAACATTTTTAAGTTCGGCTTCTTTTTTATCTTGTTCACTTGGATAAGAAATTCGAAGAGAAAGATGGAATTTACTTTTTGGATTTCGTCCTGAGATATAATAAATTCCTTCAGGAGTTTTACCATCTCCCTCCTGTTTCTTATCACCATTAGGATTAAATCCGAGAGCAATTTTATATTTTCGAATAATTTTACCGTTTTTTAAAAGCAGGAGTTTTCTTTCTCCTTTTTTGACCACTATTTTATCTGCTTGATTATAAGGTTCAGCCATAAGAGGAGTTTTGTTAGTATAAGTATTATGAAGCATAAAAATAGACGCGATTAATATAATAATAAAGAAAGTGATAGTGATAACCTTGAAATAAATAGACATTATAACCTCCATGGACAGGAGGCAATAAAACAGATTTCAGTATAAGTGTCAAGGTTATTTTATTATGGCATGGTTAGGTTGATTGTTGGCAAATAAATAATTTTTGAGGAGTTGATATATTAATACCGGCTTCATGGAAACGGATAATAATTTTTTGCCGCAAAGATGAAGATATAGAACCTTTTTTGAAAACATCATTTGTATAACAATAAAGGATTAATTCGGGTCCGTTTGTACCAAGGTTTGTAATTTGAACTGTAGGTTTAGGTTCATTAAGTACGTCGGCGTGATTTTGTGCCAGCTCAAGGAGAATTTTTTCAGCAAGATTAATGTCATTATCATAGTCAATATTGACATTAATACAAATACGTCCGTTTAAACCGGAATAAGTATAATTAATTAAGCTTTGAGAAAGGATAGCGGAGTTAGGAACAATAACTGTTGATTTATCCCAAGTTTCTATTTCTGTTGATCGCATATTTATTTTACGCACGAGGCCATCCCAACCGTCGATTACGACCCAATCACCGATTTTTATAGGTCTTTCCCATAAAATAGTCAAACCAGCGGCAAGATTACTGACCATATTTTGCAACCCTAAACCGACTCCAAAAGAAAGAGCCCCTGCGATAATAGTGATACTGCTAAGACTTCCTCCCATGACGGCAATAGCAGCGATAGCAGAGATAATAAATCCCAGGAAATTAATAGATGAAATGAGTGAATTTTTAAGTCCTTTATCCATTTCGATTTTACTTAAATTTCCGTTGATAAAGCTATTTTTTAATAAGTTAAATAAGAATAATAAAAAGAAAAAGAAAATAAGCCCTAATCCGATTGAGCTGATAGAAATATGAATGCCACCGATATTAAATCCGATAAGGAAATTTTTTAATCTTGTTAATAGCAAGTCAACAGATACGCCCCAAATAGCCAATAAAAGGAGAGATGAAAGCAGCCATGTAATAGGAGTTAATAATAAACCGAACCAGAATTCACATTTTTGCAAAAATTTTTTGTTTAAGCGAAAAGTTTGACGCCATAAACGGATTTGTAAGATCCAATGGATAAAACTACGTAATAAACGATCTAAGATATATAAGAGAGAAAGAGCCGTAGAAGAAATAATAAAACGATTTATAATATATTCAGAGAGTCTAATATATCCGAATAAAGAAATACCAAAAGCGATCACCATAAAAGCAGTTACGGCAAGACTTATTTTTGCTGATAGACTTAAATTTTCATTGATATTATCCTCATTATCATCGATTAGCAAAGGTTTATCGTTAGGTATTCTACGAACAATCCAAGATATAAAGAAGGCTTTTACAGCGTTTGCAAAAATAGTTAAAGAATAGATAATAGAATTATTGTCATTAATTTGTTTTGCAAGTGTTTGGAAAAAAGAGACGCAACAAATAGCGAAAGCGGCGGCAATTAAGGATTGAGAGATGCTTTTAGCTTTTTCGTCGCTAAAGTTGATTATTTTGGTTTTATTATTGTTTGAAATGAAGATAGAGATAACGATTGCTTTTATAAGATAGTAATATAAGATATATGTGACAGATGTTTGTATTAATATTCCGATTTGATGATTATCAACCGGTACATTGTTATTAAACCAAAATAAGAAGCACAGAGACAAAGAGCTTGGAATTAGGAAATTAGCAAAGAATGATAATAAAGAGGAAAAGATTGCAGTAGGCGGGTTAAATTTAGTTAACAAATAAAATTTAAGTATATATGTACATGCGAGAAGAGAAGAAAGAATTAAGCAAAGATAAAATAAATTTTTTAAAACAATTTTTTGAGAATTTTCGGGTAAATTTTGATACCATAATAGAGGTGTTTTAATAAGATTAAAAACAAATTTTGAAAAAGAGGCGAGAGATATCCAAAATTCTTTTGGATGGAAAAGGGAGCTTTGTTTTGTTAGAATATTATCCAAGAGTTGTCGGTTACGGATTTTAAGGATTAAAGTATTAATTTCATCGATTCTAGTAAAGAGGAAATCGATTTGAGCGATTTGCGCTTTATAATAATCCGCGTCAGAATTTAATTCTTTACGTTTTTTTGCGATATTTTGAGGTTCACTTTTTCCTTTTTCAGGTTCATCACCGAGAGTTTTAAGTTTTTTCTGATTAGATTTTAGTTCTTCAGTATAGTATTGTCGTGCGATATTTAAGGTTTCATTTTTTTGCTCGAGTTCATTTAGAACATTAGAAATAACATCTTTACTTATATTTCCGATTTTAAGTTTTGAAATAGTTTTATCGAAAGCTAAGCCGATTAGATTAAGGTTAGGCGGAATAAAATCGACAGTATTCTGTTGAGCAGACACATAGTTAATCTGGATTAAAGCAGAGAAGATTAAAGACATTAGAAAGATTTTCATATTTATATCCTTTTTTATAAAAGAATATGGTAATGTAAAGAGAATATACCAATAATTCCAAAGTTATAAATAATCTATTTTTGTAAAGACAAAGAGTATATATAAGATTAAGAAAGTCAACTTATCTGAGTAAAGAAACGAATGGTTATTTGAGGTTACAATGAAAAGAAAAACAAATATTAGGAGATGGAATTTATTAAGGAATGGAAAAAATAAAAAAAAATAAAAAAAAGACTTGCCAAACGGAAAAAAGTATCATAAATATATTTTCAGTTTAAAAATTGAACATAAATTATGGTCAAGAATAAAGAATGGGGTGTCGCCAAGAGGTAAGGCAACGGTTTTTGGTATCGTCATTCGTTGGTTCGAATCCAGCCACCCCAGCCAGTACATTGTAAGTATTTGATTTTACAGAATATTTACAAAAATTTATCAAAATTTAGACGTCTTGCTAATTGCAGACGTCAATTTTTTTAACCCAAAATTGCTAATGTTTAATGTCAAATTTTAGCCTATTTTATGAGGTGAATTTGATGCTTTTTAAACGTAACTCCATTTATTATGCCGTTATAAATATTCCTAAATCACTGGTTCCTATCTACCACCGCAAGCAAATCTGGCAATCATTACATACCAAAGACCGACGAATTGCCTCACTTCGGGTTGAACTTGAAACAATGGCGATACGACAACGAATATTAAATGACTTGGAAAACCTTAAACATATCCAAAAAACTACTACCCCAAAAACACCACCTAAACCAGAGCCACCTATTATTTGCCGAGAAGTTGAATATACCGAAGAAGAAGCCGAATTACACGCTTATGACTGGTTGACGCAAAAGTCCCATACTGAAAGCAGAAGGTTATTAAATGGCGCAAATCGAATGGAAGAACGCAAATATTTTCAAAATCTCCTTTCTGCTTATGAATACAAATATCTCCAACGCAACTACCAAGACATATATGCAGAAACCAATAATTACTTCCAAGAAAAACAACTTGCGACACCTACCAAAACTTGCGCCGAGATGATATTTAATGCTTTTATGAGGGCAAAAATTCAGCTTTTACGGTATCTGATTGAGTTTTTGAATGGCTATTGTGGTGAAATTGATGCCAGCCTTATTGACCGTATGTATTTTAAGCAACTGGATATATCAGCCGAACTCAAACAAAAGAAACAACACAAACCCGATATGTCTTTGATGCAAGTTGTTAAACATTATAATCAGACTGTATCACGCAACAAAACATCTGACGCAACTAAGGAACGTGTGGCATCAAAAATGGAATTGATTGCTGAAATAATCGGGAAAACCAAACCTATGCGACAAATTTCCGCTGATGACTTAAACGACGTGATACAAAATATTCCATATATACCGAAACGTTTTGGTGAAGGTGTAACCAAAGGAAAAACCATCATCCAAGCAATCAATATGGCAAAACATAACAAAGCCCCTACTCTTTCCGAAAAAACACAAACTGATTACATTCACACATTAAGCTCAATATTTAAATGGGCAAAACAAAAGAAATTTATTGAAGAAAACCCAATGGAAGAAGTGGAAATCCCCTCAATTACCATCAATAAAAACCAAGACAAATACCTCCCATTTTCGATTAACCAGCTCAATATTATATTTCACTCGACGGTCTATCGTGGATGTTTAAATAATCGTATTGGTCGTTTCAAAGCTGGTGACAAGATTTATCGTGATGGCTTTTACTGGGTGCCTTTAATCGCCTTATTTTCTGGTATGAGACTTAATGAAATTTGCCAACTCACCACCGTAGATATTATTACTAAAGATGACGTTGTTTGTTTCAGTATTAACGATAAAAACGGAAAAAAAGTCAAAACCGCCAATGCCATTAGAATTATACCAATACACCCGATGTTAATAAAATGTGGCTTTCTGCAATATGTGGAACAACAAAAAAATAACGTTACCAACAAAACCCTGCGCATATTCCCCGAACTTGTGCCGAATTGCCGTGGTGAATTATCAGCCAGCGTATCAAAGTTTTTTAATCGATTATTGGATAAACTTAATGAAACGATTGATAATGATGACGATAAATTTTTGCCTAAACACGTAGCGCACTCATTCAGACACACTTTTCGCAGTGAACTCCGTAACCATCAAGTTCCGCAGGAAAGAGTTGTTATTTTAGGTGGTTGGGATCAAGGTTCAAGTTTGGCATCACATTATGGGAGTATATCTGCCAAAGAACTCTATAAAACCGTTTCCGAAAATTTAACCTTTGATGGTTTAGATTTAAGTCATCTTTATGTATGATGGAGTAGTTAAGATGCTTGATATAAAAACACCATATTTTAATAGACGTATTCGCCTTTCTAAAAAATCAATAAATGATGCAAAAGAAAATATTATATTCCACCTACTCCCTTATATCGTTGCTAGAGAAAGACCTGAAAAACGTGAAGACCTTTCTTATTTTGAAAAAGAAGTAAAACAATGTAAAGCAATGATTTCTTTTACTTTGATGGATGGTATTTTATTTAATAATGTTCCGAATACAGAAAAACGTCTTCAATTTAAAATCAAAGCTCTCAAAGGTGGGCAATTGAAACAAGATTATTTTGACTTATACAAAATCGAATACAATCACTACATTAATAATAACGGCGACGATACTATTATAAATGGTTTAAGTTATAAAGATATACAAGACCGTATTCGTGAAGATGCTCTTTCTTTAATGATAATGTACTTTTTTGTTTTCAACTTATTACGCCTAGCTCAATATGGCAAAGATGATGACTATAGAATAGACAACGCTCGCCGTTTAACGAATAGTATATCTTTTACTATTAATGAAGATGGTAGTCCTATCAAAGTATTTAGCTATGATAAAATTGAAAAAGCTCGCTCCAGATATATAAAAGCTGCAGCCATTGTCTTTGGTTATATACATACACTATTTAAATATGACAAATTACAATTTACCCACCTTGATTTTAACAATGAGGACAATCTCAAGCAAATTAAATCTGCTCTATCTAAATTAGATGATACAGAAATTTATGAAAAATACGACGATATAATGGGCTACATCTTATATGCACAAAAGATTCTAACTACAAAGGTATGTAAACACGCTGACAAAAATGAAGATTGGTTCGTTATAAATAAAAGCGATATACGTCGCTATGGGTTTACCGAGTCGAAGCCGATTCTACCCGATTTTTCCGAATCTGAACGAAAAATCATCAAAAAATAGCATTAAATTTCCGATTTTTCACCTCAAAAATTTTTAAAATTTCGACCTTTTTTGCCTTTTCAAACTCTTAATAGAATTACTATAATGAGTTATGGATTTTTTTATCAAAATTAACACTATTTTTTTAAATTAAATTTTTGCAAACATCTATATTTTACTGCATTATATAAATAACATAAAATAACTTTTCTATAATATGTTAAAATTCAAGAAAAACCGCTGTTTTGTTGTTATTTTCAGCATTTTATGCTATAGTTAAACTGTTCTTAACGAACAAGTCTCGCACGTATTCTTATTAATAATATAGAGACGTCTGAACAGCTTATTCGTTGAGGTTTGTTTCAACTCATAAAATGGAGAATTACCATGGCAAAAGTAAATAAAAAGGTGTCGAAGTCCACCTATAAAAAAACTTCAAAAAGAACAGTTAATGGCGCTCGTCGTCATAATACTAAGGCAACTTCTGCTACTCGTAAAAGAGAAACAGAAAGCCAACGTCTTGAAAAGACTATGGATAAGATTGCTGCATCTTCCCAGTTTAAGAAAGCTCAAAAACTTCTTGAACAGATTGGAACGTGCATCTCTCAAACCAGAGAAGCAAGATATAATTTTATGGCTACGATTTATTGCCATATTGGTGATACTTTTGGAAATGATGACTTTGAGAAAGGTGCTAAAAAGTATCTTTTGCGTCTTTTCCCTGTATCTGAAGACGAAGACCAGAAGAAACTACACCAGAGTTTCCGCAACAAATACAATCGTGCTTTAAGATTTTTACGAGATAAAAAAGTTTCTTATGCTGATGTTGACAAAGTCGTGAAGATAATTGGAAAAATCGGTCTCCAAGCCCTCTTTAATGGTAAAGAAAATGATACTGGTAAGAAGTCTTCTTCCAAAGCAACATTAAAGGACAATGTCCAGAATTTGATGAAGAAGAATGATGCCGTTAAAATCATTCAGCAGGTTTTGAGTATTCAAGCCGATGAAAAAATCAAAGGTGATTTTGTTCTTTGTTATGCTGATGGGAGACTTTCTTATTCAACAAAGTCTAAATGGGCAAATAAGTTGGCAAATGGCGATAATTCGTTAGAAGAATTGCCAACTGCCAATGACAAATAAGTCATACATGGCTGCGGTGCTGAAATACGCATCGTAGCCATATTTTTCTACGAAAGGTATAAAGAAATGACATTACGCACGATTAAATCCACCAAATTTATGTCTGGCGCAGAAATTGCCGAAGAAAGTGATGCTCGCCTTGATAGCTTAAATAATGAAATTCGCATAACAAAAGATAACACGCACAAACAAAAGCTGATTAATTTAAGAAACCGATTGCAGCATCATTCATCAGAAACGTTTGCCAATATCATTTACGCATCGCAACAACAAGAAATAAAATACGTTGAAATTAAGCATCTGATTGACAATTACAAGCTCTTAGCCGAAAGCAAAAAACTTAATCCAGATGATGTTTATTTCATAACCATTAACTGCTGCGAAGGTCATATCAATAAAAAGCCCTATTTTGTTGCGCCTAAAGATTTAGCTAACTTCAACGTCAAGACTTCTAAAAATACTATTATTAAACAACTACGTGGATTAGGAACAGCTTTCGGTTATGTGGCATTTGAGGTAAAATATGATATACGCATGGGAGCATTTTTGCCCCATTTTCATATTTTAATTTGTGGCATTAGTAAAAAGAACATAGAAGACTATTTCACTTGTTTATACCCTCTCGAATATCAATTTAAATTAAATCGAGATACTTTTATTGTGTCAAAGAAGAATGATCCACTCATTTATGAAAGACCGCAAAAACTAAAGGTAGTTGATATTGAGACCGTTAAAGATTCTGAAAAAGTAGCTAGTTATATGTGCAAATTCAAGACATATATGACAAACTATCAACAACAAGATTTAACAGCTTTACCATATTCTGAAAAGCGCCAAGATTACCACACAAGACCAGAAGATAAAATTCATAATTACCATTTATTGTTTTTGGATAAGTTGTCATTTGGTGAACAGGTGTTTTGTTTCAATAAGGGTTTACTGACGAACTTCATCAACAACAAAGCCGATAAAATGGCTCAAAACTGCATAAGAATAGCTAAAAGAGGCAAAAAAACGGGGAAATTGGGTAAAAAAGCCCCAAACCACAACACATACGCCAAGCCTATATCAACTAATAAGATTGTGTTACAATTTTTAAAGTATGATTCTTATAAACCAAAACAAGAAAAAATCATTGATTATATTAAAGACCATAAATCTTGTATTGTTATTCAACCTACTAATTTTGGTAAGAGTTTATGTTATTATGCATCAGCTTTACAATTAAAAGGGTTATGTGTAGTTATAGAGCCTTTAGTATCTTTAATTTATGACCAAGTATCTAAACTTAATAAGATACATAAAAAGTTAGCTCTTGCATTTACTGGTGAAACTAAACATAGAGATAAAAAATTAAAGAGATTAAAAAGAGGTATATATAAGTTTTTATATATAGCTCCTGAAATGTTAAAAAATATAGAGTTAAAAAAGGTATTGTCTAAATTAGATATTTGTATGATAGCCATTGATGAAGCGCATTGTATTGATGTATGGGGTGAAGATTTTAGACCTGATTATCAAGAGCCATTAAATAAACTTATAAAGAAATACCCAGATGCAAAAGTTATGGCATTGACGGCTACTGCAGGCGACATCACACAAAACGTTATTAAAAAAGTGTGCAATATGCCTAAAAAAGCCAAAGTATTTAAAGGCAACTTAAACAGACCGAATATTAAGTATAGCGTAGTTAAAAAAGAATATGATGGATTACAACAGTTATTAGATACACTCAAACCATACCTTGATAAAGATAATAAACCGACAACTTCGATTATTATATATTGTGCTCATATTGATTATACTTTAGGACTTCAAGATATATTAAAAGAGCGTGGTATTAATAGCTATGTATTTAATGGAAAGAGTGATAATAAAAAAGAAATACTCAAAAAATTTAAAAAGGAAAAATGTATTGTTCTAGCAACCAGTGCTTTCGGTATGGGGATTGATAAACCAGATGTACACTTAGTTATTCACTTTGAGGGTACGTATAATCTTGAAATGTATTATCAAGAATCTGGTCGGGTTGGTCGTGATGGTGAAAATTCTAAAGCTGTATTGTTTTATTCTGATATAGATATTGAAAGAATGACATATTTTGCCAAGAATGATACAATGAAAGAAAAGTTAAAGCTGGCTATTAAATATATGCAGATGACAAACAATAAAAAACGTCGTGAATTTTTATTAAATAGTATTGTCTAGATTAGATAATTTGAAAGTGTGTAAAATATCTAAATTAGATAATTTGATGTTCGGTATGGGCGTAGTGTTCATACCGATTTTTATATATAATTATAAACCGTTCTTCTTGAAACATTATATTGTTTAGCGATGGTGGTTATTGGAGTGCGTTTATTTACAAGCTCTTTTATCTCTGCAACTTGTTCGTTGGTTAGTTTATGTTGTCCACCTTTATATTTACCTTTAAGTTTAGCCAAAGCAATTCCTTCTCGTTGTCGTTCTAAAATTAAATTTCGTTCAAGCTCTGCCACAGCACCAAGCATTGTCATCATCATTTTTTGATATGGGTCTTGTTTATCAGGGGCAAATATCAAGTTTTCCTTGTGAAATATAATTTTTGCCCCTTTATTGGTTATTTCCTCAACCAAATTCAGCAAGTCTTTGGTGTTGCGAGCGAGCCTATCCATAGAATGCACATTAACCACGTCACCAGCACGGATATTGAGTAACATCGCTTGAAGTTCGGGACGGTTGGTGTTTTTACCACTGATTTTTTCGACATACTCCCTATCGCAAGCAACATTTAATAGTTGGCGTTCGGTATTCTGGTCGGTAGTGGAAACTCTCTTGTAATTAAAAATCATATTTTTTATCTCCTATGTGTGAAATTTAAATTTATGACTCGGTTTCACAGATGTGCAATTAATCGGGCTTTCGATTTAGTTTGCACACTTTTGAGGCTGTGTTATCGAGGTATACCTTGTTTATACAGTAGATATTCCTTGTCATTAGTTGATATTTTTTCTCTCCTTTCTTATGGGATATACTATTCATATTGATACTAGGCATGCCATCGCTATCGAAAAACCTTAGCTTGTTATTGGATAGACCTTTATAAACTGAGTAATGATCCCACTCCTTACACTTAACTCTTACTATTAAAGAATTATCAAATTTGAGTTGCTCCATTTGATTAACTATCTCATCAAAACTCAGCTTGTTATTATAAAATGGGCGCATAAATTTTATTTGAGGCTGTTTCGTTGTTTTTAGATAATCGTTTATAAAAGTCAGTATTTGCTCCAATCTCTTATAATCAGCTCCATTCTCGGCAACATCAAAAAATGAGCTATAACACTCTAACTGGTCGATAACATAGTCATATAAGGCTTGAGCTTTCTTTTGTGGTAAATCATATCCAAGCATAACTAACGAGTTAATTCCCGAATATACACTACAAAAACGGTCTAATGCTCCTTGCTTAAAAGGTTTCATATTAATACTCACTCGCAAACATAACTGTTAAAACCCTATTAGTTACTTCTTCTAACTCTGGATTGGGCGAGTAGTATTCGTAATTCAAATCATACATATCAATCTTCCAGAAAATTTGTTGCTCGTGATAATCAAAACAGCCAAAATCATGTTCGCCATAAGGGTCATTGTCTTCGGTAAAGATATTAAATGTTTTTACTTTATTTATAATCTCTTGTTGCTGTTCGGTTGGTAGGCTAGCAATCCCACTTGTTAAAATAACTTTGCCACTGATTAGAGTAGTCCTAAATTTATCATTTAATTCAGCAATGCGTTTTGTATTCATATTTTTACTCCTTTAAAATAAAAAAAGAGCCGAGGTATTTAACCAAGGCTCTGAATAGTTGCGGATTGAGGTAAGTGATATGCCCTACAAAACTTATTTTCTACGTATGTAATGTAAAGCATATCACACCTCACTTTCAAAACATAAAAACCTTTTCTGCTCTGATGAAAAAGCAGACTAAATAAGGCTTATATGTCAGTGATTTCATATTCGAAATTAACGAATCGGCTCAACTTTGAATATAATTAATTGTATTATATTCTACCGCAAATTGCAAGTTTAAAATTAAACAAAACAAAGGAAAATCAAGCGTTTAATAATTTTGTTTATATAAAAATAAACTAATTTTAGGAGCTCAAAAAATGAAAAAAGATGATGCAAAGCTATTCGTGAAATTCTAGAAAGACTGAAGAAGGATTTAATCCACCGCCGAGGCTTTGTTTGCCAATGGTGTGGACATAAAGCCTTAACCCCAACTGGCGGAACTTGCCCCAACAGCCCCAATGACAAACATCAATACATCAAAGCTAATGTTGATGAGTAAAAATATGCTCTAAATCAATAAACAGAATGTTTGAAAAACAGCGAAATAATTGCACGTTCAAAAAAATAACACACCAAGCACACCAGCATATATCTGCCAATTTTGCGGAAAGAAAACCACAACTCCCACGGTGGTATCTGTCGCTTTTCCCCATACCAAAACAAAACCCATAAGTTTATCAAGGCTGAAATAATATAGGTTTATACAAAATATTTTACTAAATTAACTAACTCTTATCTTTTTTGATTCTAAGATGCATAAGGTTGAAAGGAATCAATGAATGATTAATACGTTAGAAGAATTTATTGCCTGTTATAAAGAAATTAAACAGCAAGGATGGATTAGAACACATAGAAGTGGTCCTACTGGAATCGGTAAAACATTGGAAGATTTACTAGGAATTCCAGAAAATAATCTACATGAACCTGACTTTGGTGATTATGAACTTAAATCGTGTCGAATAGGTTCTAATAGTATGCTAACATTATTTACCCAGACACCTCAACCGCCAAGAGCTAATTCTTATCTGCGTGAAAAGTATGGTTATTCCAGTGACGCTTATGATAATGATGAAAAAGTTTTACATGCTACATTAACTGCATCAAGGTACACTTCAATTGCAAACACTAGTAAATCATTAAAAATTACGTGTTCATCTGATAAAATTTTTATAAGCTCAAATACAGAAGATGAAGATGTATATTGGAATAAAAATGAACTAGAAAAAAGTTTTAATAAAAAATATAAAAACAAATTTGTATATGCAAAAGCTTTATGTCGTGGAACAAGAGATAGTGAAGAATTTCTTTTCACGGAAGCTTATGAAGTTTCTGGATTCTCATATGATTCATTTATACGGCTTTTAGAAGAAGGTAAAATATATGTAGATTTACGTATAGGGCAATATCCTGATGGAAGAACTCATGACCATGGGACAGGATTCCGTATTAGAGAAGAAGACCAAAACCTTCTTTTTACAATAAACAGAAAAATTGTATAATTAACTGATTTTCTTCAATACAACGATATGCTCATTTGTCATTGTTGCAACTTTCTCACCACTTATATTTGTTGGAGAGTTTAGAGAAGGCATAACTTTATTTGATATATTTCTATCAATAGTATAAATATGTTTAAGCCCATAATTTTGAGCCAATTCCGAAATAATTTTATCAGTTTGCAGATAAATATTTTTAACCGTTCTATTACCAACCACCCAGAATTGATATCCTGCTTTTTTGGTTTTTTGGGCTATCGTACGTATGGATTCATCTAACTCTTTGTAAAAACTAAAAACATCACCAGACCTTTCTATATCTATATCTTTTATTCTTTCTAATGCCTTTCTTAAAGTCTCACTATGTAATGAATATTCAAAGCCATTTCTGTATTTTTTTCCACCCATTAAAGATTTATCTATGCTCATTATTTCTTGGTTAGTTAAATTATCAATATTAAGCCATTGTAAAGACAAACGACTATATTCACCATATGCTACCGTAGTCCTGCTGTCACCATAAGGCGGAGACGTTATAATTAAATCATATTCATTATCTTCCACATCAGTTAATGTTATGGCATTATTATTCAAAATAGATACCAGTGGTTTTGTATCTATTGTATTTAAAATTTCTCCAAATTCATTCATTTTTTCAATATTGCGTGTCAATATATCTTCAAAAATTTTTATTACATTTGGTGAAAAGGCGTCTAATTTATTTTTGGGAAGACGAAACATTTTAAATTCACCATTTCTGCGGTTAGAAACGTACCTAATTGTCTCACTCATCGCAATATAACAAAAATCACGAATATAGATATTTTTAATTTCAGCAATACAATTTTTAATTAATTGCAGCAATAATATCACATTTGGTTTAAACCAATACCCTAAATTTTTAAATGATGGCAATGAGAAGTCCTTATTTTTTAATCTACAATATTTTTCTAAATACAAATGAGCGTTTTCACCCCATCCATCTTTGGCCGATATATCAAGTTTTTCTTGTTCAATTATATATGCATTTACAGAATCATAGAAGTCCTTATCGTTATTATAATTTTCTTTGATTCTATGCATTAGCAAAATTGTTTCTTGCTGTAATAAATTAATATCTATATTGGTTGTCTTAACTTTCGACAAATACAAAGCCAAAGGATTAATATCGCAACCTGTAACTTTATTAATACCTGCTAATAATCCTTCAACAAGTACTGTTCCTGAACCAACAAAAGGATCTAACAATGAATTGATATTTTTTACTTTTTTCACCAATCTAATTATATTTTTACTAATAGGTGCGACCATAACTGCTGGATAAGAATGTAGTCCATGTGTATATTCGTGTACATCATTTCCTTTAAAATCCCAAAATCTCTCTGGTAACTCTTTTAATCTCTTAACTAAATTTTCCTCTTCTTCGGTATGATTCTCAAATAAATCCATTTGTTGCTCATCTTCTATAGAATTTGATATTTTATCATTTATACCTTTATGGGTCTTTACTTCTACTGTGCAAATAGTATCATTATGCCAACCACCATGTGGAACCATTAAAATTCGCTCTATTTCAAAACCGTATTTATATCCAATACCTCCACTATTCCATCCGAAAGTGATTACTTTTCCTCCAATCTTAACAATACGTGAAATTTCTTTTTTATGATTTCCCCAAAAAGATGCTTTAGTTGTATCCCATGTTACATTGTAACCAACATCATTATAGCACTCACTAACTTGTCTTGGGGAATATGGTGGGTCATATAAAACACCATCAATACTATCGTCTTCAAAAATTTTTAAGAAATCAAGTGCATCCAAATGATAATCTGTATCGTATTTTTCATTTAAATCATTCGTAATATTAGCAAATTTGTTCTTATTGGCAAATGGGTCGATCCATGTACCTTGTGTCATTTCATCTTGTATTAAGGATGCAATAGGTTTGATGTCAAAAGTATTTTTGTTCGGCATAGCCCATACTCTTTCAATAATGACATCTTTATTGTTATTTGGAATAATCGAATTTATTTTCTTTCTAGCATCATTCGG
Source organism: uncultured Alphaproteobacteria bacterium (assembly GCA_944391335.1). Classification (GTDB taxonomy): domain Bacteria; phylum Pseudomonadota; class Alphaproteobacteria; order RF32; family CAG-239; genus JAFUYI01. Next base: position 76,370 of record CALXTF010000004.1, read on the forward strand.
TTTAGAAGCATTCAACGGAATACACCATACATTACCTATACGTTCAACTCCATCTATTCTATTTTGTGTGCATAATGCCTGCACTCGTCTTGCAGTCATATTCCACTTCGTTGCAGCTTCTTTAACACTTAAATATTTCATATTATTACCTCTCACATTTGTTTTATACGCAAAAACGAACAAATGCAAGGCAAAAATATTTTTAATAACAAAACATTTGGTATGTATTATTTATTAACCATTAAAAAATTGTTCATATAAGTCTCTTCCCATTTGGGCATAATGACTGGCTTTATAATTCAAAAAATTAAATTTAGAAACATCTTGAAGTTTTTCTTTATAATAAGTGACATTTCCTGTTTTTTTATTTATAATTAAATTTCTCAAACAGTTAATAATCCCATTAATAAATGTAACATTTAACACGTTATTTGTATTTTTTCTTCTAAATTTCCATTGATCTTGCCCTATAGCTTCCTTAAAAGCTATAAATAAGAACCTTAATTGTTCCGCACAAAAATCTCTATATTCATTTAAGATATCATATTCTTCACTTGTATATACTTCTTTATTTTCTTTACTTGCTATTTTTAATCTTTCCTTATTTGTGTTACCCCATAAAGAATATAAACTATCATCCCCTTCTAGCTTGACTAAAGGTTTTAATCCATAACTGATAATGGAAGCCGTTTTAATTTTTTCCTTTTCAAATGCCAGTGTTTCAAATTTATCGCAGAGAGGGCCAGATTCATTCAATTTCAATAAAATTTTTCTGGCAATTGCAACTGTCGAAAATGGCTTTTGAACTTCTTCTATTATCTGCAACAATTCAGAACTAACTTTCTTCTGATTAGAATTAATTTCTTTAAAAATCGTTGCTTCAAATTTTAAACAATCTTGTTTTGGTAAGTTGCGAGGAAATAAAATTGCTGTAACTAAAAGATTTTGTTTTACTCTCAACTTTGCAATTTTTTCCTCATAAGTATCTGTTCCTTCATGATATGTATAAACTCTATGCTGACCATCTATAATGCCAATAATATTTGCATGATCTTTAATCTCTACGGAAATTGGATCAGTTTTTATTGTTCTGCTTGAACCATCAGCTTGGAACTCACCATTATCATCTATTATTATTTTTTCCGATTTTTCGTTATATAATGTAATTTCATCTATAGGAATCGTAACTATAATATTGTTTATGAATACTCTATCATTATCATATAAAAATTTACGCATTGATTTTATCTTAGATGGATTTAACATTCTCTGATAAAAAACTACATCGTCATCATCATTCCAACCATCTTTTCTCAAGACTTGCGCTCGTCTTAACAAGGAAGCTGCATCGATGTAAAAAGATATTATTTTAAAACCATTATTAAATGAAGAATGATGTTCTGGTAAAATGTTTCCTTTAAAACTATTTGTAGACAATGACGTTGATTGCAAAACTTTTACTCCTATACAGTCATCATCTATATTCAAAAATTTAAAAAATTCAGACTTTGCTGATCTTTTAATTACTGAAACTATTTTCTTAAAATATAACAAAGTCGGATATTCTATGTATGTAACATTAGAAACGACTTCTTTATGTTCATTAGCTATTTTTTGTTTAGAAATATAGACTATTCTCACTTGTGCTTGATCTAATGAATACATATTATCAAAACGATCCCGCATAAAATCCCTAAATCCTGAAAATTTCTCATGATTTTTTAAGAATTCTATAAATTTTTTAGGATTTTCGTTTATTTTACTATATATCACATTTTTTTTAAGCAAATGAGTAGATGTGTCCCCTACAGTATCTTCTATCAGTAAAATTACATTTTCATAAACATAAATTGCATCTAATTCACTTGTCCTACTTTCATACTCAAATTCTGTTCCGTTAATACGAGGAACTGAAGAAAAACCCATATTTATCAGAAAGTCTCGTATCTCTTTTCTGAATGCCCTCTGTTCTTTTTCTTGATCGGTTAATTTTCTCTTTCTTTTCTTTACCATATTAAAGTTCCTTGTATTCATTTTCATCTATATCTAATTTAATAGGACTTAAAATCACCTCTTTTTCATTAATTCGATCATCTAAATTGATACCCCTAATAAATTTATGCGTTATCTTATTTGAATAGGAATACAATTTTTCTTTAGGGCTTATTAATTTATCAATTTTATCTACATAAGAAAAAAGAGCGTCAATGCCAAATTTAGACAACGGAGCTTTAGAAATTAGTGCATTAATTATTTTTTCTATCTTTTCTTTTTCTTTTAATGTAGATAATAATATTGTGTACTTGTAGCAATCAACACTGTTTTTCTTTAAACATTTTTCTGATGATTTTTCAACTTTTATCTTTTGTACAATCCTTACATCTTGATCATCTATCTTTTTTAACAATATTCTTGCATATTTAAGAGCTCTCAATTGCAAAATTATTTTTTCAAAATCCATTTGATTGACCAAATACTTTTTCTCTTTTTCATATTCCGATTGCTTCTCTGTATTCGTATTTTTTATATAATTTTTAAACATCGAAATATATTCAGAATTTAGCTCCGTTCCTATATATCTTCTATTCATATTTAAGGCTTTAGCTAAAACAGTTCCGCTTCCACTAAAAGGATCTAAAACAACATCATTTTCTTCTGTTGATAACGTCAATATCCTCGCAACAAGATCTTCTGGGAGTGGGCAAAAATGGCGTATATAACCTTTTCCCCAAGAACCTTGAGTTGGTATTGGATAATGCCAAATACCATCGGGAGTTTTTCCTTTAGGGTTATAACGCTCTGGATATCTTATCCACCAAGATTTAAGTACTTCATAATCTCTGATTTTATCAATGAAAAACTTGTAATCGTCTGTTTTAGAAAACATCAAAATATACTCAAAAGAATTTCGCATCTGCCCTTTATGCGTCCATGGAACTGTTTTATCTTTTTCCCATATAATGATTTCTCGGAATATCCATCCAGCTTCTCTTATTTTATTTGCTATATCGAAAGGCAATGCAACAATTTCACCATCTTTTCTCAACGCATCAACTATAACCCATAAACTTCCTGTAGATTTTGTACATGCATAAACACTCTTAAAAACTGTACCAATATCGTTTAGATATTCTTTATAAGACTGACCAAAACCTATTTGTTCTTTGTAGCCATAATCCTTCATATCAAAATATGGAGGAGATGTTACAGTAACATCCACTATTGGCTCTTTTATTAGTTTATCAATCTTACGAGCGTCGTATTTATGTATATTACACAGCTTATCGTTCATATTCTTTACTTAACATTACTCCAAACTGTTATAATAGTATATTTTATATCAATTCATAGCAACAAAAATATACTTACTACACCCAATTTATAGCATGCTAACCTATCATACAAAATTTACGACCAGTTTTGCATATAAATTACGACTTCCACACTCAAAACCGATTAAATTGAAGATAAACCGCATACTATTATCTCTTAGAAGCAAAATGATAGTTGCAAAAATGAAACTATTATCGCCAAAAAATGAAACTATTATTTTTAGAACCACCGCAAACTAAAATATATCAACATTAATTCCCTTGCATTTTTTCGTCATACAATGCGGTGGTGCTGTTTTGTGCATCATTTATCGTGAAAAATCAATTTTCACACTCAAAACTCAGGAAAACGAAGGCAAACGATATATGAAACTTAATACAAAACGCACACCGACGACATTCAGACCACCGCATTAATTTTTGTAAATTTGAATTAACAAAATCCACGGAAATGAAGTTTTTGTAAAATAGAATTTACACTTTTAGCAAATAAAATTCCACAAAGCCTAAAAATGACCTATTGACAAGGAGTTAGCTGCTAATATATGGTGATGGAAAGTGCTAATGTTAACTGCTAATATTTGACAGCAAACAGCATATAGCAAGAAGGTCGCTTAATATTGATAAACGATTGGAAAATTATTTGGGGTGTCGCCAAGTGGTAAGGCATCGGCTTTTGGTGCCGACATTCGTTGGTTCGAATCCAGCCACCCCAGCCAA
>CALXTF010000005.1 GCA_944391335.1 uncultured Alphaproteobacteria bacterium
ACCTTTAAATAATTTTTCCAAATTTTCAGGTGTCGGTTCAAAATATTTTATTCCTGGTTTTCCTGGATTATCGCTGTTAAAGCCACAATGTTCATAAAAAGAACCCGCTCCCCATGTGGCATGCACAACTATACGACCTTCACACCCCATTTGTTGTGATAACTCATAGCATTTTTGTAATCCTGCTCGTCCGTAACCATTTCTTTGGAAGGTTCCAAAGCCATCAATTTCTAACACAGATTTATCTTTCCAAGTATCTGGACACTGAAAACCACTATATTGAGGATGAATTGAAATGTTACAAGTTCCAACTTTTGTGTCTCCCGCAAACATGTCATATGCAAATATATTGCTAATATCAAGAGTATCTGCCATTTATGTCCCTTTCAATAATCTCATCTTATTTTATCATGCTTCTCGTTAAAAGAAAATAGTTTTGTTAAAATGCAGAGATATTAATTTTTTATAAAAAAGTCCGATAAGTTGTTGAAAATTGTTCTTTTAAAAATTCTCAAAATCGGACTTTAAGAAAGCCTTTGAATACATACAAAAAAAAGCACCTCAAAGGGTGCGTTCTTAAAAATGGTGCCGCTAGCAAGAATCGGACTAAAAACTATGATAATTTTAAGCTTTTGAGTAAGAAAATTGATATGTTTGAAAATTGATTTTGTTATGTAAATTTTAGCAAATTCAAATTAAACTAATTACGAATAAGATTCTATGGAGTTTTAGTGTATGCAAAATGAAATAAAACTTTTCGAGCAGAAAAAAATTCGCTCTGTTTATGATGAAGAAAAAGATGTTTGGTATTTTTCCGTTGTTGATGTTATTGCAATTTTAATTGAAAAAGACTATCAATCCGCTCGCAAGTATTGGAATAAACTCTCGGAGCGCTTGAGAAAAGAAGGAGCATCTGAGTCGGTGACAAATTGTCACCAACTGAAATTAGAAGCCTCTGATGGTAAAAAATATTTAACCGCAGTTGCTGATGCTGAAACCATGTTGCGACTAGTTCAATCTGTTCCAAGTCCCAAGGCTGAACCAATTAAACAATGGTTAGCTCGTGTCGGTTATGAAAGAATGAAAGAAACAGCAGACCCTTCATTAAGTATAGACAGAGCTCGAGAAAATTGGCAAAAACTCGGCCATTCTGATAAATGGATACAGCAACGTATGATGGGACAAGAAACCCGCAACAAATTGACTGATTATTGGAAAGACCATGAAATTACTAAAGATGAAGAATATGCAATTTTAACAAATATTATCCATCAAGAATGGTCCGGACTATCAGTTAAAGAGCATAAACAACTAAAAGGTTTGAAATCACAAAATTTACGAGATCATATGAGTGAGGCTGAATTGATTTTTACCGCTTTAGCCGAATTATCAACTCGCCAAGTTGCTGAAAATATAAATGCAACAGGAATGAAAGAAAATAAAGAAGCTGCTCACCGTGGCGGAAATGTTGCAAAAATTGCAAAAGAAAAATTTGAAGATGAAACCGGACAGAAAGTCGTCACGGGTGAAAATTATCTGCCATCAACCAAAAGAAAGAAAAAACTGACAACAGATAATAAAAATAAAGATTAACATCTTGTCCTTTATATCATTAAGTTAAACGTGTCCATACAAAAAATTATGATGATTTTAAGCTTTTGAGTAAGAAAATGAATGAAAAATATAATTTCGTCTAAATAATGTGTTGTGTTCGCTTTAAAATTATGATATATATAATTTATAATTTTGATATATAGGAGATTTATTATGACTTTAAGAGGTAAATTAGCCGAAGTAGCCCATAAAAGTGAAGAATCTAAACTTAGAGGTTCCGCACTTTCCATAGCAGAAAAGGAATCTGAAGGAGCATCTAAACTGAGAATAAACTTTAAAACCAATGAAAGTGAAGAAGAGAAACTTTTAGGAAAATGGGCTTACATGAATGTGGCTGAAGATGGTAAAGGTGTAGAGGTTGTAGACAAAGACGGAGAACGTTTAGGTCGTATCCACAGAACAAATGAAGATGATGGCGCGGGAGATAATTATTTTCTTGAAGCCGGAGATACGACAATAATGGCTCATAAAGAAGAAAAAGGTTGGACATTATATGATGTAACTAACAGAGGATATAGTACCGTTAAGATTGAAAATGAAAAACGAACAAAGGCTTTAAAGCCATTGTTTCATGAAGCTCGTTTGGCAATGAATTATCCTGGAGGAAGGAGAGCTAGAATAAACCCCATGGGAATGACATCCAAAACAAGATAATTTTAAGAAAATTTTATTATAAACCCTCGTAATAATGAAACGAGGGTTTCATTGATTTTAAAAATTATAAAATTAACTTTCTAGTTTTATATACTTAGGAGGAATAATGCCACCTTTAATGATAAGAAGATAGTAGGGTACAAATTCAAATCGATGATGTAATTTATCATTGCATAGGCTCCAATCAATTGGATATTGGCTTATGTCATTTAACCCATATAATCTGATTAGAACTTCATCAGCATTATTGCTTTCTCTTAAATTTGGCATATTAGCCACAGAAGGACTAAAATAAATATCATCTATTAAGCCATCTCTCTGCAAAGCATCAATATCTATTGAAAACAAATCAGCTTTTTCAACGAAATCTTTCAATGATAGAGAATTTTTATTCCATTGTATTGGTTCAGTAAAAACTCTTACAGCTCGGCTACGACCTTTAAAACAGCTTTCAAACCACCTCAATATACCTTTAAACGTACTAGAACCTGAACGCCGAATATAATACTTTAAGTTAGCATCTGGATTTTTAGCAAAAGATAGAAGTCCTTTTTCAAGAACAGTATTTCCTTTAGGAGCATAATGGTACAACTTCATCTTTTTTCCCTTATTTTGTTTATTTTGTAATATTATCATATAATTATAACTTTATTTCAATAATAAAAGTCCGATAATTCTTTTAAAACCTTCAAATTAAAAATATCTAAAATCGGACTAAATAAGCGCTTGTTTAAAAACAAAAATCCGCCCATTTGGCGGAAATATCAAAAATGGTGCCGCTAGCAAGAATCGGACTTGCGACCCCACCCTTACCAAGGGTGTGCTCTACCACTGAGCTATAGCGGCATAATAATCTTTTTTATTCCGGCAGAAGCTCTCGGACTTTCCTACTTCTCTATCTACTAAACTCGCCACGCTTGCTTCGCTGCCCTTGTTTTCTATAATGTTCCATTAAACCTGCTCATTAGGCTTAAATTATAAACATATTTGTAATAAACAAAGGATATATAAAACATCTTTTTTATAATTGCAATACTATTTTTTGAAAATAATGAATTTATCTGTTCATTCATATTTATATGTGTATTTTTTGTGAAAATCTGGTTGCCAATAGATGTTTTAAAAACTATATTTAATCTAAATAATAATGTAAGGATATATTTATGCAAAAAATATTGTCGATATTGTTAATGTTAATGGCTGTTGGTCTAGCTCTTATCATTTTCCTTTATGTCGCTTCTGTCGTTATACCTATCCTCTTTTTTATATTCTGTGCCTCTATTATTTGGATACGCTATCGACAACGTAAAATATTAAAAATTATGAGACCTCAAGAAATAAATAAGAATAATACGCAAATTATTGATGTCGAATATGAAGTTATTGAGGATAATAAATAAATGGAGAAAATAATGAATATTAATAAAATCCTCTCTTTTGATATTGGTGGAACTAAAATCGCTTATGCTATACTCGATCGTAATGGAAATTTCTTAAGTGACGTTATTCAACATCAAACACCCGCCGCTCCCGGTGCTGTCGATAAAATCCTTAAATCTGTCGTAAAACGTTTCGATAATCAAATCGATGTCGTCGCTGTTTCAACCGCTGGTACTGTCGATACTACAAATTCTTTTGTTACAGGATCCGTCGGAAATATGCCAAAAGGTTATGATCAAATCAAATTTACAGAACTTTCTCAAAAACCAGTCGTCGTTGAAAATGACGCTAATTCCGCTGTGTGGGCCGAATATGTCTTAGGTAATGCAAAAGGTTGCAATAATGCTATTTTGTTGACGCTAGGTACAGGGGTCGGCGTCGGAATTATCGCTAATTCTCAACTCTTGACAGGAAAAAAAGGAGCCGCAGGTGAAGTCCATTTCCCAATACGTTATGATAATCACCGTTTATGCGGTTGTGGTCGTTATGATTGTCTCGAAATTTATATGTCCGGTCAAGCCCTCGGCCTAGAAGCCAAAGAGGTCTATAAAAATGATAACGTAACAAGCCATACCGTGATTGAAGGATTGAAAAAAAATGATTTGTCGGCTGTAACCGCTTTCCATAATTGGCAGGAAATGGTTAAAAACGGGGTCGTCTTATTTGCTGATATTTTTGATCCTGAAGTTATCTTATTAGGGGGATCTATGGCTCATTTCATCGATTATAAACGCTTAAATGATGAAGCTAACAAATTAGTCGTGGCTCCTCCTTTCCTCTTAAAAGAAGCGGCATTTAAAAATAACGCCGGACTTATCGGCGCAGCTCTTCTTGCGGTTAAAAAAATTGAATCAAAATAAATTTATAATTTAAAAATCAAAAAAAGCTGCCGTTTTAATCGGCAGCTTTTCTTGTTCCTAGAAACTATATCTTACACCAAGTGAAAATTCATCAATTGCATCAATATCTGATTTTTGTGTGTAAACATGGTGGTACATTCCGCGGATACCCCAATTCTCGTTAATGTTGTATTGAAGTCCAACATTTAAACGATACCCTAAACTTTCCTCTTTGTTGGAGCCATATCCGACTTCTTTAACTTTCATTTCATATTCGCCGATACCAACACCGCCGATAATCTCAACCGTACCATCGCAGCCAAGTGGTAAATAACCTAAAAAGTCAATACCATAGGCTTGGAAGTCTGTTGTATAAGTTTCACCTAAAAATGAATTCTTTTCTTTCCCTGAATGTTGATAAAAAGCTTCTGCTCCAAAATTTTTATGGAATTTTGCACCAGCAATAATACTTAAAGATTGATAATCATCTTCAACATAATCTTCCGCGTCATATGCGTAGTCAAAAGTTGAATAATTAAAATCCAAACCAACATAAGGGGTAATTCCAGCGTTGGCATTTACTGCAAATAAGCAGGCAATACCGCTCATTAATAAAGTTTTTTTCATAGTATTTTTCCTTTATAGTTTATTTTTATAAAATAATAATTATGTGACAATAGTAATATTATTTTTTTATTATTATTTTTCTTAGCATCTATCATTAATGTTTAATATTTGGTTAATGTTTGAAGGAGTTGTATATGAAATATTTATCATTGAAAAATGGAAACAAAATGCCTGTTATCGGTTTGGGAACATGGAAAGCTGGTCCTAATGAAGTCTATCAAGCAGTTCGATGGGCTGTTAAAATAGGATATACTCATATTGATTGCGCATCAATTTACGGTAATCAAGTTGAAATAGGACAAGCTATTAACGATGCTATTCATGAAGGCGATGTTAAAAGAGAAGATTTGTTTATTACTTCTAAATTATGGAATGATTCTCATGCGCCTGAAGATGTTATAACTGCCATTGATAAAACTTTAACCGAACTTCAATTAGATTATTTGGATCTTTATCTTATACATTGGCCGGTGGCGCAAATAAAAGGTACAACTATGCCTAAAAACGATCATGATATGATTAATCTTGAGCAATTACCTTTGGAGTTAACATGGGCGCAAATGGAAAAAGCACAACAACAAGGAAAAATTCGTTCTCTTGGACTTTCTAATTGTGGAGAAAAAACAATTGCTTCTTTATTGACTAAAGTTGAAGAACAACCTTGCGTTTTACAAGTCGAATCTCATCCTTATTTGACACAAGATGATTTACTGGATTTTTGTAATAAAAATATGATTGTCATGACGGCTTATTCTCCTTTGGGGTCAGGGCAAAGTGATTTATTGATTAATCCAAAAGTTTTGGAATTATCATCACGTTTACAAATAACGCCATCTCAATTGCTTTTGGCTTGGCAAATAAATCGAGGAATCGGAGTTATTCCTAAAAGTACGAAGCTAAATCACTTAAAAGAGAATTTTGCTGCATGGGGAATACAATTAGATACACAAGATATGAAGATACTCGATCAGCTTAATGAAAATTTGCGATATATAAGCGGGCAAAGTTTCGCTTTAGGAGCGTATACAACAGAAAATATCTTCGCGTAAGTTGTTAAGTTGAAAAAAACCGCCTCTAGAGGCGGTTTTTTAAATGATTTTTTATTTTAAATGTTTATAGTAATATTATTAATTAAATTATTTTTTTTTGAGGAAAATATGCAGGAAATATCGTCAGAAAAATTATTGGAGATTGTTCAGTCTCGTTCGAATATTGTAAAAACACAAATTAATAATGTTTCTACGGATAGTCGCAATGTAACGTTAGGAACATTATTTGTTGCTATTCAAGGAGAAAACCTAGACGGACATAACTTTGCCAAACAAGCTTTGGAAAAAGGTGCCGAACTTGTTTTAGTCAATAGATATTTGCCTAATGTTCCAGTCAATCGACAGATCGTTGTACAAGATACATTAAAGGCTTTTGCTCAATTAGGCGCGTATAACCGTTCCCTTTTTAAAGGAAAGGTTATAGGGCTTACAGGAAGTGCCGGAAAAACAACAACTAAAGAAGAAATAAAATTTGTACTTTCGCATTATGGAAAAGTTTATGCAACTGAAGGAAATCATAATAATCATATCGGCGTACCTATAAGTTTGTGCGAAATGGATATGAATGCAGATTATGCTGTTATTGAAATGGGGATGAGTGCAAAAGGTGAAATTTCATTTCTTACCTCTCTAGTGAAACCGGATATTGCTTTAGTAACAAATGTATATCCAATGCATATAGAATTTTTTGATAATTTTGAGGGTATTGCTGAGGCAAAAGCCGAGATTTTTGAAGGCTTGCCGGTTTCTGGAATCGCAGTAATCAATGAAGATACAAATTTCGCCGATGTATTGGAAAAAAAAGCTTCTGAGCATTGTGCAAAAATTATTAAATTTGGACATCAACATCATTATCAAGGAAAAATAGTTTTACAACAAGAGGGAGAAATACAACTCTATAACGCATGGGCAACCTTGGCGGTTGTAGAAGCTCTTGGGCTTCAAACAGAAATTGCCGCTTTTGTTCTTAAAGATTTTGGAATGCTGCCCGGACGAGGAAAACATTATCAATTGAAATTACCTCGAGGAGGTGCTTTTACGCTTATTGATGATAGTTATTCCGGACAACCCGAAGCCATGAAGTTTGCAATTAATGGATTAGATAAAATAGAAACGTCAGGACGTAAAATTGCTTTACTCGGGAAAATGGCAGAACTCGGAAATACTTCCAACTCACGTCATGAGGAAATAGGAAAATTTTTAGCCGACAGCTCAATAGATATAGTTATTGGTGTTTGTCCGGAAATGAAAACTGCATTAGCACAACTTCGCGGCAATCAACAACAATATTATTTTGAAACAAAAGACGGCGTTGCTGAATTTTTAATAAATAATTTGTTGCAAAATAATGATATTTTACTTATAAAAGGTGCAAGATATTCTTCACATCTTTATGAAGTGGCCGAAACTTTAATGAAAGGTTTAGAAAAAGTATGAAATGCCCGTTTTGCGGTTGTTTGGATACACAAGTTAAAGATTCCCGTTTGGCTGAGGATAATACCTGTATTCGGCGGCGTCGTGAATGTCCAGAATGTGGTTCTCGTTTTACGACTTTTGAAAGAGTGCAGTTAAGAGAATTGACTGTGATTAAAAAAAACGGTGAAAAAGTCCGCTTTGATCGAGATAAATTAGAACGTTCGCTTCTCTTGGCTGTGCGTAAAAGACCTGTTTCATCCGAACGAGTGGAAAAAATTGTGACATCTATTCAACGACGTTTGGAAAGCTCAGGAGAAACAGAAATTCCTTCTGAAGTTATTGGTGAATATGCAATGCAGGCGTTGGCTCATCTTGATAATGTGGCTTATGTTCGTTTCGCCTCTGTTTATAAGGATTTTTCTGAAGTAAGCGATTTTGAAGAGTTCGTCGCTAAAATTGATGAAATGGCAAAAGCAAAAGATAAAAATACGGAAAAAGAAAAGGATTAAATTTGATGGCTAAATTTGTTTCTGAAAAAATCAGAATGAAAACAGCTTCTCGATTGGCAGCTGTGCAGGCAACTTATATGTCGGCTTATAATCAAACGCCCGTGGATGAAGTTATTCTCGAATTTTTAAATGGCGAAGTGGGACGGGTGTTAATTGCAGATAATCCAGCAACCGGAAATGAAGAGTTTTATGAAGCAGAACCTATTGATAAACCTTATTTCGAAAAATTGGTACGCGGTGTGCATACTTATAAAGAACAATTGGAAAAATCACTCAATTCATTCTTAAATTCCGGTTGGTCTTTTGAACGTTTAGATAATACACTACAAGCTTTGCTTCTTTGCGCTGTTTATGAAATTACAAATACTCTTGATGTCGATGTAAAAGTTTTAATTCAAGAATATGTTGATTTGGCTTATGCTTTTTTTTCTAAAAATGAACCTAAAATGGTAAATGCTCTGCTTGATCAAATAGCAAAAGAGGTGCGAATAGGAGAAAAAATAAATCATGACCAAAATGAAAATATTTGAATATCCGGATCCAATATTAAAACAAAAATCACAACCGGTAGAAATTGTAGATGACAAGATTCGCCGTTTGTTAGATGATATGTTGGAAACAATGTATGCTGCGGCTGGTGTGGGGTTAGCCGCCCCGCAAGTCGGAATATTGAAGCGAATGGTCGTGATTGATACGCATGATGAACAAGAAAAGCAAACACCTCACCCTTTGTTTTTAGTAAATCCGGAAATTGTATCTTATTCACAAGAACAAATATGCCATGATGAAGGATGTTTATCTGTTCCGGAACAACATGCGGAAGTTATGCGTTATTCAACAGTTAAAGTTCAATATCTCGATTATTATGGAGAAAAACAGGAAATTGAAGCAGATGGACTTTTGGCTATAGCTTTACAACATGAAATAGATCATTTGGATGGAATCTTATATATTGATAGAATCAGCCGTTTAAAACGACAAATGCTTCTAAAAAAATTGCAAAAACTGCGTATGGAGGAAAAAGAATTATGAAAATCGTCTTTATGGGAACACCGGATTTTGCAATTCCTTCTCTTGAAAAGTTAAAACAAGAACATGAAATTATTGCCGTCTATACGCGGGAGCCTAAAATTGCCGGTCGGGGAAATAAAATATTAAAAACACCGGTTCATTTGTGGGCAGAACAACATAATATCCCTGTTCATACACCTAAAACATTGCGTTTAATAGAAGAACAAAATAAATTTTCTGCCTTAAAAGCAGATATCGCCGTTGTCGCAGCTTATGGATTAATCTTGCCACGACCTATATTAACAGCATTTCCATATGGTTGTGTTAATATACACGGCTCTTTGCTTCCTCGTTGGCGGGGAGCCGCTCCAATTGAACGAGCAATCGAAGCCGGAGACGAAAAAACGGGAATTACAATTATGAAAATGGACGAGGGACTTGATACCGGAGATATGCTACTTAAAGAAGAAGTTAAAATCTCAGATGATACAACAGGTGAAAGTTTACGTCAAAAATTATCAGTGATTGGAGCCGATTTAATCGCAGAAGCTTTACGCAATTGGAAATATTTAACAGCTCAAAAACAAAATGATGATTATTCATGTTATGCGGCAAGAATTGAAAAACAAGAAAGTTCGCTTGATTTTAATATATCAGCTTGTGCTTTGGAAAGAAAAATTCGTGCATTTAATCCTTATCCTGGAATTTATTTTGAACATAAAGGTGAGCGTTTTAAAATATGGCGCGCCGTTGTGACAGAAGAAAAAATTCCCGTAGGAACAATTACTTGTCGAAATAACCGCTTGTATATAGGTTGTATGGATAAAGCTCTTGAAATTATAGAAATTCAAAGACAAGGTAAAAAAGTAATGAATACTGTTGAGTTACTTCGAGGGTATAATTTCTAATTATGTCAGATAATCATCCGTCGCAAAGAAATAATGTTTTAAAAATAGAAAAACCGCACTATAAAAAAATTATAATTTTTATTGTAGGGTGGTTTACTGTGCCATTTCTAACCGGAGGAGTTTGGTATGATCTGTTCGGAGGTTTGAGCCTTTCGCAAATTTGGCAGCGAATACTTCATCCTCGGGAATTAATAGATGCTTTAGGTGTTTATACCATAGCGTTTATCGCTTTTAATTATTTACCCCAAAAAATAACTAATGCTTCTTGGGGTAAAAAAATTTTTTATTTCTTAATTTTTTATTTCTTACTTTGTCGTCTGGTCGATTTTATATTTTAGTACTTTTTTATTTTAATGTTGACAAAACATTTTGAAAGAATTAAAAATATTCTAAATCAATTTTTATTATTAATTAATACTTATATTATGAAAAATTATTCTGGATTAAATTTAAGCGTTATTCGTCAACGTGGTTGTTGTATTAAGCCATTAGCGGAAAAAGATGGTTGTTTGTATTTTATTCAAGAAAGTGATCTGTGCCTTCCGATTGAACAACCGGTTAAAGTTTTGAAAGCAAATGGAATACAAGAACTTGGCGAAAGTCAGTATGTCGGTCAAACTTATGCCGATGTTTTACAGCAACTTCCGGAAGCCTATGAGCATAAAGCTTCTGCTTTCTTGGTGCTGAGTGATAATACTGTAAAGTGGTTTACGGGATTGTTGCCGGAAGTCATGTACGCGCAGAATTTTATCATCAACGGTCAAATACATACACCGGCCAGAGCTTATCGTTATCGAGGGCCAAAATTAGTGCCTATTGATGATTGATGCGTCAATATATAAGGAGCCATAGGCTCCTTTTTTTGTTGATAGTGTTCTTGATTTTTTTTGCAAAAAAGTATTTAATAAATTATAAAATCAATAAAGGAGATGAATTATGCAAAAATCTATATGTTGTTTGTTTTTAAGCTTATCGTTGCTTGTAGGTTGCGCCACAGATCCGTATACGGGGGAAAGTAAGGTTTCTAAAACAGCTATAGGAACAGGAATTGGAGCTGCCGTTGGAGCAGGCGTCGGAGCCTTGATTAATGGCGAAAAAGGCGCATTAATCGGTGCGGGGTTGGGAGCTTTAGGCGGAGCGGCAACAGGCGGATATATGGATATACAAGCACAAAAATTACGTCAAGAATTGGTTGGAACCGGAGTACAAGTGGCAGAATTGGATAATAATCAAGTCCAACTTATAATGCCGAGTAATATTCTTTTTGATTTTGATTCTTCCGTATTTAAAACAAATTTTAATCAAACACTTGATTCGGTGTCAAAGGTTCTTAAAGAATATGATAAAACACATATCATAATCGCCGGTTATACAGACAATATTGGTTCAGAAAGTTATAACAATAAACTTTCACTAAAACGTGCGCAAGCTGTTTCCGATTATTTGGTGCTACGAGGTATATCACCGGCAAGAATTAGTGTTTATGGATATGGTTCACAATATCCAATTGCTTCAAATAATACAGAAGCCGGTCGTTCCCAAAATCGCCGCGTCACAATCACTTTGCAGCAAATTTGATTTATGAAGTTTTGTGCTTTTAATTAAAAATCCCAAATTATTTGGGATTTTTTTAAATCACATTACACAAAATTTAAATATTAAAAAAAATTTTTATTTTGCTTGACAGTGCTTTTTTATTGAATATATTAATCCCTAAATTCAATGAATTTTCATTGTCAATATACACTCCAAGGAGTGACGCCAGTCAGCGAGGGTTCGCACACTGGCGCGTAAGGGTTTAAAGGTAATAATATGTTTGAAAGTTTGACAGATAAACTCAGTAATGTCTTTTCTAAAATAACCTCACGCGGGGTTCTAAATGAAACAGATATCAATGAAGCAATGAGAGAAATTAGAATTGCCCTACTGGAAGCTGATGTTTCTCTGCCGGTCGCAAAAGATTTTATCTCACACGTGAAAGAAAAAGCTTGCGGCGAAAAATTAATTCGCTCAATACAACCAGGACAATTAGTGGTTAAAATTGTTCATGACGAATTGGTTAAACTACTTGAGGCAGAAAATGATCAATTAAATACAAATGTCGTTCCGCCAATGGTGATTTTAATGGCAGGTCTGCAAGGTTCAGGTAAAACAACAAGTGCAGCTAAATTGGCATATAAATTAGGAAAAAAACAAAAAGTCCTCCTTGCTTCACTCGATGTCTATCGACCAGCAGCCCAAGAACAACTGCAACAACTCTGTAAACAAATAAATGGTTCTTGCCTGCCTATTGTTCCTCATGAAAAACCTCTCGAAATTACTCGACGAGCCCTTAATGATGCTAAAAAAGGTGGTTTCGATATCCTTATCTTGGATACAGCAGGAAGACTGCATATCGATGATACGTTAATGGAAGAATTAAAATCTGTTAAAGAATTAGCTAAACCTGCAGAAATACTTTTGGTGTCAGACGCATTAATCGGGCAAGACGCTTGTCAAGTTGCTAAGGAATTTAATGAAAAACTCGGTATAACCGGTATCATCCTTACCCGTGCCGATGGTTCATCTCGTGCCGGCGCAGCTCTCTCTATGAAAGCAATAACAGGTGTGCCGATTAAATTTCTTGGTACAGGAGAAAAAATCGATGAAATAGAAGAATTTCACGCAGATCGAATAGCAAGTCGTATTCTTGGGCAAGGAGATGTCGTATCACTAGTCGAAAAAGCTATTGAAACAACCGATCGTCAGGAAGCAGATAAATTGGCCCATAAAATGATGAAAGGAAAATTCGATTTGGAAGATTTACTTTCTCAACTCAGACAAATACAAAAATTAGGCAGTTTGGGCAATATTATGGGAATGATCCCAGGTCTGTCAAAGTTTAAAAATCAGATTGCAGATGCCGGTATCGGTGATAATCTGATAAAAAAACAAGAAGCAATTATTCTTTCAATGACAAAAACAGAAAGAAAAAATCCAGACATCATTAAAGCCTCGCGAAAAAAAAGAATCGCAGCAGGTTCAGGTGTCGAAGTTCATGATGTCAATAAATTACTAAAACAATATCAGCAAATGGCATCAATGATGAAACAAATTGGCAAAGGCGGTGGATTAGCTAACCTTAGTTCAATGATGAAAAATACTCCTTTGGAAAAATTTTCTAAAGGATTTGGAAGTAAGTTTCCTTTTTAAGCCATAAATAAGGAAATTTTAGTTAATAACAAAAAATTAAAGAAAGGAATAAAAAATGGCAGTTCGTATTAGATTATCTCGCGGTGGTTCTAAAAAACGTCCGTTCTATCACATCGTAGCGGCTGATCAAAGAGCTCCGCGTGATGGAAGATTTATTGAAAAACTCGGTACATATAATCCTTTGTTGCCTCAAGATCATCAACAAAGATTGGTTATTAACGAAGAAAGAGTTAAATATTGGATCGGTGTCGGCGCACAACCAACAGAACGTTTGGCTAAAATGTTCTCTAATCTCGGTCTGGTTAAAGCTCCCGTCCTGCGTGATCAACCCAAAAAATCAATGCCAAAAGCAAAAGCTCAAGAAAGAATGAAAGAAAAAGAAGCTGCCGCTCAAGCTGCCGCTCAAACTGAATAATTTTTTCAACGAGAGGAACGGATCTTGATAGATAAAATTTGTGTTGGTGAAATTGTCGGTGTCCATGGAATAAAAGGTGAGGTTAAAGTTAAAAGTTTTACTGAAATAGACCGTAATCTCGAATCCTACGGAATACTTAGCGATCAATATCAACATCAACTGGAAATCAAAATTACAGGACATTCTAAAGAATTACTGCGTGTGAAAATAAAAGGAATCGACGATCGAAATAAAGCTAAAGAATTTATTGGCTGTCGCCTCTATGCCGCACGAAATGCCCTGCCTGAATTGAAATCCAAAGATGAATTTTATCAAGCCGACTTAATCGGTCTAAATGTTCGTTTGGAAAATGGTCAAAATGTGGGTGAAGTGGTCGGAATATATAATTTCGGCGCCGGCGAAATCTTAGAACTCAAAATTTCCGCCGATAACCATAAGGAAATGATCCCTTTTACTCATGAATATGTTCCGGAAATTAATATTAATGATGGTTATATTATTGTTCATTCGGTTTCGATGATCTTTGATAGGGATGATGACTTTGTTATTTAATATCTATACAATTTTTCCCGAAATCTTTCCTGGATTTTTAGGCTGTTCCTTAACCGGAAAAGCCCTAACAGAAGGAATATGGTCATATAAAACTATTAATATCCGCGATTACGCATTTGATAAACACGCTTCAGTTGATGATACTCCATGTGGCGGAGGTGCCGGTATGATTATGAGAGCTGATGTTCTCGGTCAGGCTCTCAGGGCTAATTATAAAAATGGACCTCTCTTGGCTATGAGCCCTAAAGGAAAACCTCTAACTCAACAACAGGTTCATGAACTGAGCAAAAATAATGAAATCAGCGTTATATGCGGACGTTTTGAAGGTATAGATGAACGAGTAATTGAGGCTTATGAAATTGAAGAAGTCAGTATAGGTGATTATATCTTAACCGGAGGCGAACAAGCTGCACAAATAATGTTCGATGCAATTATTCGTCTTTTACCAGGGGTTTTGGGTAATAATCAATCTCTTGAAAATGAAAGCTTCGAATTCGGGCTATTGGAATACCCTCAATATACAAGACCAATCGAATGGCAAGGAAAACGCGTGCCTGATGTACTACTGAGCGGACATCATAAAAAAATAGAAGAATGGCGTAAACAGCAAGCCTTAAAAATAACAGCTGAGCGGCGTCCGGATTTGTTGAAAAAATATCTTGACTCTAAAAGGGTTTAGGCATAAAAATTAACAAAATATTTTAAGCAAAGGTAATAGTAATGAATATATTAGAACAAGTTGAAAAAGAGCAAATAGAAAAACTCTGCGAAGGAAAGGATCTCCCAACATTTAAACCAGGTGATACCTTAAAGGTTCATACTAAGGTTAAAGAAGGTGATCGTGAACGTATTCAGGTTTATGAAGGCGTTTGTATTGCACGTAAAAATGATGGATTAAATTCTTCTTTTACCGTTAGAAAAATTTCTTTCGGTGAAGGCGTCGAACGTGTATTCCCCTTATATTCTCCAAATATCGCAAAAATTGAAGTTTCTCGTATCGGTCGTGTGCGTCGTGCAAAACTTTATTTCTTACGCGCTTTACGCGGTCGTTCGGCTCGTATTGCTGATGATTTACGCGCAGCTCAAAAAGCAAAAGATATTCTGGCAGAAACAGGAGAAAAATAAATCTTTGATATTGTTATAATAAAAAATCTCTTCTATTTATATAGAAGAGATTTTTTTTGATTTAATCTGTCTTCATGAGCAGGTGATCGTGTCTATATAAGTTAAAGCTTATGGTTGGTGAAGTTTTTTTAAAAGGGGTAAAACAAAAGTTTAATGAGCGAAAAAAAGTTTGTTTTTGACTTTAAGAGAAAAATTTATTCATCATTAGTTAATTCTTGTGTTTTAAGGCCTTCATCCGCATCATCACTTTCTTGACTTTCTATATGATAAGCTTCATTAAACCAATTTCCAAGATCTATATCGGCACATCGCTTTGAACAAAAAGGACGGTATTGTCCTAGTGGAACAATTTTTCCGCAAATAGGGCATCGACAAGTCTTTATAACTTCTCCCATTACTATACTCCCTTTTCGACTCGTCCGCTTCCTCTGCATGTTCGACATTCATCGGTTAATATATCTTGTAGAGAAGGGCGGCGGCGTACGCGTATGATTTCTACTAATCCTGCTCGACTTAAACCGCAAAGGTGACTTTTGATGTTATCTTTTTCTAGACCTTCTTCTAAAATATCTAAAAGTGGTTTAATGTATCGATATTCCGAATGGCCGGCAAAATCAATTACTATTTTACCGGAAAGATTGCGTAATCTAATTTGACGAATTATTTCATAGGCGGCTTCTTCATTAATTCGATTTAACGAACCTCCTCCGATGTCTTTGTTGCTATCTACGTCTATTGCAACACAAGCTTTTGTTTCTTCAATATGAATACAACCGCCTCCTTTTAGGAGTATTTCTTTTTCCAAAGCTTCTGAAATAACTTCATCAATTCCGTATTTTTCAAAGGGATTTATGCAATATTCAACATCTATGGTATTGTGATAATTAGCTTTTATTTCATTTTCAATATTGTGATTATTGGTGATTATTTTATGTAAACTATTTTGATAGCGTTTTATGTATTCAAAAACAGAATCTGGGTGGGCGTAAAGTAGACATGGTGCTTGTGAGCTTCTGGCTTTAATTCTTATTTGTTCATAAAGATTATGAAGTTCTTCCATTTCTTGTTCAATATTGGCAAATTCTGTATCAACGGAAGCTGTCCTTAATATCCAACCTTCTTGAGAATGTGTTAAATTCCTTACTTTTTCCATATATTCAAACATTTTTTGTTTGTCTTTTATCTTTGATGAAGCTTCTACTCTTAAACGGTATGGGCAATAAACTAAATAATGACCGACAAGTTGAATGGATCGAACCAGACGAGCTTGTTTTTCCGCACGTCTTTCTTGAGAAACTTGTACAATGATGCTTTGTCCTTCCGTTAATTTTGTTTCTGATAAACCGTTTTCCTCTGCGTTTAGAAAGCCTTCTAAGCCGTTTCCTAAATCAATAAAAAAGCCTTCTTTGTTACCAGCTACAGATATTTTTCGAATAATCTTTCCTAAATAAATATTGCCGCTAAGGGCTTGGGTATTGGTTATAATTTCTAATTCAACAGGTAAATTCTCTTCTAAAAGTGCTATTCCTGATACTGTTGTATTTTTATCATAAATAATTGTATCAATATTCATTTTATTCCCGCTCCGTTTAATAGATTTTTTGTTTCAAATAACGGCAGACCTATAATACCTGTATAGGAGCCTATTATTTTACGGACATATCCTGCAAATTGACCTTCTATATTATAGCCGCTGCATCCATGCCATTCTTCACTTGTTGTATAATCTTGTATTTCTTTATCGGTTAATCTTTTGATAATAATGCGTGTATCGGAAAAACGTAAAGATTGCCGTTTATTCTTTTCGATGAGACAAACAGCAGTTAAAGCGTGATTGGAACGTCCCGATAAAAGATGCAGAATCTGTTTTTGTTCTTCATCATTTTGGGCTTTTTGAATAATGCGGCGTCCGACAGTTATAATTGTATCGCAGGCTAATATATTTTCATGAGGATATTTTTCTGCTGTTATTTGCGCTTTTGTTATTGCCATACGCTTAACATATTGAGATGGTGTTTCATGTAGGTAACTTGTTTCATCAATATCGGCCGGACTGATTTGTTTGGGACGCATATTAATTTGTTCCAACAGCAACAGGCGGTGCGGCGAGGAAGACGCTAATATAAAATCTTTTTTTTCCATAATGGAGTTTAATCTTCGCTGTATGTTTTTTCCATTCTTTCATGACGCTCTTGAGCTTCTATTGATAATGTGGCAACAGGGCGTGCTTCCAGTCTTTCTATTCCTATGGGTTCTCCTGTTTCTTCACAATATCCGTAAGTTCCGTCTTCTATACGTTTCAACGCATCATTGATTTTACTGATTAATTTGCGGGCTCTGTCTTTTGTGCGCAAATCAAGGGCTTTATCCGTTTCTAAGGAGGCTCTGTCTAATTCATCTGGTTGGTTTAGACCTCCTTGGCGTAAATCTTCCAAAGTATCTTGTGATTGTGCCAAAAGGGATTTTTTCCATTCTAATAATTTCTGACGGAAATATTCTATTTGCATTTCATTCATATATTCTTCATCTGCTGAAGGTTTATAATCCGGGGGAAGAATTACTGAAGTTTCAACCATTTTCTATCTCCTATTAAGTTTATTATTTTATAATCGAATTCATATAGCCAAATATATATTAATTTCAACTGTTTTCTGCAAGAAAAAAAGTATTTTGCACTCAATTTTTTACTGAAAACGCCATGTAATTTCGTTTTCATTATCCATTTGACAGGTCTCTATTGCTTGACTATACAACATGGGAAGTTTTTGAGCATTCTTTCCTTGCCATGTAAAATAGGTGTCATTTACTTTAATATGCAATAAATGGGAGTTATGCCCATTAACCCAATCAATCATTGCTAATTCAACACAGGTTGTGTATGGAAGATCATAAAAAGTAATATCATATGCACTATCATCCATATTTGAAGTGATTTCAACTTCACCGTTATAAGCATGATATAAATCATTGTCACTAATCATATCACCGGGAATTATTCTCTCTTCAATTAAGAGACTTGGATCTGAATTTGATAATAATTTATAATTTTCCGCCGCGGAAAAACGAAAATCTATATTTTTTTGAAGATCTTTAATTTGTTGTGTAATTCTACTCATTCGATATTTATCAAGCATTGTGTTGATTAAACTGACAATTGAAATTCCCAACATACAAATAATGCCAATATACATTATTGATTCAATTAATGTATAACCGCTTTCATTTATTTGTTTTTTCATTAATAAAGCTCCTTTATAAAGCTCCTTTATAAGGATATTCTTTTTTTCTTTGACTTTCTTAAATTATAACATACATTATATTAATAAGTGTTAAAGAAAGGATTAAAAATGAAAAAGATAAATAAATTTCTCTTAGTTGCCGGATGTTTGGTAAATACTGTATCAAACGCAAACGCTATTGAAAATGATTATAAGCCGTATATGGGGATTAATTATGCTTATAATGAAATTCGTGCCAAAGGGACGCATTCTTATCATAATTCGGCTTCACTTAATTTAGGATCTGTTTATAATAAATATTTTGGAACAGAAGTTTTCTATCAATATGCCGATAAATATAAATTTGGACAATCTTCTTTACTTAAAAACTCATCTTTTCAAGCATATGGATTAGATATGATGGCTTATTTACCTTTGGGGTGTGAAGGAATAATTGCTCCAACGGTTACTTTGGGATTAGGAGAATATATCTTTAAACATAGTTATCGTGGATACAAAAATCAGCGTGATCATGGTTGGGGATATCGTTTCGGTTTTGGGGTAACTTATAATATATCTCAAAATTGGTCTGTTAGAGGATTATATCGATATGTTAAATTAGATAAAATTGATCGTGTAGATCATATTAATGAATATTCTCTAGGAATTCGCTATACATTTGATTAATCGTGTAGTAGATAAATTTAAAAACCTCAAAGGATTGAGGGGTTAGGGAAAATCCTTTGAGGTTTAGTTTTTGTGGAAAATATATTAAAATAATTTATTCTTCTTCAATATAACCTTCTTCAGTTACTGTTTCATCTAAAGTCATCGTGCCATTATTATTCATCATGGATGAATTTGAATTATGGGTTGATGTAGATGTACCGGCAGCTGTTGAAGTCGGAGAATTTTGACTGTTAGAATCAGCCGTTGTTACTCCATAGCTTTCTTCAACCATCAAGACACCGTCAGAGGTTTGTGCTGCATTATTTGTATTTTGCGCAACAGCATTACCAATGTAGTAGCCTGCGGTTGATAGTAAAGTAAACATCATTAATAGAGGTGTTTTTTTCATTTTTTTATCCTTTTTCTTTTGTTACTTCACATATGACGATATGTCCTTTCTTTTGTTCGTTTTCAATAGATATTGCGGTTATATTTTAGAGTAATTTTAAAACTATGGGCATTAAATCTAATCTGTAATCTTGAACAATTTTATCTGTTCGAGAATATTGTGACGAGGCATCTAAGGCATAAATATTGGCTTGTTGTATGCGAAACTCCCCGCCGATAATAATTGCCTGAGCATTATTTTTAAGATAATTCCCAAATTGTATCGCATCATGAATATTGTTTTTGATTAATCCGTTGCGTTTTGTAAAAAGTGACGTATAGGAAAAAATATTCCAGATTATGACTAAAATGATTAATGTCGAAATAGCGTGAATATATCGATTCATAATGAAAAAACAAAAAACTATCATGAACAGAGCAAAAACTTTAGCAATTCTATTTATCCAACGATGTTCAAAATGGTGGCGTAAAATCCAGATATAAAAAGCTAAAGTTATGGTCGATGAAATTAATAATCCTATTGTTGTAATTGGATTAATGTTCAACAATGCTATTGCCGCTTCTGAAAAAAATAACATTGCACAACTAAATAAAATATAACCAAAGTTGAGTTTTAAGGATAATCTTTTTAATCGATTTATTGTATCTTTTTCAATAAATTTATATGCTCGTTTTAATTTAACGGCATTATAGCGATTAATATTAATGGATGTTTCTTTGGCTTTTAGTATTTGATAAAAGGCTTTTCTTTCATACTTATTTAAACGTGCTAAATTATCTGTTTTCTTTATAAGGGTTATTGTTTCTTCATCTTGCGCCTTTAAATCAATAATATTACGACGAAATAAATCTAAAAGAAACGATGCAAAACAGATTTTATCAAATTTACCAAATGCTAATACGCGAAGCATGGCTGGTGTTTTAGGAAAATCTATTTTTATGGGACTGGCATTGGAGTTAATATATCTCCATGAAATAATATAAGCTATTGTTATTGTTAATAATCCAATTAAGGAGAAAATTATATCTCCATAATCTTCAATAAACCACTCAAATTTTTTGTTAAAATCTGGTTCAATAAAGCCTTTTTTAGGAATTGAGACAAGAATATGCATTCCTTCACCGGCTAAAAGCGGACGTGTAGCGGTAAAACCAAGCGCATTTGTCTTAAGATTTTGGATGATTGTCGAATATTTATCCGTTAACAGATTAGGAATGTATCCGATTAACATATTTTGCCCTAACGGCTTAATGTCTACGGGAAGACGAATTGTCGCTATGGCTTGTGATATGGCAAGATTCCAAAAGCTGCCCGTAACATCCCAATAAAATTCATTACGATCTTTATAATACCAAAGCTTACGATCTAACATATAGTCAAATTCATATGTATAAACACCTGAGGCTAGTTTAAATTGATCTTTAGGAGTGATTAAATATAGGTCACCGTCATCTTTTATATAGTGAGGAACTTCCGTGCCATTAATACGAACGCTGTTTAGATAAGGAATAATCGTGTTTTTTATACCGTCACGAGAAATAGAATATTTTGGTAATGCTTTATTTAATCCATATTTTAACTTTTGTCCGTTGGCAATCAAATTCACTGTTTCGGTAATATGAATCATTCCATTTGGTAAAATTTCTATTTTGCTGCTTAGATAAGGAATATGTTCTTTGGCAGGAGCAAGAATAGTTTTTCCTGTTGGTAATGTTACATTAATAACATTTATATCATTTTGTTTTTTATATGTATCTTGTTGTGTTTGTGCTGTTTCTTGTTGTTTTATTTCCTCGGAAATAAGGGCAGGGGTATTAATTCTGTCTTGTGGAGATTCTTGTTCGATATTTTTGAGACGATTAATGGCACTTTCATAGATTTTTTCAAAAGTTGATTTTTCTTTTTTTTGATTGCTGATATATGATACATCATCAATCGTACTCATTGATGAGTTTTGTTGAATAATCGACATTGGCATTTTATCTACTTTTTTCGCTCGTTCTTGAATATATTCAATAAATTCATCATAATCAACAGGTATATCGTCGGGAGTAATGTTGGGTTTAATTTGCATATTCTTATTTGCATTATAGCGTTGAAAGCTCATTTCATCTTTCATCTTGATAACAGCAGTATATGCTGGTAAAGAGATTAATAATGTCATGAAACAAATTGTAAAAAAAAGTTTTTTCATAAAAAACACCTTATGTTAACAAATAAATATTATTTAATATAATATAAACTTATTAAAAAATGATTAGAAAGGAAAAAAATGACTACATCAAAAATTGCCGCCGTTGTTTTAGCCGCAGGTAAAGGAACGCGTATGAAATCTAATTTACCAAAAGTCTTGATGCCAATCTGCGGGCAACCCATGATTAAACATATATTGCAAACTCTTGATCATATGAATACTGATAAAATTATTGTCGTGACGGCTCCTGATGGAGAAATTGTTCGTCAAGAAGTTCTACCTCATCAAAGTGTTATTCAAAAACAACAGTTAGGTACAGGAAACGCTGTATTGGCGGCTAAAGAAGCACTGGAAGGTTTTGATGGTGATGTTTTGACTATATTTGGCGATCATCCTATTATTACAAAAGAAACTTTCTTAAAAGCGGTACAAAAAAGACGGGAAGGTTACGCTATTGTTGTTCTTGGTTTTCGACCTGAAGATACGGCTCGTTATGGACGTTTAATCGTTAAAGATGGTGAATTGCAAAAAATTGTTGAATATAAAGATGCTACCGAAGATGAAAAAGCCGTTGATTTATGTAATTCCGGTGTTATGTGTTTTAACGGTAAAATTATGTTTGATATTTTAAATGAAATAAATAATGACAATGCGGCTCATGAATATTATCTTACGGATGCAATAACTATTGCTCGCGCGCATGGCTTAAAATGCAGTATCGTTGAATGTTCCGCAGAAGAAGTCGCAGGAGCTAATACACAAGAAGAATTAGCATTATTGGAGAGTTATTTAAAAAAGAGAGAAGGAAAATAATGTCATTTGTTAAAAATCATTGGTTCGGATTGTTCGTTTCAATTATTGTTTTTTTGTTTCTTTGTGTTTTTACCTTGGTTTTAATTGCACCACACCAAGATGAACAAAAACGGGGGTTTGTTCCTTGTACCCAAAAAATGGCTGAAAATCTTTATATGTGCAATGATCAAAAAATATGTATTTTGAAAGAAGTTATCAACAATACTTTCTGTAATATTAAAGTTATCGGTGAAGGAATACAATTATGGATTACCGGTGAACAATCAAGACCTTGGTCAAATTATTTTTTTGAACCTAAGCTGAAATCAATTACAACAGATGGAATTGAGCCGGAAAATAGTCTTGAAGAATATTACCAAAATACGCCGGATATATCGGCTGAAATGAATGAATTGTATAAACTTAACCAACAGTTGGAGAATAGTGAAAATGAATAAAGAGCAATTACCCGCATGGAATTTAAATGATTTATATAAAAGTATTGATGATCCCCAGATTAATGTTGATTTGGAGCAATATAAAACATTTTGTGAGAAATTTGCTTGTTTGTATAAAGGGAAATTAGCTTCTTTAGACAGTAAAGATGTTTTTAATATGTTAAGAGCTTATGAAAAAAATTCTTCACTTGGCAGCAGAATCGCCGGTTTTGCTTATTTGAATATGGTTACACAAATGAAAAATCAAAAAGCAATGGCTTTTTATCAAAATATTAGTGAGAAATTAACCGATTATAGTAAGCCTTTAGTCTTTTTTAGCTTGGAAATTAATAACTTATCCGAAAAGACAATAGAGCAATGGTTTCAAAATTCCAATGTGCTTTTTTATAAACCATGGTTTGAGAGAATCCGTCGTTATAAGCCTTATGAGCTTTGTGAACCTGTCGAAGAAATTTTACTTGAAAAATCTGTAACTTCTTCATCGGCTTGGGTTCGCCTATATGAAGAAACATCTTCCCGTCTCCAATATACAGTAAATGGAAAAATATATAATGATGCTCAAATTTCAAAACTCTTGCTTGATAAAGATGAAAAAATTCGCCATCAAGCAGGCGTTGAGATGAACCGAGTCGCAGAAGAAAATGCTGATTTGTTTGCTTTTATTTATAATATGATTATCAAGGATAAAGCAATTGAAGATGAAAAACGAGGGTTTAAATTACCTATGTCTTCACGCAATTTAAATGAAAATGTCACAGATGCAACAGTTCAAACATTGGCAGAAACAGTTCGTGGAAATTATCAAAATATTGCTTATCGTTTTTATAAATTAAAAGCAAAATGGTTGGGAAAAGAAAAAATTTCTTATTGGGATCGTAACGCTCCTTTACCTTTTGCCGATGATGCAGAATATTCATGGCATGAAGCTGTTTCAACCGTCCTTGAAGCTTATAGAAATTTTTCACCCAAATTATATGAAATCGCAAAAGATTTTTTTGATCATGACTGGATAGATGTACCTCCTCGCGATGGTAAAAGAAGTGGTGCTTTTTGCGCACCTGTTTGTGTCGAGGCTCATCCGTATCTTATGCTTAATTTTGTTGGTAAACGTAATGATGTTTTAACTTTGGCCCATGAACTTGGTCATGGTTGTCATCATCAAACACGAACTAAAAACGGGGAACTAAATGAATATTCACGAATGACAACAGAAGAAGTGGCTTCTGTCTTTGGTGAAATGATTGTTTTTCAGTCTATGGTGGCAAAATTACCTGATGGACCCGAAAAATTGGCTTTAATTGCTTCTAAAGTAAGTGATATGATTAATACCGCTATTCGCCAAATAGCATTTCACTTTTTTGAAAGCCGCGCTCATATGGAACGTAAAAACGGAGAGTTAAGCAAAGAACGTTTATGTGATATTTGGCTTGAGGAAATGAAAATTAGTCTCGGTGACGCTGTTGAGGTTGGAAATGACTGTCGATTTATATGGTCTCAAGTTGGACATTTCTTTTTCTTGCCTTTTTATGTTTATGCTTATTCGTTTGCTGATTGTTTGGTAAATTCTTTATATCAAGTTTATCAAGAAGGAAAAGTAAAAGATTTTGCGGATAAATATTTAAATATGCTTTCACTGACAGCTATTAGCGATTATTCCAAATTGCTAAAACCTTTTGGACTTAATCCGAATGACGCTGATTTTTGGAATAAAGGTTTAAATTTAATCTCAAGTTATATTGATGAATTAGAGCGTCTAGATCAAAAAATATCTTTTTGATTGCAAATATAAAAAAATCCGAAACATTGTAATGTTTCGGATTTTTTTCATTTCTAATATTTAACGACGTCTCAAAAATGATGGAATATCTAAATCAACATTATTATCTTCGTCATCACTATTAGTAAAAGTCGGAGTTATAGGCTCTTGATGATGTTCAATTTCTTGTTTTTTCTTACGATTGCGTCTGGCAATAGAAAAACCTGTTACTCGTTCAATGAGGGTAGGGGTATATTCTTCATCATCGTCATCATCGTTAATGATTAATTTTTCCGTATTATCATCTTTAGGTGCTGCAAATAATTGAGGATTATGACCAAATAGTTCCGGTTCTTCTTCAACAATTTGCGGTTTCGTTTTTGAGGTAAAAGTATTATTTGTTTCTGAAAGTAATGTTTCTAATTGACTGTCGGCATCACTAAATTCATTTTTATTTAATATGGCATTAAATAAAGATGAAGCTTGAGGTATATCATTTAGAGATGAAGATTGTATAAAAGAAGATTTTTCTTGATTATTATTTTCATTATCTTTAGTTGTTTCTTCTTGATTATTATTTATAGAAATATTTTCTTGGTTTGTTTCTTCTAAAGTTGTGTCTTCATTGGTTTGTATGGTTGCTGAAAATTTAGCTAGTTTTGAATCCATTTCCTCACTAGGGGTTGCAGGTAAGATATTTTCTTCAGAATAACTTTCTTCTATATAATTGACAGCTATGGGTTGAGGTTTGTTTTTTATAGTTTCCATGGAAGAATTCTCAATTCCTGTCGCCACGATTGAAACACGGATTTTACCTGCGAGATTTTCATCAAAACTAGAGCCAAAAATAATATTAGCTTCTTCATCAACTTCTTCTTTAATTCGATTAGCTGCTTCATCAATTTCGAATAAAGTAATGTCCATTCCGCCTGTAATATTAATAAGGACGCCTTTTGCTCCTTTCATATTACTGTCATCCAAAAGTGGATTAGAAAGAGCTTGTTCAGCTGCTTTTATCGCGCGATTTTCTCCTTCTGCTTCACCTGTTCCCATAATAGCTTTACCTTTATCTTCCATAATGCTTTTAATGTCAGCAAAATCAAGATTAATTAATCCCGGCATAATCATTAAATCGGTAATAGATCTGACACCATCATAAAGAACATTATCTGCCATAACAAAAGCATCGGCTAAAGTTGTACTTTTATCGGCGATGCGAAATAAATTTTGATTAGGGATAATAATGATACTGTCTACGGCTTCCGTAAAATCTTTAAGAGCTTCTTCGGCAATTTGGTAACGTCTTTTCCCTTCAAATTGAAAAGGTTTAGTAACAACACCAATTGTTAAAATACCTTTTTGTTTAGCAAGACGGGCAACAACAGGAGCAGCACCGGAACCGGTACCGCCGCCCATACCTGCGGTAATAAAGACCATATTGGCACCTTCAAGTTCTTTTTCTATTTCTTCAGTAGCTTCTTCAGCGGCTTTCCGACCAACTTCGGGACAAGCTCCGGCACCTAAGCCTCGAGTTGTTTCAATACCAAGTTGAATTTTCCGACCTGATTTTGAGTTGGCAAGGGCTTGGGCGTCGGTGTTGGCAACAATAAAATCAACACCTTCAAGGTTTTTAGCAATCATGTTGTTGACGGCATTGCCGCCGCCGCCGCCGACACCGATAACCGAAATGCGTGGTTTCAAGGTAATCATGTTGGTTTCTGGTATTGCTAAATTTATTGACATTGTTTGCTCCCGTTTATGTTATGCTGTAATTATTTTTTTATACCATATTATAAACTAATTAAGGTTTGGTTACTAAAAACATTTATTTAGATATTTTATTAAAAATTTTGTTTTAACCAATTGATAATTCGACTGATACACCCATTGTTATTGTTAAGTGGTTTGTTAATTATTTTGTTGGGTTTTCTTTCGGTATAATTAAGAACAAATAAAAGTAGACCTATAACAGTAGAAAATTCAGGGGATTGTAAACGTGTGTAGCCTGAGATATCCAATGTATTGCCTATATTATGCGGATGTCCGAGTCTGACTTGTTTATCTAAAACCATGGCGGCGACATCTCGTATTCCCGTCAAGTGGGAACCTCCACCCGTTAGAACAACACGGTGACTGGTTATATCTTTCAAACCATGTTCGGTTAATTTTTGATTGACCATTTCAAAAATTTCTTCGACTCGTGGAGCTATTATTCCTATTAATTTGGCTTTTGGCACTTGACGAATTAAACTGTCATCTTCTTCCCCTATGGGATAGACATTAATTGTTTCGGTTTTATCTTGTGAAGTCATAAAAGCGCAACCATGTAAAGTTTTTAGTCGTTCCGCGTGACTGGCGGAAGTAGTTAATCCCCATGCTATGTCTCGTGTAATATTATCGCTGCCAACACCAATAGAGCTGAAATAAACAGGGTGTCCATGACTAAAAGTGGCAATACTTGTTGTTCCTCCTCCTATATCAACAATTGTGGCGCCAAGTTCTTTTTCATCATCAACCAAGCATGATAGTCCTGAAGCATATGCCGATAATGCTTTTTCTGCTATTTCAAGATGGGAATTATCAAGTACCGTTTTAACATTTCGATATGTGATTTCCGGTACCAGACCTAATAACATATCAACAGATAAACTTTCTCCGTAAAGATTACGGGGATCATTTGTTTCTTCGCCAAAATCAAGCCGGTAACCTGTGGGAAGACAATGAATTAACTCATTATTTTCAACATTGATTTTGTTAATACCTTTTTCAATAACTTTTTTAATGTCATTTTCGGTTACAGGTTTAGATTTATTAAGATTAATAACAGAACGACGGATATTGCTTTTGACTTTACTGCCGGAAACATTAACTATAATGCGGTTGATACGTTCATTTGCTTTTTGTTCCGCAGCTTCTACCGCATCACAAACAGAATATGTGGCTTGTTTTATATCTGTTATAATGCCGTTTTTTATTCCTTTTGAAGCATTGTAACCATAACCAACTATATTAATTTTTTGATCTCGGCTAATACGAGCAATAACGCAACAAACTTTAGAAGAACCTATATCTAAAGCTGCAATTGTCGTCATTCTGTTAAATGAGTTGGTCACTTTATTTTGCCTTTCATCTTATCTATAAAACTTAAATTGTCTTATCTTGTTCTAAATATTCTATATCATCGGCACTTTTACGCGGCTTGATTAAAACCTTTTGTGGAAATCTTAAATCAATGATGGTTAATTTACGTTTAAGAATTCCCTGTGTTTTATTTAATTTTAACAATTTTTTCCATGCTTGTTCCATGTTTTCTGCCGGAAGTTTAATTGTAATTCCATTATCAATATCATCTAAGATTAAATCCCAACGACGATCGGAAATAAAATTAGCAGCTTTAACGCGTGGATAAATGGAGTTATTTTCTTTAATGACAGATAAGAGTTCTTTTAGATGATCGGGAGCATTGCGACCAATAATTAACAATAAGGGATGTGAGGGAATATAATCGGCATGAATAATTGAACCTTGAGTATCTACCGGATAAAATTGATTGTTTATTTGCCATAATGAACTAACTTTTTTTTCTTTTAATCTAATTTTTATTATATTAGGCAAATACGAACGTTCAACTGTTGCTGATTTTATCCAAGGGAGTTGTTCTAAATCGTTTTTAATTTGTCTGATATCTAAAGCTAATATATTATCGCCGCGGCGAGTGTTTACAATATTATAAATTTCTTCTAAAGCCGTTTTGTCTCGACCATATATGATAATGTCATCAATTGTAAAACCAATATATGACGTGATGCCATAAAAATAATCCGATAACGAATTGAGTTGTCGTGTGACTAAATTGCTTTTTATAATTAAAATTCCAAAAACCGCAAAAATCAAAAGCAATAAAAGTAAAATATTACCTAGCAAACGATAGGGCCATAATCGCGGGAGTATGACTTTATTATCATTTGTCGTTAAAGGTGTATAATTAGGTGTGTTGTTGTTGGGTGTTTCATTCATTTATTTATTCAATCCCAAGTCTTCTTATTTCCCATTCCAATTTGATAGATGTTTGTTGATATACTCTTTGAATAATCATTTCCCCTAATGTTTCAATATCTTTAGCTGTGGCACTGCCTGTATTGATAAGAAAATTGCAATGTTTTTCTGATACTTTTGCTCCGCCGACAACAAGTTTATCGCTGCCGGTTTTCTTTATTAACTCCCAAGCTTTTAGTCCTTCCGGATTCTTAAAAGTTGAACCGGCTGTTTTTTGATTATATGGTTGATGTTGTTGTCTATATTCTTTTTGTTGTTCTAGTATTTGATTGATTTCTTCTGTTGGGCAATGTTTAATATTAAAACTTATCGAAAGGATAATCCAATCTTCCGGAAATAAGCTGTTGCGATAGGATAGACCTAAATCTGTAGCACTAACGGTTTGTATTTTTCCTTCACTATCTATGATTGTAGCTGATTGCATAACATCACTGACTGATTTTCCAAAACATCCCGCATTTGTTCTAATTGAGCCGCCTATCGTACCGGGAATGGAACAAAGAAATTCTATATTTCCACATCCATGATAAAGCAGATGTTTTTTCAAATTTGTATTATGAACACCGGCTCCGCAAGTTATTGTGTTTTCACTTAAAGAAACTTTCTGAAACGCCGCGTTGTCTAATTTAATTACAACTCCGGGAATTCCTCCATCTCGAACCAGTAAATTTGAACCGCCGCCAATTACATAGATCGGTATATTATGCGGTTTATGTTGTAAAAAATATATTAAATCGTTAATGTCCGCCGGAATATACATTACTTCCGCATTTCCGCCGACATTAAACCATGTGTGGCGGGATAAACTTATATTTTGTAAATATCGTCCTCTTACTTTGGGTAAGATTTTAATTATTGAATCTTTGGATTGTAATTTAAAATGCAGACTCAACATTTTATTTTGCTCCTGTTTGAGCCGTTGCTGAAATTAATATTTTACTTTCAAGTGCATCTGCAAAGCGTTTAGAAGCATCAATAATGGCAGATTTTTTGGCATTTTCCGACATGGTTTTTAAGCGTGTCGGATTTTGTAAAAGATCATTTAAAATTACAGATAGTGTTGATGGCGTGAAATCTTTTTGTGAAAGAACAATACCACTTTTATTATTTTTTATTTCTGCCGCATTAACGGTTTGATGATCGTCAGCAGCCGTAGGCAAAGGGACTAATATTGAAGCAATACCGGAAGCTTCAATTTCAAAAATTGAAGAAGCTCCCGCTCGAGAAATTATTAAATGATGGTGATTATATAATTCCGGCATATTATTAAAAAAATTCTTTATATCAACTTTACATAGACTTTCATTGTATGTTGATTGAACATGATTAATGTCTTCTTCTCGGCATTGTTGGGTAATGTGAATTTTCTTTTGTTGTTTTGGGGATAATAATTTAATTGCTTGCGGAATGATGTCTGAAAATATTTTTGCTCCTTGTGAGCCGCCGATTATTAAGATATTAAAAGGTAAATTTTTACTTATTTTTGGGCGAGGTTGATTATAAAGGGCGGTAATGGATTGACGAATAGGCATACCGATTAAAACCGTTTTACGACCACTGGGCGCATATTTTGTTTTTTTGAAACTTGTCGCAACAAATGTTGCGTATTTGCTAAGAAAACGATTGGTTCTGCTCATAATAGAGTTTTGTTCATGTATAATAAGGTCAATACCAAGTAAAATAGCCGCAACAGAACAAGGAAATGACGCATATCCGCCAAAACCAATGACACACGCTGGTTTTTTCTTGAGAAGTAATCTTATTGATTGAATGATTCCATACATAGTTTTAATTAAGTTTTTGATTTTAAGCCATTTTGATTTTCCCATTAAAGGACCGGAAGAAACAGATATATTAGGAATTTTGCTTAAGTTTCCATGGTAATTGTCTAAACCTCTTTTATCTGAAACAAAAAGCAGTCTATAATTGCGTTGTTCTAATTCTTCGGCTAAGGCTTCGGCCGGATATATATGACCGCCTGTTCCTCCTGCCGTAAGGATAATCAGCGGTTTTTGAATTTTTTTCTTTTTAGACATCGTCTTTATCCTCCGCATGAACGTTTTTACGAGTTATAGCCAATAACATACCGGTACCGATTGCTGTGGCAAGCATTGAGGACCCTCCATAAGAAATAAATGGCAAAGTCATTCCCTTGGTTGGCATCAAGTGTAAAGTTGAGGCCATGTTGATAATTGATTGTAAACCAAAAGATGCTGCTAGTCCAGAGGCCGATAGAATAATAAACAGGTTATTATCTTTACAGGATATAATTATAGAACGTACGACAATGATTAGATATAAGGTTACTATTGTCAAACAAAGAAATATACCATATTCTTCACCAGCCACGGCAAAAATGAAATCAGTATGGGCATCGGGAATATTGGATCGAACAATTCCTTCTCCTGGACCTCGTCCGAATAAGTTGCCGCTTTGAAAAGCTTCTATTGATTTTTTGACTTGATAACTTAATTCATTTCCTGAAGCTAAAAATTGATGAATGCGAATTTGAAAATGGGGAAAAACAAAATAGGCCGTTATCAACCCGCCTAAAACAAAAAGAAATGCGCTACCTAACCATAACCAAGGTAGTCCGTTTAAAAAGAATTGAAATAACCATACTGCCGTTATGACCATTGTCATTCCAATATCAGGTTGATGAAAAATAAGCAGAGCAGTAAATGCAAATAATACGGTAGATAGGAGATTACCTGGAAAATCAGGATTTTTCCGCTCACCATCAAAAAGCCAAGCAGCGGTTACAATAAAAAAAGGTTTAACAAATTCCGAAGGTTGTAACGAAAATCCTAAAAGCATAAGCCATCGTGACGCCCCTTTGTTTTGTTCGCCAAAGAAAAAAGTACATATTACCAAAAAGATAGCTGTTAAATAACCTATTAGGGATAAACGGCGAATAAATTTCAATTTTTGCATAGAAAGCACGATCATTATAAGATAAGCCGTTGGGGCAAAAATAAGATGACGCTTAATAAAATGATAACTTTCCAAACCTATTCTATCTGCTACGGCAGGACTAGCTGAAAAGCAGAGTAGTATTCCCAAAATTATCAAAAGGCTGAAGCATAAAAGTAGTGTTTTATCTATTGTCCACCACCAATTTGCTAAAAAATTTCGATTATTATGAGAAAACAACAACAATTTAAATCTCCTTTATAAAAGTATGGAGGTTAGTCCTATAACGGCGCTTATAAGAGCTATAATTTGAAAACGTGCAACAACAGTTGTTTCTTTCCAACCGAGTTGTTCAAAATGATGATGTATTGGAGCCATTAAAAAAATACGACGTTTTGTTCGTTTATACCAAAATACTTGTATCATAACCGATAAGGCTTCTATTACAAAAACCATACCGATAATTGAAAGTAGAATTTCTTGTTTGATGATAACGGCAATAGTACCGAGAAGAGCTCCTAAAGCCAATGATCCTGTATCACCCATAAAAACTTTTGCTGGTGCGCTGTTAAACCATAAAAATCCAAGACACGATCCTGCGGCAGCAGCGCATATAATAGAAATTTCTTGGTATTGAAGATGATTATTATAACTATTTGTTTCTCCATAACCAAAGGTAAGCGCAAGAATCATAAAAGCCGTAAATGATGTTAGACAAAGTCCGCCGGCTAAACCGTCTAAACCATCGCTTAAATTGACGGCATTAGATGCACCAGTAATGACGATAATTGCAAAAGGAATATAGAGCCAGGATAAATTAAGAAAAAAATCGCTATAAGGAATATTTAATGAAAATCTTTCTGTTGGCAGAGTATTTATTGAAATTAAACTAATAACGATAAGTGATGTTATTATTTGTAAAATTAGTTTCATTTTAGCTGTCATGGCATTGGATGTTTGTTTTTTTATCTTAACGTAATCGTCAATAAAGCCGGTTATTCCAAAGATGATTATTACGGCAAAACACAACCAAATAAATAAATTAGATAAATTACACCATAATATGGTTGAAGCGATTATGGAAAATAATATTAAAAGTCCTCCCATAGTCGGAGTACCTTTTTTAGTCAAGAGATGGCTTTGTGGACCATCTGTTCGTATCGGTTGACCGGATTTTTGATGTCTATGGAGGATAAAAATAAATTTATTACCGCAAATTAAGACAACAAATGCTGCAGTTAAAAAAGCAGCAATCGTTCGAATAAGTATAGTTGTTTTAAGAGTAAATAAAGCTGTAAACATTATTGTTCCCTCTAAATTTAGAAATCTTCTTTTAATATTAAGTGAAATATATAAAAATTTAATTAAAATTGAATAAAACTTTTCCTTTGTCTTGAATCGGCAGTCCTTCTGATTATCTATATTAAAAAATAAATAATTATAAGAAAGGTCGCCTTCAGATGAACGAAAAAAAAGAATATCGAGATTGGGTATTTTCTGTTTTATTTTTGATTGTTTTAGGTTTTGCCGGATATTTTGCTTGGTTGTATTATAAAAAACTTCCCGATACTCAAAAAAATGTATCTGAAAGAACTTTATCGGCGGCTCCGTTAATTGAGCGGGAAGTTATGATTAATAAAAATTATATTGGTTATGTTAAACCGGTTAATGAAGTTATTGTACGTCCTTATATAAGTGGTTTTATTGATAAAGTTGTTGTTAAAGGAGGGGCCGAAGTTAAAACAGGTGATATCTTGGTTATTCTTGAACAATCCGAATATAAGGCTCAGTTGGAAGCGGCTAAAGCTTCGGTGGCTCAAGCACAAGCGACATTCGATAATAATAAAATTTACTATCAGAGAATGCAAAAAGCCGGAAAACCTGCCGTGTCACAAACAGATTTAGATAATGCCAAAGCTGCTTTTTTATCCTCAAAGGCAGCGTTGGAACAAGCAAAAGCTTCACAAAATGTTGCTGAAGTCAACTTTAATTATACTTTGGTTAAAGCAACAATTGATGGCATTATTGGCGATGTTTCTTTATCTTCAGGTGATTACATTTCACCACAAAGTTCGTTAATGACCATTATTCAATATAATCCTATGCGTGTTGTCTTTTCTCTTACCGATAAAGATTATTTAGATGAAATTACACAAGGAGAAATATTTGCAAATGAAAATATTTCTTTGAAACTTGCTAATGGTAAAATTTATACTAAATCTGGCGTGTTCCGTTATACAGATAATCAAATTGATAAAAATACAAATTCCATAGCGATTTATGCTGATTTTGAAAATCCACAAAAAGAACTGGTAGCTAATGCTTATGTAGATGTTTTACTTCATAAAAAATATCATGGAATGATTGTTGCTAAAAATTTAGTTTTGTTAGAACCTGAGGGAAATTTTATTTATGTCGCCGGTGCAAACGGGGTTGTTAAAAGAGCTGTTGATATTATTGCTGATTATGGTGTTAGCAACTATCTTTTAAAAAATACTTTTCACCCAGGAGAAAGCATTATCCTTGATAAAATTACTGATGAGGTTAGTAAACAAAAATTTAAAATTATTATTCAAGGATCGGCCGCGGTTGAGGAGAAAAATTGATGTTTTCTGAGTATTTTATTGATCGTCCGAGATTTGCCGGTGTTATTTCAATTATTATGATCTTATTAGGATTATTGGCTATTGTCGTATTACCTATATCTCAATATCCTGAAATTACACCTCCTCAGATTGTGATTAGTACGAATTATCCGGGTGCAAGTGCTAAAGTTCTTATTGATACCGTGGCTGTCCCTCTGGAAAACCAGATTAATGGTGTTGAAGATATGCTCTATATGACATCAAGTTCAAATGATGACGGAAGCTATAAATTAACAATAACTTTTAATATCGGCACTAATTCGGATATTGCACAGGTTAAAGTTCAAAATCGTTTGAACCAAGTTATGTCTCAATTGCCTGAAATCGTTCAACAACAAGGACTAGAAGTAACAACTCAAATGTCAAATATGTTGGCTTTACTTGTATTAAGATCTCCAAATAACACATATGATGATCTTTTTTTAAGTAATTATGCTTATGCTAATTTAAAAAATCCGCTTTCTCGTGTCGATGGTATCGGTGATGTGCAAATTTTCGGTCCTCAATATAGTATGCGGATTTGGCTTAATTTAGAAAAATTATCATCTCTTAAACTCAGCAGTTCGGATATTGTACAAGTCATTGAAAGTCAAAATGTTCAAGCTTCTGTCGGAAGTATTGGGGCTGCTCCAAGTCCGAAAGGAAATAATCAAGTCTTATCACTTACGGCAAAAGGATTGTTAAATACCGTAGATGATTTTAACAATATTATTGTTACAACTTCTGAAAATGGCGGTATCATTCGC
Organism: uncultured Alphaproteobacteria bacterium; assembly: GCA_944391335.1. GTDB lineage: Bacteria > Pseudomonadota > Alphaproteobacteria > RF32 > CAG-239 > JAFUYI01. The sequence continues at coordinate 35,208 of CALXTF010000005.1, forward strand.
TTAAAAGATGTTGCCCGCATTGAATTGGGAGCGGATTCTTATACCATGAACGCTAAATTTGATAATTCGCCGGCGGTAATTATGTCTTTAAGTCAAACGCCGGGATCAAACTCTCTTGATATTATGGATGACGTTGCTAAAACGGTTGATGAATTACAAAAAACTTTTGAAGATGATATGAAATTAAAAATTGCTTATGATTCAACACTTTATGTCAGATCTTCAATTGCCGGTATTATTGAAACTTTGATTATTACATTTTCTCTTGTCGTTTTAGTAACCTATATTTTCTTACAAAAAGCGAAAACAACATTAATCCCTTTAATTACAATTCCGGTATCTTTAATTGCTACTTTTGGTGTTATTTATATTTTGGGATTTGATATTAATATTCTGACATTATTTGCTATGATTTTAGCAATAGGATTAGTTGTTGATGATGCAATTATTGTTGTTGAACGTGTGCAATATTTAATGACATATGAAAATATGGATTCTCATTCGGCGGCAATTAAAGCCATGAGCCAGATTGGAAGTGCTATTGTGGCAACAACTTTTGTTTTATTATCAATTTTTGTACCGGTAGGATTAATGGCCGGTATTACCGGAAAAATTTATCAACAATTTGCGGTAACCATAGCGACGGCAATTGTTTTTTCCGCTTTTAATGCCTTAACTCTTAGTCCTTCTTTATGTTCTATTTTCTTAAAAAACAGCGTGGTTGAAAATCCTCATGGATTTTTTAAATGGTTCGATGATTTAATTGAACGTTTAAAAACAATATATCTTGATGGTGTGCGTATTTTTGTCGTTAGGCCTTTGGTTACAATAGGAATAACTTTAGTTATGATTTGTTTATTAATCATCGGCTTTAGATTAACACCGACATCTTTTTTACCAGATGAAGATCAAGGAATTATTTTTGCAAATCTTCAATTATCGGATACTTCTAGTATTAACCAGACCAATGAAATCTTAAAACAAATAGCTGATAAAGCAATGAAAATCGACGGGGTAAATTATTTTATTAGTGTCGCAGGATATAGTATGTTAGGAGGATCCGGTGAAAATGTAGCCATGGGGGTTATTGGACTTGAACCTTGGGATAAAAGAACAACAACAAATTTATCAATTGAAGCAATTCTTTCTCGTTTACGCGCGGCAACGGCAGATATAAAAACAGCTGATATTAATTACTTCATGCCGCCTGCTATTCCGGGAATTGGCAACAGCAGCGGGTTGTCTTTTGAATTTTTAGCTATTGATCAAAATCTTTCTTCAAGTGAAATGTTTGGTCGTTTGCAAAAATTTTTGGAACAATTAAATACCAATCCAAATATTGCTTATGCTTTTAGCGTCTATACAGCTGATACATCTCATATTTTTTTGGATATAGATCGTACAAAACTTGAAAGTTACCAGATTAATGTATCCAATTTATTTGAAACATTACAAAATAATCTTGGCTCTCGATATGTTAATAATATTACTTTAACCGGACAAGTTAATAAAGTTATTATTCAAGCTGATTATCTCTATCGCGGTAATGTCGATGATGTAAAAAATATGTATGTTCGTTCAAATAATGGTCAAATGATAAAAATAGGCAGTTTCGCTGATGTGAAAATTGTTATGCTGCCTAAAATTATTAATCGCTATAATCAATATACTGATGCTTCAATTACCGCTGAAGCTGCTGAAAATATTAGTACAGGCACGGCTATTAACGCGGTTGAAAAAATAGCAAATGATTTACTCGATCCTGCTGATTACCGTATTGCTTGGACTGGTTTAAGTTTGCAAGAAGTGGAAGCCGCCGGTTTAGTCGTTTTCTTAATTATTTTAGCAATGGTTTTTTGTTATTTGTTCCTTGTTGCTTTATATGAAAGTTGGATGCTTGCTTTTTCGGTGATGTTCTCAACTATTTTTGCTATTTTTGGCGCATTAATAGGTTTATACTTAATGGCGCAACCTTTAAGTATTTATGCTCAATTAGGATTGGTCATGCTGATTGGTTTGGCTGCAAAAAATGCAATTTTAATTGTGGAATTTACTAAGGATTATCGAGAACAAGGAAATAGTATTCTTGAGGCTTCATTAAAAGGTGCTTCGGAACGTTTTCGCGCGGTATTAATGACGGCTTTGACTTTTATCCTTGGTGTTTTCCCTATGGTCGTGGCCAAGGGAGCGGGTGCATCAAGTCAGATTGCTATCGGAACATCCGTATTTTTTGGTATGATCGCGGCTACTATTATTGGTATTGTTTTTATTCCTGCTTATTTTGCCTTGTTTGAAAATATTAAGGAATATGCCGGATATAAAAAATCTTTACCTGCAAAAATCATGCATGAAAATTCAAATACTTCTCAAGTAACGAATAAGCTTCGCAACAAAGGAGAAAAATAATGAGAAAATATATTTTGTTGTCGATTATATTGCTATTTGTTTTTTCTTGTACAGTAGGACCTGATTATGTGAAACCGGAATTTTTTGATAATCAAAAATTGATAAAAACTTTAAATGTTAATCAACAACAGGTAAAACCAATATCTTTACAATGGTACGAACAATTTGATGATAAAATACTTAATCAAATGATACAACAAGCATTATTAAATAGTCCAAATGTTCAAATCGCTATACAAAAATTAAAACAGGCTCGTTATTCCTTAATGATTAATCAAACGGAATTTTTACCTCAGTTAAATGCAAACGGTGGATATGAATATAATTATTTGGCTGAACAAGGAAGAACATCTCAAGCAAAGGAAGATTTTTATAAAGCCGGATTCGATGCTGCTTGGGAAATAGATATTTGGGGAGGCGGACGCAGATTAAATGAAGAAAATCTGGCTTTAATGAAGGCGGCTGCCGATAATCTTTCTGATGTCATGTTATCAATGACTGCTGAAGTGGCTAATGATTATATTAATTTAAGGACAATTCAAGAGCAATTAAAAATCACAAAAGAAAATTTATTGTTGCAACAAAAAATTTATCAAACAGTTAAGGAAAAATATGCTAACGGTTTGACTGATGATACAGCATTGTATCAAGCCGATTATGCCGTTGAACAAACTAAAGCGTTATTACCTTCTTTGCAACAACAAGAAGAAAATTATCTAAATGCTTTAGCTGTTTTATTGGGTGTTTTACCGGGAGATATTCCGGAATTAAATATACATGAAAATAATATTATTACTAAATCCTTTGTTTTTCATTTAGAAAATTTATATAATTTTCCGATTTCCGTTATTCGCAATAGACCAGATGTGCGAATGGCTGAAAATAATTTAATAGCGAAAAATGCGCTTATCGGTCAAGCTGTTGCTGATTTATTCCCTAATGTCAGTATTAGCGGAACTTTGGGATGGCAGACAAACAATTTTTCTGATCTTTTATCTTCATCATCGGCGGCATATGGTTTTACACCTTCTGTTTCCTTGCCCTTGTTTAATTTCGGCAAATTAATTAATCAAGTTAAATTAAACGAAGAAGTAAAAGAAGAATATGTCTATATATATAAAAATACTTTATTGACGGCTGTCGAAGAAACAAAAAACGCTATTGTCGCTGTTAAAAAAGAATATGAAAAAAATCAATCTTTATCAAATTCTGTGCGCAATATGCAAAATGTGTTATCTTCAATGCAATATAAATATAGACAAGGTTTAATAGAATTTAGTGATTTATTGACGGCAGAGCAAAATTTATTAACGGCTCAAAATGATTTAGCCGCTTCAAATGGTAATATTTATCTTAATATTATCAGTTTTTATAAGGCAATAGGCGGTGGATATTGATTTATTGTTTAGGACGCCCATATACATGAATATTGGTAATGGTTGGAATTTCATAAGAACGAATGTTGTAACCTTTTTTATGCATACATTCACTATAATCATCGGCGTCAACCTCAGAATCATCGCGTAAATAGTTAATGATTATGGGTTGTGCGCCGGGATAAGGTATATAAGTAGCCCAAATACCTTTTTCGGCATCCCAATCTGCGCGAGTAGCTACTTTTTGTTTTTCGCTGTAGAATATGGAATGCCATAAAGTGCGTATTCTTGGCATCATGCTAAAAGCTTCTGCTTCTCGCATACAGGTATTGTGGTCGCGAGCGAATTTTTCAACACCGGTATTATATCTTTCCCAATGGTATACCATTTGTCCTTTACCGGAAGAACAGGCTGAAATTAAAAGTAAAGCGGTAAGAGAATATAATATTTTTTTCATATCAAAAATCCAAATTTGCATAATGTTTAGCGGGAAGTATCCCTTTTATGTTATCTTTTAGAATGTCCTTAAAACTTGGACGCGACTTAATTTTTGAATACCATAATTTAGCGTTTTTATATCCTTCCCAAGGAACATCTCCCAGATAATCAATAATAGAAAGTTGAGCGGCGGCGCAGATATCGGCTAAAGAAAAATGATCTCCCGCAAGATAATTTCTTGATTCGCATAGCCAATCAATATATTCCATATGAAAATTTAAATTGTTATAAGCCGTTTTTAAATGTTGAGAATCAGGAGCTTGTTTATTGGCAAAACGTTTATATATTTTTTCGTTTATTAAATTACGGGAGACTTCTTTTTCAAATTTTAAGTCAAACCATTCGCAAAGTCTGCGAATTTCCGCTTTTTGTTTTGCATCACCTATAATTAGGGGAGAATCATGATTAATTTCTTCTAAAAATTCGCTGATTGCGTAATTGCCGGAAATAACATTCCCATCAAAAATAAAGATGGGTAATTCACCGGCAACATTTAATTTATAAACTTGTGATGATAAATTCCATGGTTCTTCTTCTTTTAATACATGTAATATATGCTTTTCCGCCATCATTAAGCGGATTTTTCGCGATGCGGCAGATACCGGATGATGTATTAAAAGAACCATATAATGTCACCTCTTTGTAATTTTATTTTTTATAATTTAGCAAGTTGTTTTATTTAGGTCAAGTCTTTGCGTTATTTGTTTTCTTCTTTTTGATTGTTTTGTATTTTATTTGGGATATCTTCAACAGTTTTATAGGTTGGCGGTACTGTGCCGGCATAATCTTTAATAGCCTTATTAACAAGATCTATCATATCTTGCTTAATCCTTTGCGGTGTTTCTTGTTTAGACATTAATTGAGTTAAGGTATGTGATAAATATTCTCGATGAAAGGACATCTTTGAAATACCTATGAACATAGGGATTGTCCATAGACTTTGTTTAGAAAAGGCCACTTGTTGTCTTAATCCAAGTTTAGCTGTTTCAATGGTGCCAAAATAAATACTAGTCAAAATATAATCTATTTCCCCTCTAATTAATTTCCCGTATAGGTCATATGAATTGTCAATATATTCTATTTTTAGTTGTTTAATTTTGTTATTAATATAATCGCTAAAACGTTCTTTACTGTGAATAGCTCCTTTAAGGTTGGTCAAATCGGAAGGAGTGTGGATTTTGTTTATTTGTTCTGGCAGCATTACAATATGTATGGGATTATCAATTGCTGCCGGATAGATGATTTTGATATCGTTATATAAGCTGGTATCACCATATATACCAAGCAATACGTCGATTTCTTTATGCCTTGCCATTTCGCGAACAGTATCTTCATAATTGGTTGATATTGGAGCCCAATCAACCGTATATTGAGCAGAACGTGCGTAATCCCTTAAAAAAGGTTCGAAAACACCGGTATAGACATTATTTTCATATTTTCCAAAAGGATAATAATCAAAAAAACCTGTTACCGTTAGTTTTTCAGTTCGGTTATTTTTGATTTGTTCAAATTCAACTTGAGCAAATGCGGAGGAAATATAAATTAATAGAAATAAGGTTACAGTAAATAATTTTTTCATATCTTTCTCCTGTTAATGATTTCTATTAATAATATAAGATGCAAGGTCTTTTAGATTTTGTGCGCGGGGACCAAACATTGTGATGTCCGCTTGGGCCGCTTGAATTAAATCAACGGCTATTTGTCGAGAGGTGTCTAATCCATAAAGACTGACAAAAGTCATTTTATTTTGATTTTCATCTTTATGTAATGTTTTTCCGACAGTTCTTTCATCACCTGTAACATCAAGAATATCATCGGCAATTTGAAAAGCTATACCAATTCGACGTGAGTAATTGATTAAAGCTTTTAATTCTTCTTCATTTGCACCGCCTAAAACAGCTCCGGCTTCAACGGCGTAACGTAGGAGCCTTCCGGTTTTCATTTCTTCAATTCGTTTGATTAAATCTTCTTGATCGTCTTTTCTTATACTATAAGCAGATCCAATCAGATCCAACATTTGACCGGCAACCATACCGTTAAAAGCACCAGCGGCATTTGCCAACATTTCTATCAAACGACATCGAATTTGACAATTTGACACTGTTGATGGACGGCTCATGATTTCAAATGCATAAGTTAAAAGACCGTCTCCGGCAATAATCGCCGTGGCTTCGTCAAATTGTTTATGACAGGTTGGAAAACCTCGACGTAAATCATCATTATCCATTGCCGGCAGGTCATCATGAATAAGAGAATATGTATGCAGCATTTCAAGAGCCATAGCTGTATTTAGTGAATTTTCAAAACTAACACCAAACAAACCAGCGGTTTCATATACCAAAAAAGGTCGTAAACGCTTACCTCCTCGTGTAAGAGAATAATGCATTGCTTCGCTGACACGTCTTTCATCTCCTTGTGGAAATGTAAAATATCTTGCAATTTCTTGATTAAAACGAAGAGCATATTCTTTTAATATATCTTTTATATCTTTTTTAAGCATTTTCTTTATCCAAAGCACCGAGAGAAAGAGAATTATTTTCTTTTATTTCAATTTTTTCTATTTTCATTTTTGCATCATAAAGTTTTTCTTCGCAAATTTTTTTTAATTTAATTGCTTTTTCATAGGCTTTAACGGCATCATCAAGTTTTATTTTACCTGCTTCCATTTCTCGAACAATGTTTTCTAATTGCATAAGAGCTTGTTCAAAATCCGGTTGTTTATTTTCTTCCTCTGTCATCTTTTTTACTCCTTATTTGAATAATAAACAATATTATTAGTTTAATTTATAAATTTCAATACTAAATACTCTAGCAGATATTTCTGTCATTTGTATGAGGAGTAATAAAATGGAAAATCCTGCCGTTAAAAAAGGTTCTAAATTATTTAAATTTTTAAGCAATAAAAAACGATTAGAAGTTGTGTATATACTTCGCGACGGGGAAAAAAAAGTTAGAGAATTAGAAAAAATCGTTGGTCTAAGTCAATCGGCATTATCGCAACATTTGGCTATTTTACGCACAGCGGGAATTGTGGAAACCAATCGTCAGGCTCAAACTGTTTTTTATTCCATCAAGAGTCGTGATGTCATTTATTTATTAAAATTGTTGGATGATATGTATAATTAAAAAAATCTTCTCTTTTTATAAGAGAAGATTTTTTAGCAATATATTAGATTAGAGATTAAGCTGTTTGATTTGCTTCATCTGTTTCGTTTAATCCGAGTTTTTCCAACATATTATCATTAATATCCTCACGTTGGGCAACGATCCATTCCGGAACGTTGGGAGCGGTTGGAATTTTTGCCATTGCGCGCATTTTGGGATCCAAATACCAACGTGGCGAATCGGCAAGTATCGGACGATCAATATAACTTTGAAAAAGAACGACCTGCTTAAGCATGGGTAAGCTTAATAATTGTGATGCTGTAATAACCGAAACTCCCTGTAATTGATAACTAACATTCTTGGAAAAAGGGTTCGCTTGCTTAGAAAATCCTTCTTGTTTGGAATAAGAAGATGTTTGTACGGTTTTATTACCGATCATTTTAGAAAAACGTTGAGCTGTGACTTCATTATTTTGAGATAAGATAATTTTGCATGCTGTTGTTGAAATAACAGTTTCCAAATCATCTTTGCCATATTTACCCGAAATTTGTCCTAAGTCTTGTCCAATCAATAAGTATGAAACTTTTTGACCACGACCAACAGCAGGACCGTCAATAACGGCTTTAAGTTTTGGCATTTGCGGAAATTCATCCAAAACAAACAAAGCAGGGAAGGGACCCATTTTCCCATCGGTGGGGTTAACATAATTAGGCGGATTGGATATCAAATATGAAGACATTAATTCGATAAAAATACCGCTAATAACGCCTAATGCACGAGCATCAACCTGATTAATCGATAAATATACAGAAATGGGTTTCCATTCTCCGGTAATTGGATCTTTTATACCTCGCAAATCTTTAAATTGTAAATCGGAAAAACTGGTACGAGAGACTACCGCTGAGTTTTTAAATACACCAATACCTGCAAATGCGGTAGACATAACAGATCCACGTTCTTTATCCGGCATGTTGCTTAAAGTCGATAATTCTGTATACGCCCGTTGGGAATAACCATATTTTCTTGCTTCTTCAATAGCCTCATCAAGTAAATCGCGCATAGGATCAGCCATTGCCGCCATTTGATCGCCTTCGGCCAATCGCCGCTTTATTTCTTGTCCTTGTTTAATTTGAGCTTCAGTCAGCCATTCCATAATCATAGCAATACAAGCTTCACGTCCCACCCATTTTTCGGGAAGTAAATTCCATGTACCTATCGGGACATAATTTTCAACAGTCAATTTGTTGTTGTGTAAATCATTGATAGCTCGAGAAGCAGCTGGATTATGCAATTTAATATCCTCGTAATAACCTTCTAGAACTTGTTTATCTTCATCATCAAGTTTTCCTTCATAAATTTTCCCGATAAAATAATCATTAGCGCGAGCTTTTTCACATTTAGAGGCTATAAAGTGGATAAAACCGGTTAAGGCGGCGCGTCCTGTTTGCGACCAGTGGGGATCAGCTCCTCCTTTAGGATCTTCCACTAAAATATTGCACATAGAATCGATATACATATCTCGTCCAGGACCTGGGGCTGGCAATGCTGTTGGGGATAAAGGATTCCAACTTGGATAATATATGCCTTCAGCCGGATTGTCTTCAGCACCCCAGTTAATTATAAATACAGGACCTTCTTTAGCGCGAGCGCCGGAAGTATTAAAACATAATTCCGGTTTAGGATCATTAATGACAAGACTTAAGCCTTTTGAATTAAATATAGTCGGAATAACAACGCCGGCGGTTTTACCGGTTCCCGGAGGGGCACAGCATAAAGTTGATAATGTTTCCGGTAATTTTAAATAATAACCTTTAAATTTACCTATAACCATGCAAAAACCATCCAAGAGTTTCATGGCTTTAATGTCTTTTAAGGTGGCAATACGACCGGAACCATGAATGTTAGATTGAAAACGATAGGGATTTGTAACTGCTCCGATAATTAAACCGGCCGGTAAAGCAATAATCGGTAAAATAGGAAGCCACAATGCAAAACTAAAGGAACCATGATGATTGCTTATTTGTTGCATCCAATTCCAATAACGTGAAAATAAATAAGATGGGTCACTTGCTATCATTCCCATAAATTTACTGACGTTATCCATGCTTTCTTTAGAAATTCCGTTACCAATGATATATCCTAGCGGCATAGAAATAACGGCAAAAAATATTGTGACCAGAAGTGTAAAGATAACAGTCAACGACATCCATTGCACTGCGTGATCATATTCTTCCCATTCTTCTCCTCTTTTTTGTAATCCCATTTTTTTTACCTCTTAACTCATACTGCGAATTAGTTTAATGACTTTATCCAATTTTGAAGCAGAAAGGGCTTTTTCCGCTTCTGGTAAAGTACGGGCAAATAGTTTTATTTCTTTTGGGGTCCCTCTGTCAATGCGCGTGACATTGATATTGAGTTCTTCCCATGTTTCAAACATATCCTCGGCGTTAATAATATTCCCGATTTGAATAATAACGAATGCGTCAACCATAAAATTCATTTCTGCCATATCTAGTTTATCAAGTAAAGCTTGTTTAGCAATATCTATTTTTCTTACAGGGGATATTCTGTGTGAACTTTCTGAAAACCATAAAGGTTCTTCATCATTAAATCTTTCTTCATCGGCCAACCAATCTCCAGGTTCTCTATCCAACATACACAAGCAGATACGATTTTCTGATATACCTATATAATCTATAACTGTATTTTTTATAGTGACGCGATTTATAACTTCATATCCTTTTTGTTTAATGATATCCATACAGGTTCCGGTTGGCTGGCGGGTAGAAATGGATACCGAAGCCGTATTTTTTTCTTTATATCGATTTTGATTTTCAGAAGCACGTTCTTTGGTTGATTGGTTATAATTTTGATTTGAACCTTGATTTCGATCTGTTCTTTTTGTTTCTCTTACATCTATGTTTTTCTCACGGCGACGTTCATGAGTATCTCTTCGATTTTCTCTGAAACGAATATTTTCTTCTCTATGTTCTTGGGGATGTATTTCATCTCTGTTTTTATCTGCTTCTTTTTTCTCTTCTTTTTGTGGACCTATATCAAAGCTGTCTATATCAAAGTCTATATCATCAAAATCGTCATCAAATTTAAACAAAGCGTGTTCAAATTTTTGGGGTTCTGGTTGATTTTCGATAAGAGTTGTTGAACGGCGTACAGGTTTTATGGATGGGGTATGAACAGGCATCACCGGTGTAACTACCGGAATATTAATAGGAGAAGCCGGTGCTTCTATTTGATTGTTTACGAGTGGACGTATGGCGCGGGGGCGAATTTCCTTATAAGATCTTTTTTTCTTAATGGGAGTTACGCCTGTATTAGTTGTAATAATTTTAACTGGATTGTAAAATAGAGTTTTAATTAACCGCCAGGGTAGACTGAGAACAAAAAAGATCATTTTTCCCCATGAGATTAAACTTAAAGCTATCCAACCTGTAAACCACAGAGGAATAAATGAAATAATTATTAAGACAAAAGCCCATTCTTTAGGTTCGGAAATAACCCAAGAGTTACACCATAAATCCCATGCTATTTGCCAATGTTCCATATTAAGAATATCAAAATGCCAGTTGCGGAGCATAATAACCCTAATGCTTTCCATAAAGAAAACACTCCATAGAAGTCCGACAAGTATGATACGGATAAGTATTAATAAGGGTTTCAATTATATCTCCTTGCTTATTTTTAGCATTTTACAACAAGAAATGTTAACAAGTGTTTTACATTATAGCATACTTTTTTTATTTGTCACCTGATTCTATTTTTTTATGAAACGCTTGATTTTTTTGCTCAAAATTACTGCGGATTTTATTTGCGTTAAGGTCCTTTTTTTCTGTCGCTTGCGGCATTCGGCTTGAAATCATTTCTTCCATCATTTGTTGCGGGGTTTGTTTATTTACTTTTCCGCCGCCCATATTTTTTAATACAATATGCTCTGGTTCACTGGCATATTTGCGATTAATATAGTCGTTATACCAAAATATCGGGAACAGTATAATTTTGATGTAAGGTAATTTTTGTGCCTTTTTTAAGCCTAAAAACCAACAAGGAATGACCAGTATTAACATTATCAAAAACATATATTCCGAAAATTGGTCGATAACACCGCCCCTATTCCAAAATTCGCTAATAATCAACCAGTAACGTTTTTCAAAAATATTAAAATGCCAAAAATAATTCATAATAAAATACACAAACCACAAGTAGAATGTTGTCCAACCTATGAAAATGAATATCCAACGCAAATACTTAATAAATTTTTTCATAATTATCTACCTCTATAGGGTTGATACAAATTATTTTTATTTGTTGTGTTAGATTTGTTATTTGCAAGGGTATTAGTTTTGTTTTTTGTATTATGTTTTGCTTTTATCTGTTCTATTCTTTTTTTGGTAGGACTGTTATTGTGATTGTTGTATTTGGTATTATTGTCATTTAACCTTTCGTTTATGTTATCTAACTCTTTTTGTTTTTTTTGATCAAATTTTTTATGACTTTTTGCTTCATCGCACAAATCACGAGGAAGTGGACGGTTCTTGTTTTTGTTATCTTTTTTATTGTCTCTATCGTCTCTTTCATCTTCTTTGTCGTCTCTATCCTCTTTTTCATCCTCTTTATCATCTTTACCATTGTCATGATGTTTCTGATTGAGAGCTTTTTTTATGGCGTCTTCATATTCTTTAAGTTCTTTGTTGGGAGCAGGATTTCCTCCTAGCTCGGCTATTTGAGAATTGGCAATATTTTCTTTAACTCTTTTTAAAGCTTCTTCGGCCAATTTACTATAATGTTCGAGTTTTTCTTCTTTAATGATTTTGACTGATTTACCGTTTACTTTATTATCTTTTTCTTGATTCGTTGCTTTAGTGATTTTACTGACATTATCATTGAATGTGTTTTTAAATAAACTGTCAATGTCTTTTCCATCCAGAGATTGTTGATCACGAGTCATCGCGTCTAAAATTTGGCTGGTGGATATTTTAAGAGCTGTTTTTTCGACTCGGGTAATATATCTGCTATTATCTCTTTCTCTTTTAGCAAAGTCAGCACCGATTTTGCATAAATTTTCTTTAGCATCAAGCATAGCTTTGAGGCGTTTTTGAGTAGCTTCATATAAATCTTTTTTACTGCCGTCATTTTTTAACTCTTGCATTTTTTTATCGGCTATTTGCGGATCTTTTTTAACATCTTCTTCAGTTATACCAAGAGTTTGGTATGCTGCTTCTTTATTAGTTTGATATACTAAAGAAGTCTCTATGATTTCTTTGGTTTGAGGGTTTTTATCTGCTTGCAGTATATCTATACCCATAATATTGCATAATCTTTTAGCATCATTAGCAGAAGTTGCCGTTAATTTACCTTCAACGATCATTTGACCGAGAGATTTAATTTCTTCCTCTCGTCTTTTAGCGCGTTCATCAATGGCTTTATCTTCTTGATCGCATAATTTATAGACTTTTTCAGAATTTTTACTAAATTTACTATTTTCAAATTGTTTTTTGTCTTCTTCAGATAATTCTTTGGCATCTTTGTATCTTGCTTTTAGCCAATAATAGCCATTGGCTAATCCCTCTTCAAGCTTTTTGCCTGCCCAACAAAATAGAGCAATCAACCATTCATTATACATATAGTTGATTATATCATCTTCTTTAAATTTATCAGGATCTTCTTCTTGCTTATGATAATTGTTATTATGAGTTTGTTTGGTTTGACCGCTGTCGCCGTTTAGTTTTTTTTGTTCCTGTTCTAAAGCATGTCTTTCATCAGCGGTAAGCATTCCTTTTAAGGAGTTAGAGATTCTTTGCTGTCTTTCAGACGCGCTTTCATTAACCGACAAAGGATTTTTATTGGCAGGAGCGAGACCGTCAACTTTTCCCTCTGCGAGTCCTCCGACTTTTTCTGGTTGAGGAGCTGTATAAGTTTCTGTTGTTGTACTTTTTATATTGTCTTCTGCCATTTTTTTATCCTTTAAGCAAGAGTTTATTTATTACTGATATTCTAGCATATGTTTTTTGTTTTGTCTATATTTTTTTCTATTGTTTTTTATATTTTGAGTTTTTTCAGAAAATCTCCGATTTTTCTATTGTATATCAATCCATCGCGGGGGGTTGGTTTAATCAGACCAAAAAAGCGGGGTTTGATTTTGTCAAATTCAATCGGTGCAAAAATAGCCGGATTGGTCGTTAAGGCTTTAAAAGAACCTTCGGGATCTTTTAGAGCTGTTTTAAAGTAACCATTAATTAATCGTTCGGCGTTAATGGGAAATTTTTTCTTTTCTATAGCTTCTATGTATTTACGAGCGCGTTCTCCTCGGCGGCGGTGTTCGGCGATGATTTCTTCTTCTATTTTACGATGTTCATATTCTAAGAATCTTTTTTCATAGGCTATTTCGCAGCCTTCGATTTCAAATAATATTTCCACATAAGAAACAACCGCCAACTGTAAAAGATCATCGGTTTGTTGTTCCGCAAAATCAAGTAATTCTTCATCAGAAGCATTTGGTTTTATTTTGATAATATCATCTTGGTATACTTCAAACATAACATCCCAGCCCTGGAGAACATCAAGGCTGATAAGGTTGCCAAGTCCTTGAGTATAGTGAGGATATAAAACTTGGGCTTTGATGTGAAATACGGGAATTTTTATTTGGTTAGCATCAGCAATTTGAGTGATGGCGTCTACATAATTACGGTAGGCAAGATACAGTTTTTGTTCAGCTAATTCTAGTGCGTCGACCACTTCTTCATCATTTGCGTTTTGATTTATAGGCGTTGGTTCGGGTTCTTCTAAGAAAAGGCGTGTGTTATTTTTTTCTTCTTCAATATTTTTTAATTCGGATTGGATGAAATCATCGAGTAAATGATTAAACTCATCCTCATTGTCTGTGGATGAAGTCTCCATTTTACTGGGAACATCGGCTGTCAATTTTTGAATAATATCATCAGTATCTTCGCTCATTTTATACCTCAATTTGTCGTAATTGTTGAAATAATTTCATAATTTTGTGGGTTTAAAATAAATATTTTATCTTTATTGGTGTCTTTTACTAATATGTATAGTGCGTTTTGTGTCGCGTTTATTTGTTTAATTCTGCCGTCTTTTGCTTCAGGAAGTGTAATTTGGGGAGGAATTGTCGATTTTGAAGACTTAAATCCTCCTGCCAATTGTCCGATTATGAATAATAATCCAAAAACAATTAGAAATGTCATAATAAAAACGATTATTTTCAGTATTTTTAGTTTTATCATATACTTAAAAATCCTTGCATTTTTATAAATAATCTATATACATCAAATATCATTATACAACATAAATTTTATTTCGCAAACATGAATATGGATATTGGCAACATATTTTTTACTTCTCCTGCTTCCGGTGAGCAAAGGTTAGATGTTTTTTTACGAGAAGTTATGCCTGATTTTTCTCGTTCCAGATTACAGAAATTAATTGTATCCGGAAATGTTAGTTTAGATGAAACGATTATAACGGATAAAGATTTTAGAGTTCAAAAAGGTGATTGCTTTACTGTTTTTGTCCCTCCTGCCGAAGAAGCGCAGCCCATGGCGGAAAATATTAAAATTGATGTGGTGTATGAAAATGAAGATTTAATTGTGGTTAATAAACCGGCGGGAATGACCGTTCATCCTGCCCCGGGGGCTTATCATGGAACTCTTGTTAATGCTTTGCTCTATCATTGTCAAAACAATCTTTCCGGAGTTGGAGGGGTTAAAAGACCGGGGATCGTTCATAGAATAGATAAAGATACCAGCGGTCTTTTAGTGGTAGCTAAAAATGATTTTACACATCAGAAATTGGCAGAACAATTTTTTGAACATAGCATCGAACGAACTTATTATGCCGTGGTTTACGGATGTCCGGAACCTCTAAATGGGACAATCGTTAAAAATATTGCCCGTAGCCGGTTCGACCGCAAAAAAATGGCTGTCGTTGAAAATAGTGGTAAAACGGCTGTTACTCATTATGAATGTTTAAAAACAAATAATGGAGCCGTTAGTTTGGTTAAATGTAATTTAGAAACAGGACGCACTCATCAAATAAGAGTCCATATGGCTTCCATAGGATGTAATTTGGTGGGTGATCAAGTTTATGTTAAAAATGGTAAAACTCAGATAAAGGGAATTGACGCTAAAGTAAAAGATTTCATTAATACCTTTCCAAGGCAGGCCCTTCATGCGGCTTCTTTAGGATTTGTTCATCCAAGAAGCGGAAAAAAACTTTATTTTGAAGTGGACTTCCCTCAAGATATGCTCCTACTTTTAGATAACTGTTCACTAAAATTAGGTACTTCCACAAAATAAAAACCTAACCTACAAATATAACCGCCGTTGGTTAATAATTAAATGGTTGAGGAGGTTAGGATGGATAATCAAATTTCTTTTGACGGCGTGGATTTCTCACCGGAAGTTAATCTGTCTCGATATTTACAAAATATTAAGCAGTTTCCAATTTTATCACAAGAAGAAGAATATCTTTTGGCTAAGGAATATGTTAAAACGCGAGATGCTAAAATTTCTTATAAATTGGTGACTTCTCATTTGAGATTAGTGGTAAAAGTCGTATCAAAATTTCGAGGTTATGGCTTACCGGTTGCGGAAATGATTTCTGAAGGAAATATAGGTTTACTTTATGCTGTTGATAAATTTGATCCGGATAAAGGATTCCGTTTTTCAACTTATGCTTTATGGTGGATTAGAGCCGCTGTTCAAAAATATGTTTTGAGTTCTTGGTCTTTGGTTAAAATTGGAACAACAGCCGCACAAAAAAAATTGTTTTTTAATTTGAGAAAAATGAAAAATCGATTTAATTTGGTTGATGATAGAGAAATGTCTCAAGAGATTATACAAAGTATCGCTCATTCACTTGATGTTAGTATGCAAGAAGTGACAGATATGAATACTCGACTTAAAGCACATGACGGATCGCTTAATATGCAAGTTGATACTTTTACCGAAGGTGGAACAGAATTGCTTGATTTTATTGCTGATTCTAAACCAAACCAAGAAGAATGGTTGTCAAGAACAGAAACATTTAATTATCGTAAAAAACTTTTTAAACAAGCTTTAAATTGCCTCAATCCCAGAGAAAAAGATATTTTGTTTAAACGTAGACTTTATGATAAATCAATAACTCTTGATGATTTAAGCAAACATTATGCTATTTCTAAAGAACGCGTCAGACAAATCGAATTGAATTCTATTCGAAAAATCAGAAAAGCCGTTGAAGTTTTACAATAATTATTAGAAAATAACGCGGAGGGATAATGCAAAATAATAATATGTATCGTTATATGCGTAATGAAGATTATCCGGAAGGGTTGTATGATAAAATAACGGGATTACCCAGCTTCAATTTGTTTGAAGATCGCTTGCAAATGGCTTTAATTAATGAAAAAGTAAAAGATGCTCGTTTTCGTCGTCTCAAAATTGCTGTTGTTGGTCTTAAAATCGAAAATTTAGCTTCTTTTAGTGATGATACGCAAAATATTGTTCTTAAACAAACAGCAGATTCTATTTCACAATTATTACCCCAAAATTATACTCTTGCCCGTGGTATTAATTATCAATTTTGGATTATGATGCCTTATCTGGAAAGTAAAGAGGAGGGGCGTCTTATGATTGAAAAAATTAAAACACTTGTAAGTCGTCAATTTCAATATCAAAATAAAACTTTCCAGCTTAATTGCCGAATCGGTGCTGTTTTATTTGAACATTCTCCGGAAGACAGTGTGTCAACTTTAATTGGTAAAGCTATTTATGCTTTGCAGCAAGCTGAAGAGAATAATCAAACGCTTGTTTATTTTTCCGATTTAGTTAAAAGTTAAATAAACTTTTCCCGTCTCGAAGAATATATTCACAAGCTTTTGTGTAGCTTCCATCCGGATTGTGTATAATAAAACCGGACATGATTTTGGTGGGAGCATGTGATGCTTTTCGAGCGCGTATTAATATTCTATTGGCAGGTTGTCCTTCTTTAGAATAAAGAGGGATAATAGTAATATCTCCTACTTTTCCGTATAAGCAAGATAAAATACTGTCAAGAGCTTCCGTACGGTTAATGGTATAAAAATATCCTTTAGGACGTATCATTTTTAACGAAAAAGAAAGCCACCGCGGAAGATCGAATTGTTGAAAGTCATGGGCTAAGGCTTTACTGAGATTAGGAGAGGGCATATACCCGTTACTGTAAGGGGGATTAGTAATAACATGATGGTAACTGCAATAAGTCATATTATTAATAGGATGTCTGATATCACAATTTATATATTCAAGATTATTAAAGTTATTACTTTTGGCACTTAAATTAGATAATTCCGCTAAATAAGGTTGGATTTCCAATCCGGTGATTTTACATTGAGGGAATCGATAAGCTAAACAAAGAGAAACAGCTCCTGTTCCCGATCCAATATCGAGTATTTGTTCTTTTGGGTGCGCGTTATCAATAAGTGCCGATAAAAATACAGCGTCAATGGAGGCATGGTAACCATTGTCTGGTTGATATATCTTTACTTTTTTGTTTAAAAGATAATTTTCTTTGTAACTCATTATTTTTTCTCAGTTAATGAGGGTGTTGTTTGTAAGGAATTAATAACACTTACGGCAATATTTAAACTGCGGGTGCGTGATGTTTTGTTTTCGTCAATATTCAATTGTCGGCGACAGGCGTCAAAAACCTCTAAGGCCGCTGTCCATTCATCGTTTGGCAAACTATTATGTGCATGACGTTCGTAAATTTCATTTAACATACAAGAGTTGAGTTTTCCCATTTCTGTTTGCGGTGTTTTGTCGGTTGAAGTCGAGGAACAGCCTGAAAGCATCAAAAATATAAAAATTGTGGTAAAAATTTTAGTCATTATTATCTCCTTAAATCTCTGGGTATGTGTATCATTCTTAAAATAAATTTTACAAAGAATAATAAAAATATCTTTAAAAAAAATTTTTTTTGGTGGATTTTTGCTTTCTTCCGTGGTATATAGCGGGCAGAAAATTTTTTCTATTAAGCTAAAACATTAACAAGGAAATAAAATGTCAGAAGTGAAAATGAAAATGATGGATGGTAACGAAGCCGCTGCTTCTGTTGCCCATCGTATGAATGAAGTCTGCGTCATTTACCCGATTACCCCGTCTTCTCCGATGGGTGAGTGGGCCGACGCTTGGTCTGCCGCAAAGCAGAAAAATCTTTGGGGTGTCGTTCCCGAAGTCCAAGAAATGCAATCTGAAGCCGGTGCCGCAGGTGCTTGCCACGGTTCGGTTCAAGCAGGTGCTTTGACAACAACCTTTACCGCTTCGCAAGGTTTGTTGCTCATGATCCCAAATATGTATAAAATTGCCGGTGAGTTGTCTCCGTTTGTAATGCATGTCGCCGCTCGTTCTTTGGCTTATCATGCTTTATCTATTTTTGGCGACCATACCGATGTGATGAGCTGCCGTCAAACCGGTTTTGCCATGCTTGCTTCAAACTCTGTTCAAGAAGCTCATGATATGGCGGCTATTGCTCAAACTTCTACTTTGCGTTCACGCGTTCCGTTTATGCACTTCTTTGACGGTTTCCGCACTTCGCATGAAATTAAAAAAATTAAAGTCTTGTCTGATGACGATTTAAGAGCAATGCTTGAAGGTGTTGACTATACTTTCAATGTTAAACACGCTTTACGTCCGGAAGCTCCGGTTATCCGAGGTACGGCGCAAAATCCAGATGTGTTCTTTCAGGGGCGTGAAGCCTGCAATTCGTTCTACAATAAAGTAGAAGGTATTGTTCAGGAAGAAATGGACAAGTTTGCTAAAATTTCCGGTCGTCAATATCATGTCGTGGATTATGTTGGTGCAGCTGATGCTGAACAAGTTATCGTTATTATGGGTAGCGGCGGTGAAACTGTTGAAGAAACTCTTAATTACCTTAATGCTCAAGGTGCAAAACTCGGGGTCATGAAAGTTCACCTCTATCGCCCGTTCCCTGAAAAATCTTTCTTGAAGGCTTTGCCTAAGTCGGTTAAAGTTGTTTCCGTTCTCGACAGAACCAAAGAATCGGGCTCTATAGGTGAACCGTTATATTTGGATGTCGTTGCCACCCTTACCCAAGCTTTTGCTCGCGGCGAATTGACTCTTATGCCTAAAATCGTCGGTGGCCGCTATGGCTTGTCTTCTAAAGAATTTACTCCGGGTATGGTTAAAGCCGTATTTGATAACGGTTTTGCCGCTCAGTCGGTAAATGGTTTTTCTGTCGGTATTAACGATGACGTTACTAATAAATCTTTAGCTTTCGATGATTCTATTGATACCGAACCTAAAGATGTCGTTCGTGCCGTATTCTATGGCTTGGGTGCTGATGGTACCGTCGGTGCTAATAAAAACTCTATTAAAATTATTGCCGAAGATGCCGGAAAATACGGTCAAGGTTATTTCGTTTACGACTCTCGTAAATCAGGCTCTATGACAACTTCTCACTTACGTTTCTCAGATAACCCGATTAAATCCGCTTATTTGATTAACAAAGCTGACTTCGTTGCTTGCCACCAGTTCCCATTCATGAATAAAGTGGACATTTTAAAAATTGCTAAACCTGGTGCTACTTTCTTGCTTAATGCTCCTTATGATGCTTCCGAAGTATGGAATCACTTGCCAATCGAAGTTCAAGAAGAAATTATTGCCAAAAAGTTGAATTTCTATAGCATTAACGCTGTCGAAGTTGCTCGTGAAACAGGTATGGGACAACGGATTAACACGGTTATGCAGACCTGTTTCTTCGCAATTTCCAACATCTTGCCAAAAGATGAAGCTATTGCTCAAATTAAAAATGCAATTAAAAAAACTTACAGCAAGAAAGGTGATGCTATTGTTCAAAAGAACTTTGCCGCCGTTGATGCTTCTTTGGCTCACTTGCATAAAGTTGAATATCCGAGCGAAGTTACTTCTACATTCCATCGTCAGGCTCCGGTTCCTGCAAATGCGCCTGAATTCGTTAAGAAACTGACGGCAGAATTGATTGCCGATCGTGGTGATCAATTGCCTGTTTCCGCATTCGCAGAAGTTGTCGATGGTACTTGGCCGACAGGTACAACTCAATATGAAAAACGTTGTATTGCTACCGAAATTCCTGTTTGGGATCCTGATACTTGTATTCAATGCGGTAAATGCTCGATGGTTTGTCCGCATGGTGTCATTCGTATGAAGGTTGCTTCTGAAGAAGAGTTGAAAAATGCGCCTAAAGGCTTTAAGTCCGCTCTATACAAAGGTAAGGAATTCGCCGGTAAACAATTTATTTGGCAAATGTCGCCTGAAGATTGCACCGGCTGTGGTATCTGCGTAAGTGCTTGTCCGGCTAAAAATAAAGCCGATCCAAGCAAAAAAGCCATCAATATGGATCATATTGAAAATCATTTGGAAGAACAAGTCGCTTGCTGGAATTTCTTTGAAACTTTACCTTATGTAAAACGTACCGAAGTTGAGAAGAAACTGCCTAAGACTACTCAAATGATTCAACCTTTGTTTGAGTTTTCAGGTGCTTGTGCCGGCTGCGGTGAAACTCCGTATGTTAAACTTTTGACCCAGTTGTTCGGTGATCGTATGGTTGTTGCCAATGCTACCGGTTGTTCTTCTATTTACTCCGGTAACTTGCCGACTACTCCTTATGCTAAGGATGAAAAAGGTCACGGTCCGGCTTGGGCTAACTCTTTGTTCGAAGATAACGCCGAATTCGGTTTGGGTATGAGATTTTCTATCGATCAACAAACTTCTTTTGCGAAAAAGTTGCTCGAAGATTTAAAAGAATCCATCGGTGCCGAATTAGTTGAAAAAATCTTGAACAACCCGCAATCCAACGATGCCGAAATTGATGCTCAACGCGATAATGTCAAAGTCTTGCGAGAAAAACTCGCAGGTTTGAACAGTCAAGAAGCTAAGCACTTGAACGAATTGGCCGATTACCTGATTAAGAAATCTGTTTGGATCTTGGGTGGTGACGGCTGGGCTTATGATATCGGCTTCGGCGGTTTGGATCACGCTATTGCTTCCGGTAAGAATATCAATATCTTAGTCATGGATACAGGGGTATACTCCAATACCGGCGGTCAACAGTCTAAAGCTACCCCGATGGGCGCTTCTGCTAAATTTGCTACTGCAGGCAAGGCTTTGCCAAAGAAAGATTTGGGTATGATTGCTATGTCTTACGGTAACGTCTATGTTGCTCAAATCTCCGTCGGTGCAAACGATATGCAGACCATTAAGGCTTTGAACGAAGCTGAAGCTTATGATGGTCCGTCCTTGATTATTGCTTACTCTCACTGTATTGCTCAAGGCTTTAACTTGGCAGATGGTTTGGAACACCAAAAGAGTGCTGTTGATACAGGCAGCTGGCCGCTTTATCGTTATAATCCTGAAAACGTTAAAGAAGGAAAAGCTCCGTTGATGCTTGACTCTAAGGCTCCTAGCAAACCATTGTCTGACTATATGTCCAACGAAACTCGTTTCCAAGTTGTCAATAAGATGAACCCGGAACGTTATGAAACCTTGCTTAACAAGGCTCAAGAAAATGTTAAGGAAAAACGCAGCTTGCTTGAACATATGGCTGAGTATAAGGTAGAAGAAGACGAAACTTCCGCTGCCGAATAATCGGTTGCCTAAATGATAAAACACCTCCGATTTATAAGATCGGGGGTGTTTTTGTATTTATATATATATAGTTCTTATTGACTTTTAATGTGAATTTATTTGAAATAATAATTTTCACATTTCATTAAAATAGGCTTTTTACTTGCAATAGAAATCTTTTTTCCTTATATTTTGGTAGAAAAGAGAGGAAAAATGGCGGAAGTTGTATCGTTCGGTTGCAGAATTAACAGTTTTGAGTCGGAAATTTTGAAAGAAAAATTTGCCGATATGGATAATTTGATTATCGTTAATACCTGTGCCGTAACCAAAGAAGCCGAAAGACAATGTCGTCAGACAGTCAGAAAATTGCGTAAAAATAATCCTCAAGCTAAAATTGTGGTGACAGGATGTGCTGCGCAAATCAATCCTAAAACCTTTGCAGAGATGCAAGAGGTGGATTTGGTCTTGGGAAATAAAGAAAAAACGGCTCTTGAACAATACGTTTACGGTAGCATCAGCGAAAAAACCATTGTCGGTGATATTTTTGATTATGATAAATGTGATGATTATGTAATTACCGGTTTTGAAGGAAGAGAACGTGCTTTTGTGCAAATTCAACAAGGGTGCAATCATCGTTGTACTTATTGCATTATTCCTTTTGCCAGAGGAAACAATCGCTCGCTGCCCGAAGCCGAAGTTTTAAACCAAATTAGAGTTTTGCTTGATAAAGGTTTTGCCGAGATTTGTTTAACCGGAGTTGATGCTTGTTCTTATGAACCTTCTTTTAGCAGGTTGGTTAAAAAAATATTGGAAACTTTTCCTGAGTTGCCGTCGTTGCAGTTCGGTTCGCTTGATCCTGCGGCGGTTGATGATGCGTTTGTTGCATTAGTCGGAAAATACAAAAATATTCATCCGCATTTTCATTTGTCGGTGCAGTCTGGAGATAATCTCATTTTGAAAAGAATGCGCCGCCGCCACAGTCGGGAGGACGTGATTACCCTATGCCATAAAATTCGTCAAGTGCGGCCCGAAGCCACTTTTGGAGCGGATTTTATCTGTGGTTTTCCGACTGAAAGCGATGAGGCTTTTAATAATACCCTCAAATTGGTGGATGAGGCCGGAATTGGTAAGCTCCATGTTTTTCCTTATTCGGAGCGTCCGGGAACACCTGCTGCCTTGATGCCGCAATTACCGATGGAAATTCGTCGTCAACGAGCAAAAGTTTTGCGTGAAAAAGGAGAAAATACTCATGAATAATTGGTTGAAAAATTTAGGTCTGGGTTTAAAAAAATCATCACAAAAAATCGGCGATGGTATCAGTTCTATTTTTACTAAGAAAAAACTTGATGATGATACTTTACAAAATTTGGAAGAATTGTTGATTTCAACTGATATGGGAATTAAAACAGCTCAAAAAGTCGTTTCCGAATTTGCAAAAATACGCCACGATAAGGAAATATCCGAACAAGAAATTCGTCAGAAACTTGTGGAGGAAATAGAAAAGATATTGTTCCCCTTAGAAAAAAAATTCGTCGTTGATTATAATAAAAAACCTTTTATCATCTTTACGGTCGGTGTAAATGGAGCAGGAAAAACAACAACAATTGGTAAACTTGCTGCTAAATTAAAAAATCAAGGATTAAAGGTATCTTTAATTGCAGCTGATACTTTTCGCGCCGCCGCTGTTGAACAATTGCAAATATGGGGAAAAAAAGCAAATGTGCGTGTGTTCGCCGGTGTAAACGGATGTGATAGTGCCGCTCTGTGTTTTGATGGAGTAAATGAAGCTATAAAACAAAATGATGATGTTGTGTTTATTGATACTGCCGGACGTTTGCAAAATAAAAACGGTTTAATGGACGAATTAAAAAAAATGGTTCGTGTGATTAAAAAAGTCATTCCCGAGGCCCCTCATGAAACAATTTTGGTTTTAGATGCAACAACCGGACAAAATGTTCTTTCACAAGTTGAAGTATTCAAACAATCAGTTCCTGTTTCCGGACTCGTCATGACTAAACTGGACGGTACCGCTAAAGGTGGTATTTTAACTGCTTTGGCTTCTGAAAATCCTGTGCCGGTTTATTTTATTGGTGTCGGAGAAACAATTGATGATTTAGATTGCTTTAATGCCCATGATTATGCGTGTAGCTTAATTGGAATTGAATAATCACGGTTTAATTCTCCGAATTGATGTAAGACTGGAAAAATCTTTATACATCTTGTCAAGATATTTTTTATTGGGAAGCGGGTGGCGTATTTTGCATTCAATATAATAAATAAAACATTTACTAAAATAAGGAAATTTTTGACTTTTCTTTATAAATTTCCAATAGGCCGAAACAATTCGCAGATATATTTTTCGTTGTATTTTGGGAGATAATTCCGGATGATCTACCAAAAACCAATAATAGGCCATGAAACGATCATGATCAAGTTGAATTTTATTACCTGAAAAATTGCCGATTTCTTTAGGTACAAGGACGACATTAGCTGTCATTTTGACCACGCCTTGGGCGTATAATGCCGTTCTTAAGGGAATAGATTCATCTTGAATAAAAGCGCGTTCATCCGCTCCTTTCGCTTTTTGTAAAATGTCGGTTTTAATTAATTGTCCCATGCGGGTAAATTTACCATTAAGCACACCTTCTAAAGCATTTGGCGTGTAATTATATGTAAATTCTTCCAAATAACAGTCCTCTAATTCTTGCGGCTCTTTTCCAGTTTTGGTGAAGCAGCCGTATATCATCTCCGCTCCGGTTTTCTTTGCGATTTCCAACATTTTCTGAGTTGAATCAAGGGGAAAAATATCATCAGAATCAAGCATACGCGTCCATTGACCTTTAGCTAAAAATATTCCTTGATTTATTCGGGCGCTAATACCTCGATTATGAGAATTGGTGATAATTGTGACATTTTTTATTCCTGTTGTCATTTTCCTGATAATTTCCACAGAATTATCGGTAGAAACATCATCAATAAATATGTATTCCGGATTCTTAAGTCCCGTTTGTTTTAAAAGCGCGTGAATAACTGCCGGAAGATAGTATTCTTTATTATAAACCGTCATTACAAAACTGACATCAATATCTTCTGTCATCTTTATTTCCTTTATATTTTAGTTCCATTGCTCGTTTAATTCTTCTTCTAATTCGCGTAATGTATCATCACTAATTGTCGGATTATTATTTTTTTCTGTTGGTTCGGAAGAAACCGGAGCTAATTTATTTTCTTGTGGAAGAGTAGTTTGCGGAACAGTTGTTTGTAAAGATGCGGTATTATCTATATTTAATAATGATTGGGGTAAATTTTCTTCTTGAGTGTTTTTTGCCTCCAAATCATTATTTTCAATTACGGTTTGCGGCTGCTGCCATAGAACGTCTGTTGCGGCGGCACTTTCTTCACCGGCTTCGCGTATGGCGGCAGGTAAAAGATCTATGGGTTCACCGCTTAAATTTGTTTCTTCAAAATTGTCTTTGGAATTTGTGTTTCTTTGCATTAAAAGTAAATCTCGGGTTGCAAGTTCTTCATCGGTTAAAGGCGTTATATTATTTAAATCCATATTAATGCATTTAAGAAGCCAAACATCATATACAGGATGTTCAAGCGCGTTTAAGGCAGGTGTGGATGATAGCATCCATCCTTTAAAAATATTAACCATTTGATTATCTGCTGTTGTATCTGCGATATCAACAAAAGCAAAATTTTCTGGTGTTTC
Source organism: uncultured Alphaproteobacteria bacterium (assembly GCA_944391335.1). Taxonomy (GTDB): domain Bacteria; phylum Pseudomonadota; class Alphaproteobacteria; order RF32; family CAG-239; genus JAFUYI01. The sequence continues at coordinate 60,923 of CALXTF010000005.1, forward strand.
TTCCGGTGGTCTGGTTTGACAATTACGAACAATAATTGAAAGGCTGTTAAATTTAACTTCCGTATTAATAGGAATATTGATAATACTGACACGTCCGGTTATTTTATCCATAGCCTGCATTTGTGCTGTATTGGTTTGTATTTCTGCAGCCGTTGAGTTAAAGCTGATATGGAGGAATAAAGCTACAGAAAATAAAAAAAATATTTTATTCTTCATTGCCGGTCACCATAAAAATTACTTCACCGACTAAATCTTCCAATGTTTTGAAATCTTTAGTATTATTAATGCTATCTCCATTTTTAAGTATTTCTTTTGCGTTTCCTGGTTCTATTTTTACAAATTTATTTCCCATAAGTCCGTTGCTTGCTATAACAGCAACACTATCTTTAGGTAGTTTAATTTCGGGACTGATGCTTAGGCGTATTTCCGCGTCATAATTTTCTTTATCTAATTTTTGATCAACAACTGTTCCGACTTTTATCCCGTTTATCATAACATCAGAACCGGTGGTCAATCCTCCTGCTTTTAAAAATTTAGCACTAAGTTCGTAACCTTTAACAACTTGTAAATCAGATACACGATAGGCAAATACTACAAAAAAGGCGGCTATTAGTAAAACCACTAATCCCATAATTGTTTCAACCGGACGTTTTTTCATTTTTTTTCTCCTTCTTTTTGGATTTTCCCATATCAATAATTCTTTCTACAAGTTCTTCTATAACCATAGCGTCTTGGGTATAGTTAAATTCCCCCCCTTCAAGCAGATAATCTTCTGAACCGCCGGGTTCAATTTCAATATATTTTGAACCTAAAATACCGTCACTGACAATAGAAGCACTACTATCATCTGGAATTTTTAATCCTTCTTTTATTTCTAATGTCAACAAGGCGTTGAAATGGTCATCTAGTTTAGCTGTCGTAATTTTTCCAATAGGAAGCCCCGCCAATCTGACACTGTCTCCTATATGTAATCCATCCGTACGACCAAAACGAGCATATAAAGAGTAATAATTCCCATTTTCTTGATGTGAAACAGCTTTCCTTTGGGAGATATAAAATACGGATATTATAATAATGGCTAATATAACAAAAAGACCTATTTTAAGTGTATTTTGTTCTTCATGAGAATAATCATTACTCACTTTATTGCGGCTCCTATCAAATTATTTTTAATATTACTCTGAGGTTAGCTTATTTTTACCATTTTGTCATCAAAGATTTTATAAAAAAACATGTTTTGTGGAAATGATGAATAAATTAGATGAAATTTAATAAAGTAAAGATTATCATATAGTCATATAATTTAGGAAATAAAAATGATTAAAGTGCAGGGACTAGTTAAAAATTATGGGCAGCATAAGGTATTAAAAAATATAACTTTTGATGCTCAAAAAGGCGAATTGATTACTTTACTTGGACCAAACGGAGCCGGTAAAACGACTTTAATGCGTGTTTTATCGGGAAATCTTTCCCCTGATGCCGGAAATGTAGAAATCTTCGGTAAAACTTATGACAAACAACGATTGGATATTTTAAAACATATAGGTTATATGCCCGAAAATACACCTCTATATAAAGAGTTTACCGTCTTTGAATATTTATATTTTGTCGGTCAAATGTTTTATTTAAAACGTAAAAAACTTCAAAGAGCAATTGCTCAAGCTGCTTATGACCTTAAATTAATCCCCGTATTAAAACAAAAAATATCTACACTTTCTAAAGGGTATCTTCAACGAACCGGAATTGCCGCCGCTGTTATGCATAATCCTCAACTGCTTATCCTTGATGAACCAACAGAAGGTCTCGATCCTAATCAAAAAACCATCTTAAGACGTTATTTGCGAAAATACGCGCAAAACGCGTTAGTGTTGATTTCTACTCATTTATTGGAAGAAGCAGAAGTGCTTAATTCTAGAATGTTAATACTTGTCGATGGAAAAATCTGTCAGGATACTACGGTTGATCAATTACGCACTCTTTCTCGTGACGGTACTCTAGCCGATGCTTTTTATCGTTTAACAATGGAAAATATAAATCAGGAGGCCGATAACAATGTGGTTAGCTCTTTATAAAAAAGAATTAAAAGGTTTTTTTTATGGTTATTCCGCATATTTTATTCTTGCCATTTATTGGGCCTTATCTTTATTGTTAGCATTTTTTTTCGGTTTATATTTCGTCGTTGATAATCCTTCCATGCGTTCTTATTTCGCTTTTCAGCCCCAAGTCTTGGTGATTGTTATACCTGCCATCACAATGCGCTTATGGGCAGAAGAAAATAAAAATTCCACATTAGAATTGTTATTTTCTTTTCCAGTCAGTTCGGTTTCTCTTGTAAGTGCTAAATTCGCTGCAGCTATGACAATAGTTCTTTTAATGTTTCTTTTGGCTTTGCCTCTTACTTTTTCTACAATACAGATTATTGAGGCCGATACTTTAAATATTGTTTCTTCTTATTGCGGAACATTCTTGGCGGCTCTTAGTTTAACAGCTTTAGGATGTGTCGTCTCAATTATAATACCGCAGCCTGTTTCGGCTTATTTGCTTAGTCTCTTGTTAGGGTGGGGATTAGTTAACTTAAATTTAAGTTTAAAGTTTCTTACATGGTTGGAATATATACCAAATACACCGTTTTATTTGGTCGAAGCTTTGAGCTTCTCTTCTCGCTATCAAAGTTTCTTAAACGGACAATTTACTCCGGATGCTGTCATTTATTTTATTTGTCTGACTGTTGAACTCTTATTTCTTAATTGGATTATCGTCAATTTCGTAAGGAGCCGAAAATGAAACGTGTATCCCCAATTTTATTCATCGCTTTTTTGTTATTGTTATTGTTCGTTGTCGTTAATCTGACAACATCTTGGATTTTCGGAAGTTTCCTAATTGACGCTACTTCTAATCAACGATACACCTTAAATAAACAAACTCATTCAATTGTAAAAAGTTTGCCTCAAAAGGTTAAATTGCGCCTTTACCTCAGTAATGATTTATCCGGTTATGACTGGAATATAGCCGCTTATGCCGCTGAAGTCGTTTCTTTTTTATCTCGTTATCAACAATTACAGCCAAATAAAATAAATTTGCAGATATATCGTATTGAAAACGGCGGAGAAAAAGAAAAACAAGCCTTAAATAACGGTATACTCCCTTTATCAACAGATGATCAAAATTATTATTTCGGTTTATCTATCTTAGCTGATGATGGAAGAAATTTTATTATTCCAAATTTCTTGCCTGAACGACGACAATTGTTAGAGACAGATTTATCTCGATTGTTGGCTGATTTAGCTATGCCTGAAAAATTAAAAGTCGGAATTTTTTCTCCTAATCTTCCTTTATCCGGAGATAAAACCCCTTTTAATGCTTTCCTTTCTCTTTTGTCACAAAATTATGATTTATTGCAAATATCTCCTAAAGATTTTTATATTCCTCAAAATATTGATGTTTTAATTCTTATTAATCCCAGTCGATTGGAAACATTGTTTGCTTATGCCGTCGATCAATATTTAATGCGAGGGGGAAAAGTTATCTTTTTAATAGATCCTTATTCCGAATTACGACATAAACAACAGGGATATCCGCCAAAACCGGATACGCATATGGAAGAATTTCTAAAAACTTGGGGAATTAAATATAATAGTAGAAAAATTACCGGCGATGAAATTAATGGAGAAAAAATTCGTGATAATAACGGACAAACAAAAACTTATCCTTTATGGTTTTGGACTAAAGACAATCAAGGTAAAAAACTGCATTTTTATACCCCAGGAAGCCTTGAGATAAATAATTATCCCGATTTAACATATGAACTACTTGTTTCAACACTTGATAAAAGTGGCGAAATAGGTGTTGAAAAAGTGCGTTATGCCCCTAAAACGAAAATTATTCAAAATTATGTTCAAGATAATAATCAAAGAATTTTGGCTTTGTTGGTTCAAGGTGAATTTCGTTCTCATTTTCGGGGTAATCCTTTGGAAGGAACTCAATCCGTTAATAAAATTGCTCCTTTCCTACCGTGGTCTTCAAAAGATGCCGCTGTCGTCGTCATAGCCGATAGTGATTGGATTGGCGATAATTCTTGGGTCGCCTCATTTAATCAATTAAATCCCGTCTTTGGAACAAATATTTATGCGGATAATGCTTATTTCTTACTCAATTTAATTGATCGTTTGGGAAAAAGACAACAAATACCTTTCCCGAACAATCATCTATATGGTGCAAAAACAAATATTGCGCAGGTTTTTTACCTTAAAAGCTTTCAAGCTTATGAAAAACAAAGAGAAAAACTGGAAGATCAAGAAAAATTATCTGCAGCTGTCTTATATAACTTGAAACAATTAAATGATAATAATAATATTCATTATCAACAAGAAATCCAACAAGCTCAAGCGCAAAATCAACGTGATCAACAGGCTTTGAAAGCTGTTAATCGACAAATCGAGTATGATACAAATAATTATCTTAAACATTTTATCTTATTTAATGTTTTAATATTTCCACTGCTTATTTTCTTATTCATCATACTTCTTGTATTCATTCTGCGAAAATTATTCTTACTCAAAGTTGCAAAATAAGGAAATGACTTATGAAAAAAATTATCTTAACCCTTATCTGTTCGTTGGTGATTGCAATTGCGGTGTTTATATCAATAGTGTTGTGGAAACCATATTATAATGTTCCAATTTACGAAGTCGGAAATTCAATTTTTCCACAAATACATTCAAGTCAAAAAATTTACATACAAACACCTTCTTATCAAATGTGTTTAGATAAAAAAAATGATATATGGATGGCTAATGGTTATTATGCTGATTATCAAATGCTGCTTGAGTATTTATATAGATTGCAAACAGCGGAAATAGAAAAAAAAATAACTTGTTCTTCTGAAAATCAGGTCAAAATATCTGTATATGGTGATAAACATGATGAAACTTTCTTTATTTATGAAAATGATGATTACTCTAAAAGTATTATAAAAATAAAAGAAAAATGTTTCTTAATTAATAAAAACATTCAACCTCCCGGAACTGTTTCTGATTATTTTTTACAGCCCTTGTTTCCCTTCAATGACGATAAAATTGAGATATTAAATAATTTTCATGGAAACATGGATTTCTTCTTTTCCCTCAAATATCAAGGAGCCGTTCATCAAAATATTGATAAATCTTTATGTCGTTTCTTTACCATAATTTCTTCAAAAGGTCTGAAATTAAATTGTCATGTTTGTAAAGATAATAATCTTTATTTCATCAACATTAATTTACAGACAACTGTTATGCCGACAACAGAAATTGCTCAGTTTGTTGCTCAAAATAAGTATCGTTATGATCCATGGTATTTTATTTTAAATGCAGACGATGGTGCGTATTTGTATGAAAATTTATCAAACAATCAATCTAAATCGGCCTTGTAAGAACGAGCCATGTTGCGTATGCGGATATAATATTCATTCGTTAATTGCATCATACATTCATTACGCAGATATAGCTGTGATGAACTGTAATTTTGCATAAGCAGTGAATAAAGAGAACAAAAACGAACCCGATAGCTGTTGAATTGATCCTGCATATCTTTTAAATTACCACGAAACATACCATTACCGTTATTCCATTTTTGAACTTTAGCCTCTTTAAGAAAGACATTATTATAAAAATTGTTAATTTCTTGATCCAGACGTTTAATTTCCTTACCCATGCAAATTGCTGTTTCATTATCTGTATGTTGCGTGGCGGATTGAAGGCATTTGATATATTCACTATCGGCATCATCAGAAATTGTTTGAGCGGCGGCAGAATGAAATAATAACAGGGTTAAGGTCATTGTAAGGAATAATTTATAAAACATTTTTTTCTCCATAATATTTTTTTATTATTTTAGGGAGATGGGATAAAAAGTCAATTAGTGTTTTTTTGTTAGCAATATTTTTTATTTGGGCTTGATTTTTTATATTATGTGTATTACATAATATGTATTAACGGAGCCGCTATGATTAGAAAAAAAATTGATAATTTATTTTGGTCATTTGAAAAAAATAATTTTGAATATAAAAATATATGGCCGTATCATACAGAATTGGTTTTTGCCTTTGTCGATTATATAGAAAATCTTTCTGATGAACAATTAAAGGAGCTTATACCAGAAGAAAAACCGTCATATGTTCGGCGAATTGTTAATATTGGCACGGATAAATGGTTAAAAAGATATGCTAAGACGATGATGATTCTTTGATTGTCTGGAGCATGGATAGGAATTCGTTTTCATTTAATGTGCAGATACCTAAATCGGCTGCTGTTTTAGCTTTTGAACCGGCGGCGGAGCCAAGAATAACATAATCTGTATTTTTAGAAACTGATCCGGAGACTTTTGCTCCTGCGGCCAGAGCTTTAGCTTTAGCTTCAGATCTTGTTAAATGTTCAAGAGTTCCGGTAAAGACGAGTGTTTTTCCGCTAAAGGGGGTATTGATTAGGATTTGTTGATTAAATTTTTCAACATTTACTTCAAGTAAGAGTTTGTGAATAGTTTCAATATTGTGTTTTTCTTTAAAAAATTCAACAATATCATGAGCCATGGATTCACCGATACCATCAATAGACATTAGTTTTTCGGTAAATCCGTTAGACATTTCATTTTCAAAAGCAGACCAATTTTCGAAATTTTGAGCGATTAAGCGAGACGTTGCTGTACCGACTTGACGTATTCCCAAAGCGTAGATAAAACGAGGGAGACTGATATGACGGCGTTTATTAATAGAAGCAAATAAATTATCTGTTGATTTTTTGCCCCAACCATCTCTCATTTCTAATTTTAAGCTTTGTTTTTGAGAGAACAAGTCATCACCCCAAGAATTGTTTCTTTGTTCAAGAGTAAAGATATCGACTGGATTTGTAATAAGACCCTCTGTATAAAATGTTTCTATAATTTTACTACCAAGGCCTTCTATATCAAAGGCGTCACGAGAAACAAAATGTTTTAGTCTTTCAATGGCTTGAGCAGGGCAGGTAAGACCGCCGGTACAGCGGCGGACGGCTTCATCTTCTTCACGGATGGCATGAGCTCCGCATTCGGGACAGATATTTGGAAAAATAAATTCTTTGGATGCAGAAGGGCGTTTTTCGGTTAAGACTTTTACGATTTGAGGTATGACATCTCCTGCGCGTTGAATAATGACTGTATCACCAATACGAATATCTTTGCGTTTGATTTCATCTTCGTTATGCAGAGTTGCATGTGAAACGACAACTCCGCCGACATTAACGGGTTCAAGATCGGCTACCGGAGTTAAAGCTCCCGTTCGTCCGACTTGAATTCGAATATTATTGATTTTGGTTAATGCTTGTTCTGCCGGAAATTTATGAGCTACGGCCCAACGAGGCGTTCGGGTTAAGAAACCAAGTCTTTCTTGTAAATTGATATCATTGACTTTATAAACAACGCCGTCAATGTCATAAGTCAGAGAAGAACGGCTTTCCATTAAATTTACAAAAAAACTTTCAATTTCATCTAGATTACGGCATAACTTGTTATTAGGGTTAATAGGAAATCCCCAATTTTGTAAATGAGAAAAAAAGTCTTCTTGGGATGTCCATACACGTTCAGATACTTCACCCCATGTATAAGCGAATAAACTTAATTTTCTGGTTCGTGTAATTTCCGGATCCAACTGGCGAAGAGAACCTGCCGCGGCATTGCGGGGATTAGCAAAAGTTTTTTTACCTTCTTGTTCATTTTTTGCATTTAAGGCAAAAAAATCTTTTTTGGACATATAGACTTCACCTCGTATTTCTAATATTTTGGGGGCGTCGATAATTTTTTGAGGTAATTGAGCAATTGTTTTTAGATTTGCCGTGATATCTTCACCTTCGTGACCGTCACCTCGCGTTGCTCCTTGCATAAACTCACCGTTTTCATAACGAGCGGTAAATGATAAACCGTCAATTTTAGGTTCGCATAGGAAAGCAATATCTGATTGGATATTAAGAAATCTTTTTACGCCTATAATAAAATCTTTGACTTCTTCAATAGAAAAGACATCTGCTAATGAGAGCATAGGAAATTGGTGCTTTACTTTACCAAAACCACTTTGTAGGGGGGCGCCGACTCTTTTGGATGGGCTGTCGTTTCGGATTAATTCAGGGAAATATTTTTCAATTTCTTCATTACGTTTTTTCAAAGCGTCGTATTGAGCATCACTTAAATAAGGTGCATCGTTTTGATAGTAGGCAATATCTGATTTTTCAATTTCCTTAGCAATTTTTTCCAGTTCGATTATTGCTTGTTGTTTATTGAGATTTTTAACATCGATCATTTTTCACTCATTTGTTTTTTTTAGTTAATATACTTATTTTTTTATATGATTTCCAGTATAAAAAGCGGCTTGTGAATGATTTACGGGTAATAAAAAAAACCTTGAAATTTAAGCTTATAATTAAGCTAAATTTCAAGGTTAAAGTTTATTCCCATTTTTCTTTTTCGTCATTTGGGAATAGAATGCGTTTTACCTGTTTTTCCAAGCCTGCACGGACTATAATGCTGTGCAAGATAATTCCAAACAGACCGAAGATTACTCCACAGCTGACAGAAATAGCGAATATCATACAAGTATTGTAAAGACTTGTCATACCCTCAGCACCGGAAAAGAAAAACACGACACTTCCCACTAATGTGAAAAATGTGAAAAAATTTTTTTTGCTCATAACTTATTATTTTAGTGATTTATATTTATAAAATTAATCTTATATAGATAAAATTATAACTCATCACATAATAAAGTAATGAATAAATTTAATAATTAACATATCTATATAGAAACAAATTAATTATATTATGGAGCAAGTTATTTGTCAAGTTAATAAATAAGGTGTGATATTTTAGGAAAATTAATAAAATCAGCTTCTTCAATATTCTCGATATTTTGGTAAATTGAACCATCAAATATGGCAGGAATAAGATTTATTTTTGGATAAAAATTAGAGGCAAAACAAAAACCATTGCCAAACCGCTAAAAAGAAGTTGGTTCTTAAAACTTTGCTCATGATATTTTATGGATGAAATAAGCATAACTATTGGTGCCGCCATACGCATGAAAACTGCAACAAATGATACCGGTAATAAATTTGTTGATGAATAAATAATTAGAAATTCGGAAACAGTGTATACAATGCCGGCTATTATAATGCTACGGTTCCTAAATATATTGTAATAGTCTTGTTTAGAAAGACCGTAAAACACACATACAACAAACATAGATATGGTTGAAAATAATAAATGCGGATACCAACCGATTTGAGGAATTGCTAAATGATCAAAAACACTAAATAATGCTCCGATACATATAATAATCACAAAATTAGTTTTATCTTTTAAAGATAATCTTTTGGCATCACCTTGTACAATAAAAATTATTCCCAGACAGCCTAAGGCGCAGATGCAAATTAATTGTGAGACTAATAATCCTTCCTTAAAAAAAAGATTATTTATAAGTGATCCCAATGCCATGGCTATAAAACCAAAAAATACTGATGACGAGGTGCTTTCTTTATTAATAAGCTGCTGTAGTTTAATCATAAACCACAGCAGGATTCCTTTTAATAAACTAATGATTAAATAAGGGGATTTTATGATTGATTGAATGTTGTCAAGTAATAAATGACCAAAAACAGGACAAGAAACAAGAAGTCCCGTAAGCAACCAAATAGAGGTAAACGCCGCGGATAATTCCGACGGAAAATATTTTATGCAGGGTTTATACAAAAATGGTCTTAAAACCATAAAAAACAGAATTAATAAGCCTATTGAAAGTTGAAATAACGACATAAATTTATTCCTTTACTTAACAATATTGGTATTAAGTTAATTTCTAATTAAAATATAGCTTTACATTTTTGTATAAATTTGTTATAAAAAAATTGATATCTTATATTATTAATTTTATTAAACTCATAAATTATGAAAAAAATTTTTATTTATGGTGCCGGGCAATTAGGAATAAATGCCGTAGCGTACTTGGTCTCTTCTCAACTAGCGAATAAAGCAGAAGTGGTTTTGTATTCTCCACATAATTTTAAAAGAGTGGAAGGAGCAATCGAAGATCTAAAAGATGCAAAATCCATGATCGGAGGAACATCCAGATGGCTGTATAGAGCGACAGGATGTGTTGATGAGCTGGAAAACGCTGATTTTGTTGTGTTTTGTGCTGGTAAATTTCCTCAACCTGAAGAGTATGCTCAAGCTGCTTTGAAAGGAATTGATGATAGATTGCTGAAAGCTTTTCAAAATATTGATATCTTAAATCAATTCTGTGAGGAGATGAAGGCTTTGAATTCAAAAGCTAAGGTGTTTGTTGTTACTAATCCTGTCGATCTGATGACGCAAATTGCAAGAGAAAAATTACCCCAAAACGAGGTCTATGGATTAGGATGTTATCTTGATACATATCGCTTTAAAAAGTTTTTCTGCGATTTGTTGCTGCAAAACGGTGTCTATGCTATACCGGATTGGATTGATGCTTGGGTTGTTGGACATCACTGTAATACGATGTTTCTTCATGAGGAAAGCTTCCATATGCGTAATACACGCTATGTCGTTAAAGAAATGGCGGAACAAGCAATGCAAAGAACCAAAGGACGCGGTTTGGAAATAACTCGAATAAATCAACAGGCCGCAACTCCAAAAATCAACAATGGTTCATATTTTGCTCCGGCAGTAATGATTGCCAAGGTTTTAACAGCCTGCGTTACGAATCAAAAGTTGGTTTTACCTCTGAATCGGGTGATTACAAAAAATGATAATTTACCTGAATTTGTTGGTGAAACGGCTCAACTTATTGCCGAAATTAATTGCGGTAACATTGTTGCCAAACCCCTGCCTTTCTTGAATAGTAGTGATGTGGAGGCTATGAAACTCAGTCTTGAAGGACAAAAAAATGCCCGTAGTGCCTTAGGTGTTTAATTTGTTATTCATCTAAAAAATCCCTTTGAATAAAAATTCAAAAGGATTTTTTTATGTTTCGAACGTAACACTACCTGCGAAAAAAGGTAGATGTCTGCCCAGCCGTTAGGCTTGCGAAGTCTTGGGGCAGGGAAAACGTAGTTCAAAACAGGTAATACCACTTGCCTTAGCTAATGGAAGTTTATTAAAATAAATTATTCCATCGTAGTGTTGGTTTTTAACCACTCTTTTAATTCATCAAGACTCCTGACTTCTGGAATCCAATTTAGTTCTTCAGGTAAATCAGTGGTGAATTCGCAGCGATATCTTATCGGATGAGCTCCAACGTTAATTGCCGCGTATTGATTATATATTCTATCATCAACTAAAATAGTTTCTTCGGCTTTTAAACCATATTTCTCAAAACAACTTTTAAGCATATCTTCTTTAGCTGTATCATGCATAAACTTGCCATGTTGAACACACTCAATTGTTAAAAAGTCGGTTACATCTTTTAGTAAATTGTTCAAAAAACGTTTTTTTGTTTCCACATCAAATGTCGCAGACATTGTAAATTGTTTGTATCCTTTTTGATGAAATTCTTTTAAGGTTTCAATAACATGAGGATAAAGGGGGCGATTGGTAAAAAATTCAGGGGAATGACAAAAATCATAATCCATTTCAACACCTTGTTCGGGATGTGTTTTTAATTCCAAGGCACCATATTTAGGAACAATAGGTAAAACTTTAGGAAGATCTTCCCATTGAATATTACCATATTTAGGGGCATATTTAGGGTGTTTAGTTAAAAAATTAAAATAAGCATAATTTAAATTAGCTAAAACACCGTCAACATCCCAAAAAATGTTTTTGATAATCATTAATCATCTCCTGAGTTTGGTTAAGATAAGAGCATGATATATATTTTATTGTATTGTGTCAAATTTTAACGGGGGGGTCTTGTTTGTTTTTTTTTGCGTTTAGCTTTATTTTGCAGGTTGTGGGAGTTCCTTTCCCAAAAAATGCCGTTAATATATCCTTGTATTTCCTTATTTTCATCCGCTTTGTGTAGTCTTTTTTCACACCATATGCAATAACGTTGATTTTGTTCTATTCCGACATAACGGCGATTGAGTTTTTTACATACAACGGATGTGGTTCCGGAACCTAAAAAAGGATCTAAAATAATATCATTTTCGTTAGAACTGGCTAAAATGAGTTTTGCAATTAATTTTTCCGGTTTTTGAGTTGGATGAGCAGTATTTTCCGGCATACTCCAATATGGAATGGAAATATCATCCCAAAAATTTGATGGACAAGTGTTCCGAAAATTTCCTTCCGGTGTTTTTTCCCAATCTTTTGGGGTCCCTGCTTCACGGTAAGGGGCTATGACTTTTTTTCTGATTTTAACCGCTTCAAGATTAAATGTGTAATTTTCACTATTTGTTGCAAACCAAATATCTTCTAAGCCATTTTTCCAATTATTCAATGCGCCTCGACCTTTTTCTCTTTGCCAGGTAATACGATTTTTAATATAAAAATGTTTTTTTAGAACTTGACCTATAATAAGACTGCTTTTCCAATCACAACAGATATAAATGGAAGCACTTTCTTTAAGTAAGGGTTTAATAAGAGAAATCCAATTTTCTGTATATTCTTCATATTTTTTATCATCAAGAGCGTTGAATTTTTTTCCGTCATAATTTTTGCTTAAATTATAGGGAGGATCAACAATTAATAAATCAACAAAAGATTTCGGAAGTTGAGGAAGTATTTGAAAAGTATCGCCGCAGATTGTTTTATTTAATATGTTTTTTAGGTTGTTTAAGTTTGTAGTGGTTTGATCAATGCAATGATTAAAATATTCCATTCCTTCTTCAATAGAAATATCTAATGTTTTATTGCGCGGTGATTTTTCTTTTGCCATGTCCTAATCCTAAAAGTTACTTAAGTTTTTCGCGCAGATATTTTGCTGTATAGCTTATTTTCGATTTTGAAACTTCTTCCGGAGTTCCTTGAGCAATTATTTTTCCTCCGCCGTCTCCTCCTTCTGGGCCTAAATCAAAAATGTAATCCGCAACTTTAATGACATCTAAATTGTGTTCTATTATTATAACTGTGTTTCCTTGCTCAACAAGTGTTTGTAAAACCTTTAACAAACGATTGATATCTTCAAAATGCAGCCCTGTTGTCGGTTCATCCAAAATATAAAGTGTTTTACCAGTGGCGCGTTTAGATAGTTCTTTGGATAATTTGATACGTTGAGCTTCCCCTCCGGATAATGTTGTTGCCGATTGTCCGAGATGAATATATCCAAGACCAACTTTGCGTAATAATTCCAAACGGTTTTTAATTGAAGGAATAGCGGCAAAAAAATCATAAGCCTCATCCACCGTCATATCTAAAACATCTGCAATTGATTTTCCTTTATATTTAACTTCTAATGTTTCACGATTGAAACGTTTACCTTTACATATATCGCAAGCGACATAAACATCCGGTAAAAAATGCATTTCGATTTTGGTTACGCCGTCGCCTTTACATGCTTCACAACGTCCGCCGGCAACATTAAATGAAAAACGTCCGGCATTATAGCCTTTGGCTTTAGCTTCCGGCAATTCAGCGAACCAGTCGCGGATATAAGTAAATAAACCTGTATATGTGGCGGGATTAGAACGAGGTGTTCGACCAATAGGGGATTGATCTATATCTATAACTTTATCAATGTTTTCTATACCGTTTAGATTGTTATATATTCCCGCCGGTTCGCGGCTGCCGTTTAATGTTTTATTGACGGCTTTAAATAAAGTTTCGAGAATAAGGGATGATTTACCGCCTCCGGAAACACCTGTAACACAAATCATGGTTCCAAGAGGAATTTTTAATGATACGTTTTTTAAGTTATTGGTTTTGACACCATTGATGCTTAAAAATTTTCCATTGCCTTTGCGTCTTTTCAAGGGTATGGATATTTCTTTTTGTCCATTTAGATATTGAGCTGTTACGCTGCTTAGATTTTGCAAAACTTCACGGACTGTTCCTTTGGCGACGACGTAACCTCCTTGTTCACCGGCATTAGGCCCCATGTCGACAAGATAATCTGCGGCGCGAATAGCATCTTCATCATGTTCGACGACAATTACAGTATTACCTATATCGCGTAAACGGGTGAGGGTGCTAAGCAAGCGGTCGTTATCTCGTTGGTGAAGTCCAATGGAAGGTTCATCAAGAATATACATTACGCCAGTTAGACCGGAACCTATTTGTGAGGCTAAACGAATACGTTGGGCTTCACCGCCGGAAAGTGTTCCTGATTGGCGCGATAAAGATAAATAATCTAATCCGACATTGTTAAGAAAAGTTAATCGATTGATAATTTCTTTTAAAATTTTATGTGCGATTTCTTTTTTTTGTGGAGATAATTTTTCTTCAGATTGTGTAAACCATTCTTTGGCTTGTTTTATTGACATAAAAGAAACATCCATAATATCCAAACCGTCAATTTTAATCGCAAGAGCTTCAGGTTTAAGACGTTTACCGTGGCAGTATTCGCAAATGGCTGCGGATTGATATTGGGCAAATTCATCGCGTATGGTCGGTGAATCTGTTTCCATAAAGCGGCGTTCTAGATTGTTTACCACTCCTTCAAATGGTTTATGTGTGGAAAAACGCGAATAATACATTGGCACAGGATCATGACCGGATCCGTAAAGAATAATATTTTGAGCTTGTTTGGGTATATCTTTCCATGGTGTTTTCATGGATATGTTAAGATATTGACAAAGAGATTCCATGGTATCTGTATAAAAACTATGTTTATGACTGGACCATGGTAAAATAGCGCCTTGAGCTAAAGATAGGTTTTCATTTGGGATAATCAAACGAGGATCCATATATAATCTGGCTCCTATACCGTCGCAATAAGGGCAGGCACCGTAAGGATTGTTAAAAGAAAATAGACGCGGTTCAATTTCTTCAATTGTAAAGCCGCTGACAGGACATGCAAATTTAGAAGAAAAGGTGATGCGGCTGCCCGAAGCTGTATCTTCAACAAACAATAATCCTTCACTTAGATTAAGAGCTGTTTCCACAGATTGCGCAATACGATTTTCAAGTCCTGATTTAATAATCAAACGATCGACAACAACTTCAATATCGTGTTTTTGGTTTTTATTAAGCGTTGGCAAGTCTTCAATATTATAAATTGTACCGTCGATTTTTAATCGTTGATAACCTTGATGTTGTAAAATTTCAAATTCTTTTTTGAATTCTCCTTTTTTACCTCGAGCTATTGGAGATAGAAGCAGAATTTTGCTGCCTTCGGGCAGAGCGGCGATACGATCTGTTATTTGTGACACGGTTTGAGATTCTATAGGTAGTCCTGTCGCCGGAGAATAAGGTGTTCCCGCGCGCGCCCATAATAAGCGCATATAATCATATATTTCTGTAACGGTACCGACCGTAGAGCGTGGATTGTGTGATGTTGTTTTTTGTTCAATGGAAATGGCCGGAGATAAACCTTCAATCGAATCGACATCCGGTTTTTTCATCAATTCAAGGAATTGACGAGCATAGGAAGAAAGGCTTTCAACATAACGTCTTTGTCCTTCCGCATAAATTGTATCAAAAGCAAGGGAAGATTTTCCGGATCCAGACAGGCCTGTAATAACGGTTAGTTTATTTTTGGGAATATCGATATCAATATTTTTTAAGTTATGTTCTCTTGCGCCTTTAATTTCGATAAAATTATTATTTTTCATCTTCTGTCTCCATCCAGAATATAAACAATTAAGAATAAAAAGACAATAAAAAAGCTATATTTAATTTTATGTCGATAAAAACAGCTCAATTCTTGCAAGAAAGAATTTATAGGGGTAATTTAATCGGAAAAATTTATCTGCTGTTTATAAGTTAGGGAAAATATGTTTCTTTATAAAACTGTTTATTTTTTATTTTTTGTTTTTTGCAGTTTATTTGCTTTTTTGGCACGAGCAGATATTAATATTGCGGTTATTGCACCGCTTTCGGGTGATTTCAAATTATATAGTGAAGAGATAATCGGCGGAGTTGAAATTGCTGTCGATGAGATTAATGAAAAAGGCGGTTTAAAAAAACAAAAAATTAATTTAGTACGAATTGATGATCCATGTGGTGATGTTTTATCTTTAACAACAGCAGAAATGATTTCTCTTAATCGTTCTCAAGATGATAAAATACAATTGGTAATAGGACCATTATGTTATAATCAAAGTGAAAAAATCGCTGATTTATTTGCTTCTTCTGAAATTTTTCAAATCCATCCTTTAGGCGGCAGCCGCTCATTATATCAACATTCCCATAAAGAAGTAGTTGAAATGTTGGGTGATATAAAACAGCAAGCTGTTGATTTTTTTCGTTATTATATGAATAGTCATCAAGAAAAGAAATTAGCGGTTGTTTACGATAGCACTCATCCTGAAATGACTGAAATTTCTCGTGAAATTCAACATCTTTTTACAAAAAGCGGATTGGGCGACAAGTTAACGGCGTTTAGTCTTGAAGCTTTTGCCGATAATAGCGAACAGCTTGCCAAGCATCTTAATGAAACAGGTGTAGATGTTGTGTTTATAATGGCGAATTCTGATTTAACAATAGAAACAATTTTAAATGTTAAAAAGACAAATTCTGAAATGATTTTTTTTGTTAATCGTTATTATGGCGGTTATAAACTTATTCGTAAGCTTGGTTCATATGCGGAAGGATTATATATTGTTTCTTTACCGTCGTTGACCAGTAACCCTAATTTTGCGGAATATCTTGTTAAATTACGTTTATTAGGAATTGAACCGGTTGGTTTAATGCCTTATGGTTATTTAGCCGTTAAAATGTGGGAATATTTGGTCGAACAAGAAAAAGGAGTTAATTATAAAGGATTGCAGAATAAGTTAAACAATCACTTGATACCTGCCGGTTGGGGAAATGTTGTTTATAAAGACGGAATACCGGATCGGTCGCTTAAATATGTAATTTATCGTTATGAAAATGAAGGATATACACAGGTTTGGTGATTTTTTTCTTGGCTGATGAATGCTTTTCTTTTATAATCTCGACAGTTATTAATTTTTTATAAAGGTGCAATAAAAATGGCAGGAAGTATTAATAAAGTGATTTTGGTCGGTAATCTTGGCGCGGATCCGCGAATAAATACAACTCAAAATGGCGGTAAAGTGGTTACTTTAAGTGTTGCAACCACAGATAGTTGGAAAGACAAGCTTTCGGGAGAAAGAAAAGAACGAACAGAATGGCATCGTGTCGTTGTTTTTAATCCCCAATTGGCAGATGTCGCAGAAAGATATCTACGCAAAGGATCAAAAGTTTATTTGGAAGGTCAACTGCAAACTCGTAAATGGGAAGATGCTAATGGGCAAGAACGATATACAACGGAAGTCGTTTTGCAAAACTTTAGTTCTAATTTAGTTATGCTTGATAACCGAAGCGGTGAAGCCGTCGGTGGAGATGTCTTTTCGGGAACACCAATGTCATCAGGTTGGGATTCTTCATCTCCAACGGATTCTTCTGTTGATTTGGACGATGATATTCCTTTTTAAAGTATACTCTTTAGTAAAAAAATTAAAATCTTTTTTAGCTCCCGATGGGGAGCTTTTTTTGTAACAAGAAAACTACCGGCTAGGCCGGTAGTTCCAAAGAGCTTATAGCTTTACAGATAAAAAACTCCTT
>CALXTF010000006.1 GCA_944391335.1 uncultured Alphaproteobacteria bacterium
TTATAAAATCCTCTCCTTTTATGTTGAAAATAAGGTTAAAGCCTATCTTGGCCGCAAAGTTATGGATTAGGAAGTGAAAATCAAACCTTTGGTTTGAAAAACAATAATTCTACCCAATGGGAACTGAACAACACTCCTTTAACGCAAAACAACAATAATACGCTTTCGTGGAATTTGTTCGGAAACAACAATCTGTTTAATCAGAATCAAAGTGTTTGGAATAAAAACCAATACCAAACCCAAGCTCCTTCAAGATATAATTTGAAGGATTTAACAGACCGATTACAACAATATCAGAATAATGATTTGTGGAATAGTAACAGCACTTTCAATTCATGCTTCTGCAACAGTTCGATTTTTAGTTCAAACAATATGCAAAGTTTGAATTTGAATGCAATTTCTGTTCTCTTTCCTCAACAAAATTCATTTAGTCCTTCTTCCAGACCATATCAACTCGCTCATGACACATAAAGCTATTATCAATGATACTAAATCATATTTTAAAAGGAGTCATAACAATATGCAAAATAGTATGAAGAAAAACCATTTCGAAGATGAAAAACAACGAACTTTGTTCAAAAAATTGCTAAGAAACTTTTATATTGTATTTTGTTATTCTTGTCTGCAGCATAGCTACAAAATTGAATTAATTATTTTAAACAGGATCTTTATTGCTTATTAAAAAAACTCAAACTAAAATTAAAGTGTTTAACAAATAAAGGTTGCAAATAAAATATCAATAGTATATATATAGCTATAAGGAGATATTTAAATGAAAATTATATTTTTAATTTTGTTAATAGTTGTTATTTGTGATAATTGTTATGCAAATAGAATACATTGCGATGATTATGGAAATTGTACAGGATATATGAATGGCAAACGGATTAATACACATACGGATAAATATGGTAATACAAGAGGCTATGTCGGAGATAAGAAGATAAATGTCCAGAAAGATAAATATGGTAATACGAGGGGGTATATCGGAGACAGTAGGGTAAATGTTCAGAAAGATAAATATGGTAATACAAGAGGTCATATTGGTGATAAAAATGTAAATATCCGTGAAGATGACTATGGTAATACGAGGGGATATATCGGAGACGATAGGATAAACATTCATAAAGATGACTATGGTAATATTTATGGAGATTTTTAATTCATTCAATATGATTGTATATAATCATTAAGTTTTTAAAATCGTTCTATGAAACCATTTAGTATAGAAGCCATATCATTTAGGATAAAAGATGATAATCGACCAGTAAATTCATGCTTTGTTTGGTGTTAGATTTATTGCATCAAATCACATTTATACGGAGATAAGTTTTGCAAAAGTATTTTAATTTGAATTTTATATCAAATTTACGATACATATTATTCTCATAGATAAAAATGATTTTTATTTATTGTATTTTATCAAATAAATATTGACAAATTTTTAGGAAAAGATTATTCTATAATTGATATTAAAGGATTATGTTTATTATTTTGTTGTAATTTTGAATTTTAGAATTTTCTATTATTTGAAATATGAGGCAAATAATTTACATTTCCTAAAATTTTAAAATAATAAATTCTAAAAACTCAAAATTATGAAACTACAAGAAGTGTTAGAACAAGCTAAAAACAATGGTAGAAAAGTAAGGTTAATTTATGTTGGTAAAGGGCTTCCGGTTGTCAGCTTTTGTAAAAATTGCGATTGGGGAGAACTGATGTCGTTGAATTTGGGCGTTTTTGCTCAAGAAGTATGGCGTCGGGAACCCGGTACGGCATTTATTATAGGTCGTCATACGGATAGTGATTTTCGATTGCCGAATGATGCGCGTTTTTCAAGAATACACTGTGTCATAGCCTTCTATGACGGCAGTTACCATGTTTACGATTGTTCCTTATGCGGAACGGACGTAAAATAGGCTTTTCTGACTGAAGCTCAATCTCAAAAGAGATTGAGCTTTTCTTTTTAAGAGATTCTTGATATTAAATTGTTTTAGAATATAAAGGACAGTATGTGATTGTAAGTTTGGATATTGATAATATTATTGCTGATATGAAGACTGTTTGTGTAGAATATTTTTCCTCGTTTTAAGTATAATTACTTTGAGTGGGATAATGTGCTTATAATCATAATAATTCTCGTTAATTCAAAGAACAGTGTTTTTTATGAGTATCAAATGTTTAAAAAATTTGTGTGTAAGAGTTGGATTAACAAAAAAAATTTATGAGGAATTATAACAGATATATTTTAGACGAAATTGACATTTTTTTTGTTGGCATTGGTTGTTCTTTAGTGTAGTGTCAAATAATCAAGCAATATAATTTCTTAGAGGAAAAAATTATGAATAACGATATCAGAAGCAGAATACAGAATATTTTATATGTATATAAAATTCCAGAAAGTGACATATTTCTATCATCTTTAAAACCAGTATTATCCACTAAACCCCAATTAGGTCCAGAAATATTATCTGCAGTCCAAGAGTGCTTAAAGTCTGACAAAAATGATGACCTTTCTTTAGGTTATGCATATAGTACATTAGGAACAATCGTTGAGGTAAAACCGGAATTAGGAGAGAAGGTATTATCTACAGTAAAAGAAAGCATAAAGTTTGGTACAAATGATGGTATTTCTTTTAAAAATGCATATACAACCTTGGGAAAGGTTGTGGAAGCTCAACCGGATTTAGGAGAGAAGGTATTATCTACAGTAAAAGAAAACATAAAGTCTGGCAAAAATAATGAATTTTCTTTAAGGGAAGCATATGAAACACTAGGAACAATAGTCGAAGTAAAACCGGAATTAGCACCAAAAGTGTTAGACGCTTTCAAAGAAGGATTGAAGTCTGACAAAAATGATGACCTTTCTTTAAAAGCGGCATATAAAACCTTAGGAAAGGTTGTGGAAGCTCAACCGGATTTAGGAGAAAATGTGCTAACTGAAATTAAAGAATGCTTAAAGTCTGATAAAAACAATAGATCTTCTTTATGGACAGCATATGAAACACTAGGAACAATAGCCAAAGTAAAACCGGAATTAGCACCAAAAGTGATAGACGCTTTCAAAGAAGGATTGAAGTCAAATCAGAATGATAGTGTATCTATTGAAAATGTTAAAACAGTTATATCGCAAATGTTGCAATCGGATGATATCAGACGTTATATAGTTAAAGAAGAATCTAATCATACAGAGGATAAGTCTAAAGCAGTTAATAAGTCTAAGGCTACTAATAACATAATAGCGCAGAAGAAAAATAATTCTCGTTAATTAGCTTAAGCAGAAAGGTGTTTATAAAAAAAAGAGAGCTGTTTACTTTAGATAAATATTTTATATTAACATTCAAAGAAACATTTTGGAGTGTTGTGAATGATTAAGGAAAGATATTTATGTATTGGAGTAATGACAGGAAACTCTTTGGATGGTGTCGATGTGGTCTTATCTGAATTTAAGAAAGATCACATCCGCGATATTTGTGTCTTTTCTCAAGAAATTTCTCCTTCTCTGAGCAAAAGGTTTCGCCGATTAAAAAAAACATTGGCGCACAACAATTGTGATATTGCTTCATTAGCGGCAGATAAAGGTAATGATTTTAAATCCTTACATGACGATTACGTTAATCTTGTGGCTTTATCTGTCAATCAATTGTTAAAAGAAAACAACATTTCACCAAAATCTGTTGACGCCATAGGGTTTCATGGTCAGACGTGCGGTCATTGTCCCCCCTCTATCGCCCATAGTAAAGAACCAAATAAAGTTTATACCTTACAGATTGGAAGCGGGCAAATGCTCGCCGATTTAACCGGAATACCCGTCGTTTATGATTTCCGCTCCGATGATATTATGAACTTAGGCGAAGGCGCTCCTTTTGCTCCTGTCCATAATCAACATATCACACAAGATTTAATCACAAAAGGTGTTTTCCCTGTTGTCTTTTGTAATGCGGGAAATACAGGAAATATCTCCATTATTTCTAAAGATATCAATACAAATAAAAATGTCGCTTTAGGCTGGGATACAGGACCTTTTAATCATTTTGCCGACGCCTTGATGCAAAAACAGAAAAATTTATCTTGTGATTATAATGGTGAAATTGGAAAAAATGGAAAAATTAATTATACCCTTCTGCATAAATTATTTGAAAATGCGGTTCAAACAAATTCTCATCAAAATTTTATAACCATTAAACCTCCTAAATCCTCAGATCCTGCATGGTATGTTTTAATACCTGAATTGTTGGATAATAATATCACTTTTGAAGATAGGCTGAGAACTGTGGAATTTTTTAGCGCGTATGTTATGGTTTATAATTTCCGTTTTATACCTGAAAATATAAAATATCCAAAATATTTTCTGCTTTTTGGCGGCGGATGGAAAAATCCAATTATATTAAATGATTTTGAAAATTTATTATATGGTAAGGCAAAAGTTTTACCCGAACATCAAAAAATTTTTGATAAATCTATACTCCCTGATGCCGTTATAAGTTGGTCAGATAAATATGGTTATAATGGAAAATATATGGAAGCGCGAATTTTTGCAGATATGGCAAAATGTTATTTAACTAAAGAACCATTTTCATTTCCGGAAACAACAGGATGCCTTAAACCTACAGTTGGTGGAATTATGGCTTTCCCTAATGGAAAAGATAAACGTTTATGGTCAAGAGCCGCTCCTGGATGGGCAAAAAATACTTAATATCGGTTACGGAGTTATTAAAAATAAAATCAAGTTTTAATAACAAAACTTCAATGCTATCTGTATTTTAAAAAATTCTTGACTTAATCTATTCTCGCTTATATCATTTTTGTAAATCGTAATTAGTATGTTAACCCTTAAAAAATATTATTATGGAAAAATTTATGTTTTTTGTTATTGTTGGATTACTCTTTTTATGTTTGTTTATGATTCTAATTAATGTTGGCATCAACATTCTCAGACAGAAAGTTGAAAAACAAATCAATCCAGCGTATTGGAAGGATAAAATTCCTAAAAATGTCGATGATTACGTCGAACCACGCTATGTCTATGAAAACCTAATGGAAAGTACAAAATATCTTCCCCAAAACGGTCAAATTATCGGTTATCGAATTAGCCCAAATCTGGTTATTCATAGTCAAATAACACAAAAAGTTAAAAGATCATCAATACTTTTGTGTTTGTTATGCTTTAATGGAAATTTATTGGAAGATGAAGACATCGTTTTACTACAGAAAAACTGGGAAAAAATCTCTGATTTGCGTTGTAAATCCGGTAATACCCCTTTGAATGAAAGGTATTTTTGGGCAACCTTAAAAGATGGCCTTGGTATTGCCCATTATAAAGACATCACACGCCAGAAAATATGGAAAAAATCAGGTGCTTATCCTCTTATCTTAAAACTTTCCAATTCTTGAAAAATATTTAAACGGTACTCATTAAAAGAGTACCGTTTAATATTTTATAAATAACGTTTTTTAATTTTGAAAAAGATATACACTAAAAGTGTTATATAGAGCTAAAAAAAGTAAAAGTCCCAAACTTAAAGGTGCAAAAATACGCAATGTTAATAAAAAATATCTTGTAAATCTTGAAGTAACAACTGCGGATCGGCGAATATTGTGAATAATTGTTTTCATTGCCGAATAACCGACAAAAAGTGCTATAGTCATAGAAACAATGGCCGCAGTAAAAGTCGACGACAACCAATCAAAAAGTTCAAAAATATTTTTATCTAAAATTTTTATATCCCAAATACCCGAAAAAGACGCTGTAACAGCCGTAAAACCTAAACAAGTGATAAGCATAACCATTAATACAGCCGTAAAACGTTTTAATTTAAGTTTATCCATAAAGAGGTTGGTTAAAGCTTCAAAAATGGAAATGGTTGAAGTTACGGTTGCTAAAGCAAGTAAAAGATAAAAAGAAATCGACCAGATTTGTCCTCCGGATAATTGTTGAAATACAATAGGTAGAGAAATAAAAGTTAATCCTGGACCGGAAGTCGGCGGAATATTGGCGGCAAAAACCGCGGGTATAATAATAACAGCACTTAAAATTGCCGCTAAAGTATCAAAAATTTCAATACTGCGAACAGCGGTAAATAAATTCTCTTTTGAAGACAAATAAGAACCATAGACCAATAAAATACCAAAACCAAGTGAAAGAGATAAAAAAGCTTGACCTAAAGCAGCCACAAAAGTCCTAAAAAGCATATTCCAATTAAAGCCTTCATCTGTAAATCCTAAGTATTCCCATTTGGGCGTTAAAAGAAATTGAACACCATTTTCAGCTCCATCAAGGAGTATGGATTGAAAAGATAAAACCAAGAAAATAATAAATAAAATAGGCATTAAGATAATTCCGGCTTTTTCAATACCTTGTTTAACTCCGGCAATAACAATCATTGCCGTGACGAACATAAAAATTAAACCACAAGTGTATTGAGTTGAAAAATTATGGCTTAATGTATCGAATTCATTAGGAAGATTTTCTGTTGGAATATGGAGCAAATTACCGGATAAAGATTCCAGAAGGTAATAAAGCACCCAACCGGCAACAAGAAAGTAAAAAGAAATAATCATACTAATTCCGATAAAAGCAATCCAGCCACCAAAAAAAGACCAGAATTGAAGATGTTTCATGCCTAATTTTTGTCCGATAATTTTATATGCATCAACGAAATTACTTTTAGAAGCGCGGCCGAGGGCTATTTCAGACACCATTAGAGGGTTGCATATAAATAAAATAATCAAAAGATAAAGAATAATGAAACTTAATCCGCCGTATTGACCGACCAAATATGGAAAACGCCAAATATTTCCTAATCCAATGGCGGATCCTGCTGCGGCTAATATAAACCCCCAACGCGTGTTGAAATTTTCTTTTCTCATATGTGTAAAGCCCTTTAAAATAAATTTTTTATTATAATAACTTTATTTGCCATATTTTATACTCTAAACAAAAAAATATAAACAGAAAATATAGATTAACTTTTGTTTGAATAAAAAAACAGCATTATCTAAAGATAATGCTGTTAGAAGAGAGTTTTTTAAAAAACAATAACAATACGTGATAGATGTTCAACCGACATATCACACCACGAATATTTCCCATCGGTTAATGAAAAAGTCAAAGAATATTCGGGAGCTTCATGGAACACTTCCGAACACCAAATAATTCCGCGGTAATCGATATTTTTGATACCGTTATTTTCCATCACAAGAATTGTCTTTTTTAAATCCGAACGTTTCTCTTTGTTCCAAATTTTTCCAAGTAATTCAGCAGATGGCAAAGAACCGTATTTTCCCTTAAAAATCATGCTTTTAACATATTTTTGCACATCAGCCTTATTTTTTATTGGCGAATCATTGGAGTTTAGCATTTTAGTTAAAGAGAGCAAGCAATTAGGACTTAGATCAATTCCCCAAAGTTCATTTTTACGTTCTAAGTTTAAACCATTTAAAACATAAAATTCATTTTTTTTACAATAAACCAACGGTAAGGTTGTTTCTATTAAATTTGTCTCCATAATTATAATTGTTTACAGAATTATATAAATTTTATTTATTATATCTAGATTTAATTTAAAGTAAAGAACTTTATTTATGTTTTATGGTAAATAGTGAAATATCCTTCTTCATCATCGACTGGTTCATAAGATTTAAGAAATTTATTAAAGCAATTTTCATCTATAAAAAGTTCGTTAGATTGATTATTGGTTCTTTGATTTATTCTTTCTCGTGCAATATTGATATCACAAGTAAGGGCATGGAAAATAACATTTGGTGTAATTTTCTTTGCCCAGTTATAATATTGTTTACGATTTTCTCTTGTCCAAAAGCCATAATCTAAAATAACGTCATAACCTTCTTTAATTTTAATAATTGTTTGTTGACGGATAAATTTATCAACTACTTTGTATTTTTCTTGAAAATTGTCAGGATTTCGCCCATATCGATTACACATAATTTCATCATGAGTAAAGCGAACCGCCGTTAAATCTTGTTCAAGTTGTTTGGCATAAGTTGTTTTACCAAAACCAAGATAACCGCATATAAGATGTATTGTTGGATAAAGATGAATAAGTTTATGTGTAAACCATTTTTCTTGAAAGCAAATTTGTTTTTCAATTTCCTGATGAGATAACAAGAGATTTTGAGGGACAACAATTAATTTATCATCATTATCATTTGTACGATGAATAACAGCTATACATTTGCCTGTAAATTCGGTTATAGGTGAATTAATACCCAAAACATAAGCGTCAAGTTCTTCCCCATCACCAGATATTGTGTTAGGAATATAACCATAATTAACTTCATAAATAAATCCGTGCTTGGGATGCCTGCTTCCCAAAGGACGATCAATTTGAACATTTACGGCTTTTCCAAGATATTTTTCCCATAGATCCATATAATTTTTCCTTATATGCTAATATATGATTGACATTATTATTATGTCTCATAAAATTATTGTAATTCAAAATATATTACTGAAAGAATTGTTTCAAAATGAAAATAAGAAAATTTGTAAAAGAAGATATAACACAAGTTATAGATATTTGTAAAGAGGTTAGAGATCATCATATAAAGATTTTAGGAGGGTATTTTTTGCCTTTGGATGATGAAATGGAGAAAATTGGATTTTTAGAAACCTTAATAACGGATAAATCAATCGCATTAGTAGCGGAAGAGCAGGGGATTATCTATGGTTATTTGTTAGCGGAAGAAAAAAATTCCCCTTATTTAATGTGTCCTCAAGTTGCCCATATTTCTAATTTTGGAGTAAAAGAAAGCTTCCGCCATCAGGGAATAGGGAAAATGTTGATGGATGCTTTTTATGAATATTGCAATCAAAAAGGAATTAATGAAATTCGTTTAGGTGTGTTTAATCTCAATCAAGACGCTTATTCTTTTTATCAAAAATATGGTTTTGAGGCTTTTGAACAGCGTATGCATTTGAAATTAAATAGGAAATGAAAGGATTATAATAATGTTGGAACTAAAGACAAATCCCACTTTAAAGGATTATCAGAGATATGTTAAGAAGATGAAACAAGAACGAGGTTTTAACACAACAGATAAATTTTATGAGTGTTGTTTATTTGCAGAGGAATGTGGTGAAGTTATTTCGGCGATACGAAAAAATTCTAAACAAGGCAGCATAGGAAGTGGTTCTGTTGTGAGAGATGTGGCAGAAGAATTAGCGGATGTTTTTATTTATATTTGTTCATTAGCTAATATGCATGACATAGATTTAGAACAAGCTTTTCGCGAGAAAGAAGAAAAGAACAAACAACGTATATGGAAAAGAAATCAATAACTTGGAATAAATGAATTATAGAAGTTATATAATTTTAATAAGAAGTTTTACTCTAAATTACGTTTAAAAGTTCTTGCCGCAAGAGCAAGAGAAAATAAAGCAATAGCGGTAAGTATTAATAGATCGATATAAATATCGTTTAATTGCATATTTTTTAAGAACACGCCGTTACCAATATTAATGAAGAAACGTAAGGGATTAGCATAAGTTAAGTATTGTAAAAGGATAGGCATATCAGCGACCGGAGAAACAAAACCGGATAATAAGACTGCCGGCATAATAAAAGCAAAAGCTCCTAAAATGGCTTGTTGTTGGTTACGGCAAACAGAAGAAATAAACAGTCCTATTCCGACTAAGGAGAGCATAGCGATAAAAGATGAAAAGAAAAATAACCCAATAGATCCCACAAATGGAATATCAAAACAAAAAACAGCAACCCATGTCATAACCACTTGCAATACAAGGGCAATAATCAATGGGGGAATAATTTTACCAATAAGGATTTCAAAAGCAGTATAAGGACTAACGATTAATTGTTCAAAAGTTCCTATTTCTCTTTCTCTAGCCACAGATAATGATGTTAGCATTAACGAGATAACAAGTACTAAAATAACAATTAAAGAAATAACTAAATACCATTGATATGTGGCATTAGGATTAAACCAGTTTCTAACGTTGATATTAATTGAAGCATTAGGGATTGAAAATTTTTGATTATAAGTATTTGCAATCTGATTAATATAATCGACAATACCGGCAGCGACACTTGGTGTTCGTCCATCGACAAAAAGTTCTATTTGTGAGATTTGTTCTTTTTTTAACTGTACAGCGAAATGATTATGAATTGTTAAAACAGCTTGTATTTTTTCTTCTTTAAGATTTTGCAAAGCTTGATTTCTGTTTTGTGATAAAGATACATTGTTGAACCATGATGAAGCGGCAATTTTATTAATAAATTCGCGTGATTCGAGAGTTTTTGAATAATCGATAATTGTAATATTGATATTTTTAGTCTCCATGGTGAGAATATTAGCGAAAAGAGCCAATTGAATAAGAGGCGGCGCAAGAATAATGATTCGACTTTTAGGATCGTGAAGAATGGTAAGAAATTCTTTTTTGATAAGGACCCATAAATGAAAAAAGTAATTAATCATCAAGCCTCCTAGCAGTTTTTTTATAAACGATAATTGAAAATAAAAATCCAAGAATAAATAACAATATCCCGCTTAGAATAGTTGTTTGCGTTATAGAACCCACCATAAATTCATTTTTAATAAAACTAACATAATGAGTAGGGGGGAGTAGTTGAGTCAACCATCGAAAGAATGTTGGCATAGAAAGTATGGGAAAAACGACGCCGGACATCATTAGCGCCGGCAAGAAGCCAATAATTAAAGCCGCCATACTTGCCAACATTTGATCATGAAGACAATTTGATATAATTAACCCTATTCCCAAAGAGGCGTAGAAGAATAATGAGCTAATAATAAACAGCACGAAGAAACTACCATGAAAAGGAATATGAAAGATGAAAATGATAACCGCTAACGAAAATGAAAGAGAAAGCATCCCCACAATAAAATAGGGAATATATTTACCAATGACGAATTGAATAGGTTGAATATTAGCGGCCAGAAGGGCTTCCATGGTTCCTCTTTCCCATTCGCGAGAAACCACCAGAGCAGTAAGTAATATACCAATCAGAGTCATGGTTACGGCAAGCGAGCTGGGGACAACGGCTCGGCGTCCGTCATTATTTTGATTAAAGAGATATCGAGGTCTTATTTCAACTGCAGCCTGTTGAAAATCGTGTAAATAAGTTTGATTTAGCCATTCTGAGGTAATTTGTTGAATATAGTTTTGAGCGTAACTGATTTGATTATAATTTGCACCATCAATAATGAGTTGTAAAGAAACTTCTTTACCTGCGGAAAGTTGTCGTGAAAAGTCAATAGGAATAGTTAAAGCCGCTTGAATTTTTCCTTGTGTTAAATCGTTGAACATTAATTGTCGATTATTGTAAAGGAGCATATTTATATAATTATTTTGTTTAAATTTATCAATTAATTCATTAGATTGTTTTTCATTGTCATTATTATTAATTCCTAAACGGATGTGTGTAAAATCGAGATTAATCCCATAAGTATAAATAAAAAGCAGAACAGTCGGCAAAATAAAAGCAATTAATAAACTTGACGGATCGCGAATGATTTGTAAAAATTCTTTTTTAATAAAAGCTAGAGTTATTTTCATTTAATCTCTCCTTTTTTGGTCGAGAATAATTTTAATAAAAGCATCTTCTAGAGTTTGACATTTTGTAGATTTTTTAAGTTCTTGAGGTTTACCGGCAGCAATAGTTTTACCTTGGTAAAACAAACTGATATCATCACAAAATTCTGCTTCGTCCATAAAATGAGTTGTAATCAAAACGCTAACCCCTTTTTTGGCAAGAGAAGTAATATGATGCCAAAATTCACGACGCGTAATAACATCGACCCCTGACGTTGGTTCATCAAGAAATAAAACGGAAGGATTGTGCATTATGGCACAAGCAAGAGACAGTCTTTGTTTAAATCCGAGAGGTAAATCATTAGCATTATCATTAAGAAAAGGTTTAAAAGCGAAAATATCAATTATATTTTTAATGGCATCATCGGCTTTATTTTTAGATAGTCCATATGCGCCGGCAAAAAAATTCAAATTTTGTTGAACACTTAAATTTGGATAAAGAGAAAATTTTTGTGCCATATAACCGATATTGGCTCGTGCGGCAGAAGGATTTTTGATAATATCAATACCCATAATGCGAGCAGTTCCAGAGGTAGGTTTGATTAATCCGCACATCATTTTAAAAGAAGTTGATTTACCTGCGCCATTTGGTCCAAGAAGTCCGAAAATTTTTCCGGCTTTAATTTTAAAGCTGTTATTTTTAACGGCATAAAATTCTCCGTATTTTTTGGATAAATTATCGGCTTCAACGACATATTCATGATGATGAGGTTTAGCAATAAAATTTTTGGCGACTTCGGACGCTTGGAGAGAAAATCCCCCCATTAAAGCGATAATTTTTTCTTCGAATTTTTTTGTATCTGGAGCCAAATCATAAGGTTTTCCTTGATAAATAATTTTACCTTTATCAATAACAATTACCCGGTCAAATCCATGAGCTTCATCCATATAAGCGGTTGCCCAAATAACGGTTGCGTTATTATGAATGGTTTTTTTGACCATTTTCAGTAATTCACGACGTGAAACGGGATCGACACCAACGGAAGGTTCATCTAAAAGTAATAAATCAGGATTACCCATTAAAGCGCAAATAAGACCGAGTTTTTGTTTCATACCGCCGGAGAGGTTTCCGACCAGTCGATTTTGAAAAAGGGTTAAGCCGGCAAAATCAAGTAGGTTATTAAAATTTTTATCAATATTTTTAAGTTTTGCGTAAAAATCAAGATTTTCTTTTATGGTCAAATCTTCATATAAAGCGAATTTCTGGGGCATGTAACTTATTTTATTAATAAAAAATTTTTTATCATTCCATGGATTTAAACCGTTAATAGATATATATCCTTCATCAGGAAGCAATAATCCGTTAATCAAACGAAGAAGCGTTGTTTTACCGGCACCATCAGCTCCAATTAATCCAATAGTTTGTCCTTTTTCAATTTTAAGAGATAAGTGATTAATAGCCGTTATTTTTCCACTTTTAAAAGTTTTGTGCAGATTTTGAATATCAATTATATATTGTTTGTCCATCTTGTGTCTCCAAGTCAATAAGATGGAGAATGACAGTAACCGGCATTCCTTGTTTTAAAAAACGATTAGCGTCATCTGCGTAAACATTTAGTCGATAGACCAGATTTGCTCGTAATTCTTCAGTTTGCACATTTTTAGGTGTAAATTCAGCAATAGGGGAAATATAACCGACATATCCGGAATAATTTTTTTTACGACCGGTTTTAGGATCAATCGTATCAGTTATAATTGTTGCTCTTGTCCCATAGTCAATTAAAGCTAATTTTGTTTCCGGTAAATAAACACGAGCGTATTTAGGGCTGTCTTTGGCAAGAGTATAGATAATTTGCCCAATAGCAAGAGTTGATCCCGGTTCTTGAACACGATTTGTAATAATTCCATTATCGGGAGCATAAATTTTAGTATATTCCAATTGTTTTTTTTGGTATTGAGCGGCGATTTTAGCAGCTTCGACAGCAGCTTCGGCTTCATTTTTCGCATTAGTATAAGAAATACAACTACGTTCGGAGGCGATTTTTTGTTTACATAAAGGCAAGTTGGTGTTCAATAGGGATTGAGCTTCTGCGAGTTGAGCTTTAGCTCTTTTGAGTTCGGCATTAGCTTTATCATAATTATATTGATAGTCTTGATCATCAAGTATAGCCAGTAAATCCCCTTTATTGACATGATCTCCTTCTTCAAACAACATTTCCTTTAATGTTCCGGATACCTTAAAACTGATATCAATTTGTCGAATATCGATATTGCCGTAAAGAATAATTTGATTAGTCTGATTTTTTTCAGACTTTAAGAAAAAAATGATAATGCCGATGATAAGAAGAGACATTAAAATATTGATTATATATTTTCTCATATCTTACTCCTCGCTTGATTAATGATAGCCTCGCAATTTTGATGAATATTTTGTTTTATTTCCATAAGCAGTGAGGGTGTGTATTTTTTTATCTTCATTCTTCTAAGAAGAGCTTCTTTATGTAAACGAAACATAGCCGCCTGTCCAAATAGAGTATGGGCAAGAATCAAAATTTGTCGATCTGTTTTGGGTTTATGAAGTTCTTGCGCCAATAAGGCAGAAACTTGTTGATGAAGAGGTTCAATCACTTGTTGGTATAATTTATTGTAAGCACAAGAAGGACTAATCATTTCATTAATTAATAGCAGCGCGTTGTCATCAGAAATATTATCACTGCAAAGATAATCAAAGAAATTCAAAATAATCATTTTAATTTGTTGAAGAGGCGTTTTATTATAAAGAGGCGAGGGGATATTTAAAAGATTTTGACGAAGCGTGAAAATTAAATTGTCAATTACGGCGAGATAGAGCATTTGTTTAGAACCGAAATAATAATTAATTGCACATAAATTAACGCCGGCTTGTTTTGTCAGTTCACGAGTTGAAACCCCGTCTATTCCTCCGCGAGCAAAAAGTCTGGTAGCAGTGTTAAGTAATTTATCTTTGGTGTTTTTCATTTTTCTTCCTCCGATAAATAATTTTTATTATATCAAAAGAAGATAATTAAGTCAATCGTTTGAAATAAAATCAATTAATTTTTTGTTGCGGTAGATAAATAAGTAATATATTATATATGATACATAGAAATTTTTAAAAAGGAAATGAAGATGTATACTTTTATGACATATATGCTTTTTTGTGTTGGAGGAACAATACCGA
Organism: uncultured Alphaproteobacteria bacterium; assembly: GCA_944391335.1. Classification (GTDB taxonomy): domain Bacteria; phylum Pseudomonadota; class Alphaproteobacteria; order RF32; family CAG-239; genus JAFUYI01. Next base: position 14,730 of record CALXTF010000006.1, read on the forward strand.
CATTTTTATTAAGTCGTTTATTTATGTGGCTTAGTAAAAAAATATTTAATCAGAAACGAATAATAATCTCCCATGTGATATCATTGATTGTTTGCGGAACGGTTTATTCGTGTTCTAGTGATGTTAATATTTCTTTTGGATTAAGTTTATATGCTTTACCTCAATTTTTTTGGTTAGCATATGATTTTTATTCTTTTGTTCGAAAAGAAGGTTTATTGAAAAATAAAGAAGAAGATTTAAAATTAAAAGAAATAAAAGGAAAATAAAATGAAAGTTTTGATGATTAATGGTAGTCCGAATGAAAACGGATGTACGGCCGCGGCATTAAAAATTGTTGGGGAGAGTTTATCACAAGAAGGGATTGTTTCAGAAATATTATGGCTTGGCAAAGGGGCGCTTCAAGATTGTATAGGTTGTCGAGCGTGTCGAGAGCTTAATAATCGTTGTGTCTTTAAAAATGATATAGTTAATGAAATAATAGAAAAAGCAGAAACAGCAAATGGATTTATTTTTGGTTCGCCCACATATTATGCACATCCTAATGGACGAATAATATCAGCTCTTAATCGTGTATTTTATGCAGGTTCGTCAGTTTTTGCCGGTAAACCGGGAGCATCGGTAGTATCTGCGCGGAGAGCCGGTACGACGGCGAATTTGGATGTTTTGAACAAATATTTTATGATTAACCGTATGCCTGTTGTCAGCAGCAACTATTGGAATATGGTTCATGGCAATACAGTCGACGAGGTAATACAAGATCATGAAGGAGTTCAGATAATGCAAACACTTGGTCGTGAAATGGCGTGGCTGTTAAAATCAATTGAAGCCGGTCGTCAGGCGGGAATAAAACGACCACAATCAGAAAATAAAATATGGACTAATTTTATACGTTAAAAAAAATAGAAGCTTTATCTGTTTGGCAATATTTTTTATCTTCCGAAAACAGCATCTTTTAAGCGTTTAAGCGTGGCTTTGGCGACAGGACGAGCTTTAGCTGCACCATTTTCAAGCATTTCTTCGACTTCATTAAAATGTGCGATATAGTAATTGTATTTTTCGCGCATGTCTTTAATTTCGTTAAGAACGGCATCAAGCAGCATATTTTTAATATGACCATAACCAAGTTTTCCTTGACGCAATCCATCTCCCATTTCTTGCAGTTGTTCGGAAGTTGCAATTGATTTATAGATTTCATAAACCAAAATTTCATCAGGATTTTTAGGTTCTTCCATTGGTCGAGAGTCGGTTTTAATTGAGAAAATAGCTTTTTTAATAGCTTTGTCATCTTCAAACAAAGGGATGACATTTCCATAAGATTTGCTCATTTTTCGACCATCAATTCCGGGAACAACAGCGACGTGTTCATCAATAGAGTATTCTGGTAAAACCAATAATTCCTTATTGTAATGTGCATTAATGGCACCGGCGATATCGCGTGCGATTTCAACGTGCTGCACTTGATCTTTACCGACAGGAACAATATCTGTATCATAAGCTAAGATATCCGCCGCCATTAAAGTCGGATAAGTGTAGAGTCCCATATTGATACCATCATCATCGGGTTTTCCTGCGGCTCGATTCTTATCAACCGCGGCTTTATAGGCATGAGCTTTATTCATAAAACCTTTAGGAGTATAAGCATATAGAATAGTTGTAATTTCCGGAATTTCGGGAATATCGGATTGGCGATAAAAAACGGATTTATTCGGATCTAAGCCGGCAGCCAAATAAATGCAAGCGATTTCTTTAAGCTTTTGATTTAAAATGACAGGGTCTTTTTCGGCGTTAATGGCATGGTAATCGGCAATAAACATATAATGTTCTTTAGCCTTTTTTCCCATTTTGATAGCGGGTTTAATCACTGCAAGATAATTTCCCAAATGTGGAGTGCCAGTCGGTTTAAGGCCGGTTAAGACTTTTTTGTCAGTAAACATTTCTTATAATTCCTTGTAAATTTCTATTGTATTTATTTACAAAATTGATACTCTATGCAAAAATATAAGTCAATAAAAATTTAAGGATATATAAGGATATAAAAGAATGCTGGATATAAAATTTATTATCGAGAACCAACAATTGGTGGAAGAAGGAATTGCAAAAAAAGGTTTACAAGTAGATATCAAAGGTTTGATTGCTTTACATAAAGATATCAATAAATTGAAAACGACCTCACAGGCTTTGGCTGAAGAAAAAAATCGATTGAGTAACTCGATAAAATCCGCTTCTGCAGAGGAACGTCCGAATATTATTGCTAAAAGTAAGGCTTTAGGTGAAGAGTTAAAAGTTGAACAAGAAAAATTATCACTTGAACAAGCAAAATTTGATGAAATTATGTGGCGTATGCCCAACCTTCCCAGTCCTGAAAGTCCGATTGGAAAAGATGACAGCGAAAATGTTGTCAGAAGAAAGGTGGGTGAACCAACAAAATTTGACTTTACACCGCGAGATCATGTGGAATTAATGGAATTAAACGGTTGGAGCGAAATGGAACGTATCACGAGAGTTTGCGGTTCAAGGACTTATGCTATAACCAATGAATTGGCTCGTTTGGAGTTGGCGATTCATTTGATGGTTATGGATAAACTAGCCGAAAATGGTTTTAGAATTATCAACGTTCCTTCCATTTCTAAAGAAAAACCATTATATGGACAAGGTTATTTGCCATTTTCCCGTGATGAAATTTACTATATGCCTGAAGATGATATTTATTTGTCAGGAACAGCGGAACTTATTCTAAATTCTTTACGCGCTGATGAAATCATTCCCGAAAACGAGTTGCCCATTTTATACGCCGGTTTTTCCCCTTGTTTTCGTCGTGAAGCAGGTGCCGCAGGAAAAGATACCAGAGGTTTAACTCGTGTTCACCAGTTTATGAAAACGGAACAATTTGTGATTTGTAAAAATGATATTAACGAGAGTGAAAAATGGCATAAAAAATTGTTGCAAATTTCTGAAGAAGTTTTGCAAGATTTGGAATTACCTTATCAAGTTTTGGAAGTATGCACAGGAGATATGGGGGCTCCCAAATACCGTCAGTATGACTTGGAAGCTTGGGTTCCGACACAAAATTGCTATCGCGAAACCCATAGTTGCTCGAACATTACCGAATGGCAGGCGCGTCGCACCAATTTACGTTATCGAGACAATTCGGATGGTAAAGTTAAATTTGTTCATACTCTAAATAATACAGGTATTGCAACGCCACGCGCTTTGGTTCCTTTCTTAGAAAATCACCAACAAGCAGATGGTTCGATTCGTATCCCCGAAAAATTGCAACCCTATATGATGGGTAAAAAGTATATTGGTGGAAAGAAATAAATTTGCCAAGATTAAAAGATTGACAAAAAATCTCTTTAGGGTACAATTTAATTAAAAAATCAGGAGTATGGCAATGGCTGAAAAAGTTTTGTTAGGAGATGCTCTTAGAACCATTGTTTTAAAGGGTTCACAAGAAACCGCGGCGGACTATGAACGTCAATTGCGTGAGGCGGATGATGAACGCAAAAAAACTCAGGCCGAATTTAAGGAAAAAAGTGCCGGCAAAATAAAAGAGCTGAAACAACAAATAAAAGAACTAAGTACTGAGATTAAAAACGCACCCTCCGAGAGAAAAAAAGAAATCGGTGAGCAAATCAAAATCCTCAATGGTAAAATTGAACAATACAAAACGCCTCCCGTCAATCGTTTTGCTTACCTTGACAGTAGTATCAAAGCCTATGCCGGCGCCCAATTATTGTTTAAGCCGATGTTGGGTGAAGAAGTTTTAAAAAGCAATAATATTGAATTCGGTGTAAACGAGCAAGGGCGGATAGAAGTTGATGCCGAACAATTAAGTAATAGTGTTTTAGGTGACAAAATCAGAGAAGCTGCCGATTATATTTTCGGTCGCACCCGTGAGTTGAATGAAAAAATAACGCAGGCATCGGATATTAACAATATTATTCGTTCCGATGCCAAAAATTTGTTGGGCCTTGATAATGTCGAAAAAATTGATTTTGATTTAATTGAACGTTGTCACAAGGCTTATGAAGCAGAAAAAGCCGAAAGAGAACGCAGAAAAAAACAAATTGAACAACGTAAGCAAGAAAGTTTGACCGGAATTAAAGTTATTAAGGAATATCCTGACGGCTATTCGATAGTTGAGATGCTGCCAAGTCCTGTGTATGATGAAAACGGTAAATTACAGTACCATACTTCGCTTAAATTTGAATCGGACGAAATGGGGCATTGTGTCGGCCGCGGCGGCTACAATCAACATATCGGCAAAGAAGGGTGGCACTTTTATTCTCTGCGCGGTGCGGACGAAAACGGGGTAATGGTTCCGCACTGTACTATTTCGATAGAAAACGGCAAATTGGCACAAATCAAAGGTAATTCAAACGGAGCAGTAAAAAATCGGTATATTCCCGATGTCAGGGATTTTGTAAAATCTCTTGATATGCCGATACCGGAATCTGAAAAATCGAGAATAGGCTATGTTAATGATTCAAACAATAAAGAAGTGGATTTGTTTGCTCTGAAAGAGAATACCCGATTGGATGAGCTGAGTTTGTCTGCCGGCGACTATAAAGGGATAAATCTTGCCAATATTTCTTATGTGAAAACATTGAATTTTGAAGGCGGGGTAACCAGAAAAGATTTTGAGGAAATTGCTAAAATCGGCTTAATAGAAAATCTGACGCTGTCAAATGAAAATGAGGCTCAATGCTATACGCAAACTCTTCCCAATGTAGAAAGGTTGGTTGTAAAAGGAAATTTTGACTTACCCAATATCGGCAAAGCTCGATATATAAAATATACAGGCATAAAGGAATATGATTTTAATCATGATTATAGACGACTGAAGCAGCTGGAATTGGAAGAGGACGTACCTCTTAATATTGAAAAAGCTCCGATACTCGAAGAGGGAATCCGTGGGGGAATATGGGGAGACGCCTCTAAACTTTCTACCAAAGAGTTACTTTCCAAAATGTTTGGCAGTAAGTGGGTGGAAAAATATGTTTTTGAGCAAGAAGGGCGTTTAATCGTTAATACAGATTTGGATTTTAAAAGACGGGGATTATCTCATTTTCCGTATGATTTCGGCGATATAAAAATTAATGGAACACTCAATTTACGCGAAAATCAATTGATGGATATTCCTAATCCTATTAAATATCCTGAATGTCGAAAGATGATAATAAACAATTCCTATCAGAACGAAAATATTAATCGTTTTGATGAGTTGCCTTATTTGCCCGAGGGAATTGATTGCGAAAGTGATTTTGATTTGGAATTATATAAGGTTTCGTTCAAGGATATTTTAAAAAAAATAAATATAGGGGATAGAAGTAAATTTACGGAAAAAGGAGAAAAAATTTATTACCAAGGCGATTTGAATTTATCAAACGTTAATGTTTTGAATCAAAGATATTATTTCGATCTCGATATGAGCGAATTAAATGTCGACGGTTCGGTTAAGGTTCTGCATAACGCAAAATATTTACCCAATGCGAAAAAAATAGAAATCTTTAAAATAGACGGCAATATAACGTTGCCCGATGTAACGGAGCAGGTTGTTGTGTATTGTGAAAGACCTTGTAATATCCAAGGAAAAAATCTAAAAACAGTAACATATAGTGATTATGTTCGCCTTAGTGTAAAAGAAGCCGGTAAAATGAATATGCAGCCGGAATATTATGGAAATTTTATTTTTATACCGACCGGTGATACAGAAAAAAAACAGAATTTGTCAGCCTTAAAAATAAGTGGCACTATAGGAATTTTTATTGATACGGTTTTTGATGAAATATCCTGTTTACCGCAATGCAAAAAACTTCGGGTTGATTGTCCGTTGACAGAAACGATGTTATCAAAAATAAATTCCAAAACGGAAACCATCTGTTGCCAAAATTTGTTTGATGTGGATATGTTACCGCCAAACAGCCAATTAAAATATGTTGATTTGAATTATCTACGAGCGGGCGATGAAAAAAGTATCGACAAATTTATCCGCAAACTCTCGGAAAGAGGGATAATGATTAAATATTTAGATAATAATGTTGATTATTCCCAAGATTTGTCGGATATTTTAGTTAAAAATTTTGAAATGCAATGGGATAGAGATATTAAAAATATTTCTAAATTTCCTAAAGCTGAAAAATTACACATTTTAAGTCCTGACGATCATTTTGAAAAAGATTTTTTAAAAGACGCAACGCCGTATTTAAAAGAGTTGGAACTTGGTTACATGAATGAAAAGACGGATTTTTTAGCTTTGCCACCGGATGTAAAACTTGAAAGAGTACATATATATGACAGTGCTGTTTCTTCCAATATTTTGAATGAGTTACCGCAATCGATTAAAAATATTGAATTTTTGAGATGCCGTAATAGTATTGATTTTGAACCGCTCAACAGACTGCCGAATTTGGAAAAACTTGAAATAAACCAAATGAATGTTCCGGCCAATGCTTTTGATAAAGTCGATCCGGAGCGCTTGAAGCAAATAAATATAAGCGGTGATACGCGAACGGTTATGCGCGTACAAGAAATTATAGCGATACACCAATTGCCGCCGACAGAAGAAAATAATAAGATTAAAAAACTTCATCAATGGTTGACGGACGACAAAAACAATATTGATTATAAAACCAAACAAATCGTTTTTTATTTGACGGCCGCAGATGTGATGAAAGGTAAACACCCGCAACCGATAACGACGGAAGAGCTGTCGGCTCGGGTAAAAGGTATCGAAAAGTTTAAATTGGACAGCTGTGCTAAAATTATAATGGCTAACGAACTCAATCATAAAACAGGCAATAACAAAATCGGCAGAACGGTTTTGGACGATTATAAGGGTAAAAAAGCCGGATATTATACTCATATGTTACGCTATTATGACCAAGACAAAGATTTTGGTAAAGTTGGTGAAATCATGAAAGCGGCTGTTACTCGCAACATAAAACATCACCCAGATTTTTGGAGAGCGGAAAATATAGTCGAAGACAGAATGGATGCCCACCAACGGTCACTTCAGTCTGATTTTAACCGATTGCTGAATGACAGAGTAGAAAGTCTTACGAAGTATCATGAACAATCAAAAAACAAGACAAATACATACAGCTTTAATCAAGCCGTGCAAAAAATGTGCAAATGTAAAAGCTGACACATAGCCGCTCGTAATTATGAGCGGTTTTTAAAAAATATGCTTAAAATTAAAGCGGCGTTGTATCTTCCGCAGCCCAAAAAGCGATAGGATTTTCTTTGCTCATTCCATAAAAAGAGTAAGTAAAATTACCGATTGCAATCCATAGGAGAAGCATGGCAAAAGAAAGAGCATAGGCGACAATATATTTTTTAAAGTTTTTATTTGCCGCAAACATCAATGGTAAAGTGCGATAAAAAATATATCCACCGATAACCAGCGAAACAACATTCTCGAAGGTATAAAGATAGATATTGTCTTTACACTCAGTTTGTCCGGGGATGACAATGGTTATAAAATCTTTAATTAATAAATAGAAATATAGTCCCCATGCCCACAAGAAAAAAATTTGCAGGATGAGGATAAAAGAGGAAACAACAGGCCTTTGTTTAAAGTCTTGCAAGTAGTGGTTAAGGTAAGTAAAATTTTTATTATTCATGTCAGTTATCCTTAAAAAAAATCGGAAACAGGTGTGTTTAATATCTCAGAAACGACAGGTCTGGGTTCTTTTGCCCAAAAGGTATAGGCAATTTCTTTATATGTTCCGAACAAAATACTGCGAGGAGTTGTTCGTATAAAAAAAACGGCAAATAAATTCGATAAAAGAAAGAGCATAAGCCGTCGCGTATTTTTTTTAATCCGTGTCTATTATCTTGAGAAGAAGTTTCAATTTTGTTTTTCATAAAAGCCTCATATTTTATGGAGAAAACACATTCTTATTTATGTTTTAAATATAAATAAGAAAAAATCTAATATAAAGACTACAACATAAAAGAGAGGGTGTCAACTAAAAATTATTATTTTATCTACTTTGCAACCTTAAATTGAAATTTAATTGCTAAATTAAAGTATTCTAAATATATGACATAAATTTGATAAAGAATCAATATGCAAAAAAAATATATATATAATATTTTAGAGAGACACATAATAATAGGAATAAAAATATATTACATACTGTTAAAATTTTAGTTTAAAAACAGGAAACAATAGTTTAGAAATTTTCGCTGTTATATTTAACTTTAACCTTGATTGGTTGTTTACCGTTTTTAATATAAGATGTAAATTTATCCATATTAGGACCTAAATCTATACATCCTGCGGAGCCGAGTTCGTCACCGCCGTGAATATACATATGATTACGTCCGAAAGTTTCTGTATTTTCTGCGGGTTCAAGAGGAACACGATAATTTCCCCAAGATCTTTGCTTATCCATCCAACCGTATTTCCCTTTAGCCGTTGCAAGAGCAGCCCGTTCCTCTAAAGATAAATTAGGCTCGGAAACCGCTTTTTTCATTCTATTGAGGAAAGACTGACGTTCTTCTAATTTATTGGGATCAATATAGTATGTTCCCTCGGGAGTCGGTCCTTTATTGGCAATTGAAGTGCTTGCTTTATTTTGATAGCCTTCTTGTCCGGACATAGACGGCCATTGAGCTTGTTTAATATTATTTCTTTTGACATATAGATTATTTCCATCAAATTCGACTTCTGGTTCGGGCATTGGCGTCATCAATTCCATATCATCATTATAGTTTGAAAGGCGATGTTCCAAGATTTCCCTTGTTGTCATATTTTTTTTGGGCAATGGACTCATATTTAATTGTAATCCGGACATTCCGAGTAGTGAAGTTGCCAGATCGTCATTTTTTTTATTTTTTTTCATGTTCTTTTCCTTTATAAAAAAAGCCGGATAAGTTATCCGGCAAGATTAAAAAAAAGCACGAAAGTTAATTCGTGCCGACTTAAAATATTAAAAAAAAAGAGGTGAAAATCCACCTCGCACAATATAGATATAAAAATCCACATTATAGAAAAAAGCATAGCACATTTTATCACAAAATACAATATTTTTCTTTACGGGTTGTGGATAACTTTTAAAGACAACTATTTATTTTATTAAGCAATAACGTAAAATATAAATAAAAATTCTGTTTCACTTGCTATTTTAGGAGAATATGTATATCTTAAAAAAAATATATAAAGGTGGAAAAATATGAATAAACTTGATATTAGCCAATTAAAAACAGTAATTTTTGATTGGGATGGAACGTTGGCTGAAACACGCACGCCGAGATTATGGGCAATTAACCAAATTATGGCAAAATATGGGTTGCCGGATTGGCAAAATACAAAACAGCAACAAAATCCCATGCTTTCCTTTATGGATAATTTCCCTCTTGTTTTTGGTGAAAAAGCAAATCAAGCTTATAATGAATATTTCCATTTATATAAAGATAATATTGCTCAAATGATAAAACCTTTCCCCGGGGTTAAAGAACTCCTTTCTTTTTTTTATAAACAAGGCGTTTTAATATCAATTATGACAAATAAAGATAGACGACTATTGGATTATGAATTACCTTTACTTTTTTCACCTTCAATCTTTACGCGTATTGTATGCGGACATGAAGCTCAACATGATAAACCAAATGCCGATCATGCGTTGGCCGTACTTGATGGTTTAATCGAAAGAAAAGATATTTCCGACAGGACGGTCTGGGTTGTTGGAGATAGTCAATTAGATACGATGACGGCACAAGCAATCAAAGCTTTACCTATAAGAATAAGTCAAAGACATGAGGAGGAAATAAATTCTGAAGTTGTCTGTTTTGATGATTTCCAACAATTTTATCAGGCGGTTGTTGAAGAAAATAGGAGATAAATTTTTATGAAACAAAATAATGATGATAAAAAATCCGGTTATCTGCAAAAAGGATTTCTCATTGCGGTAATTGTTGCTTTAATACTCTTTAATTATTTTTATTTTCATAATAAAATATCTGCTAATAATGAATTAATTATACATTATAGTGTAAAGGATGATCCTATGGAACAATATCGAGATCCGGCAGTGGCAGGATTTTTTTATGCTTTAGATCCACAAACTCTCAAAAGTGAAATTCACTCATATTTGCAAACGGAGTGGCGGCCTTTTAGAGGATTACCCAAAATTTTAATTGTTCCTCATGCCGGTTACCAATATAGTGGATCGGCCGCCGCTAAAGCTTATCGTCCTTTAGAAGATTTTGCAGAAAAGATTGAAACAGTTATTTTGCTCGGCCCCTCGCATCAGATGGCAATAAATGAAGCGGCTCTTTCTTCTGCGGATTATTTTAATACACCATTAGGAAAAATTCCGCTTGATAAAAAGAAGGTTGAACAATTAGCTCTAAAATCAGGATTTAGTATAAATAATGCGGCTCACAAAAAAGAACATTCCTTGGAAGTGCAATTACCTTTTTTACAAACGGTGATTAAAAATTTTAAAATTGTGCCAATCGTATATGGTGTTGATACAAACCCACAAGAAATAGCGCAGGCTCTTAAACCGATGTTAGAGGACGCCCAAACAATATTGGTCGTTTCCGCCGATTTATCGCATTATTATTCTTATGAAACGGCTCAAAAAATAGATAAAAAAACAGCTCAAAAAATTATTAATGGAAAAGCAAATATTAATCATCATGAGTCATGTGGAGCCAATGGTATCAATACGGCGTTAATTCTGGCTCAGATGATGTATTTGCATCCACAAACTTTATCTTTGATTAATTCCGGCGATACCTCCGGCGAAAAAGAAAAAGTTGTTGGTTATGGCGCGTGGGCTTTTGAAAAGACAAGTAATAAATTAGATGAAGAACAAAAATCACTAGCGGATTATGTCGCCGCATATAAAGAAAAACTTTTAAAAATCGCACGTTTATCCATAGAAAAAGCTGTTATGCAAGGACAAACTTATGTACCTAATCGTGATGACTATGATGATGCTTTATTTGATAGAGGAGCATCTTTTGTAACACTAGAAAAAAATAAAAATTTAAGAGGTTGTATCGGTTCTGTTTTACCTCGCCGCGCAATAGCCCTTGATATTGCGGAAAATGCATATGCGGCGGCTCTTGAAGATACGCGCTTTCAACCAGTTTCTGAAAATGAATTGAAGCAAATAAAAATTACCATATCCTTATTAACAGGACTTGAAGAGATAAAATATCAAGATGAAGAAGATTTATTATCACAAATAAAACCATATAAAGATGGTTTGGTTATTCTTGACGGTCATCGTCAGGGATTGTTTTTACCATCAGTCTGGGAACAACTCCCTGATAAAAAAGAATTTTTAAATAATTTAAAATTAAAAGTGGGAATGAGTCCGAGTTATTGGTCTAATGCAATTAAGGTTTATCGATTTACAACAGTGGAGATAAAAGAAAATGAAAATTAAAGATTATGAAATTAATTACACAGAAGAAGAATTAAAGCGTAAAATAGAAAGAGAAACGCTCGATATTGAATTAATTTCAAAAGATTTTGCCGGTTATAAAAATCTAAGCGATGGCAATAAAAAAGCTATAGACCATCTTGTTAGAGCAGGTAAAATAATTAATGATGTGGCTCTTGAACAAGATCATCCCTTAAATCGAGATATGAAAAGTAAATTAGAGGAAGCAGCGGTAGAAAATCATTATGCCTCTTTAGCGTTGAGTTTATTTAATTCATTAAACGGGGTTGCCGGTTATAATGGAATTGATAAAGATCCGATAGAAATTTTTAAGGGAATACATTTGTTGGCAGGTCATAATTTTTATCCATCAGATATGTCGATGGAAGAATTTCATCAGATACTGATAAACATGTTGCAATCTAATGAAATTGAAGAAGTTCGTCGTATATTAAGTGCGCGGACAATGGTTCGCCGTGAGAAAAATAAATTAAAAGCCATAGACTATACACAATATTTTGCTGCAGAATTTTCAAAAATTGCGAATGAATTGGAAGCTGCGGCTTTTTATACAGATGATGAGATGTTTAAGGATTATTTGGGATGGCAGGCTCAAGCATTATTGCAAAATAATCCTGAAATGGATATGTTGGCAGATAAGCATTGGGCAATTATGCAAAATACTCCCATAGAATTTACGTTAAGTCGTGAAAATTATGATGATGCCGTAACTTCATCAGTATTTGAAAACGAAGAATTAAAAAATATGCTTGTTCAACATGGCATTGAAGTTGTTTCCAAAGACACTTTGGGTGTTCGTGTCGGAATAGTAAATCCCCAAGGAACAGAACTTATTTTACAATTTAGAAAGCATATGTCCTATTTAGCTTCTAAAATGCCATATGCCGATAGATATCATCAAAATATATTAAACGGTGAAGAATTAAAACAAACAATGGTTGATGTAGACTTAATAGATTTACAAGGAGATTACGCACAATGTCGAGGAGGTATTACAACAGCACAAAATCTACCGAATAATGATAAATTATCAATTAAAATGGGCGGAGGACGAAGAAATGTTTATCATCGGCAGGTTCGTATGAGTAAAGATGCTCAAAAAGAAAAAGAAATGTTGGAAAAATTAGTGGATCCATCATTACATCAATATTATGATAGCGAAGTTGATCATTTGTTTGTCATTGGTCATGAAAATGGTCATTCATTAGGTCCGGATAGTTCTTATCAAAATGCTTTGGGTGCATATAAACATATTATAGAAGAACATAAAGCGGATACCATATCTTTGGCGTTTATGCCCGAATATGTAAAATCAGGTGTAATAGATGAAGAAACATTAAAAAAAGTCTATGTCAGTTATATATGCGGTCGTATGCTCTTAAATGCTCGTCCGCATATGATGCTTCCGCATCGAATGGGTGAATTAATTCAATTTAATTACCTTTGCCAAAATGGAATTATAAAAGAAACGGAAAACGGAAAAATAACCATAGATTTGGAAAATATAAACAGAGTTTTAAATCAATTATTAAAAGAAACAATAGAAATACAATTATCCCGCTCGGTAAAAACAGCAGCGGATTTTGTTGAGAAATATGCAAATTGGTCCGCTTTATCAGCAAAAATAGCGGCTATAAAACAAGAAATAGGCGTAAAACCCTATAAAAGAATTATCCGCCGCTTTTAATCATGGAAAACTGTTTAAAATAGCTTGAAACTATAAAAACAATGTCTCATTATAGAAACAGCGGAAAAAAGGAAAAGAAATATGCTGAAAAAAATACTTGATGGAGAACTTAGCCTCAAAGACACTTTTTGGAAATTCGGTGTCCTTGGCATATTATCCGTGCATCTTGTTGTCAGAATTTTAGGCATTATGCTTTATCACAAATTATATGGATTAACAGTTTATGCATATTATTTTACAAAAGGTATAGCCGTGGAAATGTCAACAGTCATTTTGACGATTTTATATTTTGCTTCTTTTTGCTTTTTATTTTTTTATTCAATCATAATAGTAGTCGGTACATGGCGCAGTTCAGCAGAATATAACCGAAGTTTATGGTTTCGCCATTTGGCTCGTTGTATTATAATATTGCTCGTATTGATAATATTGAAACGTAATTTAAATTTATAAGGAATAACAATGAAAAAGGTATTAATGTTTTTTTGTTTGATATCATTATGCAGCTGTGTAGCTGGCGATTTAACTCCGGATAGAAAAAGATTACATGAAATGAACAGTGATAAAGAAATTTGTGAAAAATATCCGGAACGTTGTATAAGCGGAATAGCTGTAAAATAATAATGAAAGGTAACCCATGGAGCCGCAATTTATCCATCTGCGAGTGCATTCGGCCTATTCTCTTCTTGAAGGGGCAATGAAAATCCCCGACTTAATGCATCGTGCGTCCTCAATGGGCTTTCCGGCCATAGCCGTTACCGATACGGCAAATATGTTTGGGGCAAAAGCCTTTTCCGATTACGCTCCTAAAAATGGAATTAAACCGATTTTAGGTACGCAAATGTATATTCGCAATACAGATGCTGATGACGCCCTAAAATCCAAAGGAAAAGTAATAGAACCGGATAAAATTGTCTTATTGGTTAAAAATGCCCAAGGATATGCTAATATTATCAAATTGATGGAGATAGCCTATCTTGGAGAAAAAGGATTTTCTGAAAAACCGCAAATACGCTTTCCGGATTTACAAAAATATGGAAACGGATTAATTGCTTTAACGGCAGGAGCAGATGGAACAATAGGACGCTTATTGCTTGAAAATAGAAAAAAAGAGGCGGAAGATTTTTTGCTGGCGTTAAAAGAAATTTTTAAGGATCGATTATATATAGAAATTTCACGGATAGGTTTGGAAAAAGAAGCGAAAACTGAAAATGATTTTATAGATTTGGCTTACAAACATAATATTCCATTAGTAGCAACAAACGAGGCTTTTTTCTTTGATGCAGATATGTATGAAGCACATGATGCTTTGGTTTGCATAGCAAAAGGAGAATATGTAGCCAATGAAAACAGAGAACATTTTTCCCCGAATAATCGATTAAAAAGTGCGGCAGAAATGACGGCCTTGTTTGCCGATATACCGGAAGCCGTAATTAATACCGTTAATATAGCGAAACGATGCAATTTTGTTTTGGATTATATAGATCCTTTACTTCCTATTTTTGAATGCCCAAACGGAAAAAGCCAAAATGAATATCTAAGAGAAGAAGCTTATAAAGGTTTGGCGGAAAAAATGGAAAAACACGTTTATTTTCCCTCAATGACACAAGAGCAAAAAGAAGCTTTGGATAAAAAATATTATGAACGATTAGAATATGAACTTAGCGTTATTGAAAAGATGGGATTTGCGGGATATTTTTTAATTGTTTCGGATTTTATTCGTTGGTCAAAAAATAATGGTGTTCCGGTTGGTCCGGGGAGAGGATCAGGAGCCGGTTCAATAGTCGCATGGTCATTACAAATAACAGAACTTGATCCCTTGAAACTCGATTTATTGTTTGAACGCTTTTTAAATCCGGAACGTATTAATATGCCGGATTTTGATGTCGACTTTTGTCAAGAAAACCGCTATAAGACCATAGAATATGTGCAAAATAAATATGGTTTTGATCATGTGGCTCAAATCATAACTTACGGTAAATTACAATCCAAAGCGGTTATTCGAGATGTGGCGCGTGTATTGCAAATGCCATATTCTCAAGCAGATAAAATCAGTAAAATGATTCCGCCACCGGTTCAGGGAAAACAACCAAGTTTAAAAGAAGCGTTGGAACAAGTTAATGAACTAGAGGAAATGCGTCAGGCGGATCCTCAAATTAATAAATTGTTTGATATAGCCATGAAGTTGGAGGGATTATATCGAAATCCAGGAGTACATGCGGCAGGCGTTGTTATAGGAGATCGACCGCTTAATCAACTTGTTCCGTTATATAAAGATGCCAAAGCAGATATGCCGGTGACGCAATATGATATGAAATATATTGAGTCGACAGGTTTAATAAAATTTGATTTTTTAGGACTTAAAACTTTAACAACAATAAAGAAAGCAGTTGATTTAGTCAAAGCAGATTATGGAATTGATCTTGATATCGGTTCCATCCCTCTTGACGATAAACAGACCTATGAACTTTTACAAAGAGGAGATACGGCCGGTGTCTTTCAATTTGAATCGGCGGGAATGAAAGATGTTCATAAACAAATAAAACCGGACCGTTTTGAAGATTTAATAGCAATTGTTTCGTTATATCGTCCCGGTCCGATGGACAATATTCCAAGCTACATACGCCGCAAACATGGAGAAGAAGAAATCACCTATTTGCATCCTAAATTAGAACCAATATTAAAAAACACATATGGCATTATGATATACCAAGAGCAGGTTATGAAAATAGCTCAGGAATTAGCCGGCTATACACTTGGCGGAGCCGATAAACTGCGTAAGGCGATGGGAAAGAAAATTAAAGAAGAAATGGTAAAACATCGTAGTATTTTTGTTGAAGGAGCCGTAGAAAGAGGAATTGAACGTGACACAGCTACCAGTATTTTTGATCAAATGGAAAAATTCGCTTCTTACGGTTTTAATAAATCTCACGCAGCGGCATATTCTCTAATTTCTTATCAAACGGCCTATTTGAAAGCGCATTATCCGGTTGAATTTATGAGTGCCACAATGAGCCTTGATATTACCAATACGGATAAATTGCAGTTTTTTAAAGATGAATGTTGTAAAATGGGAATTACGGTATTACCTCCGGATATCAATCATTCTAAGGCGGATTTTATTGTTGAAGACGGCAAAATACGTTATGCATTAGCTGCCATAAAAGGTGTCGGTGATGCTAACATGAAGGCAATTGTTTCTGAGCGTGAAAAACATGGTTTGTTTAAGGATATATCTGATTTTATACACCGAATTGATATTAAACAAATAAATCGCAAGCAATTGGAACAATTAATAAAGTCCGGTGCTTTTGATAGTTTGGATAAGAACAGAGGACGTTTATTTGCAAATATCGATAATATAATTCAACATATTTTTTCTTCTAGCGAATTAAAAACCAGTAATCAAACATCTTTATTTGGAGCCGAAGAAATGCAAGCTCAAATAAAATTAAAAGATACGCCTAATTGGGTTGAATTAGAAAAATTGAATTTAGAAGCAGAAGCAATAGGATTTTATCTTTCCGCCCATCCTCTTGACAGTTATCGTAGTGGTATGGAAAAACTAGGTGTTAAAAATAGCAGTGAAGTTTTCCGCAATATTCAAACAGGAGATGTGATAAGAGCTAAAATGGCAGGCTGTGTTAATAGTTTTAAGAAAAAAATCTCTCAAAAAGGGAATCGTTTTGCTTTTCTAGAATTATCTGACGCATCGGGAGCTTTTGAAGGAATATTATTTTCAGAAACTTTGCAACGATCAGAAGATATTATTGCTTCAGGATTGCCGCTTCTTGCCAGTGTCAGTATAGAAAAACAAACACAAGACGGCACCCCGCGTATTCTTATAAGTAATATAGAAACATTAGATAAAGCCATTGCCAATATCTCTAGCGCATTAGTAATTAGTATAGATAATATAATAGCCATAAAAAAAATTAAAGATATTTTATCTCATGATAATAAGGGTTTAAATAAAATATATTTAAAACCGGATAACGATGAATGGGATATTACGATAGAACTTCCGGGCGGTTACGCATTTAGCGATGGAAGCCTAATATCACAAATAAAATCAGTTCCAGGTGTTTCACAAGTAAAGGAAATATAGTTATGATGGAAAAAATGAAAGATAAAATTACCGCAAAAATAAAAAACATTATGAATATGGAATTTTTAAGTAATAATCCTATTCATGCAGCCAATTTTTCTTTTTATGATTTATCGTTATTGCCAATAGGAATAGTATTTATGGGTTTTCGCCACTTTATACAAAATGCCGTGATATATGGTTTGTTGATAAGCATACTTGCATTTGCCACAGGTCAAAGTTATGTCTGCAATTTTGGTTTTGAAAATAAATATTTTAGCTGTTCACACACAATAGATATATATGTAACTTTTTTTCTTTTTCGGTTATTGATTGTTGCTGTTTTTCTTAGAAATTGGTATAAAGCTGCGATTTGCGGAGAGAAAATAAGTTTTAAAAATATGTTGACGATCACATTTCAAGACTGGAAGGTTTTAATATATATTTTGATTGTTCTTCTATTTCTTATATTGCCTTTTATTTCGGTAATTATTTTATCATATAGAGATCCCAACCCCAACTGGATTATAGAGAGTATATTTTTTGCATTTGTGTCAATAGGTATGTGGCTTCCATTTGTTGCGCTGCGTTTTTGCGGATTATTTTCTTACGCTTTTAATGATAAAAAATGTCCCTCATTTAAAACAATATGGCAATATACGAGCGGTAATATGTTAAAAATTATTATGAGTACGTTTATTGTTTGTGTGTTTAATATTCTATTGTTTTTCTATTTTAATTCATTAATTGATAAAATTATAGAATATGATACAACGATTAGCGTCATAATTAGCGAATTTCTTTATAATATATTATTTTTGCTAATGGTTTTGATTTTTAGCGGCATAAGTTTTGTTCATGGCGAAGCGTTATCCCATTGGGATATAAAAGAACAAACATCAAAAGTAGATTAAAAGAATAATTAGCCCGTTGTTTTAACGGGCTAAAGATTTTATCTAAAGAATAATTCTTTTGTTATTCTCTTTGATTCTTCCATATAGTGTTGAGATTCGTTAGGGATACCGAGATAGGAAAGTGAAAAATCGGTAATTAGAAAACCAAAAGGGTTTTTGAGTGCGTCATTATGGTTTCTATTAGGAAAACGAACGAAGCGTAAGCGCATAATTGCCCGCCATATATTAATATCAGGAGTCGGCGAATTCGGCATATAATCGAGAGTTCTAAATTGAGTTTGCCATAACCCCTTACTGAGAGGACGAATCCAGTCGATTTCAACATCTCGCATCATATTTTTGTTTCGGAATTGCAGCATATTAAATTTAGCGTCATTACGAACAAAATCATCGAAGATCGGAGCCATTGAATACCAATAGACAGCGGAACCTTTTCCCCAACGTCTGATAAGTTCATCATAATCATTTGAAATTAAATAACGCAACATAATATAATTAGTAATATTTTCTTCAATGATAAGGTTGTTGAGAGGATAACTAATTTCCATAGGTTGAGCGCGTTCAATTTGACTAAAATAATGATCAATATAAAACAATTGAGGAGCGCTTGATCTTTGAGGAAGCATAATATAAAGAGCGCAAGCCAACATTATATTAAAACAAATAGACATAGAAGCTAAAATGACCAAGAATCGCGATGTCCACAAATATCTGCGTTCAGGCATTGCATCGACGTGAACACGTTCAGGGAAAAGCCCAAGTTGATCTGGACTTTGTTTTTCTTTATATTTAAAAATGGTGTTAAAAATACTAAACATAGGAATTTGTAATCCTTTACAATACAGTTAATTAGTTATATTGTATAATCAAAGCTATTTAAAATCAAATAAATATGACGAAAATATAAAAAAATACTACCAAGTTGAAAAATATTAGTGTAAATATATAAAAGTATCTTTTGTGCATAAAGGGTTTTAACTGATGAAAAAACTATTAATATCTTTGATTATTCCATTAATGTTCGCAGTAAGCTGCGTGCAACATAATACAGATGTCACACCAACTTATGAAACGACATATAATCCCGAATCAGTTTTATATAATGACTGGGATCGAGCCGTGAGAGTGGATGTTGATTTACAAAACATGTATGTAAGTACGCCAACCAAAATAGAAAAACCAATAGATTTATATATGGCCATGGCCTTGGCTCTAAAATATAATTACACTCGTCGTTTGATTTCTTATGAAGACAGCATTATCAGAGCAGGGAAATCTCCAGTTAATAGACTCCCCGAAATTGTTAGTCATGCGGGCTATATAAACGATACCAACTCAGAAATGAGTCCTGATTTAAAAGTTGCATGGAATATGCTTGATATTTCAATGGTTTATTGCCTAAGTAGGGATAATGATTATAAAGCCAGCGTCGCTTTTGAAGAGAGCCGTAAAGTTATTCATAATATTTTACAAGAAACCCGTACACTTTATTGGAAAACATTAACGGCGCAACGCTTATTGCCGGTTATTGACGATATGAGCGAATATATGACTTTGGAAGTGGATGAAATGAATGTTCGCGCTAAAGAACTCGCCCAAAAAGGCGAAAGTCCAAGTGTCGAAGAATTAGTTAAAAAAAGACAGTATATGGAAGCTATTAAAAATTTAGCGTCACTTAAACGCGATATGGAAACAGCCCAGACAAGACTGGCCAGTCTTATGGGGTTGCATCCCTCCACAGAGTTCAAATTAGTTGGATCGGAATATGGTAATTTTGATTTACCGCGAATAAAAAATTCTCTGGCAGAGTTGGAATGGTTAGCTCTAAGCAATCGTCCTGAATTAAGAGAACACGATTTGGCGGTTAACGCCGAAAGAATGAAACTTGTTATTAAAGATTTTAAGGATCCCGGTTTAAAACAATATAAAAACGATCCTGAATTTTATAACAGTTTATGGTCTAAACAAGCTCGAGAAATAGGTATGAGCGTATTTGAAGATACCGCCAGTCCTAATGCCTTAGATATGGAACATTTAAGACGCCAACGGATGAGTGCTTTAATTTTAAGTCAGGTATATGTCGCTTGGGCGCAGTATATGTCGGCAGTTGAAGACTATCAACTTAATATGGAGATAGCATCCACGTCAGAAAATATAGCCGAAGATTTTACAATCAGTATCGGCAGCGGTGCGGAAAAAAGTCAATTAGAAGCTTCACGCGCTATTGAAGATGAAGTTAAGGCCTTTAAATCATACGCAGATTTACAAGAAGCCTTAGGAAATCTATATGCAACTATAGGACTTGATGCCATACCATATTATATGCTAAATGAAAAACCTTCCAAAATAGCTGTTTATCTGCATAATACATTAGAAAAATGGGCTAAAGGAGATTTTATGCCGGATAATCGTCCTTATTTACTGAATGTTCCGGCTAAACGTCCTCCGGTTAATTTAAGTTCTGGAGAGTTTCTAGCTGATACCACTATAGAGACGGGGCAATCATTGGAAGTGAAAGTTCCCGATTCGGCACTTTCTAGGATGGATTTTGAAGGAAAAATTATTAGTCGGGCCGGTACAATTGATGATAAGCCTTTGCCCAAATGGTTGACTTATAATGAAGAAAACTGGACTTTTTATGGAACACCTATGCCTGGAGATAAAGGCGATTATAATTTAAAAGTATATTTTAGTGATGAAAAAGGGAATATTGCTTATATGACATTTAAGGTTTCGGTTAAAGAAGTATTTGTTCCTTCAATAACCTTAAAAGGTCAAGTTGACGGAAGTACAGCCACAGTTTTAAAACGTTGCGTGGGAAGTTCCTGCAAAGATGATTATATCATTGAGGAAGAATTAGGTAAAGATATACGCACTTCCGCTCAATAATAAAATTATCAAAAATAAAAAGAGTTGTGTTAAAGCACAGCTCTTTTTATGATTCGAACGTAACACTACCTGCGTAAGCAGGTAGATGTAGATATACCTGCACAGCCGTTAGGCTTGCGAAGCCTTTGGGCAGGGCGAACGTAGTTCGGAACAGGTAATACCACTTGCGTTAGCTAGTGGAAGTTTATTATATATATATTATTATTCAGGAACAGGTTTAATATTCCAAATTTTATCAGCATATTCAATTACCGCACGATCACTAGAGAAACGTCCAATACGCGCAATATTTAAGATAGCCATATTAGCCCATTTGAGATGATCAAGATAATCATGTTCAGCTTGATGTAAAGCTTGATTGAATTCCGCTAAATCGGCTAACACCATATAATAATCACGAGAAAGTAATTCTTCATATATCATTTTAAATAGTAAAATATAATCTTTTTCACAAAACATATTTGAGTTTAATGTGTTCATGATTCTTTTAATATAGTCGGAATGTTCGTAGATTTCGCGTGGATGATAAGAATTATTACGGTGCATTTCGGCGATTTGTTCTTCTTTTAAGCCAAATAAATAGAAATTTTCAGCACCGACAGCTTCTCTAATTTCGATATTAGCACCATCATATGTGCCAACAGTTAAGGCACCGTTAAGAGCGAATTTCATATTACCAGTACCAGAAGCTTCGAAACCAGCGGTAGAATTTTGAATACTGATATCTGCTGCCGGAATTAAAATTTCTGCAAGAGAAACTTTATAATCAGGAATAAAGACGACCTTAATTTTATCATTAACGCGCGGATCGTTATTAACAACATCAGCGACATTATTAATAAGTTTGATAATTTGTTTGGCAAAATTATAAGATGGAGCAGCTTTACCGGCGAAGATATAAGTTTTAGGACAAGGAGGAATAGCATTATCTTTAATAATAGCAAGGTAATCGCCGATAACTTGTAAAATAGTCATTAATTGACGTTTGTATTCATGAATGCGTTTTGCTTGAACAATAAAGATACTATCAATATTAATAGCCACACCAGTTGTTTTAAATATTTTTTTAGCCAATCGTTTTTTATTTTCTTTTTTAATTTCCATAAAACGAGAAACAAAATCAGGTTCTTGAGCAAATTTTTCAATATTTTCGAGTTGATTAAGATCGGTAATCCATTCATCGCCGATTTTAGATGAAATCAAATCAGCAAGAGGAATATTTGCGTGATAGAGCCAACGTCGAGGAGTAACACCATTTGTAATATTAATAAATTTTTGAGGCCACAATTCGTAGAATTCAGGAACTAAACGAGTTTTAAGCAATTCAGAATGAATTTTGGCAACACCGTTTACTTTAAAAGAACCGACAATAGAAAGATTTGCCATACGGATGATTTGATTATCACCATCACCGGAGACAATAGATAATTTAGCTAATTTTTCAGATTGGTTTCCAAGTTTTGTTTTAGCAAATTCAATAAACCGTCGATTAATTTCATAAATAATTTGCAGGTGTCGAGGTAGAAGTTTACCCATCATTCGTGCCGGCCATACTTCTAGGGCTTCGGGAAGGAGTGTATGGTTTGTATAAGCGAAAATTCTTGTAGTTATATCCCAAGATGTATTCCAAGATTGACCGTAAATATCAATTAATTGATGCATTAATTCTGGAATTGCGAGTGCTGGGTGAGTGTCATTTAGTTGAATACTGATATATTCAGGCATTTTATGAAAATCATTGCTTTTCTCCATAAACCGTCGAATAATATCTTGAATAGCGCAAGAAACAAAGAAATATTGTTGTTTTAAACGTAATTCTTTTCCCGATTCGATACTATCGGAAGGGTAAAGAACTTTAGATATAGTTTCATTTTCTATTTTATCTTTAACGGCATCAATATATCCGCCTTTATTAAAGATATTAATATCGAGTTGCTCATCACCTTCGGCAGAAAACAGACGTAAATAATTCACAGATTTTCCATTATAACCGACAATGGGGAAATCATAAGGAATACCATAAATATGTTCGGAATTTTTCCAAATAAACATAGGTTCGCCATTAGCTGCATATTGAGTTTCGACAGTACCGTACATTGGAATAGAGATTTTACGATCAGGTCGAGCAAATTGCCACGGAGAATCTACTCCTTGCCAACTATCGGCTAATTCGATTTGATAACCATTTTCAAATTTTTGTTTAAATAAACCATATTCATAATTAATTCCATAACCAAAACCGGGAATACCCAAAGAGGCCATAGAATCAAGGTAGCAAGCGGCTAATCGACCTAAACCGCCATTACCTAAAGCCGGATCATATTCTGTATCAAAAATTTCCTCAAGAGATTCCCAAGGCCAACCATCAATTTTAATATTTTTTAAAATATCAAACAATCCAAGATTTCGTAAATTATTTTCAAGTGATCGTCCAATAAGATATTCAATAGAGAGGTAATAAACTCGTTTAGAGTTGGCTTTATTATAACGAGCGATTGTTTGGTACATACGATCCATGGCAAATTCGCGTACAGCAAGAGAAATAACTTTAAACGCTTCTTCTTTTGTTATTTCGCAAGTACGTTTGCCGATAAAATATTTAATATAATGTTCAATAGAAAGTTTTAATCGAGCTTTGTCAATTTCATTAAGGACGACAGAATTATCTTTAACCATTTTCTCTCCTGTATAATATAAAACTTCTTTAAAATATAGATCAAAATTGTTTGAAATATAGTTAATAAATAAAGATAGATAAAAAATAATTATTTATCAAAAAGAAAATTTTCTTTGCTTTAAATGAGTAATATTTTATTGCAATCCCCAAAAAATAGAATATAATCATCAAAGAAAAAGTTAAAAGAGGTAAAATAATGAATAAATATTTTGTAACAGCTTTATTATGTGGTGCATTTATCTGCTCGCCGGTTCGCGCAGAAACGATTTTTGAAGCTCTTGGCGAAGCTTACAAAAGCAACCCCGATTTGCAAGCCCAAAGAGCATATCTCCGTTCGGTTGATGAAAATGTGGCAATTGCACAATCAGGCTATCGTCCATCGATAGATTTAGTTGGAAGTTATGGTGAAACTCACAATAATAACGATCAAGATAATACTGATAGAGGATATGATACCAGTGTAATAGGTGCGCAAATAACTCAACCGATATTTAATGGTTTATCAACATATCATTCGGTTAAAGCTGCAGATAGCAATGTTCGCGCCGAACAATATAATCTATCAAATTATGAACAAATGATTTTTTTAAATGCTTCGGAAGCTTATTTGAATGTTGTTCGTGACGCGGCAATTGTCGACTTACAAAAAAGTAATGAAAAATTATTACAGAAACAATTAGATGAAACAATTGAACGTTTTAATGTCGGAGAATTAACTCGTACAGATGTCGCTCAGTCTAAAGCGAGCCTCTCTCAAGCGACAGCCAATCGCATTAGTGCGGAAGGAAATTTACAGGTTTCCCGCGCAATCTATCAACAGGTTATAGGTAAACAACCCGAAAATTTAACTGAACCGGATAATATTCACGAATTCTTACCGGCAACTTTTGAACAAGCCCTTAATTATACTTTAAATAATAACTATGAAATCTTATCAGCTAAAAAAGCCTTAGAAGCTAGTGAATATAAAGTTAAAGCAAACTATGGAGCTTTAATGCCGCAAATAGCAGCCGTCGGTGAGGTTGCTAAAACTAAAAATGATCCTCGATACAAGGGATTAGATGATGGTACCGTTGATGGTGTTGAATTTAGCATTAATATGACTATTCCACTATATGATGCCGGAGAAGATCGTGCTAAAATCCGTCAAAGTAAATATAATAAATGGCAAGCATATGAACAAGTTTTAAGTGCTGAACGTGGAGCTGTTTCGGATATTACAAGTTATTGGGAATCCATGGTGGCTAATGATGCGATGATTAAAGCTTTGCAAGATCAAGTCAAAGCTAATGAAATTGCCTTGGACGGCGTCAGAAAAGAAGAAGCATTGGGAAATAGAACAATTCTCGATGTCCTAAACGCATTTCAAACACTTCTTGATTCAAAAGTGGAAGTCGTAACAGTTCGTCGTGAATACTATCTTTCAGCAATGCAAATTATGCAGGCTATGGGAAAATTAACCGCCGAGAACCTAAAGCTTAATGTCGGATTATATCATCCTAAAGAATATTATAAAGAAACAAAAGGCAAATGGCTCTCATTGTCGACAGATGATTAATATAGGAAAATAAGATGGCAATAGAACAGGAAAATAAAGAACCTTCAATGGCGGAAATACTTTCCTCAATCCGCCAGATATTGGAAGAAACAAATTTTTCCAATAATGAAAAAAACATTAATGATGATATTTTGGATTTAACTCCGGCAATGATGGTTAATACAAACGAAAATTATCAAATAAAGGGTTCTATTCCTGTTCAACCAACAGATTTTGTTAATGAAACGGTAAAAAAAACTTCTGATGAAGAAGAAATTATCAAATATCAAACATCCCTACAAGATGTAAACGATATAAATGATAAACAAAAAACGGATTTAACAACTGATGTTTCTAAAGAAATTATTAATAGTTTTACTCATTTATTTGAACAAACAGATTATCGCCGCCGTACAGAAAAACCTATCTATGATGCAGATGCACTTTTGCGTCAAATAGTAGAAAAAGTCATTAGCGAAAAGTTGGATAATCATATGTTGCAAAACGTTATTAAAGAAAATATCGTTCCCGTGTTAGAAGAATGGCTTTCCCATTATTTACCAAGATTAGTGGCCCAGGAAGTTGAGCGAGTGATAGTAAAGACCGGCAGACGCTAAAATTTAGTGCCGGTCTAAAGACATATACTGCCCGAAGAGTAAGACTTTGCGGCGGTTTTAACTTTTTTTGATAAAATGTAATAAAAGGGAAAAAAGATGTTAGATAAAACTTACAATCCGAAAAATTTTGAAGAAAAAATTTATGCCGAATGGGAAACAACAGGTGATTTTAAGCCAAATATGAATAAAAATAAAGAAGCATACGCTGTTGTTATTCCACCGCCGAATGTAACCGGTGTTTTGCATATGGGACACGCTTTGAACAATACATTGCAGGATATTCTGATTCGTTACAACCGAATGCTTGGTAAAAATGTATTGTGGCAACCGGGAATGGACCACGCCGGTATTGCAACCCAGATGGTGGTAGAACGCAATCTGGCAGCCGAAGGAATTACTCGTCATGATTTAGGTAGAGAAAAGTTTATTGAAACGGTATGGCAATGGAAAGAAAAATCCGGCGGAACGATTTGTAAGCAATTGCGTCGTTTAGGCGCGTCATGTGATTGGTCGCGTACTCGCTTTACTATGGATGAAGGATTATCTAAAGCTGTTCGAAAAATTTTCGTAAGATTATATAAAGATGGATTAATTTATAAAGCAAAAAGATTAGTCAATTGGGATTCCAAATTCATGACAGCCGTCTCCGATTTGGAAGTTATTCAAAAAGAAACAGTCGGTAAAATGTATTACTATAAATATCCGATTAAAGGCGAAGAAGGTGAGTTTGTACATATCGCCACCACCAGACCGGAAACAATGTTTGGAGATACAGCCGTTGCTATTTCTAAAGACAACGAAAAGTTAAAACACTTAATCGGTAAAGAATGCATTATTCCGATAATCAACCGTATTATTCCGATTGTTGCCGATGATCACGCCGATCCTGAAAAAGGAACCGGTGCCGTAAAAATTACACCGGCACATGATTTTAACGACTTTGAAGTCGGCAAACGTCATAATTTGCCCCTGATTAACATTCTTAATCCCGATGCAACTTTAAACGAAAATACACCCTTTGCAGGCATGGACACACAAACAGCCCGAAAAGCCACCATTGAAAAATTGGAAGAATTGGGATTTATGGAAAAAATTGAAGATCACCCGATGGTTATCCCTTATGGTGAACGTTCAAACGTCGTTATTGAACCGATGTTGACTGATCAATGGTTTGTAGATGCACCTGTTTTAGCAAAAGAAGCCATTCGCGCGGTAGAAGACGGTCAAATGCAATTTGTTTCAAAGTCTTATGAAAAGACTTATTTTGAATGGATGCACAACATTCAACCTTGGTGTATTTCTCGTCAACTGTGGTGGGGACACCAAATGCCAATTTGGTACGGTCCTGACGGCGAAATTTTTTGCGAAGAAAATGAAGAAGAAGCTCAAGCCGCAGCCGACAAACACTATGGTAAAAAGGTTGAATTAACCAGAGAAACCGATGTTTTGGATACTTGGTTCTCCTCAGGATTATGGGCGTTTTCGACTTTAGGCTGGCCGGATAAAAGTGAATATCTAGATACTTTCTACCCGACTTCGGTTTTGGTTACCGGTTTTGATATTATTTTCTTCTGGGTTGCTCGTATGATGATGATGAGTATGTACATTATGAAAAAAGCTCCATTCAAAAAAGTCTATATTCATGGACTTGTTCGTGACGAACAGGGACGCAAAATGTCAAAGTCCAAAGGTAACACGGTTGATCCGATGGAATTGATTGAAAAATATGGAGCAGATGCATTGCGTTTCTTTATGGCTGCAATGGAAACTCAAGGACGCGATATCAACGTTTCCGAAGCTCGTATCCAAGGTTATCGCAATTTTGCAACAAAACTATGGAATTCGGCTCGTTTCGGAGAAATGAACGAATGTCTGTCTGTTGAAGGTTTTGATGAAACACAAGTCCAACATCCGCTTAACCGTTGGATTATTGCTAAAGTTAAGGCTATAAGCAAAGAGCTGACTGAAAATTTGAATAATTTCCGTTTTTCGGATTCTGCCAATACAGTTTATCAATTTGTTTGGGGATCATTCTGCGATTGGTATATTGAGATGATTAAGCCGATTTTATATGGTGAAAACGAGGAAGAAAAAGCCGAAACCAGAGCAACTTTTGCTTGGGTGCTGAATAGAATTTTGATTATTTTACATCCTTTTATGCCTTTTATCACCAGTGAGTTGTGGAAAAACATCGGGACGCATAGCCAACATTTGATAAACGCGCCTTGGCCGCAAAACGAAAGCTATGACGAAAAAGCTATCAGCGAAATTGATAGTGTTATTGATTTGATCAGCAATATTCGTTCTCTTCGTGCCGAAATGGATTTACCGGCCGGTGCCAGACTCAAAGTTTACTTAAAAAGTGTAAACAAAGCTACCCTTGCACAGGTTGAGCGCTTTAAAACCATTATTTGTTCTTTGGCCCGTTTAGAAGAAATCACGGCTTATGACGGAGAAGTAACTTCCGATATGATTCAAAGCGTTTTCCGTGAAGCAAGTTTGTTAATTCCGCTCAAAGGAGTGGTGGATTTTGCCGCCGAAAGAGAAAGATTGCAAAAAGAACTTGTCGGGTTAGAACAAAATTTAGCAAGCTATGAGCGTAAACTTTCCAACCCGAACTTTGTTGAAAAAGCTCCGGCAGCCGTTGTCGCCGAGGAAAGACGCCGCCAAACTGAAGCATTGGAAAATAAAGCAAAAGTTGAAGAAGCCTTGGCAAGAATTGTCGGTTTATAAATATCAACATAAAACCTTGCATAATAATAAAATGCAAGGTTTTATGCTTTTTAAATAATACTAAATGCAAACTGCCGTAAATACGTCGGGTAAATAGCATAATTGGATCAAAATTTATTTTTACAGGGAATATTTTTAAGTGAAAATATACAATAAAATATATGTCGTTAATGTCTTTATATTTATCGGAATATTGTTTTTATCCATAATTTTTTATTTAAATCGCTACTATTTTTATCAATATTTACCTGCGGCAGATGGTCGTAATTTCTTAATTTACAAAGAGAGATTGGTTGATAAAGAAAAACGCCCCTTTAGTGGACGTGTTTTGGAAAAAGGAGATCATTTTGTTAATATAGGTTATTATAAAAATGGTTTACCAGATGGTTTACACGTTCTTTATCAAAATAACAAAGTGAAAGAAGTTAGTCATTGGCGTCATGGATTGCCGGAAGGTTCTTTTTTATTGTTTAATGATAAAGGAATTTTAGTGGAAGAAAATAATTATGTGAAGGGACAAAAAGATGGTGTGCGTAAGCAATATGATAATTTGGGTAAAATAATATTAACGCAGACATATGAACAGGGAAAACTTAATGGTATTTCTCGTCAGTATTATCCTAATGGTAAAGTTTATATTCAAATTAAATATAAACAAAATATTCCTAATGGATACTATGCTCTCTATGAAGAAGACGGTTCTTTAATTCTTGAGGCTTATTTTAAAAACGGCAATATAGAAAATGTTAAAGAATATAATCCGAAATATCATCTTGAAGTAAATATATCTCAATAAACATTAGTTTCTATGACTGTTACAAACTTTCCTGTTTCTGCCAACGGTATTAAACGCTTAGATAGATAAATGATAGAAAACAACCGACATTTTTATGTCGGTTGCTTTTTAAGGTATTCTATCGTTGTTGCTGAGCAAGATTTTTCATATTTTGTAAATTTTTTGAACGACTTAAGTTTCGTTTTATTTCAGTAAAATCATGCTTTGGATTACCAATTCGGCTAATTAAGATAGGAGGTAAACCATAATCTTTTAAATCTTCGGCAACATTATTTGCATGAACAATGGCATCATTTAAGAAAGTAGACACCGCATCTCTTTCGGCATTTCCTTTATAAAATTCATTATTTACCAGTCGTGTAAATTCTTCTTCAATATTTGTTTTTGCTGTTTTTTCTTCTGATTTTTGTAAAACATGATATATATTTTTAGCTATTTCAGGAGGTAAATTACGAATAGATGCGTCTTCAACGCCATTAATCATACTTCTGATTTGTGTTTTTTCCTCATTTGTTAAGGTTTGACAATAGTCAGAAACGATAAATCCGACTGTTCCTTGCATATGAGATGGTATAGCTTGATTGCCGTTACTGTTTAGAGCTTCGTTGTAAACATTATAAAGCTTAGCGATAGCCTCCGCTGCGCCGATGGTTGCCGCCGCACCGTTTGCATGGTTGGCACCGGAGATATTGTTTTTAATGATATTTTCATATTCGCCGCGAAGTCCAAAGTCCTCCCACCAATCACGGAAAGGAGAAATATTATACGCACCGATAGCGCTACGAATACAACGGCAATCTGTATTATTTTTATTATTTGGGTCTTGCCAGTTGATACCTTTTTGTTTTAATTGGCTGGCAAATTCAAGAGCAAGATTGTATCTGTATTCCGTTACTTTAGGGTTGTTTTTACCTTGTTTAGCTTCGGCGGCATCTATCATTTTATCAAATTTAACCTGACTTAATTTTAACCCGATTGGTAAAATTAATTCACGAGCGCAAGCTGCGCGCATAACACCTTCATTTGCATCTGTTAAAGTTCCAAATTTTATACGACGTATCCCTGCATCTTTATATGCGTTAATAATGATATCGGCATGAGAATCATTTAAAGGTTTGTCGTGGGGGGTGGAAAATGAAATTTCCAATTTCCCGTTTTTATGTCTTTTAACATAAATTTTACATTCATTTTTTAAGGTTAAATTTCCTTTTTTATCAATTGCACCATCATCTTTCATATTGTTTGGATTATCGGTTGGAAAGATGGTGAATACTTCATATCCGTTCACAAAACGCGTAAAATAGCTTAAATCTTTAGATTTATTTTTATTCATCCATTTAGTGATAGATTTTATGGCTTTATCATAAGAATCGGAGGATGTGTTATTTTCCTGCGGTTGAGGCGCAGATGCTGTTTTATTTTCCTGTGGTTGAGGCGCAGGTGTGGCCGTTTGTTGATTTAAAGATTGTTGAGAAGCAGGTTGGTTATTTAGCATCTCTGAAGAGTTATCAACTGTTTGAGAATCGTCTTCTTCTTGAGTTGTATAGAAATCTTCTTTTTGATTTAGCTCAGTTTCTGTTTCACTTTTAAGAAGATTAAACATTTCTTCGGTTTTTTGATCTGCGTTTTCGAGTTTTAGCGCATCTAAATTAACGAGAGAAATAAGACCTCTTCGATCAAGCCAGGCCAACATATCTTTTAATTGTTCCGGACTCATACCTGTGGGATCAAAGACTAATTTACCATTATAAATTTTAAATGACATATTTGTTGGTTGCAAGGATTCAATAGCCAAAAACAAGGATCCATCTTTATCTTCGTTGATTTGTGCGTGAGCTTTATCTATGGTTCGTTCTTTGTCTGTTCCTTCATTAAGAACAAAAGTCTCACCTTTAGCGGCTTCTTTTAAAGAAAACAAATTTGTGTAGAGTTCCGGATCTTTTTCGAAAAGTTCCATATTTTTCATAGCCGCTTCACGGATAACATTTTCTTTATATTTGCGAATAGCTTCGGCTTTATCTTCGCTGTTATTTTGTGTATTATCATCAATTGTTGTATTGTTGTTAGGAATGCGTTTACTTAGCAATTCACGAACTTCATCTACAGAAAACATTCTGATATTAGTATATCTCTGAAAATCGAGATTAAAAGAAGGATATTTATTTTCTGTTGTTTCAGTTGGATTTTCGGCCATTATTTTTCTCCTTGAACAAACTTGTGGCATTAGCTATAATATACAAAAAATAAAATATTTTGTCAATCTAAAAAAGTGAGTTAAATATATTTTCTTATAATACCGCTTAAAATACCTTGTACTTTAACTCTTGAGGGATGAAATTTTCTAATTTCATAGGATTTATTTCGCGGCAATAGGCAAATTTCATCTTTATTTTTCTGCCATACTTTAAGAGTGGCTTCGGCATTGTCAATTAAGGCGACGACGATTTGTCCATTTTCGGCGGTATCGGCTTTACGAATAAGGGCGATATCGTTATTAAGAATTCCGGCTTCAATCATCGATTCGCCTTCTACCGTCAGGGCGTAATAATTGCCGGAAGCTGCCATTTCATATGGTATAGTGATATATTCATTTTCATGACAAATAGCTTCTATGGGAGTACCGGCAGCGATTTTTCCACAAAGAGGTATTTTCAAGGCGGCATCATGTAAAGCTGATTTAATTTTTTTTTCTTCCTCAATAATATCTTTAGGTTTAAAACGAGGTAGTCTGAGAACTTCAAGTGCGCGAGCCTTATGAGGAAGTTTTTTAATAAAGTCGCGTTCGATTAATTCTTCAATAAGGGAATGGATACCTGATTTTGATTTAATGCCGACAGCCTGTTTCATTTCTTCAAAAGAAGGGCAGCAACCGTTTTCTTTGATTGAATTATCAATAAACATTAAAAGTTTATATTGTTTAGGTGTTAACATAGAGCATGACCTTAATTGAAAAGAGATTTATAATATATGTTCTACTTTAGTTCTTTGTTGACGTCAAGTAAATAATAGGTTAAAAACTGTAAATAGTTTTATTTTATAATCAAAAATGTAATTTTGAAAAATAGGAAATAATCATGGCAGAAAATAATATTCACAGAGAATCACGTTTGGTAAAATATAACAATTTAGTGCAAAAAGGTTATAATCCATATCCTTATTGTTTTAAGCCTAATGCCTTTGCACAAGATTTACAGGAAAAATATAAAGATCTTCCCGCAGGAGAAAATACAGAAGATAGAGTAACTGTTGCAGGTCGAGCAATGGCGGTACGCAATAATGGTATGTTTATAGATTTGAAAGATATAAGCGGAAAGATACAAGTTTTTTGTCATAAAAATCATCTAAATGAAGATGCGTTAGAACTTTTAAAATGTTTAGATGTTGGTGATTTAGTCGGAATCACAGGATTTGTGCGTCGTACGCCAAGAGGTGAATTATCTGTTGCCGCAGAAAGTTTTGATATTATTGGCAAATCCTTACAACCGTTGCCGGAAAAGTTTCATGGATTAACCGATATTGAAGCCAGATACCGTCAAAGATACATTGATTTTATTATGAATGACGATAGTCGAGAAATTTTTAAAAAACGTTGTCAAATTACATCGGCTATCCGCCGTTATTTTGAAAATCACGGGTTCTTGGAAGTCGAAACACCAATGCTCCATCCGATTATGGGCGGAGCAAATGCTAAACCATTTACAACACATCATAATGCTCTGGATATGGATTTGTATTTACGCATTGCACCGGAACTTTATCTAAAAAGACTAGTCGTCGGCGGTTTAGATAAAGTATTTGAAATAGGTCGTAATTTCCGTAATGAAGGTGTGGATAAAAAACATAATCCGGAATTTACAGGATTAGAGGCATATCAGGCTTATGCTGATTATAACGATATGGCTAATTTGATACCTGATTTAATACGTTATGTCTGTGAACAAGTCTTGGGAAAACCTTCATTTACATATAATGGTGTAGAAATTGATGTTTCCAAACCTTTCGAACGTAAATCAATTGTCGATTTGATTAAGGAATACACAGGTATTGATTTAATGGAAGCGCAAACAGTCGAAGAAGCTCAAGAAATGGCAAAATCCATAGGAGTGGATGCTTCTGATTGTTCAAATTGGGGAAAAGTCGTTCAATTGGTTTTTGATGAAAAAGTTGAGTCCAACCTTGTTCAACCTATTTTAGTGATGGATATGCCGCGTGATGTTTCTCCTTTGGCTAAAACACATCGCTCTAATCCCCGCTTGGTTGAACATTTTGATGCTTATGCGTGTGGAATGGAATTAGGTTGTGCTTATTCTGAACTTTCAAATCCTCTGGAACAAAGGGAACGTTTTGATATTCAAGCTCTTCAACGGGAGGCCGGTGATGATGAAGCACAGATGCTGGATGAGGATTTTATTAATGCTCTCGAACACGCTTTACCACCAACAGGGGGAATGGGAATGGGAATAGACCGCTTGGCGATTCTTTTAACCGGAGCAGATACTATTCGTGATGTTATAGCTTTTCCGACTTTGCGTAATAAATAGACGATGAAATCTAAATATACTAAAAAAACTTCATTAATTATATCAAGTTTTAAACGTCGTTTATTATTGGTTATTAATAGCGTATTGCTGCTTTTTTTGTTGGTATGGCCGATTGTTCACGATAGTGATGCTTGTGAAGAGGAAGAGGTGAAAATCTATACGCCTCTTCCTATACAAAATAAAGAAGAAAATTCTCTAAATGTGTCTGAAAATGAATATTTACAAAAAGCTCTATCTCAAGATGAATTGAATAAAGAAAATCTGTTTCAAATAGAAAATCTTATATATCAAGGAACAGATGATATGCCTATGGAGCCGATTCAAAGTTGGGAAAAAAAAGTCGACTACATTAACGAAACGGATTTACCGGCGGAATTAATCTATAATTTTTATGAAGAAAAATTACCGGAAAATATTATTGAACCACAATCAACATCTATATCACATCCTAAAATCAACGGTATAAAAATAGACTTAAGTCGTAAACCTCCTTATTTCGGCAAAAAACCCGTGATCGCCATCGTTGTTGATGATATGGGCGTTAGTCACAAAAGAACAGCTCAAATTAGTTCATTGGAATATCCTTTAACATCTTCTTTTCTCACCTATGCCACAAACTTGAAAACTCAGATTTATAAAGCTAAAGAAGCAGGACATGAAATTATGGCTCATTTACCAATGGAACCTAAAGCAAGTATAAATGTTTCTCCGGATGTTCTGACAACAAGTATGTCTATGGAAGATGTTGAAACACAACTAGAGCAAATGTTGGATAAATTTGATGCATTATGCGGTGTGAATAATCATATGGGAAGCCGCTTTACCGAAGATGATAAAAGAATGAATGTTGTTATGCAAAAATTAGCGCAAAAGAATTTATTTTTTCTTGACTCTAAAACAACAGCTCATTCTGTAGCCCAAGAAGCCGCTAAAAAAAATAATGTGCGTTATGTGTCGCGAAATGTGTTTTTAGATAATGAGGATAAATTTGATTATATTATCAGGCAGTTGCAAAAAACAGAAATAATTGCTCGAAAAAAAGGTTATGCCGTGGCAATAGGCCACCCTAAGGAACAAACTTTTAAAGCGTTAAAGGTTTGGCTGCCCACATTAAAAAGTCGAGGAATTCGTCTTGTCCCTTTAAGCGAAATTGTTGATGGATTATACAATTAACATGGTTTGTTTCATAAATATTTGTATTATATATCATAAATCTCTTTAATAATTCTAAAATATATATTATACCTATTCTTTAGTATAGATTGTAATATATTTTGGTTGAATAAAGATGAAGAAAAATATTAAATATGATACCATTATCCCTATTGGTTGTTCTTGTGTCGCAGCTCAAGCTTTAAGAGAAAATAAAAAGAGAAGTCGGTCTTTTCCTTTAGATTGGATAAAACCGACCCATATAACATCAGCCGTTGATTTTTTAGAAAATCATTTTAGAGATTTTTTTAATAAAGAGGACTTACAAAGAAAACAAGAATGTGATAATCGAAAAAATATAGGCTATATAAATGCGCGAACAAATTTGTTGTTTGTTCATGATTTTAAAAGTGAAAATACCTTTGATGAAGAATATGAACTTGTAAAAGAAAAATACAATCGTCGAATAGAACGTATATATCAAACCGTAAACGAGAAACAAAATATTTTATTTTTTTATGTTCATGTTCCTTTATTTTTTAAAGAAAAAATTTTAGAAAAAGAAATTATATC
Source organism: uncultured Alphaproteobacteria bacterium (assembly GCA_944391335.1). Lineage (GTDB taxonomy): Bacteria > Pseudomonadota > Alphaproteobacteria > RF32 > CAG-239 > JAFUYI01. Next base: position 50,359 of record CALXTF010000006.1, read on the forward strand.
AGCCTATCATCATCTTTTAAAAATTTTTCCGCATAAGAATATTCATTTGTTATGTGTTTCACTAGATGGAAGCGGTGATGGATATATTAAGAAAGAACTTGCAGATAACATAGATTATGTAAGTTGTTTTGAATGTCAAACAGATGAAACGGATGAAAATTTTCTTGATTATTGCAAATATCGTCCGAATATGAATAAATTGTTAAAAGCATATCAAGTTAAGAAAAGTTATAAAGATTATATGTATAAATTTTTTTATAAAGCGCTTGATGCTTTATGTAAGTTATTGCCGGCTAAAAAAATAAAAGAAAAAGTGCGTATGATGTATAAGGAATATAAATAAAAGCCTTGCAACATATTGATTTGCAAGACTTTTGATTGGTAGGGGTAGTCAGACTTGAACTGACACTCTCAGAGAGAACAAGATTTTGAGTCTAGCGCGTCTACCAATTCCGCCATACCCCCGTTGATGAAAAGAATAAATAACGTATATTTTATATATCGTCAATAGTTTTTTTACTAAAATTTGATATTTAATAAATAAAAAGTTTCCTGTTGGAGGAGCAATTGAAAGATATAGAGAAAAAAGCAACAGTTTATTATCAGGAAAAAAACTATGCAGCGGCATTGCGTACTTTTTTGCAGCTTTTGACAATATATCCCAAACGTGAGGATTTGTTGATATGCATAGCTAATTGTTATGATGGATTACAACAAAAAGAAGAAGCTGTCGAATATTATCAAAGAGCTTTGAAAATAAATAAAAAATCAGATATTTCAGCAGCCAATTTATCTATTATTTATTATGAAATGCAAAATTACGCACAAGCTAAAAAATATGCGGCTAAAGCCTTGAAGTTGAATTCTAAAAATACGGCGGCCTTATCTGTTATGGGTAATTTGTATTATACTAAAAAAAATAATGAGAAAGCCTTAAAATTTTATTTGCAAGCTTTGGATGTCACACGTGATTATTATACGGCATTAATTAACACAATTACCATATATATGGAACGTAAAGATTATACGACAGCCTATTTTTATGCAAAACGAGCAATACAATCTTATCCTGATTCGGCTGAAATTAAAAATCTATTAGCCAATATATGTATGGAAAAAGGCTTTTACGATGAAGCTATAGTCTTGTTAGCTTCTCTTTATAAACAGCATCCTGAAGATTTTTGGTTATGTAATATGCTTTCACAAGTTTTTCAACAAAAGAAACAATATGATCAAGCATTGGAAATGGGTTGGCGTGCCGTTGTTCTTTCTAAAGGAAATAATGATCAACAAATAAATTTTGGTTATTTATTATATGAAATAGCCGTAGAAAGTCCAACAGCAGATGTTTTATCATATGTTCGTCGTTGGCAGGAAGAGTATCCGGAAAATCCAATAGCCAAGCATATGTCTTCGGCTATGCTTAACGTTGACCACGTCAGTCAAATCAGTAATGGTTATGTGCAGAATATTTTTAACGCGTTTGCCGATGATTTTGAAGAAGTTTTAGGCGATTTAGATTATGCGGTTCCCAGTCAAATGGAGATGGCGTTAGAGGTATTGTCGCAAAATGTCAAATTAAAAAAGATGAAGATATTAGATGTTGGTTGTGGGACCGGATTATGTGGTGTTTATTTAAAAAAATACGCTAAATTTAAAGGATTAGACGGTGTTGATATATCAGAGAAAATGCTTGCGATAGCCAAAAGTAAAAAAATATATAATCATCTTTATAACCAAGATTTATGTAAGTTCTTGTCCGAACACCAAAATAGCTATGATTTAATTAATGCGGCAGATGTCTTTACATATTTTGGTGAGTTAGGAGGCGTTTTCGTTTTATTATATGAATCCCTAAAGCCCGAAGGGCGAGTGCTGTTTAGTATAAGTGAAAATTCATATAATAACGAAGATTATTTTTTACATCTTTCCGGTCGTTTTCTTCATAATCGAAAATATGTTGAAGAAGGATTAGAAAAAAGAGGTTTTATGATAGAAAAAATAAACCGTATAAAATTAAGGAATGAAGGAGAGAAAGAAGTATGGGGTTGGATTGTTATGGCTAAAAAAATTTAATTCATCCATGAAAGGTTAGAAAGGAACATTGTTTTTTATAAGAGATTAAGCAAAATTGTCATAAAAAGAAAAATAAAAACCTCCTGTACAGGAGGTTTTTATTTGCAAATTTTATAAAAAAATTACTTTTTGGTAGTTTTTTTAGGAGCTGCTTTTTTTGCGCAAGTAGATTTTGAGGAAGACTTAGAGGAAGATTTTGAGCAACATTTGCAACCATTTAGTTGTTCAATTGCCATCATCCAAAATTTTTCATCTTGTCCTTGAGGGCATCCGGCGTTTTGCCAAATATAGTAAGCAGCTTCTTTAATTGCGTTTTCATTATAATTTACCATCACTTACTCCAAATAAAAAAGTTTGGTTTACACATAATTTAATATACATACAAAATTTTATCAGTCAATAACTATTATTAAAGAAAATCAATAATTAAACGAATAAGATGTTTTTTAACGAAATAGAAATGTATTTGTGCTGTAATTTACTTGCAATTTACTAGATAAGAAATTATAGATAAAAGAGAAAGAAATTCATTTTAAAATACAAATTTTAGAGGTTATTTTATGGAAAATTTATTGTCAGATGCTGAAATAAACGCCATTGTCGAAGGTAATCACGGAAATGTCTTTTCCGTATTGGGTATTCATAGAGATAAAGGAAGTAAAAATGTATTTATTCGCGCTTTTCGACCACATGCAAAATCAATAGAAGTCATTGGTCGTGACGGAAAACAATATGGTATGATGAGCAAAATTGATAAGAGAGGATTTTTCCAAATTAATCTCGGTGTCAAAGAAAATTTTTCTTATTATTTTAGAATTGAAAATGATCGCGGTGAAATATATGAAGCAGATGATACTTATCGTTTTCAACCAACGTTAGGAGATATCGATGTATATTTGTTGGGCGAAGGCAATCACTTGGAAATGTATAAAAAACTCGGTGCCCATGTTTGTGTTCAAGATGGTGTTAAAGGTGTCAGTTTTGCTGTTTGGGCACCAAATGCCAAACGTGTTTCGGTTGTAGGCAATTTTAATAATTGGGACGGTCGTGCATGCGTTATGAGAAAATATCCGACTTGTGGCGTATGGGATATTTTTATTCCCGGATTAGGGGAGGGTGAAGTTTATAAGTATGAAATAAAAACACAACAAGATTATATCTTAACTAAATCCGATCCTGTTGGTTTCTATGCCGAAAAAAGACCCAATAATGCATCTATTGTTTATGATTTAAATCATTATCAATGGCATGATGAAGAATGGATGATAAACCCCGATAAACACAATCGTTTAGATGGTCCAATGTCAATTTATGAAGTCCACGCCGGATCATGGCGGCGTAAAGGTGAAAACGGTGAAGAATATCTGACATATAGAGAATTAGCAGATACCTTGGTTCCATATGTTATGAATATGGGATTTACACATGTTGAATTTCTCCCTTTAGCCGAACATCCCTTAGATGAATCATGGGGTTATCAAGTTGTGGGAATGTTCGCTCCCACAAGCCGTTTTGGAACACCGGACGACTTACGCTATTTAATAGATAAATTTCATCAAGCCGGAATAAGCGTTATTATGGATTGGGTTCCCGCGCATTTCCCTAAAGACGGACATGGATTGTGTGAATTTGACGGAACACATTTATATGAACACGCCGATCCCAGAAAAGGAGAACATAAAGATTGGGGTACTAAAATATATAATTATGGACGAACGGAAGTTTTTAATTATTTATGTTCTAATGCTCTTTATTGGTTAAAGGAATATCATATTGACGGATTGCGCGTTGATGCTGTGGCTTCGATGCTCTATCTGGATTATTCACGCAATCCCGGAGAATGGATACCTAATATATACGGTGGTAATGAAAATTTAGAAGCAATAGCCTTTTTGCGCCGAATGAATGAGTTAGTTTACGGGTTAAATCGAGGTGTATGCACTTGCGCCGAAGAGTCAACAGCATGGCCTATGGTTTCACGTCCAACTTCAATGGGCGGGTTAGGTTTTGGTTATAAATGGAATATGGGTTGGATGAATGATACCTTACAATATATCAGTAAAGATCCTATATACCGCCAATATCATCATGGAATGCTGACTTTTGGTTTACTCTATGCTTTTAACGAAAATTTTATATTGCCGATTTCTCATGATGAAGTTGTTCATGGTAAAGGTTCCATGCTTTGTAAAATGCCAGGAGATGAATGGCAAAAATTTGCTAATTTGCGCGCTTATTACGGCTTTATGTACACACATCCGGGAAAAAAATTATTGTTTATGGGATGTGAATTCGGACAGGATTGGGAGTGGAATTGTGATGAAAGTTTGCGTTGGCATTTATTGCAATATCCAATGTATAAAGGTATGCAAAATTGCGTTCGTGATTTGAATTTGATGTATAAAGGAAATCCTCCGTTGTATGAAATTGATTTTGATTATCACGGTTTTGAATGGTTGGATCACGCAAATGCCGCGGATAGCGTTATTTCCTATATTCGTAAGGGTAAAATTCCCGGTGATTATTTGATTGTTATATGCAATTTTACACCTGTCGTTCGTAAAAATTATCGAATAGGCGTTCCGGAAGATTGCGGGTATCAGGAAATTTTCAATAGTGATGATAAAAATTACTGGGGAAGCGGTGTTAAAAATGACGGCATACGCTACGCGCAACATCAAGACTGGAATGGAAAAGGATATTCAATACAATTAGATCTGCCGGCTTTATCAACTATTGTCATAAAACCTATGCGATAAAATCTAAAGGAGATGATAAATGAGCAATAATATAACCATAAAACCAGGAAAAACTTATCCTTTAGGTTCCTATTATGATGGAGAAGGTGTTAATTTTGCTCTTTTTTCAGCTCACGCAACTAAAGTTGAGTTATGTCTGTTTAATAAGAATGGAACAGAAGAAGTATCGCGTATTGAAATTAAAAATCATGATAATAATATTTGGCATATTTATATATCAGGAATAAAAGTTGGACAAATATATGGTTATCGCGTTTATGGTCCATATAAACCTGAAGAAGGACATCGCTTTAATCCTAATAAACTCTTGTTTGATCCTTATGGGAAAAAACTCGTTGGTCGTTTAATATGGCATAAAGCTATTTTCGGATATAATCCAGATAGTCCGGATAAAGATCTTTCATTTAGTGAATTAGATAGCGCGCCTTATGTGCCTAAATCCGTTGTCGTTGATGATGCATATAATTGGGAAGATGATAAAAATCCCGATTATGATTTTAATCAAAGCATCATTTATGAAACTCATGTTCGTGGTTATACCAAATTACATCCACAAATACCGGATCATTATCGCGGTACGTTTATGGGACTTTCCATGCCTTCAATTATAGGATATTTGCATAAATTGGGCATAACAGCAGTTGAGTTGCTTCCTGTTCATGCATTTTTAGGGAACCGATATAAAAAAGGATTTTCGCATAACAATTATTGGGGATATGAAAGTTGTAGTTTTTTTGCTCTTGAACAATCTTATCTTGTTGATAATGATATTAATGAATTTAAGGAAATGGTGAAAAGATTTCACCAAAATGGATTAGAAGTGATACTTGATGTGGTTTATAATCACACGGCAGAAGGCAATCAGATGGGACCGACATTATGTTATCGCGGAATAGATAATGCCTCGTATTATGTATTGAATAAGGAAAATAAACGGTATTATTATGACAGTACGGGTTGTGGCGCTTCATTTAACGCGGAAAATCCTTACGTTTTACAATTAATTATGGATTCATTAAGATATTTTGTAGAACAAATGCATGTTGATGGTTTTCGTTTTGATTTAGCTTCGACACTTTGCCGTCGGAAAAATAATTTTAGTGTAGAAAGTGGGTTTTTATATGCGGTTCGTCAAGATCCGGTCTTAAAAAAAGTTAAGTTAATAGCTGAACCATGGGATATAGGTGATGGCGGGTATCAATTGGGAGCCTTTCCTGCCGGTTGGGGAGAATGGAATGATCGTTATCGAGATGTCGTTCGTCGTTTTTGGAAAGGAGATCAATATCAAACAGCAGAATTTGCCAGTCGTATTTCTGGTTCCAGCGATATATTTAATTATCATAACCGAGATATATCAAGCAGTATCAATTTTATAACAGCACATGATGGATTTAGTCTTTATGATTTGGTAAGTTACAATAATAAGCACAATCAGGCTAACGGTGAAGATAACCGTGACGGAAGTAACGCCAATTGGAGTTGGAATTCCGGTGAAGAAGGGGAAAGTTATGATGAAGATGTTTTAACTAATCGCTATCTTCGCGCGCGTGCTATTATGACAACATTGCTGTTATCATTTGGAACACCCATGATAGTGGCAGGAGATGAGTTTTTACATACTCAATTTGGAAATAATAATCCATATTGTCAAGATAATGTATTAACTTGGTTGGTATGGGAAAGTATTAATAAAAAGGAACAAGAATTTATTGAATATGTCAGTCGTGTTATTAAACTTCGTCGAAAGTTAAAAGTCTTTGATAAAAAGCACTTTTTTACCGGTAAATATGGAATAGAAAATATTAAAGATTTAACATGGTATACAGAACAAGGTCGAGAATTTATGGATTCTAATTGGTATGACGGCAATCGTAAAGCTCTTTCATATAGTATTCATTATGAAGATAAATTTATTTTGTGTATATTTAATGCAAATGACGCAGAAATAAAATGGAAATTGCCGCCATTAGGAAAAGACACAGAATGGAAATTGCTTTTAGATTCATCTGATCAATTTTCCCATCAACAAAAAGTAATTTCAGGAAAAAATATAATAGTACCGGCGTGGAGCGTTATATTATTTGAAATCAAAAACAGGAGGTAGGATATGGATGAAAAATTAGAAGAACTGGCAAAGAAATTAGGTATTCTAACATATTATGCAGATTCTAACCTAATACAACAATATCATCATGTTAGCGATAATACAATACGTTTTTTTGCGGGTATTTTAGGTTTTAAGGCCGATACACCGACAGATGTCGATAAAAGTTTGCGAAAATTGGAAAAACGCCGTTGGCAATATGTATTAGAACCTATATATATTTTTAAACAAGATCATCAAATTTTTGATGCCGTTTTGCCTTTTTCGGATTTAGAAGGTGATTTCCGCGTTGTTTTAAAAAGTAAACAAAATGGAGAAAAAGTAGAAGTTTCCTATATAGTTACAACAATGGAAGAACACTGCAAAATTGCTCGAAAAGAATATGGAAAAGTTCAAATAGAAATAACTTCAAAATTAGATATAGGGTATTATGATACGGAAGTTTCAACTTCTTCAGGAAAATGGCAGACAATATTAGCCGTGGCTCCCCAAAAATGTTATTGTCCTGCAATAATAGAAAAAAAACGTTTGTGGGGATATGCCGTACAACTATATTCATTACGCAGTCGACGCAATTGGGGTATAGGAGATTTTACGGATTTATATAATTTTGTGGATATATGCCATCGAAGCGGAGCAGATATCATAGGGGTTAATCCGGTTAATGTTCTTAATCACTGTTTCCCTCAAGAGGCTAGTCCGTATATGTCAATTAGCCGGCTGTTTTTAAATCCGATATATATAGATGTAGAACAAGTTCCCGAATTTCAAGCAGAAGATCGTTATCAAATACAAGCAAAGATTGCTGATTTAAATGCAGCCGAAATGATAGATTATGAACAAGTCTATTCGCTTAAAATTAAGGTTTTGCAAAAACTTTATCAACGAATGAAAAAAGATATGGATAGAGTGGAAGAATTTGAAAAATTTTGTATGGAGCAGGGGAGTGATTTAGAGAATTTGGCTGTATTTCAAGCATTATATGAAGATCAATGGCAAGATCATTGGGGAGGTTGGCGAGCATGGGAAAAACAATACCGCCATTCTTATTCTTTAGCGGTAAAAAAATACAGTCAAGAACATATTGAAAAATTGGAATTTTTTAAATTTTTACAGTTTGAAGCGTCTAGGCAGCTTAAACGAGTATCTGATCATGTGCGCAGCCTCGGTTTACAAATAGGGATATATCGTGATTTACCGGTTGGTGTTGATCGAGACAGCGCGGAAACATGGAGCGATGAAAAATTGTTTCTTCAAGAAAGCGGCTCAGGTTCTCCTCCGGATGCTTTTTTCCCTAACGGGCAGAAATGGAATCTTGGTGCTTTTAATCCTTTTGAATTAAAAGCAAGAGGATATGAACCGTTTATAAAAATTATTCGAACGGCGGCCAAAGGAGCAGGAGCTTTAAGACTTGATCATGTAATGAGTTTGATGCGTCTTTTTATTATTCCGGAAAAAGAAGGAGAAGAAGGAACATATTTATTATATAATTTTGATGATATGTTAAATATTGTCGCTATCGAAAGCCACTTAAATCAATGCTTAATTATTGGAGAAAGTATCGGTAATGTTCCGGAAGGATTTTTAACTAAAATAGCGTCGCAAAACATTATGTCGATGAGTATATTATGGGGTGAACGTTGGGATGCCGGTTGGGGAGAATTCAAATCCCCTTATCAATATCCCGAAAATGTCATTGCGTCAGTCGGTACACATGATATGCCGCCGCTTAAAATGTGGTGGTATGGATATGATATCGCTTTATCGCGAAAATTAAATATCATTACTTCGGATGATGATATGTATAATAATTATCATAAAAGAGAAGCGGATAGATGGAAATTATTAAAAGCAATGGATGAAAATCAAGTTTGGCCAGAAGATAACAGACGTCGCGGAGATTATCTGTTCGGTGAAGGATATCCTGAAGGTCTGGAAGAAGCGGTACATCGATATATAGCAAGAAGTAATGCTAAAATCTTTTTGATTCAACCCGAAGATATTTTCCAAGTGGATCAACAACAAAATGTTCCTGGTACAGATAGAGATAAATATCCTAATTGGCGTCATAAACTTCCTGTTAATATCGAAGATATGGAAAATACATTGGCTTATTATCGTAATATAGCCGGCATAAAAAAAGAACGATAGAAAAAATGAAATATGGCTTTACGAGTAAAAAAAAATGATATAAAATTATAAAATAATTTTTGATTGAGGGATAAAAATGAACTTAAACAGGCTGAAAATACTGCTTTGCTGCCTTTTTACTATAATTTTTCTCAATAGTTGTGAAACAGCATCACCAGTCGTAACAGATCCACCGGTGAAACAAGCATCGGCCATTAAAAGTCAAGGAGGTACCTATAAAATAGGTACTCCTTATAAAATTCTTGGACGTTGGTACTATCCTAAAGAAGATTATACTTATTCGGAAGTCGGTATTGCTTCATGGTATGGTCCCGATTTTCATGCAAAACGTACGGCGAATGGCGAAAAATACGATATGCACGCCTTAACGGCAGCGCATCGTACCTTGCCGCTTCCATCAATCGTTCGTATTACTAATTTAGAAAATGGACGTTCTTTAATTGTTCGTGTTAATGATCGAGGACCTTACGCTCGTAATCGTATTATAGATGTTTCTAAAAAAGTAGCTCAACTTCTTGGCTTTATGGATAAAGGAACAGCTAAAGTGCGCGTCGAAATTATGGAAAAAGAAAGTAAAAATTTAAAGGCCGCGCTAACGGGAGAAGGAGAAATTGAAGAAGTCTCATCAGCTCCCACAACAGCAATAATGCGTACCGAAATAGGAGAAAATGCAGATAATTTGGCCGCCGCGCCTTCAATCAGTCCGGTAATGTCATCATCATATATAACATCAGATGATAAAATAACGACATCTCTGGCAGATGGTTATTATGTTCAAGTCGGAGCTTTTTCGGATTACCAAACAGCAACTCGGTTGGCTGCCAGATTGGCAGAATTTGGTCAAACCCATATTCAAAAAGCTAAAGTCGGAAATCGTCTGTTTTATCGCGTGCGAATAGGTCCATATCAACATCATGAAGAAGCAGTCGTTATGCAAGCAAAAATTAGAAATTACGGCATTCCCGCCGCCCACGTTATAGAAAATTAAAGGAAGAAAAATGAAAATCTATTTAAAATTCTTATTAACAACTTTGTTGATAATAAATATTGCTTTTCCGGCAAGTTCCTTGGAAACAAAAGCAAAAAATGCGATATTGATGGATTATGATACAGGCGAATATCTTTATACAGAAAATGCTTTTGTTCCTGTTCCGCCGGCTTCAATGAGCAAATTAATGACAATCTATGTTATTTTTAGTAAAATAAAAGATGGTTCTTTATCGTTAGAAGATGTTTTTACTGTAAGTGAAAATGCATGGAAGACAGGTGGAGCGGCTAGTGGAAGCTCAACCATGTTTCTCCCCGTTGGTGATAAAGTTACAGTGGAAAACTTAATTAAAGGAATAATTGTTCAATCGGGAAATGATGCTTGTATTGTTGCCGCAGAAAATATTAGTGGTTCAGAAGAAAATTTTGTTGATTTAATGAATGAAAAAGCAAAAGAACTTGGATTAAAAAATTCGCATTTTGTTAATTCAACAGGATTACCTCATCCCGATCATCGGATGTCGGTTGAAGATTTAGCTAAATTGGCGCAAGCAATCATCCGCGATTTTCCGGAATATTATCCTATATTTTCACAGAAAAATTTTACCTATAATAATATTTTACAAGGTAACCGTAATCCGCTTTTATATACAATGCCGGATGCCGATGGTTTAAAAACAGGGCATACCGAAGAAGCGGGTCATTGTCTTGCAGCATCAGTAAAACGAGATAATAGACGCTTGATAGGGGTTATGACAGGACTAAAAAGCAATAAGGAACGTTCGGAAGAAGCCGAAAAATTGATGAATTGGGGTTTCCGTGAGTTTGATAATTATACCTTATTTAAACAATATCAAAGAATTGTTTCAGTTCCGGTGTATATGGGAGTTGAAAAAAATATAGATTTGGTCGTTAATAATAATGTGATAATGACCATAGCCCGCAATAAAGCACGAGATGTTAAAATAACGGCAGTTTATGAAAAACCGGTGAAAGCACCTATAGAGCAAGGTCAAAAACTTGGTGAATTGCACATTCAAATTCCCGAAGAAGAAGTTAAAATTATTCCGCTATACGCAGATCATAGTGTACACAAACTTGGTTTTTGGGGAAGAATTTTAAGTAATATTAAATATATCTTATTTGGAGCAGAATAAATGCCTCAAGGTCGTTTTATCACTTTTGAAGGGGGAGAAGGTTGCGGTAAAACAACGCAATTGAAATATCTAGGTGATTATTTGCAAGCGCAGGGAATAAATGTTTTATTAACAAAAGAACCGGGAGGAACAGAAGTCGGAATAGAGTTAAGAAAAATTCTTTGCTCCGGTGATGTGGATAAACTTGATCCCATAGCAGAAGCACTTCTCTATTATGCAGATAGACGACTTCATATGCAGCAGAAAATTCTTCCCGCTCTTGCTCAAGGGACATGGGTCTTAAGTGATCGTTTTGCAGATTCGACATTAGCTTATCAATATTATGGATATAATAAGAAAATATCAAAAGAAATCCTTAAACAACTTTATACAATTGTTGTTGGCGATTTCTGTCCGGATTTGACTATTATCTTGGATATAAATCCTATAGTTGGTTTATCACGGTCTATTCAACGAAATAAAATTATGGCAGCAAAAGAAGTTCGTTTTGAAAATAAAGAATTGAATTTTCATAGAAATTTACGCAGCGGTTTTTTGGAAATCGCTCAAACTTCTTCACGTTATGTTGTTTTAGACGCACAGAAAAGTATAGAAGAATTACATCAAGATATTATAAAAACCGTAAAAGAAAGGTTGATAAATAAATAATGGCCGTTGGCGAACAAAATACACCACAAAATAATACAATTCTTTTAGGACAAGAAGAAGCAGAAAAAATTCTTCTAAACGCGTATAATGCCCATAAATTACATAATTCATGGTTGATATGCGGGGTGAAAGGAATAGGCAAAGCAACATTAGCATATCGTTTCGCACGATTTTTATTATCCGAAAGTGATACAAAAAAAGAAGCAAAAACATTAGCCACTTCTCCGTTAAGTCCTGTAAATAATTTAATATCGGCCGGAGCGCATCCCGATTTTAAGGTTATCCAGCGAGATTATATTGATACAGATCGCAAAAAAATCATAAAAGCTCTCAAAGAAGGTTCTTCAATTGATGAAAGTGAACTTAAAAATTTAAAGAAATCAACTTTTATTCGAATTGATGATGTACGGACAGTTCATGAGTTTTTAGCGAAAAAATCATCAAATGATGGTTGGCGTGTGGTTATTATAGATAGTATTGATGATATGAATATGGCTTCGGCTAATGCCATATTAAAGATTTTAGAAGAACCGCCGATTAAAAGTATTTTACTTCTTATAAGCCATCATCCGGAACAATTATTACCCACGATCCGATCTCGTTGTGCCAAACTTATGCTAAAACCTTTAGCCGATAATGTTGTATCAAGTCTTATACGTCGTTATCGTCCCGAGATAGATGAACAAAAAGTCAAAACAATTACCTCTATTTCATCAGGCAGTATAGGTAAAGCTCTAAATTATGCGGATTGCGGAGCTGTGGAATTATATCAAGATTTATGTCAATTGGTTAAATCTAATGTTTCACCCAAAATAAGCGATATATTGGAATGGGTGGATAATGCTTGTGCTAATGAAGATCGTTTTACTTTAGCCGTGGAATTAATATTAAAATTTTATTCGGATAATATTCTGTCTTCCCCCAGAATAGAAGAAACAGTTTATGCTTGGGAAAATACCGTAAAAATTTTGCGTCAGACAGAAAGTTTAAATATGGATAAAAAAGAAACCTTAATTAATATTATCAATAACTTATGTAAAGTTATGTAGGAGAGGAAAAAATGCTTGTCGACAGTCATTGCCATTTAGATTATAATGATTTTGAAGAAGATATGGATGATGTTATTGCCAATATGAAAGAAAATGGCGTTACGGCAGCTCTTAATGCCGGTAATTGCATCAACACACTTGATGCTCAATTACAATTATCGGAAAAATATCCTTTTATATATACGGCAGTTGGCGTTCACCCTCATAATGCGGATGAATTTAAGACAATAACCTCTCAAGAAATAATAGAAAAAAGTATACATAAAAAAATCGTTGGTATCGGAGAATGTGGACTAGATTATTATTACGATTATAGTAGTAAAGAAAACCAACGTCAGGTTTTTATAGAACATATAAAAGCAGCTCAAGCAACAGGTTTGCCATTGATTATTCATACCAGAGACGCAGATGATGATATGATAGATATACTTTCTCAATATTATCAAAAGAAACCTTTTTTAGGTGAAATACACTGCTTTTCGGGAAGTTTGAAATTAGCGGAGTTTGCCCTTTCCATAGGGTTTTATATTTCAGCTTCCGGTATGATAACATTTAATAAAAGCGGAGAGTTAAGAGAAATTTTTGCCAATACGCCTCTTGAAAAATTATTAATAGAAACAGATTCTCCGTTTTTAGCTCCAGTACCACATCGAGGTCATCGTAATGAACCGGCTAATGTTCGTTATGTAGCGGAAAAATTAGCGCAAATAAAAAACATTTCATTTGAGGAAATAGCTAAAGCGACATCTGAGAATTTTTACCATTTGTTTCGTAAAGCCAGTGATAAAGGGAGATATGATTTTTAATGTATAAAATAACTATTTTAGGTAGTGGTGCCGCACCGGGAGTTCCTTCTATAGCTGGAGGTTGGGGAAATTGTAATCCTGATAATCCCAAAAATCGCCGGCTTCGAACAAGTGTTTGCATAGAATATGAAAATATAAGAATTTTAGTCGATACATCACCAGATTTGCGCGAACAACTTTTAACATCAAATATCCAACACATAGACAGTATTATTTATACGCACGCTCATGCCGACCATTTACATGGAATAGATGAATTAAGAGAAATTAATCGAGCGGAATTATCCAGTATAAATTTTTATGCTTCAGCCGAAACGACAGAAGTTATTAATAGCCGCTTTCCTTACCTTTTAGTTTCGAAAGAGCATATGAATAATGTTATTACACGTCCCAGTTTAGTTGCAAATATTATAAAACCATATCAGTCATTTTTCATAAGAAACCTTAAAATTACCCCAATTCAATTACTCGGACATAATATGCCGACCACAGGGTATTTGTTTAATGATGGAGAAATAGTATATATTTCCGATTATCGCGCAATTGAAGAACAAGCTTTTAGTTATATCCATCAACCGGTAAAATTAATGATTGTTCCATTAACGACACCGGAAGGAAGCAAATATCATGCCTCGTTAAAAGAAATTATATCGGATATTGACCAAATAAAACCACAACACGTTATCATTAATCATATGGCAATAGAATGTGATTATGATCAAATAAATCAAATAACCCCCCATTATGTTGAACCCGCTTATGATGGTATGAGTTATTGCTTTTAAGGAGAAAAGATATGTTATGTATTTATCATATTGCCGATCATGACGGAAAAGCTTCAGGAGCAATTGTTAAACGTATATATCCTCAAATTGAACTGATAGGATTAAATCACGATATGGAAATACCCTATCAAAAAATACAAAATCATGATAAAGTTATTATTTGTGATTTTTGTTTACCAATGGAATATATGTTTGAATTAAATAAAAAAGTTGATTTAACATGGATAGATCATCACGCCTCGGTTATTGAAGAATATGATAAAAAGATATTAGAAGGTTATAATGCCATAAAAGGTCTTCGCCAAATAGGAACAGCAGCTTGTGTACTTACTTGGAAATATTACTATCCTCAAGAAAGTATACCGGTAGGTTTAGATTTGTTAGGACGATACGATATTTTTAATTTACAAGATGCAAGAGTAGAACCTTTTGAATATGCCATGCAGTCCTATGGTCAAAATTTTCCGTCATCATCTATATGGGAAGAATTATTAAACAATCGACTTGATATAGATAAAATGATTTCAGAAGGCAAAAGGATATTGGATTGGATAAATTCTCGCAATCATCATTTGGTGCGGAGTATGGCTTTTGAAGCGGAGATTGATGGTCTGAGATGTATATGCTCAAATATGGCGCAAGGTCGATCCTCTTTTTTTAATTCATTAGATAATATTAAAGATTATGATGTAATGATAAATTTTTATATGAATAAAAAACGGCGTTGGAATCTTTCATTTTATTCATCGAAAAAAGATATAGACGTATCTAAAATAGCGTCTCGTTATGGAGGCGGAGGGCATAAAGGAGCGGCAGGGGCATCTTCATTAAGTGAATTACCGGATTTTATAATTAAAAGCGGATGTTTATGAAAATTTTTATACTTGAAAAATATTTGTTTCGCATTAAGCTAAATATTAAACATAAAGAAGGTAAAAAAAATGTTTTTTAGAACAAGAAAAAAAGATGATGATATAACATCTCCGAGTGGTTTAGGAGCAATATGTCATAAAGTGGTAATGTTTATAACATATCCTTTTCGAAAGCCGCTTTATTTATTAGGATTTGTATTCTTATTTATCGGAGCGTTATATGGGGTTCCGATGTATAAAGGAGTAAAGATTACAGAAGTTCATTTATGGTATTTAAATAAAATAGAACGAATAAAAGGAGCGGATTTAAGCAGGGTTAGCGGAGAGATTACTAATATAATTAATAAATTACCCATAAAATCTTCAGACCATAGGCAAGGTATAGATAAATTAGTTGATGTTAAACCGGATTATAGAGAAATACGGCGTCAAATGTTTTCAGCGGCCTCAAGTTCCGAACCGCAAAAAGTAGATATTTTGGCAAAAGAATCCGATAATATTGTTACGCTTCCCAGCCCTTTGGCCTATATAGAGGAGGAGACGAAGCCTTTAGAAGATAAATCGGCAGATATTGTTAATGAAACGGTTCAACATTTAACTACAAATGAAACAGCAATTATAAAGGAAACAGAAGATAATGTTTTGCGTTATCTTGATGAGCCGGAAGAAATATCTGGAACAGTAAAAGTATATAACGCCAATGAACTTGAAGTTGGAGGCATTTATCTATTTCTTTATGGAATATACTCTAATCCTGATACAGTCAGAGGAGCGAAAGCAACGTCATTTTTACAAGATTCATTATCCGGATTAGAAATTTTGTGTAAAATTATAGCATATACAGCAGATAACATAGCGACAGCAGAATGTTATGTTGATGATATTAGCATTAATCAGGTATTAGTTGACCGAGGTTTTTCAGATAAAGTTGTTCTACAATAGATAGTTAAGAGTAGAGAAGATGTGGCAACTTGTTTTAATGATCAATGGCTATTTTATAAGCATATTAGGAATGGCAATGTTATTTGTTGCCGGTTATGATATTTATATAACATCTGCTTCTTGGTCGCCATTTTTAAGTTCGGCGTTATTTTGCCTATTTATAGGTTTATCATTATATTTATCGAACAGAGCATCGGTAGATAATATAAGTGTTCGTCAAGGATATTTATTAACGACGAGCAGTTGGGTAATTATTTCTTTATTAGGGGCAATACCATTTATGTTGTACGGGAGTACGGATAATTTTCATGATGCGATATTTGAAACGGTATCAGGTTTATCGACGACAGGAGCGACGATTTTAGATGACATAGAATCGCAACCGCGGGCGATATTGTTGTGGCGTTCGATGTTAGCGGCGATGGGTGGAATAGGAATAGTTATGTTTGCGGTAGCGTTATTGCCTTTTTTAGGTATAGGCGGGATGCAAATGTTTCAACGAGAGAATTCGGATATTAATGATAAGTTTATGCCGAAATTTCATTATATAGCCAAGAGGATATTTTTGGTTTACTTTTTTTTATGTGGTTTATGTACCGTAAGTTTATATTTAGCAGGGATGGATTGGTTTGATGCGATTAATCATGCCATGTCGACGACGGCGACGGCGGGTTTTTCGACCAAGAACAAATCGATATTATTTTATAATAATGTGTATATAGAAATTGTAATATCGTTATTTATGGTTTTATGTTCTTTTCCGATGACATTTTATATCGTATTGCTTCAGAATAAATTTCGTCAGTCGTTACGAACGGAACAAGTTGTTAGTTTTTTAAGGATATTAGTCTTTTATATTATGAGTTGTTCATTGATATTAGTTTTTTCAGGGACATACGATAACTTTTGGACAGCGTTGCGTTACAGTTCTTTTAATATAATTTCAATAGTCAGCAGCACGGGTTTAACATCAATAAATTATTTATTGTGGGGTAATTTTTTTCAAGCTTTATTTATTGTTTTTGCTCTAACAGGAGGATGTACAGGTTCGACCTCTGGTTCGATAAAGATATTTCGTTGGCAAGTTGTTTGGGCATATTTGAAACAGTCATTATCGACGGCGGTTGATTTTAATCGAGTTGTACCGGTAAAGGTTAAACAATATACGATATCATCGACAGCGGTATCATCGGTTTTGGTATTTGTTATATTATTTTTTGCGGTAATATTTATTTTTACATTGTTATTGAGTTTTTTAGGTCTTGACATGGCGACATCGTTTAGTGCGGTAGTAGCCTGCATAACCAATTCTGGTCCTGGAGTTGTTGGTTCGATAGGGCCGGATGGCAATTACGCATGGATGACGAATATAGCCAAAGATTGTTTAAGCATAGTTATGTTGCTTGGTCGGTTAGAGATATTGACGATTTTAGTAGTATTTACGAAGACTTTTTGGCGTCGATGAAGGGAGGATTTTGTTTACGGTCGTTGATTATATTTAAGATGACATCGGCGGCATTTTCGCTAGGTTTTTGTTGATTAAGACCTAGGATTTTTTGGACTTTAGAGAATCCCTGTTGTTGAATTTTGTAGAGATTATCCTGATTTAAGAAGTTATTGATATAAAGTGCGATATTATTAGGAGTGCATCGTTCTTGAAGGAGTTCGGGAACGATTTCGCGACCGATGAGGATATTAGATAAATTAACGAATTGGATATTAAGGAGTCGTTTAGCGAGGAAAGCGGTAAGCGGAGCGACTTTATAAGCAATAATATGTGGGACGTTAGCGATAGCCAATTCAAGAGTGACGGTTCCGGAAGCGGCCATAGCGGCATTTGAAGCAGCCATAGCGCACAGTCTATCGAATTCATTTTCGATGATAATAGGATTGAGGGGGTTATTAAAGGTTATATTTTTGATACGTTGAGCGACGGTTTTTACGGCGGGAATAACGAAGACGGCATCGGGGTTTTGATTTTTTAGTATTTGAGCGGCATTAAGGAATATAGGCAGGAGATGAGAGACTTCGTTATGTCGTGATCCTGGAAGGATAGATATAATTTTTTGTTGATTATTGATATTATATTTTGTTCGGAAACTTTGTTTATTGGCGATAGAGATAGGGCTTTCGATGACTGGGTGTCCGACGAAAGTTGTTTTTAATCCGTAGGGTGTAAAATATTTAGGTTCGTGAGGGAACAAAGTTAAGAGATGATCTATATAGTTATGCATAGTTTTAGCGCGTTTTTTTTTCCAAGCCCAGACCTGAGGTGCGACATAATGGACTTGAGGGATATTAAGTTTTTTATATCGGATTTTTTTCTGAATACGGCTAGCGAAGCTCCAACTATCGATAGAGATTAGGATATCTGGTTTAATTTGGATAATATCATTAACGGTTTGATTAATTCTTTTTAAGATTTTAGGGATACTAGGGAGAACTTCGGCCAGTCCCATAACGGCCAATTCTGATATATCGAATAAGGAATTGAGGCCTTCTTTTTCCATAGTATCGCCGCCGATACCGAAGAATTGGATATTTTGATTAGATTTATTTTTGAGGGCTCGCATTAAGCGGGCACCGAGAGCATCACCGGAAGGTTCACCTGCGATTAGGTATATTTTAAGGTTATTAGTCAAGATATTCTCCTGGATCAATAGCAATAACAAACAGGCCGTGTTTATCAGCGAATTTAATGACCTCATTTTGATTGACGATGAGAGTGTTTTCGGCGTGGACGGCGATACCGTTTAGACCGGAATTAAGGGCATTTTGGATAGTTTTGAGACCGATGGTTGGCAAATCGATACGCATATCCTGTTGAGGTTTTCGTAATTTAACGAGGACGGGTTTATTACCTTTTCTTTTATATAGAGCGGATCGTTTAATGAGTTCGTCGGTTCCTTCGATAGCCTCGACGGCGAGGACGAGGCCTTGTTGAACGATGACGGCTTGTCCGACGTCGAGTTTACCGAGTTCATAAGCGACTTTTACGCCGCGTTTGATATTGATGAGGTCATCTTTATTAGGTTTTGTTTTAGAAAGGGTACCTTTTTTGACGAGTAAATCATTAATGACTTCGTGGATACCGATGACGTGCATATTTTCACTTTCGATTTCCTTTACGAGTGCGCGAAGGATACCGTCATCGCCGAGAGCTTTAGGTCCGATTTTAGCGAAGAAAGCGGCGGTACGGACATCAGGGATAAGTTCTTTAAGAGTTGGTCTGCGGATAGTACCGATCATAACGACTTCTTCTACTTTTTCATCTAGGAAGCGTTTAAAACCTGTTCCGGCTTGTCCGATTCGTATCCAAGTATGTGGTATATTATCATTAAAAATATTAGGATTAGCATTACCTTCGATAGCCAGAACGAAGAAGTTTCGTTGGTTATTTTGGCAATATTCGATTAATTTTTGCGGGAGTTCGCCGCCGCCGGCGATGATACCCAATTTTTTATTATCAGACATTAGGCTTCAGCGGTTAAGATGTTACGTTTTCCTTTAAGGGCTTCATCGATAAAGTTAATCATTTCGAGAATCAGCGGGTTATTTTTATATTTTTCATGAGCGGTTGTCAACCGAGTTTCGAAGTTATCATTTTTGGATTTAAAGAGGAACATATATGCGTGTGTAAGTGATTTAATTTCCTCGTTTGTGAAGCCGCTTCGTTTAAGACCGACGAGGTTTAAGCCGCGGAGTTTTCCGCGATCGCCTGTGACCATACCGAAGGGGATAACGTCTCTGCCAACGCCGGTCATACCGCCGACCATAGCCTTACGGCCGATGTGGCAGAATTGATGTACGGCGGAATTTCCTCCCAAGATAGCTCCATCGCCGATATGGACATGACCGCCGATAACGGCGTTATTTGTCATAATGACATTATTACCGACGATGCAATCATGGGCGATATGGCTATTGACCATAAACATACCGTTATCGCCGACGACGGTTGTGAAATGTTCTTTAGGAGTACCGCATTGCATTGTGACATTTTCGCGGATAATATTATTTTTACCGATGATAAGTTTTGCTTCCGGTTTAAATTCATTACCGTGGTCTTGGGGGCCTCCTCCGAGAACGGCTCCTGGGAAGACGATAGTTCCCTCACCGATAGTTGTGTCGTTTAGGACGGTGACATTTGCGATGAGGCGGACATTTTCACCGATTTTAGCTTTAGAGCTGATAAAGCAAAAAGGTCCGATTTCTGCGCTTTGTGCGATTTGCGCGCCATTTTCGATAACGGCGGAGGGATGAATGTTTGTCATGAAGAAATATCCTTGAAAATTTTTAAGTTAAAATTAGATATAGAATATAAGCAGATTTTCGTAAAGTAAAAACACAAAAGTTTACCGAATATTACATTAAAGGCGAGTAAAGTCTTTTTAAGGAAAAAATATTTAACATAGAATTAACGATATTTCTTGAATTAATTGATAAGATAGGATATAATAATACTTACAACTGAAAAACGATGGTGCTTTTTCAAAAAGTTTTGTTGTTTTAACAAAAGAAGGATGACGGCAATGATAAAATCACACGGTATCTGTTATCTTTTATTGGCGGGGACGATATTTTCAACCTCGGCAACAGCGGCAGTATTTGAACCGACGTTAGACGCGCTGAAGGCGCAAGGTTCTGTTTTAAGCGGCGATTACGCCTTAACTCAAGTCGATACGGATCTGCCCGCGGGAGCGGTTGAAGTCACGATTGATAATGTTAAATATTATTTTATTCCGCAAGGCAGCGACGCTTCCTTATTAACCATTTTAGCCGGAACATCCGCGGGACAACTGATTGCAGACGCCAATGGGATATTTGACTTAAACGGCGTTAAATATAATTTTGATATTGCCGCCATTCCCGATAGTGTATTTGAATACGCTCAAGGAACGGAGAGTGATTATAACTTTATCATTAATCAAGCTGACGCCGAGGGCAATTTAACGCCTCAATATTATAAAGTCATCTTAAAACCGGAAACCTTTTCAACCTCAAGCAGTATTGA
>CALXTF010000007.1 GCA_944391335.1 uncultured Alphaproteobacteria bacterium
GGTTTAGGGAAAGTTAAAGCAGTTGATGACGGCACCTTTGGTCGGATAGAGATAGGCGGACATTATAGTTTGACGGAGAGTTTATCGGCTTATGGTTGGACGAATTACACCTTTGGCGATGATTATGATGGCTTGACTTTCGGTCTCGGTCTCAATTACGCTTTCTAGGCAGATAATTTAATATTTCTTGTTATCTTTTTAAAGAAAGTCTGAAACTTATAACAAAAAAGGGAACTCTCAAATATTTGAGAGTCCCCTCTAACTTTAGAGAAATTTTATTTTTTCAATTGTGCCGCAACTTCTGCTGCAAAATCTTCTTCTTTTTTCTCTATACCTTCGCCTAACTTAAAGCAAACAAAATCTTTTATTTTAATATCTGCACCAAGTTTCTGGGCTTCATCTGCAACGATTTGTTTAATCTTTTTATCTGGATCCATAATATAAGCTTGTTCTTCAAGAACAACTTCATCATAATATTTACGAATACGCCCTTCTACCATTTTTTCAATAATATTTTCCGGTTTACCTGATGCTTTTGCCTGTTCGCTAAAAATAGATCTTTCGTGTTCAACTGCTGCCGGATCAACATTAGCAATATTTAAAAACAATGGCTGAGAAGCAGCTATATGCATAGCTAAATGCTTACCTAATTCCATTAATTTATCTTTATCTGCTTTTGATTCCAAGGCAACTAGAACCCCTATTTTACCCAAATTACCGCGAGCAACATTATGTACATAAGAGGCGACGACACCTTCATTAACTTGAAGTGTCTTAGCACGGCGCAAATTCATATTTTCGCCAATTTTTGCAATCATATCCGTTAAACGCTCTGCAAAAGCTTTATTGACTTTAGGACATTGAAAATCTTTCATACGGCAAAGATCGCCATCACTCAACAAAGCCACTTTAGCGGCATCTTCAACATATTCTTGAAAAATATCATTTTTTGCGACAAAGTCTGTTTCAGAATTAACTTCTACAACAGCACCTTTATTCCCTTCGACCGCGACTGCGACCAAGCCTTCGGCAGCGATTCGCCCTGCCTTTTTAGCGGCGGAAGCTAGACCTTTTTTACGCAACCAGTCAACGGCTTGTTCCATATTTCCATTAGCTTCGACCAAAGCTTTTTTACAATCAAGCATTCCTGCACCGGTTGTTTCTCTTAATTCTTTTACCATAGAAGCATTTATTTCGCTCATTGTTGTATTTCCCTAATTTTATGATTTTAATTAATACGGCGATATTTTAATCTTAAAATACCGCCGCCCTATTTTTAGATTTTTTTGATTAAGATTAATCAGCGGCCTTATCTTCTGATGATTCGGCTTCTTTTTTCTCTTCACTTTCTTTGACTTTAGATGTTTTTTTCTTAGCAGGTTTTGCTTCTGAAACGATTTCATCTACTTTAACGCCTTGAGCTGCAATTTCTGCTTGCATACCATCTAGAACGGCAGAAGATACTAATTCACAATAAAATTGTATTGCGCGGCTGGCGTCATCGTTACCCGGAACAGGGAAATCGACTAAAGTCGGATCAGCGTTAGTATCCGCAATAGCGATAACCGGTATTCCCAGTTTTTTTGCTTCTTTAATTGCTAAATCTTCTTTAGGCATATCGACAACAAACAATAAATCCGGTTGTCCACCCATATTCATAACACCGCTTAATGCTTTATCTAATTTTTCTTGTTCTTTGCGCAAATTTAACAGTTCTTTTTTGGTATAACCTTCTGTTTTACCAGAATCAAACATTTCATTTAATTTTGCCAAGCGGGAAATAGATTTATAAACAGTTTTCCAGTTTGTCAACATACCGCCCAACCAACGGTAATTAACATAATATTGACCACATCTTTCTGCGTTTTCTTTAATAATATCCTGTGCCTGACGTTTTGTTCCAACAAATAAGACCTTACCCCCGTTTGCGGCAATTTCCCGTGCAGCATTTAGGGCTGTATAAAGCATAGGATAAGTTTGTTGTAAATCAATAATATGAACATTATCTTTTTTGCCATAGATATAAGAAGCCATTTTTGGGTTCCAACGACGTGCGTGGTGACCAAAATGAACACCATTTTCAATCATCTGGCGAATTGTAAATTTAGGAAGTGACATATTTTTATCCTTTTTCCGGTTAATCCTCCGCAAGTTTACTGGCTTAAATTAAGCACCGGAGCGAAATTCAACTCTTTCCGCTTTACTTGCGTGTGTATTATTGTTAAAACATAAATGCTGTTTTTGCATTCGTTGTCTTTTTACACATACTTTTTCTTTTTTGCAAGGAAAAAAACAAACATTTTTAACAATTATTTATTTAGAAAATCATTAATAGCCCTAATGACGCGATCAACGGTATTATCAACGACTTCTTCTTTTGTTTCAACGACAATATCAGCTTGCGAATAATATGGATATTCTTCTTTTATATATTCTTCTAATTTATTCTTTAGATGTTCATCATTACCTTCAATAAAAGGACGATGTCGTCTACCGGCTGTTCGGTGATATAAGACATCTATATCGGCTTTAAGCCATATCGTAATAGCGTGTTCTTTAGCTAGTTGCCTAATTTGTTCTGGTATAAAAGATCCTCCCCCTGACGCCAATACACAAGGTTCGCCTTTTAGAAGACGTTTCATAACACGTTCTTCTCCGGCTCGATATTCTTCTTTACCAAAACATTTTAAAACATCAACTAAAGGAAGACCTGCCGCTTTTTCTATTTCTTGATCTCCATCAACAAAAGGCAAACCTATACGTTTGGCCAACCTCTTACCAACACTCGTCTTTCCGCTTCCCATTAAACCGACAAGTAAAATTATTTTATTTTTTTCCATTTTATTAATCTTTATTTCAAATATTTAATGTCATAATATAAATAGTTTTCATTTTATCAATATTTTTTTTATAGAAAGGAACAAATGATGAATCAAAAAAGTGGAAAAAAATGGCTTTATATTATTTTAATCATCATCATTGCCATAATCTTATGGACAATATCACAAGAAATTCCTTTTACTCCGGAAACGGTTCAACAACCAATTGAAAACACCTTCGCTAAATAAACAAAACTACATATGTCAGAAAAACTTTTAACAAATTTTTTAGAAATGATGTCTGCCGAAAAAGGTGCGGCAAATAATACTATTGAAGCTTATTACCGTGATATTTCTCAATTCTTGGATTTTCTTAATAAAGATTGCTCCTTAACTGAGGAAAAGGATATATCCGCTTTTTTACATAAACTAGCTCAGCAAAAATTGTCATCACGCACCGTGGCTCGAAAAATTTCAGCTCTTAAAGAATTTTATAAATTTCTTTTTTCAGAAGGGAAAATAAAAACAAACCCAACCGCCGAAATTTTAACACCACGGTTGCAAAAGTCCTTACCTAAATTTTTAACTCAGGAAGAAATACAAAAATTATTGCAAACAGCCGATCAAGAAAATGTTTTTGCTTATCGACGTCTATCTGCCATGTTTGCCCTTATGTATGCTTCAGGATTGCGTGTTTCAGAATTAGTTGCGCTTCCATATAATTGTATAAATTTTTCTAAAAAACAACTGCTCGTTTTGGGCAAAGGAGCTAAAGAACGTTTTGTTCCAATAGCTCAAACAGCTCTTGACAGAATCGATAATTATCTTATATGGCGCGAAAAATACTTAAACGGACGCTATTCGCCGTGGTTGTTCCCTTCAAATACTTCTCTTAGCGGACATATAACTCGGGATAATTTCTCTAAAAATTTAAAAAATTTAGCTCTTAAAGCCGGAATTTCTCCCTTAAAAATATCTCCCCACGTCCTTAGACACTCTTTTGCAACTCATCTCTTAAACAAACACGTCGATTTACGAAGCGTGCAAAAACTTCTTGGACACGAAGATATTTCCACAACAGAAATTTACACTCATATTGTTTCCGAACAACTCATCGAAACCTTACAAACTAAACATCCTTTAGCAACAAATAAATCTGATTGCTAAAGAGCTTGTGCCAACATTAAATAATCTTGCGGGGATAATTCTTCCGCTCTCGCTGTCAAAGGTATGTTCATATTTTCGCATTGTTCTAAAACCCTTGGACAACTTTTTAGGCTTTGACGCAGCATTTTCCTTCTTTGACCAAAAGAAAAAGTGGTTATTTTTTCTATATTTGTTAAAACGTCTTTTGATGGGAGTTCCGCTTTAGGTCTAAACAGTAAAACTGTCGAATGAATTTTCGGAGCGGGCGTAAAACACTCAGGCGGCAATTCCATTAATTTATCAATATTGCAAGTAAGTTGAGCTATCACGGAAAGACGACCATAATCCTTACAACAAACAGGCGCATTAATACGCATTGCTACTTCTCTTTGAAACATTAAAGTCATAGCTTCAAAAGCTGCGATTTGATGCAGCCATCCTATCAATAAAGAAACAGAAATATTATATGGCAAATTACTGATTAATTGCCTTGGTGGTAAAATTTCTTTAGAAAAATCAAAATCTAAAGCATCACCATTAATAATATTTAAAACAACATCTTCTGTTTGTGCTTTTAGTTCTTCCATAATCGCAATACAGCGAACATCCGCTTCCACAACTGTTAATGAAGATGGTTTAGCTGCCAATATGGATCTGGTTAAACCTCCCGGTCCAGGACCTATTTCCGCCACATGACACCCTGAAAAAGACGCTTTATTTTGCTGTTTTAAACTCAGACGAATAATTTTATCCGTAATATTCTGATCAAGTAAAAAATTTTGACCTAAAGCTTTAGAAGCCAATAAACCATATTGTCTGACTGTTTCACGAAGAGAAAGCAATGTCATTTTATTCTTTCAATTCAATTACGGCACGTTGGCGCAATTGTTGCATACGATCTTCCGCAAAACGTTCATTTTTCTCATTTTGCAGCATTGTTTCCACTTCTTCCGATGAAGGTAATGTCATTTCTTCCACTTGCGGATTAAATTTCTTTTCAACTCTATAAATATAATAATTACCATTATATAAAATTGGATCACTAATTTGTCCGGCAGAAAGTTTCTTAACCTCATTATTTAGAACCTCCGGCAACTGTCCTTCATTTACCCAACCCAAATTTCCTCCGGAAGAAGAACTCGGACTTTGAGAAAATTGTGCGGCATAAAGTTCAAAACGGGGATCATGGCGAAGATTATCAACCAACTCGGAAATATGTTTACCATCTTTAACGGGAATAACAATTTCCGCCAACATAAATTTAGGCTTTTTCATATCACGTTTAGCCATTGCCAATGCCTCTTGAATTTCCGGCTCTGTTACCGGTGAATTTGCCGTTTGACGATGAACAACTCTTATCCAACCTAAATCTGTTTTTAATTGTTCACGAAATACATCTTGACTAACGCCAAATTTTTTTAACCTTCGGTTAAGTTCCTCTCGACTGATGTTATTATTTTTACAAAACACATCTATTGCTATATCAATATCTTTTTCACTAATTTCTACTTGATTACGCGCTGCTTCCTGTAATTTCAATTTTTCATCAATTGTATTTTGCATAACTTTATTAATGATTAACAACTTTGTTTGTTGATTATAGGGAATACCTGTTGTCATACAAAAAGCGCGAACGCGATGATTTATGTCTTCTGTTGTTATAATATCACCATTAACCAACGCTAAAATTCGAATAGCCCCTGTATAAGGTGTTGGTTTTTGAATATTAACCGGTTCTTTAGGACGTTCGGGTTCCTGCCGAGCTTCCGGTCGAGGATTTGAACGAAAAACAGATGAAGCATTTTCTGCTCTTTCCGCCGGCGCATAGCCCGGAGCAAATTGAGCTTGCGCGGAAAATGAAAAAACAACACATAAAACCGTTAATATTTTTATTATCATCCAAGTACTCCTTTATTTTAATCTGAGCCAACACCACCAAGAGTTTTTAATAAAAAGGTTATAGAATATTCATAACTATCATCATAATCAGGGTCGCTCGAATTGTATTTTTGAACATCAAACATCAACTCGAAACATTCATCTTCATAAATAAGCCTACCGCCGTGTTCCAAGGATCCTAAAGAACCTTTGGTTAAATCTTGACGATTATATGCCGATATTCGCCAATTACGGGAAATCTTGGCTTGAACAGAAGTATAGAGTTCCTTTTTTTCCCTATAATCGTCAAAAAAGTAAAGACCACTGTCGCCCCGATGATCTTCCCGTCCTTTAATTGACGTAAAGCCTATATAAAAAGATAAGATATCAGAACCTATACGAGCCGTCAATTCATTAAATTTCAATTCATAATTTGTCCGATCAATGCGAAAACGATAATTAAAATCCAAATAAGATGTCGGAGCCGCATAAATACGACCGACATAATCGCTAAAACGACTGTCATCACCTAAACTTTCGGCAAAACTTTCATTTTTATCAAAATAATAACTTTGAGCAATAAACATAGAAGTTCGACCTATAATATTACCATAAGAACTCCAATTAAGACCATAACTGATACGACTTCCGGTATCATTACGATCATAGCCGTTATAACGATCAAGATTTAAAATATTTGTATCATCGAGTTGCGCATTTAAACTATCTTCATTAGGAATTTTATTATTTTTATTTCCCCCATTAGGTGCTGCTACAGCAACAATAATTGGTTCAATAATATGTCGAGAAGTTTCTGTTGCTTTAACAAAGGGCAAACGCCATTCAAGTCCTGCTTGTGGGAAGATACGTCCAACTGCTCCGGTATAAGAATCATCATCTTCATTAAGATAATTTTCAACATAATAAAGATCTGATTTAACGGAAGCAACGAACTTATATTTTTCACCATAAGGACTGGTATAAGGAAGGTTCCATGAATTAATCATTGTTGCACGTTGTGTTGTCGTTTCATCATGTTCGCGATAAACGGAAGCGGTACTGATTGTATTTTTAAAATAAGCTCCATAACGATTGGTATCACTAATATTTTCATAAGTAATTAAAGGTAAGATATAAGGTTTTCCATATTCACGTTCTTCATATTCTGATTCGTGATATTCACGCAAGGAATAACTAACTAATTTATATGAATAGGCTTCAATAGCCGCATAATCGCGATTTTCGAAACGTTCGAAAGCGATTCTTGAAGTCAGCCATGTTTCTGTTTTTCCGAGTAAAGACATATCTTTTAGATAAGAACCATCCGACGCATAATTAATATCTGCACTTGCCAACCAAAAATCATTTATTTCCTGTCGAGCTTTTAAGAAAATATTATAACGTGCGTCATTGGTATCTTTATCTTTCATATAACTTCCAGAAACAGATATATCCCCATCATACCATATTTTTCGATAAGAACCTGCGGGAATAAATCCTTGATCTGTACTTAGAATTGGTGCAAACAATAAATCTTCATGATCGGAAATACTCCAAAAATAAGGTATTTCAATAGCACTACCGAGATAAGACGTCGACCGAATTGAAGGCGGCAATAAACCGGAACGACGTTTAACGGATGGATCAGGATGAGACATAAAAGGTGTATAAAAAACGGGAATATCTTTAATTTGAATAAAAGCATCTTGATAATAGACATTTTTAGCTTGATTATCGTGAGTAATTTTACGAGCTTTTATTTGCCATAGAGGAGATTGGTCTTCTCCACAAATATCGCATGGAGAATAAACCCCATAGAAAAAATATTTATTTTTATTAGGAGATTGTTTTATTCTCTGAGCAGCGACTCTGCTTTTATCAGCGAGTAGCATTTTAACATCATGAACCGTTCCTTTTGACATTTTATCTTCAAGTTGTGCGGTTTGAGCATAAGCTGTCGTTCCATCCGGTTGAGAAACAACAACATTGCCATCTGCCGTAATCACATCATTTTTTCGATCATATGTGATTTTATCTGCTGTTAATTTTGTGCCATTTCGAATAATAACGACATGTCCCGTAGCGGTAATAACTTTAGTATGGGAATTTTCTTCCACTTGATCCGCGCTAAAATGGATTTCGGAAGATTTTTTTTCGGAAGATATTTCATTTTTAGCCAAAGACCAAACAGGACATAAAATACAACAAAGAGCTAAAACAAGGATACATTTTGATGAAAAAGATGACATATCAAGCTCTCCACATCTGGCGTCGGCGAATAAACC
Source organism: uncultured Alphaproteobacteria bacterium (assembly GCA_944391335.1). GTDB lineage: Bacteria > Pseudomonadota > Alphaproteobacteria > RF32 > CAG-239 > JAFUYI01. The sequence continues at coordinate 8,129 of CALXTF010000007.1, forward strand.
ATGCCGGATTATAAAACAACAATAAATAAATACAAACAATAAACGGCAGAATTAAATTAGCATAAAGCAAGATTAAAAAATACAAACTTTTTCCACAAAGATTTGTAAAAGCAAGATCACACGCTTCAATAAGAACCATTGCCGCAATTGAAAAGGATATAATTTTACCTTGACCCCGACGATTAAAATTACCAATTAACAATCCTGTACAGGCGACCAGAGCCAAAGTCAGATTAAAGAAAGGATTCATTAAACGTCGATGTCCTTCCAATATATAACGATTAATTTCAGATTTTTCGAGATTAGGATTATCTGCTGCATTAAGGAGTTCAGATAAGGTTTTAGAACGAACAGAATCATCTTTCTTTTTATTAGATGATGGATTACCAAAATCTATTGAATATTGATCAAAAGAAAGAGAAGAGAACTGACCGCTTTGATTATCTATTTCTTGTCGAACACCATTAATCATAATCAATCTGGGACCTTGTTCGGTATACATAATAATTCCATGTTCGGCAGTTACTGTTACTTTTTTTGGCCAATTACGTTCATCATTAATCAACACACCTCTAACGGCATCATCTTTTTCGTGGGCAGTAATAAAGACTGTCAAGCCGTTTTGTAATGTTGTAAATTCACCCTCACGGAACATTAAATGAGACACATCATTTTTGACTTGCCATTCGAGTTCATCGAAGGCTTTTTCGGCATTTGGAATAGCAAAATTATTTACATAAAGGCCGAAGCAGGACATAAGCAAACCGACATAAACGGCAGGTTTAGCATTTTGCCAAGGGCTGATTCCAGCTGATTGCATAACGACAAGTTCGCGATCCGAGAGCATCCGGTTATAAACGAATAAAACAGCAACGAACAAAGATATCGGAGACAATAAAGAAAAAAGTCTGGGCATAAGGCAAGAAGTCATCTTAATAAAGAGGCTTATAGGCAATCCTTTATTAGTGACCATTTCGACGAAACGCAAAGACTGAGTGAGCCACAAAATCGATATAAGCGAGAAAGTGACCAATAAGAATCCGATAATTATTTGACGGACAATGTAAATATTTAATTTTTTCATTTTAGCTGATATTATAAGATATAAATTGAATATGCAATAAAATCCTCAAAATTATCAGCAATTTTGAGGATTTTATTATTTAAGGAATATTTTATTTTTCAGAACTGATTCGCATACGATAGAATGAACGCCATACGAAAATAAGTCCGATTAAAAAGAAAGTTACGCCAAATCCCAGAGACAAGCACCGTGGTGCGGCGACAGCCATTTCCACAGCCAAGAGTCCAAATAGAGTTGTAAATTTAATAATAGGATTTAAGGCAACAGAAGATGTATCTTTATATGGATCACCGACCGTATCACCGACAACAGCGGCATCATGCAAAGGTGTACCTTTTTCTTTTAAATCAACTTCGACTACTTTTTTAGCATTATCCCACGCACCACCTGCATTAGCCATATAAAGGGCTTGGAACAGACCGAAGATGGCTATTGAAATGAGGTAGCTGGCAAAGAGTTCCGGATTAAAGCAAGCAAAAGCTATTGTAAAGCAGAAAATAACCATAAAGATATTAAACATACCTTTTTGTGCATAAATTGTACAAATTTTAACGACTTTTTTTGAATCCTCAATAGATGCTGCTTTTTTGGTATTAAGTTTAATATGTTTTTTGATATAAGCGACAGCGCGATAAGCTCCCGTAGAAACAGCCTGCATTGAAGCTCCGGAGAACCAATAGATCACAGCACCACCCAAGAGTAGTCCGAATAATACCATAGGGTTCATCAAATTAAGTTCTAATTTTAAGAGTAAGATAATTGAGAAGATCATGGTTGTTGCTCCGATAACGGCAGTTCCAATAAGCACAGGTTTTGCCGTTGCTTTAAAAGTATTTCCGGCGGAATCATTTTTTTCTAATAATTCTTTACCGATTTTAAAATCCGGATTAAAACCATAATCTTTTTCGATTTCTTTTTTAATTCCTTTAATTTGCTCTATCTGGGAAAGTTCAAAAACAGATTGAGCATTATCTGTAACCGGACCATAACTGTCAACGGCAATTGTAACCGGCCCCATACCGAGCATACCAAAAGCGACTAATCCAAAGGCAAAGACTGTTGGATAAACCATATAAGTTTCAAGCCCGTTTACAGAAGTGAAATAAGCAATTGTCATTAAACCGACAATAACCAATCCTTTCCAAAAGGCGGAAAAATTACCGGCGACAATACCAGACACTATATTCAGGGACGCACCGGCTTCACGACTGGCATCGACTATTTCTTGCACATGTTTAGATTTTGAAGAAGTAAATATTTTTGTAAACTCAGGTATCAAAGCCGCGGCTAAAGTTCCACAACTAATAATAACAGAGAGTTTCCACCATAAATTTTCTCCCATTGTACCAATCATAATATATGAAATACCAAAAGTGGCGGCTATTGATAAGAGAGAAGAGATCCAAACCAAAGATGTTAGAGGGGTTTCAAAATCAAAATCTTGTTTATTACCAAAACGAAATTTAGAGAACACATTATTAATGATATAGGATAAGACAGATGTTACGACCATTAACAAGCGCATTGTAAAAATCCAAACGATTAAACGGGCTTGAATATCTATTCCATCAGCCATTAAAGATAATTCGCCATTTGGTGTATATCCCATACCTGCTGCCAACACAATAAAGCTGATAAGAGCAACACCGGTAACACCATATGTTTCAAAGCCATCAGCAGTTGGTCCGACAGAATCACCGGCATTATCACCGGTACAATCCGCTATCACGCCGGGATTACGGGCATCATCTTCATCTATTTTAAAGATAATTTTCATCAAGTCTGCTCCGATATCGGCGATTTTAGTAAAGATACCGCCACAAATACGCAGAGCAGAAGCTCCCAAAGATTCGCCAATAGCAAAACCTATAAAGCAAGCACCTGCGTTTTCGCGAGGAATAAAGAGTAAAATGATAATCATCATAATCAATTCGACGCAAATTAACAAGACACCGATAGACATTCCGGAACGCAGGGGCAAGCTCATAACCGGAAAAGCTTTACCTCTTAAGGAAGCAAATGCCGTACGAGCATTAGCATATGTGTTAATGCGCATACCGAACCAAGCGACAGAAAAAGAACCTAGAATACCCAAAACAGACCAGAGTAAAATATTTATAACCATAGGCAAAGGTGTTTGGTTTAAGAAAAAGAAATAGTAGAAGATACAAACAGCAATAAAAGTTTCTAAAATGACAAGAAGTACTGCTTGCTGTTTCATATATGTTTTACAAGTTTCATAAATTAAGGAAGCTATATTTAACATTGATTTATGAGCGGGCATTTTTTTGATTTTACAAAATTCGTAGAAACCGAAAAGCATTCCCAACCCACAAATAATTAGACCGTAACCCAATATTTGTTCGCCAGTAAAAACAAGATTTCCGAATTGATATTCGGCAATTCCCAGCAAAGGAATTTTCAAATCAATTTCCGAAGCACTTGCCGTCTGAGCCAAAAGGCATGAAAACAGTATGGTTACCAAAAAACGCCAACTGTACTTTTTTAATAAATTCATAATATAATCCTCATAATTGAATTAGATTTAATCACTTAATGTGGCTAGCCTATAACTTCTAAATCATGATTGCAAGTCTAAAAATAATTTTACGATCAAAAGATCCATAAATTACATTTTTTTTAGAAAGCGCAATTATCTTAGTATTGACAAAAAAGATATTTTTTGATAAAAGGATATAAACTAAATTTATATATTATGAAAATTATTAAGATTGAAGAAAAAGAAATACCCGTACCATATGGTAATGATTGTGGGTATGTGTATAAACAAGAGCTGATATACTTATTATTCTTTGATAATAACAGAAGTATAATCGTTAATGATCTCTTTTGTGACGGTCAACCTTTGCAAGTAGGTGACGAAGTGTATGTATATGGATATATTATATCCCGAAGGCCGCTTAGTAAAAAAGAAATCAAGAAGAGGAACGTATTTGATACGGCACCTTACATTATAACATTGTTAATATGCTTTATTGCATCGATATTGGTTCTTTTTTTGACATAGTTTTTTTATAGTTAAATTTAAAGCCGCTCTTTAATGGAGCGGCTTTTTCATTAGCTTACTTACTTTCCAAATCTTCACCAGTTTCCTGATTTACTCTTTTAGCAGAAAGCTTATATTTGCCTCGATTATCCATACCCAAGCATTTAACCCAAATATAATCACCTTCTTTATAAAAATCAGAAACAGAAGCTATTCTTTCATTTTTAACTTCAGAAATATGAACCAAGCCTTCTGTTGAACCGACGAATTTTACAAATGCGCCAAAATCCATAATTTTGGTAATAACGCCATGGTAGATTTTTCCTTCTTCAGGTTCGGCAACAATACTCATAATCCAATCCAAAGCGGCCTGTCCATCAGCACTATTGACCGTAGCAATACGAATAACACCATCATCACTAATATCAATTTTAGAGTTTGTTTTTTCAGTAATTTCACGGATAACCTTTCCACCGGAACCGATAACTTCACGAATTTTATCAACAGGAATTTTTAGAGCGATAATTCTTGGAGCATGTTCAGCGACGTGAGGACGAGGTTGAGCAATTGTTTTAGCCATTTCACCCAAGATATGGATACGTCCTTCATGAGCTTGAGCAAGTGCATTTTTCATAATTTCCTTAGTGATAGATGTAATTTTAATATCCATCTGCAAAGCCGTTACCCCATCTTTAGTACCTGCGACTTTGAAGTCCATATCGCCTAAATGATCTTCATCACCTAAGATATCGGTTAAAATAGCGACACGACCATCATCTTCTTTAATCAATCCCATAGCAATACCTGCGACCGGTTTTTGCATTGGAACGCCTGCAGCCATTAAGGATAAAGTTGATCCACAAACGGTTGCCATAGAAGAAGATCCGTTAGATTCTAAAATTTCAGAAACGACGCGAACTGTATAAGGGAAAACATCTTTATCTTTAGGCATCATGGGATGGACGGCCCGCCAAGCTAATTTACCATGGCCTATTTCGCGTCTTCCGGGACTTCCTATACGACCACATTCACCGACAGAGAAAGGAGGAAAATTATAATTAAGCATAAAATCTTCTTTATACTCATTCATCAAACCATCTACGATTTGAGCGTCTTCACCGGTTCCCAATGTTGTAACGACTAAAGCTTGAGTTTCGCCACGGGTAAAAATAGCAGAACCATGAGCTGTAGGCAAAACATCAACTTCGCACCAAATAGGACGAACAGTTTTTGTATCTCTGCCGTCGATTCTTTTTCCGGTTGTCAGGACTTTTTCTCGTACGACGACATGCTTTAATTTTTCCAAAACATCGAGCAAATAACGATTTTCGATTTCATTTTCCGGATCGATACCTGCTTTAACTTCCTCATCGAGTTGGCCAATTAAAGTTCCGCGTTTAAGTTTATCTGTTTCGCAAAAAGCTTCTTCATAACGGGAACGAAAACTTTTAGCGATTCGATCGTACATTTCATCAAATTCTTTAGGGAAAGTTGGAACATCCCAAGCTTCTTTACCGGCTTCTTTAGCTAAATCGACAATTGCATCAATAACGGGTTGGAAACTATCAAAACCGAACATAACAGCATTAAGCATTGTTTCCTCTGAGAGTTCATTTGCTTCGGATTCGACCATTAACACCCCTTCTTTGGTACCGGCGACAGTTAATTCCAATTCAGAAGTTTTTTGTTCTTCAATGGTTGGGTTTAAAATAAATTGACCATTTTTATAGCCGACCTTAGCGGCACCGATAGGTCCCATAAATGGAATACCGGATACGGCCAAAGCAGCAGATGCTGCAATCATTGAAACGACATCGGAAGTATTTTTCTGATCATGACATAAAGCCGTACAGATAATCTGAACTTCATTTTTAAAAGCATCAGGGAACAAAGGGCGAATAGGACGATCGATTAACCGTGAGACGAGTACCTCATGTTCGGAAGGTTTGCCTTCTCTTTTCATAAAGCCGCCGGGTATTTTACCTGTTGCATAATATTTTTCTTGATAATTCACCGTCAAAGGGAAAAAGTCTTGATCTGCTTTAACCTCTTTAGCGGCGCATACTGTTGCCAATACTTTAGTTTCACCATAAGTAACAACAACGGCACCGGTTGCTTGTTTTGCCACCTTACCTGTTTCAATAACGAGTTTTCGTCCTCCCCAATTCATTTCGCGGGTGGACACTTTTAAATTATTCATATTATCTACCTTTCTTTACATCTAACATCTTTAAACATCACCTATCTGTTTTCTAAGATAGGATTTTATAAAGGTTTTGCGGAACGTTTTGTTCCGCAAAACCCTTTAGACTTAACGACGAATATTAAGTTTTTTAATAATTTCCTGATATCTGTTCTCGTCTTTTTTCTTCAAGTAATCTAGGAGATGGCGGCGTTTACTGACCATCTTCATTAAGCCCAAACGAGAATGGAGATCCTTACGATGAACATTAAAATGTTCAATCAGGTTATTAATACGCGTTGTCCAAATTGCGATTTGGACTTCTGGAGAACCGGTATCTCCTTCACTTAAAGCGTAAGTTTTAACCAGTTCATTTTTAACTTGTTTAGTAATCGACATCTTATTTTCCTTAATTATTATAAATTAAACACACGGATCGGAGAAATTTTTGTTTCTTCGATTCGCACCAATGCCACTAAACGCTTATCACAAACAGCAGCTACGATTGTTTGAAGCGGGAATAAATTTTCCCTTTCTTTCGGAGACAGAGCTTGTCCATGACAAAGTTTAGCAGCTTCCACTTCCGAAACAGCCATAACCGCGATGCCGCGCAGAGAGGTTTCTGACGGAAGTAAAAATTTTCTACGTTCATCAACATACAACATATTTTGCAAAGTTTCCAGAGAAATTTCTGATTTTTCATCAAAAATTCCCGCTCGTGTGCGTCTTAACCGACATAGATAACCGCATGTACCAAGCATTTTTGCCATATCTCGTCCAAGACTTCTAATATATGTTCCTTTTGAACAACAAACTTTAAATGAAGTTTGATTATTAGGGAGATTTCCGCAATATTCCAATTTATAAATATTTACTGTTCGTTCTGCAATTATGACTTCTTGTCCTTGTCGAGCCAGATCATAAGCTCGTTTGCCATTAATTTTTACAGCACTAAATATCGGTGGTGTTTGTTTAATTTGTCCTATAAACAGAGGAATAATTTGCAAAATTTCTTCTTTTTTAGGTATTTTATTACAAGTTTCTATAATTTGTCCTTCACTATCGGCACTATCGGTAGCTATTCCCCATTGTATGGTAAATTCATATTCTTTAGTTTCATCATCCAAAAAATCTATCAATTTTGTTGTTTCGCCAAAGGCAATAGGGAGAACTCCTGATGCGAAAGGATCCAAAGTGCCGATATGTCCATTTTTTTTAGCATTAAGCAGGCGGCGGGTTAAATTAACGATATAAGTTGATCCCATTCCTGCGGGTTTATCAAGAATTAACCAACCATTAACAGCATCGCCTTTACGATGTTTCATATATTTTTCCTTAGATTATTGCTAATTTTTTTTAATATCCTGATAGACTTTAGGGTCATGCAACAATTTTTCTATTTTATCGGCTTGGGCGAAACTTTCATCTATTCGAAAACGAATTTCAGGAACAAAGCGTAGTGCTGTTTTAGCCGCAACGACTTTACGAAAATGACCGGAAGCTAATTGTAAAGCTTCTAACACTTGTTCGTCTGTATTAGGATCAGAAGTAATAAAATAAACATCCGCATATTTTAAATCCGAAGAGACTTGAGCCTCGACAACAGTAACTAAAGCGTTAATAACTTCCAAATTTCTCACTTTTCCTTGATTAATTTCGCCTGCGATAATTTTTTTTATTTCTTGACCGACGCGAAGTTGGCGTTGAGATTGTTCTTTAATTGTCATTTTTCTTTCCTATTGTTATAAAAACAGTCGAAAATCTGTTTTAAACAGATTTTCGACTTTAAAACATTATTTTATTACGCTAATTTTGCTGCGATTGTTTCTATTTCGTAACATTCAATAAAATCACCGACTTGAATATCATTATAATTTTCGAAACTCATACCACATTCATAACCTTCTTTAACTTCTTTAACATCATCTTTAAAACGTTTAAGTTGACCGAGATTTCCATCATGAATAACCACATTATCGCGAAGCAATCTAACTTTAGCACCGCGTTTAACCAAACCTTCGGTTACCATACAACCGGCGACTTTACCAACTCCGGTAATATTAAAGACATTTCTGATTTCGGCATAGCCAAGCAATTTTTCTTTAATTTCGGGAGAAAGCAAACCTTCCAGACCTTTTTTAACATCATCGGCGACATCGTAAATTATGGAATAATAGCGAATATCCACACCATCACGACGAGCCATATCACGAGCTTGTGCGATTGCGCGAACATTAAAACCAATGATTAAGGCATTTGAAGCTTTTGCCAAAGTGATATCTGATTCTGAAATTGGACCAACGGCGGAATGCAAGATTTGTACACTAACTTCATTATTAGATAATTTATTTAACGTACCTTCAATAGCTTCAACAGAACCTTGAACATCGGCTTTAATAATAACCGGCAAATGTTTGGATTCGCCGGATTTAATTTTATCCAACATTTGTTCCATTGCCGATTTAGCACTTTTAACCAATTTGGCATCTCTTTCTTTTTGAATACGATAATTGGTAATTTCTTTGGCTTGAGCTTCACTTTCAACGGCATTAAAGTTATCACCGGCGGCTGGTGTTCCTTGCAAGCCAATAACTTCGACCGGTGTTGCGGGACCTGCTTCAAAAATTTTATGGCCATTTTCATTAAACATTGCGCGAATATGTCCCCATTCTTTACCGGCAATAATAATTTCGCCCACTTTCAAGGTTCCCTTTTGCACGAGGAGAGTTGCTACTGAACCGCGTCCTTTTTCCATTTTAGCTTCAATAACCGTACCATTTGCTTTACATGACGGATCGGCTTTTAAATCCAGAATCTCTGCTTGTAGAAGGATTGCTTCAACCAATTTATCAATATTAATTCTTTTTTTAGCAGAAACCTCGGCACATAAACATTCTCCACCCAATTCTTCAACGGCAATACCATGTTGTAAGAGGGTTGTTTTTACTTTCATGGGATCGGCACCGGGTAGATCAATTTTATTAATAGCCACGACAATAGGAACTTCTGCGGCTTGGGCATGACGAATAGCTTCTACTGTTTGCGGCATAATACCGTCATTGGCGGCGACAACTAGAACGACGATATCGGTGACTTTTGCTCCACGAGCGCGCATTTCTGAAAAGGCTTCATGTCCTGGAGTATCAATAAAAGTGATTTTCTGACCATCGTTAAGTGTAATTTGGTAAGCTCCTATATGTTGAGTAATACCACCGGCTTCTTTAGCTGCAACATTAGTTTCACGCAAAGCATCCAAAAGTGATGTTTTACCATGATCGACGTGTCCCATAACGGTAACGACGGGGGCTCGCGGACGCATATTTTCGGGTAAGCTTTCTTCTTTATTAAGAACCATTTCCACATCGCTATCTGCCACACGTTTCCATTTATGGCCCATTTCTTCGACTACAATTTGCGCTGTATCGGCATCTATCGGTTGATTTATGGTAGCCATAACTCCGAGCGACATTAATTTTTTTATCACTTCCGCGCTTTTTTCGGCCATACGATTAGCTAATTCTTGCACAGTAATTACTTCAGGAATAATAACTTCTTTAATTATTTTTTCTTGAGGTTGATTATTAACCGGCGCAGATTTAGGTTGTTTTTTCTTGAAACGACGACGCGGTGCGCCATAGCCATAGAAGTCATCATCATCGTCATCACCGCCGTATGAATGGATATTAACTTTAGGGCTTCGTCTTTGCGGTTCGAAACTTCGTTTAGTGATTTTTTTTCTTTCCTGTTCAAAGACTTCTTCTTTAGTTCTTATTTTTTCGGTATTTCCTCGATTTTTACGAGAATATTCATTTTCATCGTCGTCATCATCAAAATCCTTTGCGCGGCGATCTTTATTTTTAACTGCATGTTCTTCAACTTGTGGTTTTGCTGCGGTTTGTTTTTTTTCTTCATTGATTTGACGTTTTTCTTGTTCTAAACGTTGTTTTTTTTCTTCTTCTTGTTGCAATTCTTTTTGCCGCAAGAGTTCTTCTTCCTCTTTTTGTTTTTGCCTCAAGGCTTCTTTTTGTTCTTCTTCTTGTTGACGGCGGGCTTCATGTTCTTTAGCTTCGGCGATCAATTTTAATTTTGCCGCGGTTGCTTCATCGATTTTCACTTCTTTTGTTGCCGGAACAGTTGGATTAATCACTCTTTTTTTGCGCACTTCCACTTGAACCACTTTTTTACCATCACCGGATGGTTTCGTATCCCCCATATTTTTAAGTGTGAGGGTTTTTTTTCCTGATAATGTTAATTTTTCTTTTGCATTATCTTCTGTCATACTAAAATTTTCTCCATTTATAATTTTCAGGAATTGAAAATTTGCCATTTTTTCAATTGCTTATATACTGTTTCCGCCATTTTCCCTTTTAGTAGTGCGGCATGCACTGTATTTGTTCGATTTAAGGCTTGATCGATTTCATTTGTGGTAAACAGGCGTATAATTTCAACATTTCCGGCTGCTGCTTTAATTTTAGCGGCACCGTCATCACTAGCATCGACTGTTTCCAGAATAAAAGCGATTCTGTTTTTTTGCAGGTTTTCCCTTACTTTTTCAAATCCGGTAATTAACTTACCTGCTTTTCTTGCCAAATTTATAGTCTCAAGCGTCCTATTTTTCAAGAGATTTTCGACTATATCCCCTAAATTCTCATTAACTTTGGCTTGTTTTGAGAATTTACGAAAGATATTTTTATGGATTGCCTGTTCCAGAACACTGCGGGAATTGATTAAATAAAAACCCTTTCCCGGCAGTTTTTTCTTAAAATCGGGAACAACTTGAAAATCTGGTGTAAGCGTAAATCTCAGCAATTCATCAGCTGTTTTTGTTGTTCCCGTAAGGATACAAGTTCGTTGGGAATTATTTTCCTTCATTTCCTTCTTCTTGTTTTTCTGTAGTAAACCAATGTTCTCTAGCGGCCATTATAATTTTATTAGCTTCAGCCTGAGACAAAGCATTTTCACCGACAATTTCTATTAATTCATCTGCGGCCAGATCTGCTAAATCATCTAAGGTTTTAACGCCTTTTTCCGCTAAGACCAAAATCATATCTTGATCTAGACCGGCTGCTGTTTTTAAAGTATCATCGATTCCCAAGGTTTTGCTTTTTGAAGCAAATTCGGCATCTCTTTTTGCGACATATTCCTTAGCGCGGTTTTGCAATTCAACGGCGATATCTTCATCGAAGCCTTCAATTTCAGACAATTCTTCAAGAGGAACCATTGATATTTCATCGACTGTTGAAAAGCCTTCGGCAATTAATAAGTGAGCGATCATTTCATCAACATCCAAAGCCTCCATAAAGCGTTGTGAACGAACTTTATTTTCATTTGAACGACGTTCTGTTTCTTGTTCTTCAGTTAGAACATCAATATCGCAGTTTAGCAGTTGAGAAGCCAATTTTACGTTTTGACCGCGGCGTCCGATTGCAATTGAGAATTGTTCTTTAGGAACCACTGCTTCAATACGATTATTTTCTTCATCGATAACCACTTTTGTTACTTCTGCGGGAGCCAAAGCACTGACAATATATTGAGCGCGATCTTCCGAATATGGAATAATATCGATTTTTTCGCCTTGTAATTCATTAACAACGGCTTGCACGCGAATACCTCTTAAACCGACGCAAGCACCGACGGGATCGATTGTTAGATCTTCTGCTTTTACAGATATTTTTGCTTTAGAACCGGGATCGCGCGAAACACCCATAATTTTAACAATACCGTCATAAATTTCGGGAACTTCTTGTGTAAACAAGGCTGCCAAAAACTCCGGACAAGTGCGTGAAAGGAATATTTGCGGACCTTTAGTTTCGCGGCGGACATCAAGGACATAGGCGCGAATACGATCTCCGTTTTTAAATTTTTCCCGTGGGATAATTTCATCATGACGAAGAACGGCTTCTGTTTTACCTATATCGACGATAACATTACCAAATTCAATTCTTTTAACCGTACCATTAATAATTGTTCCCAATTTTTCTTTATATTCCTCATATTGGCGATTTCTTTCCGCATCACGGATTTTTTGCACGATAACTTGTTTTCCTGTTTGAGCGGCGACACGACCGAAATCAAGAGGAGGCAATGAATCGACTATAAAATCGCCGACAACTGCGCCGGGTTTATAAGCCTGTGCTTCTTTAACCGTTAATTGAGTAACATCATTTTCTATTTCGTCTACCACTTCGCGATAACGTTCCAAAGTAATTGCTCCGGTTTTACGATCTATTTTGGCGCGAATATCGTGTTCAAACCCGTAACGAGAACGAGCTGCTTTCTGTATTGCTATTTCCATAGCGACAAAAACATCTTCTTTATCGATATTTTTTTCACGAGCGACAGTATCGGCTACGAGTACAATTTCTGGTCTTGGCATATTTTCGATATTTGAATTTGACATTTTTTCCTCATTTTTTATGATTTAGTTTTATTCTTCTATTTCTTGATTATTTTCGGCTGCCGCCAACAATTCATCTGTTAGAAGCAGTTTAGATTTAGTTATATTTTCAAAAGGAATGGCATATTCTTCATCGTTCATATTTATAATAATAGTATCATTATTATCGACACGAACAATTTTTCCTTTAAAGCGTTTTCTTTTATTTATTTCTATTTGTGTTTCGATCTTTGCTTCAAAACCGATAAAACGAATAAAATGATCTATTCTGGTTAAGGGCCGATCAAGTCCCGGAGAACTAATTTCCAACGTGTAACGACCATCCATCGGATCATTTTCATCCAAAAAAGCGGACACGGCTCGACTAACACAAGCACAATCGTCAACCGTTATATTTTTACGATCTTTACGTTCTATCATAATCTGCAATGTTGGATGCATATTACCTATTGTGATTATACGCACTATTTCATAATCCATATTTTCAACAATTGGCTGCAATTGCCGTTGCAACGGGTGTTCTTTTAGCATTTCATCTCCTTATTTTAACAAAAAAGCGGGGCTTTTAGGCCCCACTTTCAATTTATTTTATGAAAGGATAGATTTCATATAACATATAAAAAAACAAATTAAAAGTATTTTTTTTAATTTTTAGTATTTTTCAAAAAGATTTTAATTAAAAAAGTCGTTGATTTCAGAAATAAGTTGTTATACTCTGCTGCAAGAATTGAAGCATTGTGCCAGTAAGGAGAAAATATCAATGAAAAAATATATTACCACCCCTATTTATTACTTAAACGGATTACCTCATATCGGACACGCTTATACATCTATTTTAGGCGATGTGATGAAAAAGTTTGAGCAAATGAACGGGAATGATGTTTATTATACAACCGGCACCGATGAACATGGACAGAAAAATCAACACAGTATTGAAACAAGCGGCCTCAATGCGGATGAATTCTTAACCCGTCAAAGTGAAAATTTCCATAATTTATTTGTTGATTTAGGAATTGATTTTGATTATTTCGTACGAACTTCTAAACCCGAACATAAAAAGATTGTCCAAGAAATTTTGCAAAATATTTATGATAAAGGCCTTATTGTTAAAAAATCTTATGAAGGTCTTTATTGTGAAGGGTGTGAACAATTTAAAAAACCGTCTGATCTTGATCAAAACGGATGTTGTCCAGACCATAAAGTTGCTCCTAAACCCATTAGTGAAGAAAATTACTTTTTTCGTTTAGAACCATATCGTCAATGGTTGATTGACTATATCAAAACACATCCCGATTGGATACAACCAACAAAATATGCAAATGAAGTTCTTGGAATGTTAAAAGAACCGCTTGAAGATTTATGCATATCTCGTCCAAAATCAAGAGTATGGCTTGGTATTGAACTTCCTTTTGATTCTAATTATGTTACCTATATATGGTTTGATGCTTTGGTTAATTACATTTCCACCTTAAACTACGGACATAATTCTGATTTTGATATCATTTGGGCTAATTCTACTCATTTAATCGGCAAAGATATTCTCAAGCCTCATTGTATTTATTGGCCGATTATGCTTCACGCATTAGGCATAAATCCTGTTTCACGATATTTTATTCACGGTTTTTGGATTGGTGAAGGCGGCGTTAAAATGTCAAAATCCCTTGGTAATGTTGTTGACCCGATTGAGGTTATTCGACTACTCGGTGTTGACGCTTTACGTTTTTACCTTATTCATAATATGACGCTTGGCGGCGATTCGCCGATTAGTCTATCCATGCTCAAACAAGGCTATAAAATGCTTGCCAACAATATTGGTAATTTACAAATGCGTGTTTTAAAAATGGTACAAAAAAATCTTAACAATAAAGTACCATCATCTGTTTCATTAAATAATGAAGATAAAAAATTGATTACAGATATTGCTGACCGATTCGCTCAAATCTATCATCAAGAAATATCTTTAGAAACCGTCAATAATCTGGCAAATGATGTTGTCAAAAGCGGAACAGAAGTAAACGCATATTTTGCGGCTCACGAACCATGGGTGCTTGCAAAAGATCCTAATCAAAAAGAACGCTTCAACGCGGTGATTTACACCACTCTTGAATGCCTAAGATTAATTGGATTGGCTATGTACCCTCTAACACCGGAAACAGCTTATAAAATTCTCGATTCGCTTGGTATAAAACCACAGCCGTTTAAAGCTGATTTTAAGCCTTTCATATTATCAGAAAATAATGAAATAAAGGTTGGTTCACCTTTGTTTCCGATAATTGAATAAATCAAAAGTTGATTTTTATTATACAAAGGGAAATCTTTTAATATTTTCCTTTGTATAACACGATTCCATTATTTTTTTCTTTTAGATTTTCGGTATGCAAAGACATTATCGTTATGCTCTTGAAGTGTTCGAGCAAAACGATGCCCCCCCTCTCCGGAAACGACAAAATAAAGATAATCAACCTGACTTGGATTAGCGGCGGCTAGCAAAGCTTCTCTTCCGGGATTACATATTGGTGTTGGCGGTAAACCGTAATATTTATAGGTATTATAAGGACTGTCAATTTTTAAATCTTTTAAATATAAAGGACGTCCGAGTTCTTTTTTTCCTTTTGTTATAGCATAAATAACCGTTGGATCTGTTTGTAATTTCATTCCCAAACGTAACCGATTAATAAAAACAGCGGCAACATCCGCACGTTCAGAAGCGACACCAGTTTCTTTTTCAATAATCGAAGCCAGCACTAATAATTGATATTTATTTTTTAACACATTTTGTTTATTTAATTTCCATGCCTCGTCTATTGTCTTTATCATTGCTTGTTGTGCGCGATGAACTATGCTGTTTCGGCTCTCTCCTTTAGAGAAACTGTAAGTTTCGGGTAACAATTCTCCTTCTTTAACTTCAATTGTAATATTCCCCTCTAAATTAGGTTCTGCATTAATTAACTCTATCATACGGGCTGTTGTCAAACCTTCAGGCAAAGTCAACTGACGATAATGCACCTGTCCTTTACTTATAATATCTAAGACCTCACGCATAGATATTTGAGGTAAAAAGACATATTCTCCGGCTTTTAATTTTTTATCCAAACCGGTTATTCTGGCAGCAAGGCGAAATAGAAGCGGATGCGCAACGACACCCGCTTCTTTTAACTTGTTAGCCACTTGATGAGATCCTGTTCCTTTTTCAATAACAACAGTTGTTTCGTTAATACGTTTATCTGGTTGATTATATATAAACCACACAGATGAAACCAAAATTCCTATTGATATGGTTGTTATTATCAATATCAAAAAGAAACGGAACATTTTTTATTCATTAATTTTTTTAAAAATGATTGATGAATTTGTTCCACCGAAACCAAAAGAATTTGACATGGCGGCTTTAATTTCTTTTTTCTTGGCTTTAAGCGGAACCAGATCTAAATCAGCCACTTCATCTGCCGGATTTTCAAGGTTCAAAGTAGGAGGACAAACTTGTTCGCATAAAGCTTTAATTGTTAATACGGCTTCGACAGCCCCTGCCGCCCCCAATAAATGACCTATTGCCGATTTTGTAGACGACATTGAAACATTTGCCATATTATTATTAAACAAACGTTTAACAGCTAAAGCTTCGCCGACATCTCCTGCCGGAGTTGATGTACCATGAGCGTTTATATATCCTATATCTTGAAGATTGACGCCATGTTCGGCTGCATGTTTAACGGCCATTTTCATAGCACGATAAGCTCCATCACCTGAAGGAGCTGTAATATGATAAGCGTCACCGCTCATTCCATAACCGACGAGTTCGGCATAAATTTTTGCACCTCTGTTTTTAGCGTGTTCATATTCTTCCAGAACAAGAGCTCCTGCACCTTCTCCCATAACGAAACCGCTACGATTTTTATCCCATGGGCGTGAAGCTTTTTCGGGACAATCATTAAAATCAGAAGTTATGGCTTTCATTCGAGAAAAACCGGCCAAACCAAGAATATTAACAGCCGATTCGGCACCACCTGCCAACATTAAATCCGCATCACCTCGCGCAATCATGGCAGCGGCATCGCCAATAGCGTGTGTTCCTGTAGAACAAGCGGTAACACAAGCATGATTAGGTCCTTTAAGACCAAAGCGAATAGATAGATTACCCGAAATCATATTAATTAAACAAGAAGGAATAAAGAAAGGTGATACTTTATGAGTACTTTTATTTTCATTAATGATAACAGAATTTTCATAAATTGTCTGCAATCCACCTATTCCCGACCCCATCATGACACCGGCGCGGAATTGATCTTCTTCATTTTGAGGCGTCCATCCGCTATCTTCCATAGCATCAATACCAGCGGCCATACCGAATAGAATAAATTTATCCACACGACGTTGTTCCTTAGGAGGCAACACCGTATCCGGATCAAATTGGTGTGGTTCTTTTCCCATAGGGACTTTACCGGCGATTTTCACCGGCACATCATAAAGTTCGACATCATCATTTATTTTTCTGATTCCCGATTTACCGGCAATAATATTTTCCCAGTTATAATCGACGCCACGTCCCAAAGGACTAAGGATACCCATTCCGGTTACAACAACTCTTTTCATTAAATTTCCTTAAATATAAATTTTTGTTTTAAGAATTTTTTTATATGAAAAAACTCGCTTTATGTCAAGCGAGTTTAACCATCATCCTGTCTATTGAATTAAGCGTTTTTATTTAAATAATCAATAGCATCTTTAACGGTCAGGATTTTTTCAGCGGCTTCATCTGGAATTTCGCAACCGAATTCTTCTTCGAAAGCCATAACCAGTTCAACGGTATCTAAGCTGTCTGCGCCTAAATCATCAATAAAACTGGCTGTATCTGTTACTTTTGATTCTTCTACGCCAAGGTGTTCTGCAACAATTTTCTTAACGCGATTAGCTGTATCAGTCATTTGATAAACCTCAAAAAATATTAAAACAATAAAATTATTAGGGAAGATTTAACCACCCGTGTTGCTTTGTTAGCACAATTTTATATTAATTGACAAGTATTATTTTCAAAAAACGCTATCACTTTTAGTTTAAAATTAGCCATACACCTTGATTTTCTTATATTTTTTCTCAATTTTAAAAGTGCATAAATTATAAAAAAAATTACTTATTAATCTAAAAAAACAGAGAAATTTAATTCAAAACTTATGATATTTATTATTCTGACACTTGCTTTTAGATCTATAAAGACCTACTTTAAAACACAGAAAACAATTTTGATATATATTATAATTTAAGTCTCAAGGAGAAAAAAATGCTCAATATTGGAATTATTGGAGCCGGCGGTGTTGGCAGTACGGCAGCTTTTGCCTTAATGATGCGCGGAATTGCGCGCAATGTTGTTTTAATCGATCAGAATATTGATCGTGCGGCAGCCGAAGCGGAAGATATTGCCCACTCTACCCCATTTGCTTATGCCAATAAAATAAAAGCCGGAAATTATTCAGATTTAACAAACACCGATGTGATTATTATAACCGCCGGTGCAAATCAAAAACCGGGACAAACGCGTAATGATCTTTTAGCAACAAACGTCAAAATTTTTGAAGATATCATCCCGCAAATTAAAGAATACGCTCCTAATGCGATTTTGATTATTGCTTCCAATCCTGTTGATGTTATGACAAGTGTTGCCATTAGACTTTCTGGTTTTTCACCGGACAAGGTTTTTGGCAGCGGCACGGTACTTGACACTTCACGCTTTCGTACATTATTAGGGTATCATCTCGGTGTTTCGCCTAAATCTTTACATGCAAACGTATTAGGGGAACATGGCGATAGTGAAGTTTTAATCTGGTCTAATGCTGTTGCCGGAACAATTCATATTGAACAATTGGCACAAGATCTAAATCGTCCTTTAACACAAGAAATCAAAAAAGAAATTGATGATAAAGTTCGTAATGCCGCCTATAAGATTATTAATGGCAAAGGAGCAACGACTTTTGGTATTGCCGGAGCATTGTGTTATATTTGTCAGGCTATTGACAGTAATGCATACACTATTTTAAATGTTTCCGCCTTTCATCATGAAATTGAAAATATCCAAGATATATGTATGTCCATGCCATGCGTAATTGGTAAAAGAGGAATACATAGCCGTCTCTACCCGAGTTTCAATCAAGAAGAACATATGAATTTAGCACAAAGCGCGCAAACAATTAAGGAATTTACGGAAGCGGCTTTAACTTGCATAAAATAATTTTTATCCAAACACAAAAAGCATCATATGAATATGATGCTTTTTGTAGAAAGGGTTAACCGCAAATACGATCATAAACTGATACAGCGGACTTTTGAGCATGGTTACGAAAAAAACTTTTTGCTTCTACGCAAAGCTCACGTTTAGGAGCGTATTTTAATGTGCTTTGAGCCTTTTTACACCGAACCATTCTCATTTGAGAATTATTATTTAATTCATTGTACATAGCGTATATTGATAACACTTTAGGATAGACTACCAATGTGGCTATGACTGAAGGGTGACAACTATGGATAGAAAAATAAATATGACATAAATCCTTACGACCTAACTTAATTAATTTTCTTTCCACCTCTGGATCAAGTTGAAACAAATTAACATAATAACGAAATTTTTCGGTATCTTTAAGAAAAAGAAAAGCTATTTGCGACTTTTTTTTCAGTTTCCCTTGATTCACCCTATTCTTAAATTCTTGCATACTATGATACTTTACCATGGTATACTGTTCTTGAAGAGTTTCCATAATTTATAAAATAATTTGGTTAGCGTTTATATTTTGGTCTATTTTTATTTGCTTTGTCAAGTATTATTTTAAAATTATTGATTTTTTTTTCATTTAGTATATAATAAAAAAAACAAAGAGGAGTAATTACCAATGAATAAAGTATGGATTATAATATTAACAACACTAACAATAGTTTGTTTTTACGAAGAAGCAAAGGCAGGGGTTCGTTTTATTACAGATGTGCCGCAAAACACTATACATGATAAAAAATCATCTAACTCTTATACATCCCCCAAAATAAAATGCTCTTCAGCGGGATATACCAAAACCATAGATTCTTGCGGAAAAGATAAAGTAGCTGTTTTACCCTGTCCTTATAATCCAACTTATTATAAAGAATGCTGCGCACCGGAATATAAATATAGCAAAAATTTTTGTTATAAGAAAGGCAAAAAACCAAGTAAAAAATCATGTGCCGGTTTATATGCTTGCGAATAAAGTAAAATTTTATTGATGAATTTAAATAAAAGGCTTTATTTTTATTTCAAGTGAATATTTAACCCATAAACTTCCACTAGCTAACGCAAGTGGTATTACCTGTTCCGAACTACGTTCGCCCTGCCCAAAGGCTTCGCAAGCCATACGGCTGGGCAGGTATGTCTACATCTACCTGCTTACGCAGGTAGTGTTACGTTCGAATCATAAAGAAACACCATCTCATCTGAGATGGTGTTTTAATTTCTAAATTTAACGACTAGAATCCTTCTGTATCGAGGCGTTTACGCAGCTGTTTACGAGAACGTCGAATAGCTTCGGCCTGACGGCGAGCTTTTTTCTCGGAGTTTTTTTCATGATGACGGCGTAATTTCATTTCACGGAAAATTCCCTCTCTTTGCATTTTTTTCTTAAGAACTTTCAAAGATTGTCCGACATCATTACCGATAACAGTAACTTGAACCACTTAAATCACCTCATTTCAACTTCAAAATATTAAAAATTTTTTGTTACATAACACACAAAAGAATGGATTGCAATACTTATTTTACATACTTAAGCAATAATATTAGGAGATATTTGTGATTCAATTGAAGCTATTTTTTTCTTTACCCCATTACGCAGATCACTAAGTTGTCTGGCTTTAGCAAAATCAATCGTTGAATTGCGCGACACCAAATGCCTGATATCTGAACACACACGCCTTTCCTCCAACCGCAGCTCGCACAAACGGATTGAGAGTTTGTTTAAATTATCATTTTTAACCATTATCGAGTTAATCCTTAAAATTTTTGCATAGAGATTTTATAAAATTTGTATTGAAATATAACATATTTATGTTAAAAAAGCAACCAATAATTCAAAAAAGAGGAGTTTTATATGAACAAGATAAAAAGAATTGGTATTTTAACCAGTGGTGGAGATTGTGCCGGTTTAAATGCTGTTATTCGCGCTGTTGTTAACGCTGCAACACTTAAAGGTTGGGAAGTTTATGGAATCAAATTTGGTACAGACGGCTTAACAAATCGTCCTTTGGAATATGAAGTTTTAACAGTAACAAATTTTTCTGATTCTCCATGGCCTCGTCTTAGCGGTTCCTATCTTGGTTCACTAAACAGCGGTGTCAAATTAGAATCCATGGAAACACTTTCCCAAAAATTTGGCGAAGGCGCAAGACAACTGGGTCTTGACGCCCTTGTTGTTGTTGGCGGCGACGGAAGTATGAATATTGTTAGCAATTATTGCCATATGGCAGGTATAAAAATGGTTGGTATTCCTAAAACTATTGATAATGATACCCCAATTACCGATGCTTCGGTAGGATTTGCCACCGCATGTCAAGTTTGTACAAATGCTCTCGATTCTCTTCAATTAACAGCCCGTTCACATAATCGCGCCCTTATTTTAGAAGTTATGGGTCGTGATGCCGGACATTTAGCCATACATGCTGCGCTTGCCGGTTTTGCCGACGTTTGTTTGGTTCCTGAAATTCCATATAAAATTGATTCGATTATTGCTAAATTAAAAAATATTAAAGCAAGCGGACGCAATCATGCTTTAATTGTTGTTTCTGAAGGCGTCAAACGTGAAGATGGTCAACATATGTCTGCTGCAACCAATAAAATCGGAGAAACTGTTTATGGTGGTATTGGGCAATATCTAAGTGCAGAAATAAATAAAAGATACAAAGATTTTCAAACACGAGTAACAACATTGGGACACACGCAACGTTCCGGTGATCCAACGCCGACAGACAGAATACTTGCAACAATGTTTGGAGCCCGTGCTGTCAAGTTATTGGAAGAAGGGAAAACAAACCGAATGGTTGTTTGGAAAAATAATAAGATTAACGATTTTGACGTTGATGAAGTTGTTAAAGAAGGAACGACCTTATTAGATCCAAAGAGTGATTATGTTCAAGCTGCTCGTGAAGTTGGTATATATGTTGGAGAAGATAAATAATCTTTATTTTTTAGCATAAATAATCTCCCGAAATATGCATTTCGGGAGATTATTATTATATCAACAACTAACGAATTAACGGTTTATATTTGAAAGCATGAGGATTACAAGCATCTGCGCCTAATCGACGAATTTTATCTTTTTCATATTCCTCGAAATTACCTTCAAACCATTCGACATGACCGTTTCCTTCATATGCCAAAATATGTGTTGCCAGACGATCCAAGAACCAACGATCGTGAGAAGTTACCAAGACGCACCCCGGATAATTCATAATTCCTTCTTCAAGAGAACGCAATGTATCTACATCCAAATCATTTGTCGGTTCATCGAGTAAAATGACATTTGCCCCCTTACGAAGCATTTTTGCCAAATGTACACGGTTACGTTCGCCACCGGAAAGTTGTCCTACTTTTTTTTGTTGATCGCTCCCTTTAAAATTAAATTGACCGACATAGGCACGAGATGGGAATTCTTTTTTTCCTAAAGTAATCATATCTAATCCATCAGAAATTTCTTCCCAAACATTTTTATCGGGATTAAGTTCATCTCGGCTTTGATCAACATAACCAAGATCCACCGTATCTCCGATTCGAATGATACCATTATCGGGTTTTTCCTGACCGGTAATCATACGAAAGAGGGTTGTTTTTCCCGCTCCGTTTGGACCAATAATACCGACAATTGCGCCCCGTGGTATTTTAAATGACAAATCATCTATTAAGATACGATTTTCATAACTTTTGGTAAGATGCTCTGCTTCAATAACCAAATCCCCCAACCTTTCCGTCATGGGAATATTGATATTTGCGGTTGTAATTTTTTCTTTTGCCGCTGTTTGCAACAATTCATCATAAGCGTTAATACGAGCTTTTGATTTAGCTTGACGAGCTTTAGGGTTTTTCTTAATCCATTCCAATTCACTGGCCAAAGTTCGCTGACGAGCGGATTCTTCTTTTTCTTCTTGGGCGAGACGTTTTTGTTTTTGTTCCAACCAGGAAGAATAATTTCCTTCATAAGGGATTCCCTGTCCGCGATCAATTTCTAATATCCAACCGGTTACATTATCGAGAAAATAGCGATCATGAGTAACCATAACGACTGTACCTGTATAATTTTGCAGATGTTTTTCAAGCCAAGCTACGGATTCGGCATCAAGATGATTTGTCGGTTCATCTAAAAGCAACATATCCGGTTTTTGCAGAAGTAAGCGGCATAAAGCCACGCGACGTTTTTCGCCGCCGGAAAGTTTAGTAACATCGGCTTCTGCTGGCGGACAACGCAAAGCATCCATAGCGATTTCAATATTTCTCTCGAAATCCCATCCATTACAAGCATCTATTTTTTCTTGTAATTCTGCTTGTTGTTCAATAAGGGCGTTCATTTCTTCATCGCTCATAGGTTCGGCAAAACGGGCGGAGATTTCTTCGAATTTTTTTAATAAATCACGAGTCTCTCCTAAGCCGTCCATAATATTTTCCATAACATTTTTTGCAGGATTGAGTTGAGGTTCTTGTTCCAAATAACCTATTTTAATTCCATCTGCCGCCCAAGCTTCACCATTAAATTCTTTATCCACGCCGGCCATTATTTTTAACAATGTTGATTTACCTGCGCCGTTAACACCTAAAACACCAATTTTTGCTCCAGGTAAAAAAGATAATGTAATGCCTTTAAATAGCTCCTTTCCCCCCGGAAATACTTTACTTAAATTCTGCATAACAAAAACATATTGATAAGAAACCATTTTTTTACTCCTAAACATATAGTCATATTAACGAGAAATATGACCGATAGTTGAACTTTTTTTATAATTTTGATTAACAGTCGGCTGATTAGTGTTTTTTGTTTCAACAGAAGCATCTTGTATAGTTACTTTACCCACTTTTACCTTTTTACCGCGGTCATAAATTTTTTGAGCATTAGACCTATCATTGCGATCTTTATAAAGCAAAGTAGCATCATAAGGGTGGCGCGGCGTAAACAATTTACCATCCGGCATTTTAAGACTGCCATCGGCATATAAGGTTATTTGATAAATCAATTGGTTATCAAAACGTCTGTTTATATTATCACAATCAAAAAATCCATCCACTTGTTTTGCATAATAACCATCAGCTTTTGCTCTATTATATGCATACATTCCTTTAGCCTGGACCTGATCTGTCGGAGCTTTTGTAATTAAGATAGCGCGTGCCAACATTTCAAAAGTCTGAAATTTAGAGGCACCACAAGCCATACCTTGACCTGCAATATATCCCAATGTTTCCACCTCTTCGATATAACCGATTTTTTGCGCATAAACCTCTTTGGAAAAGGTCAATTCTAAAATAAAAGCAATAATTAATATTATTTTCATACCTGCTCCTTAAACAAATTTATATAAGCCGATTATACGGAAAATATTTTGCTTTGCAAAAATAATCTTTATTATTTTATGAAAAATATAGTTGACAAAAGGTTTATTTTAGCATAAGTTGCAACAAAACATTTGATATGGGGAATATGTTATGAAATTATATAGTTCTTTAAAAACAAAGAAAAACCGTGACAAGGACTGTAAAATTGTCCGCCGCAAAGGACGGATTTTCGTCATTAACAAAAAGAACCCGAAGTTTAAGGCTTGTCAGGGATAAATAGTTAATAAAGTTTTTCAAATTCAGCTCTGTTTATTAAACGGAGCTTTTTTTGTAATTTAATAAAATAAAAAGCAGGTTTTTAAACCTGCTTTTTATTTTATGGCAACAAGGGCGACCACGCCGGATCCGAAGCATCTGCAGGCGTGACGATTAATCTTTCATTATATCCTGTCAGATCAATTGTATAAAGGCGCACCGGTGCGTTATGACGACTATTTCCTTCATCCTGACGAAAATACATCAATACCCGTCCATTAGGCGCCCAAACGGGAGCTTCGACCAAATATCCGCTTGTGATTAATCTTTCACCACTGCCGTCAGGATACATAACCCCTATATAAAATAAACCGCCAGCCATTTTGGTAAACGCGATATAATCCCCTCTTGGCGACCATACAGGTGTTGCATAACGCCCTTTACCATAACTGATACGACGGACATTACGACCATCGGCATCCATCACATAAAGTTGTTGATTTCCTCCGCGATCGGAATTAAAGACGATTTGTTTACCGTCCGGAGAATAACTTGGTGATGTATTAATTGATGTACCGGATGTAAGTTGCTTACTTTTACCTGTTTTTAAATCGAGTTCATAAATATCTGTTGCACTACCTTTGGCATAACTCAATAATAATTTTGAGCTATCCGGAGAAAAAACAGGAGCAAAAGTCATACCCTCAAATTCACCGACTAATTTTTGTTCACCGGTTTCTATATCCAACATATAAACTTTAGGAGTACTACCGGCATAAGAAAGATATGTGATTTTTTGCAGATTGGGAGAAAAACGGGGTGTTAGAGCCATTGAAGCGCCATTCGTTAGGAATTTATGATTTTCACCATCTTGATCCATGATTGCCAATCGTTTTATTCGTCTTGTTGCCGGACCGCTTTCAGATATATAAACAATACGCGTATCAAAATACCCTTTTTCACCGGTTAATCGTTCATAAATGGCATCAGCAATAACATGAGCGACGCGGCGCCAATTATCTTTTGTTGATGTAAAGGATTGTCCTTTCATTTGTTCTTCGCTATAAACATCCCACAAGCGAAATTCAACGCGTAAATTATTTATATCAATTTGAGAAACGGCACTTTGAACCAAAGCAGCAGCGTTTAATATTTTCCAATCAGAAAAACGCGGCATATCATCTATGGAATTAAAATCTTGAATATAACTATCTTCCGGAATAATACGAAACAGACCGGAACGTTCAAGATCTGCTATAACAACTTCACGAATTTTTTCACCATAATCAGCTGTTTCATCTGTTGAAGCCATTTTGGGAAAAGCAATAGGCATTGGTTCGCGCATAGCCCCATTAACATCAATTTTCAATTCGGCATGAACTGAAGATATAAGCAAACCGAACACAACCGTAATATAACTTAAAATTTTCATATGACACACCTTGGAATTTAAATTTACTTATATGATTATATATGATAACATTCTTAAAATTTCATTAGCGGGTATAAAATGGATATAAAAGAATTTAAATTAAAACTACCGAATCAAAAAGCACTTATAGGTTTTGATTATGGCAGTAAAAGACTTGGTGTTGCTGTTTCTGATATATCAAGGACAATTGCGACGCCTTACACAATTATCAATCGTCAGAACTGGCAAAAAGATTTAACCGCTATTTATAAGATTATAGAAGAAAAAGAAATAGGGGGAATTGTTTTTGGATTACCCTTGCAAATGAATGGTCAAGAAGGCCAAACCGCATCCCAGACAAGGGCTTTTGCTTTACGCATAGAAAAAGAATTTCATTTACCGCTTACTTTTTGGGATGAAAGATTATCTTCTTTAGCAATAACTAATTTTTTCACTAAAGAAGCGGATTTATCACGAAAAAAACGTTCTCAAAAATTGGATTCATCTGCTGCCGCCTATATTTTGCAAGGTTTTCTTGATGCGTTAAAGCAAATCTAAACAAATAAAATTTATAATCAAGAGAAATTAGAATATTTCTAGAATTGCTTTAGCCTCATCACTCATTTTATCAGGAGACCAAGCTGGTTCCCAGACGACTTTTACTGTAACCACGCCGACTCCGCATAATCTTGCAACCGCTTCTGCCGCATGTTGGGGTAAAATTCCGGCGACGGGACAAGTTGGAGCGGTTAATGTCATATCAATTTCAATATCGCCATTTTCTATCTGTCGAATATCATAGATAAATCCCATATCATAAATATTTATGGGAATTTCCGGATCAGAAACTGTTTTTAAGGCTTCAACAATATCTTCTTTAGATGCTAATTTTGAACCTTTTGGCAATGATTCGCCGGCAGTGGCTTCATATTCTTCGACCGGTGCCTGCGCTGCCAGAGCTTGAAGCAGTTCGGCTTCTTGATTTTCATCAAGCATATTGTCTTTATTTTCTTTCATTTATTCATCTCCATTTTTTTAAAAAAATCTTTTACTTTATTTAAGGCTTTAATAAAAGCATCAATATCTTCCGGTGTTGTATATAAGCCGAATGAAGCGCGAGCTAATGAAGTATATCCCATTCGATTAACAATAGGTTGAGCGCAATGATGTCCGGTACGAATCGCCACACCTTCCTTATCCAAAATGAAAGCAATATCTTGTGGATGAATATTAGCTAAGTCAAAAGAAATGACTCCTCCTTTATCTGGTGCGGTTCCTATCATTTTAAAACCTTTTATATCATAGAGTTTTGGTAAAGCATAATTCATTAACATTTTTTCATGAGCGGCAATATTTTTCATTCCCAATTTTTGCATATAGCACAAAGCCTCACCTAATCCGACGGCTTGTGCAATTGCAGGAGTTCCTGCCTCGAATCGAGCCGGAGGTTCGGCAAAATCCGTATGTTCGTAGGTTACCTTTTTAACCATATCTCCCCCCATTTGATACGGCGGCATTTTTTCCAAATGCTCATATTTGCCATACAAAACACCGATACCTGTCGGGCCATAAACTTTATGTCCGGAAAAAGCAAGAAAATCACAATTAATATCTTTAACATCGGTTGGTTGATGGACAATTGATTGGCAGGCGTCAACCAAACACAAAGCACCGACTTGATGTGCCGCGGCAGTAATTTCTTTTATGGGAAAAACGGTTCCTAAAACATTAGACATACCGGTTATTCCTACTAATTTGGTTTTAGAAGTTAATTCTCGATAAAAACTTTCCGAATTATAACTACCATCATCGTTTACTTTAAAAAATTTAAGTTTACATCCGGTTTTATTGCAAACAACTTGCCATGGCACCAGATTTGCATGATGTTCTGCTTGAGAGAGCAAAATTTCATCATTTTCATGCAAATTCTGCATTCCCCATGTTGCCGCCACCAAATTAATACTTTCGGTTGCCGAACGGGTAAAAACAATTTCTTTTTCCTTGGCGTTGATAAAAGCCGCCACTTGAGTTCTTGCCTGTTCAAAATCCATTGTTGCTTGTTCTGACAAATAATAAGAACCACGATGCACATTAGAATAATGGGTACAATAAAATTGCATCATTTTATCAAGTACGGCTTTGGGTTTTTGAGCAGAAGCCGCCGTATCTAAAAACACATTAGTTTTTCCATTGACATTTAGCATCAATTCCGGAAAATCTTTTTTTATTTCATAAACATCATACATTTTCTTTTACCCATTCAAAAACGGTTTGATACAAATCTTGAGCATTTTGCTTTGTTTCATATAAATGTCCGCATGTTTTTAGAATAACCAATTGTTTTGAACATTGCAAACTTTCATATAATTTATGATTATTATAAAGGGTTGATGAGATATCTTGATCACCGGTTATAAGCAAAGTTTTACTTTTAATTTTTGCGGCTGCACGCACCAAATCATACCTCAGCATATCTTTTACCACATCAAATGAGAGCCAACCGTTCAATTCGGGGTGATTTTTATTTTCGCGATAAATTTTACCGTTTTTTTTCCACTGTTGATAGATTTCATTTTCATTGAGCAGCCGCGAACGAATAAAATATTTACCGCCAACCATTGCCGATACGGGAACCAATAAATTAACCTGTTGCGGATAATCCGCGGCATATTTCAAAACACTTCCGCCACCTAAAGAATGTCCGCTTAAAGCAAATGGTTCATGATAAAAACTCTCTTTTTTTGCCCAATTGACAACCGTATGCAAATCTTCAATAAAAGAAGTTAATGTTGCTAATTCAAGCCGACCGTCACTGGCTCCAAAAGAATGACGAGAATCAAAAGAAACCACGACAAAACCATTATCGACAAAAGCTTGTAGTGGTTTACGCACCATAATCTGACCTTTATGACCGCTCAAACCATGTTGAACAAAAGCCAATTTTCCATAAGCGGCATTTTCAAGTCCATCAATGGCGATTTCTAATTTTTGATTTTGTTGATTATATATATTAAATTTCATTTTGCAGCCATTCTTGAATTTTGATATTATGAATTCTCGCCATAACATCAGTAAAATAGGCATTAATCAGCATTTGTTTAGCGTCTTTTTCGCCAATACCTCTTGAACGCATATAAAATAATTGTTCTTGATCTAATTCTCCACAAGCAGCTCCGTGAGAACATTTGACATCATCGGCAAAAATTTCCAACTCTGGTTTAACATCAACTTCTGCCGTATCGCTTAACAGAAGAGCTTTATGTAATTGACGACCTTCAGTTTTTTGCGCATCTTGCGCAATATAAATTTTACCTTGAAAGACGCCTTTTGCTTCACCGCCGACAACCCCTTTTATCAATTGTGAAGAATAAGTTTCGGGTGATAAATGTTCTATATCGGTTGTTGTATCCAAAGTTGCCCAACCATTCATTAAATAAGCGGCATTAACTTCGGCTTTGGCGTTTTTTTCGAGCAAGCGGACTTGTGTTTCCGAACGCCCTAAATCCGCTCCTTTTTGCAGACAAAAACCGTTATATATTCCTTGTGTTTTAATTCTGACCGAATTAAGAGCCAAATGAACCGCTTTATAAGCCTCGTTTTGATAACGGCAATGATCAAGTTCCGCTCCCGCCCCCAAATAAATTTCGTTGACGATATTATTAAAGTAACGAGATTTTGGTTCACCACTGTAATGATAATATTCGACCAATTCCGCTTTTGCATCATCTTCCAAAACAATCAAATTGCGAATATTAACCAATAAATTTTCTTGTCCGCCATATGTATGATTTATCAGGGCCAAAGGTTTATCCAATTTCGCGCTCTTATGAATATGGATAAAAAGTCCTTCTTCTAAATAAGCGGTATTAAGAGCCGCAAACGGATATTTTGCATAATCAATATATTTTCCAAGCAAATGATTTTCTTCACCGATTGCAAAAGCTTCCATTAAAGTCATAATTTCGACTCCGCTTGGTGTTGCCGGATAAATCGGCACGAATTTACCATTTTCAAAATGCAGTTCATAAGCTGCGAACGGCAAATGTTTTTTATTGCGACATTTACATTCATGTTTTTCTCTTTCCTCGTGGTGATGACCGCAAGAACAACTTTCACCGTGTTGATGACAATTTTCACCGCAACAACAATGTTCTTCAATTTCTTTGCCTTCAATTTCCTCCAAAAACTTTGACGGTTCGACAACAAAATCATCAACTTTTAACGAATGTAATTTTGTATATTTCCATGCTTGGGTTTTAACTGTCGGCATCCAAAACGACGCACGAGCTTTTTCTCTCAAGCCTTCTATTCGCGGTATATTATAACCGAATAATTTCACCTCTTGTATTAAACCTGACATTTTATTTGTCTTTCACAAATTCGGCATAGCCTTTTTCTTCCAGTTCTAAAGCCAGATTTTTATCGCCTGATTTAACGATACGGCCATCGGCAAAGACATGAACAAAATCGGGAACAATATAATTTAACAAGCGTTGATAATGAGTTATAACCAACAACGAACGTTTATTATCCCGAAGATTATTCACGCCTTCGGCTACGATTTTTAAGGCGTCAATATCGAGTCCCGAATCGGCTTCATCCAAAATTGCTAATTGAGGTTTTAAAACAGCCATTTGCAAAGTTTCCAAACGTTTTTTTTCTCCTCCGGAGAAGCCGACATTGACTGGTCTTTTAAGCATTTCCGCATCAATTCCCAATTTTCGTCCTTCTTCTCTGAGCATTTTAATAAATTCCATAGTATCGAGTTCAGGTTGATTATGATATTTACGTTGAGCATTAACGGCATATTTTAAGAAGCTGGTAACTGGAACCCCTGGAATTTCGACTGGATATTGCATAATAAGGAATATTCCTTCACAAGCTCTTTCTTCCACGGACATTGTCATTAAATTTTTGCCGCGGAATTTAATAACGCCGGAAGTTATCTCATAGCCTGGTTTACCACACAACAGATAAGACAAAGTCGATTTTCCGGCTCCATTTGGTCCCATGATTGCATGAACCTCGCCTTCATTAATAGTCAAATTAAAACCTTTAATAATTTCTTTTCCGGCGACACCGGCATATAAATCTTCTATTTCGAGTAAAGGGGTATTCATTTTATTTTTCCTCTGTTTTGGGTTGTATTTTATCCCACTCGTTTAATCTGTTTTCTATCACTTTTATTTTATCGGCTTTATAAGCGGCGACTTTTTCTTCAATTTGATAATTTTCTTTTAATTGTTCAAGCATAATTTCGACATCGGCAGTTTCTTCAATAATCTCAGAGATATTATTTTTTTTGCGATTGATGTTTTTTAATATTTCTTTCATCAATTCTGACATTTCTTCAACCACCATTAACATTTGCGCTTTTTCGCCCCAAGTTTTAAGGGCGCGTTTTAGAATAGGATTTATCATCAACCCACACTTCCTTCCAAACTAATATTGATAAGTTTTGCCGCCTCAATAGCAAATTCCATCGGCAGCTGTTGCATAACTTCTTTGCAAAAACCGTTAATAATTAAACTGACTGCGTTTTCTGCGGAAATTCCACGACTTTGACAATAAAAAAGTTGTTCATCGCTGATTTTGGATGTTGTTGCTTCATGTTCCAAAGTTGCCGTTCGACTTCTGTTTTCGACATAAGGCACGGTGTGCGAACCACAGGTTGAACCTATCAACAAACTATCACATTGCGAATAGTTGCGGGCGTTATCGGCAGAAGATGCGACTTTGACTAAACCGCGATAGGTTTGATTGGAAAATCCGGCAGAAATACCTTTTGAGATAATTTTTGAAGTTGTGTTTTTACCGATATGGATCATTTTAGTACCGGTATCTGCTTGTTGATAATTATTGGTTAACGCCACCGAATAAAATTCGCCGATTGAGTTATCTCCCTGCAACACGCAGGACGGGTATTTCCATGTAACAGCCGAACCTGTTTCGACCTGTGTCCATGACACTTTAGAATTAATTCCTCTGCAAGCCGCGCGTTTGGTTACAAAATTATAAACCCCGCCCTTACCGTTTTTATCTCCCGGATACCAGTTTTGCACAGTTGAATATTTAACTTCGGCGTTATCCAACACCACAATTTCGACGATGGCTGCATGTAATTGATTTTCGTCTCTTTGGGGTGCTGTACAGCCTTCAAGATAAGACACATAACTCCCTTCTTCTGCCACAATCAACGTCCGTTCGAACTGTCCGGTATTTTTAGCGTTGATACGAAAATAAGTTGATAATTCCATTGGGCAACGCACGCCTTTGGGAATATAAACAAAAGAACCATCGGTAAACACCGCCGAATTAAGACAGGCAAAAAAATTGTCGGTATAAGGCACAACCGAGCCTAAATATTTTTTAACCAATTCGGGATGTTCTTTAACTGCTTCGGAAATAGAACAAAAAACAACACCTTTTTCAGCCAGTTTGGCGCGGTAAGTCGTTGCTACCGACACACTATCAAACACGGCATCTACGGCGACCACGCCTGCCAAGACTTCTTGCTCTTTTAAGGGGATTCCCAATTTATCATAAGTTGCCAAAATTTTTTTATCGACTTCATCCAAACTTTTGGGAGCGGTCTTGGTCTTGGGTGCTGAGTAATAATATAAATTTTGATAATCAATTTTATCATAAACCAGTTTAGCCCAAGTTGGCTCAGTCATCGTTTGCCAAAATTCAAAAGCTTTCAATCGTCTTTCCAACAGCCATTCAGGTTCACCCTTTTTAGCGGAAATCAAGCGGATAATATCCGGATTCAATCCCTTTGGAGCTGTTTCGCTTTGAATATCGGTTATGAAACCATATTTATATTTATCGCCGCTTTCATCAATAACTTCCAGTTTTTTACTTTCTGTCATTTTCTTTTCCAAGTAAAAATTGCACTTATTTTGAACGACAATGTACTTTTTTTTCCCCTTAATTGCAAGTTATATTTAAGCATAAAGGAAAAATTAAACATCTCACGATTACAATAGATTTTAATAAACATCGTTTAAGGAAGGTCGAACCGACATTGCGAAAATTTTTAATTGGCATAATATTGTTTTGGCTTAGTGGGTGCGCCTCTTTATTTGGCACTCCGGAAACAATTATCGTTGAAAGAGGAGATACGCTATATAGTATATCTCGACGTTATGGTTTACCTTTGCGTGATGTTATTGATGCGAATAATCTTAAACCTCCTTATACTTTAAAAGTCGGACAAGTTCTTCGCCTTCCAATCAGCACTTATCATATTGTTTCCCGAGGAGACACTCTTTATGGAATTTCAAGACAATACGGAGTTAACATAGAAACATTAAAACGAATTAATGGTCTTTCCTATCCTTATACATTAAATATCGGTCAAAAAATAGTACTACAAGGCAATTCAACAACAACGTCCACCAAGAAAAGCATCCAAACCTCAAACAAACGCAACAATACCTCATATAAAAAATCCTCCTCAAACACCAAAAGCCAACGTGTTGTTTCGACCAAACGTAAAAGTAAATTTTTATGGCCGGTTCAAGGAAAAATTGTATCAAAATTCGGAACAATTGGCAAAGGAAGGGCTAATGACGGTATAAATATTAAAGCCGTACGAGGCACAGCGGTTAAAGCGGCCGATGCCGGTACAGTTGCTTATGCCGGTAATGAACTTAAAGGCTTTGGCAATTTAATTTTAATACGCCACAATGATGGTTGGATTACAGCTTATGCCCATAACGACCGTTTATTTGTAAAAAAAGGACAATATGTCAAACGAGGCGAAAAAATTGCAGCAGTTGGAACAACCGGTGGTGTCAACAGCCCACAACTGCATTTTGAAATTCGCGCAGGCACAAAAGCCGTTAATCCCATAAATTATTTACCTTAAAAAACAAAAATTTGTTGAAGATTTAATTTTTTATGGTTGTTATCCTAAGATAATGGTGTATATTCGTGTCCAGTTAATTTATTACAAGGAGAAAAAAATGTTTATCAATGACGCTTTGGCACAAACAACCACAGCCGTACCTCAAACTTCAATGATTAGCACGCTTATCCAACTGGCTCTAATCTTTCTTGTTTTTTATTTTATTCTTATTCGTCCGCAACAGAAAAAAATTTCTCAACATCAAGCTATGCTCAATAGCATAAAAAAAGGTGATAAAATTATCACCGGCGGAGGAATTTATGGTATAGTCACCAAAGCTGATGACATTGAATTGGAAGTGGAAATAGCTAAAGGGATTATCATTACTGTATGCCGCGCCACTGTTCGCGATATCATTGATGAAAAAAATATTGAACCTAAAGCTAAAAAAACAACAAAAAAACCAGAAAAAAAATAAAAGGAACATTTTAATGTATAAACTATCTAAATCCAGAATCTACATTATTCTTGTTATTTGTTTAGCTGGAATATTTTTTGCCATACCCAATTTTCTTGGTAGCAAAATCAACTTACCTTCATGGTGGCATCCCGTTAATCTCGGTCTTGATTTACAAGGCGGCTCAAACCTTCTTTTACAAGTCAAAATAGACGATGTTATTAAAGAAAGAATGGGACAAATCGAAGATGAAGTTCGTCAAGTACTAAGAGAAAACAGAATCCGCTATCAAAATTTAAAAACAAACCAAGATAATGTTAATGTTAAAATAGATAATCTTAATGCTCGTAATAAAGCAATTACGGCATTTAGAAAAATGAACCCGGATATTGAAGTTTCAGAAAATGCTGACGGTCTAATCACTATCCGCTACAAGGAACAAGCTCTAAATGAATTAAAATTAAAAATTATTGATCAATCAATAGAAATTGTTCGCCGCCGTGTTGATGAAACCGGAACATCAGAACCATCGATTCAAAGTCAAGGAACAGATCGTATAGCGGTTCAATTACCGGGAGAACAAAATCCGGAACGAATTAAAGCTCTATTGGGTAAAACGGCAAAATTATCCTTCCATTTAGTAGATAGTAGAACATCTCCAGCAGATGCACGTCGTGGAAAATTAAGTAATACATCCCGATTAATCAATAGTGTCGAAGGTGAAACTTTAGTTATTGAAAGAAAACCCGTTGTCGGTGGTGAACATCTCATTGATGCGCGAGCTGCTTTTGACGGCGGTATGCCTATTGTCAGTTTTAAATTTGATAGTTATGGCGGTAAGAAATTCGGTGAAGCAACCCAAAATCATATAGGTGAGCGACTGGCTATCGTTTTAGATAATGAAGTTATTTCAGCTCCGAATATTCAATCAGCCATTCTCGGCGGTTCAGGACAAATCAGCGGAAACTTCACTGTTGAATCAGCTCAGGAATTGGCTTTATTACTCCGCTCAGGCGCATTACCCGCCCCCTTGGAAGTTTTAGAAGAAAGAACCGTCGGCGCAGGTCTTGGTTCTGATTCCATTCGTGAAGGATTAACCGCCTCCGTTATAGGGCTAATTGCGGTTGTTGCCTTCATGATTGCCGCATATGGTCTATTTGGCGTATTTACCACAATTGCCGTCTTCTTAAACTTATTCTTAATGCTCGGTATTTTAAGCCTTATAGGTGCAACATTAACCTTACCGGGAATAGCCGGTATCATTTTAACCATCGGTATGGCCGTTGATGCTAATGTTCTTATTTTTGAAAGAATGAGAGAAGAAGTTAAAGGCGGCCGCTCAACTCGTGATGCCGCTGAAGCCGGTTTTAATGAAGCTTGGGGAACAATTGTCGATTCAAACCTAACCACTTTGGTAGCCGCTTTCGTTTTACTTTATTTCGGAACAGGACCGGTTAGAGGATTCGCTGTAACCTTGGCTATTGGTATTGCAACCTCAATGTTTACTTCGGTAACCGTCACCAGATTGATTATTACCGGTTGGTTGCAAAAATACAAACCAACAAAATTACCTATTTAATTAAACTATAAGGATCATAAAAATGAAAATTTTTAGTTGGGTTACCAAAGATACAAATATCGACTTTATGAAATTCCGCAAAATTGGTTATACTTTGTCGATTGCAATGGTGTTGTTATCTATTGTATGTATTGTTTTCAAAGGTTTTAATTACGGTATTGATTTTTCCGGCGGAATTCTTATCGAAATTAAAAGCCCTAATAAAATAGATATGGAAGCCGTCCGCAAACAACTCTCCTCTGTTGATCTTGATGACATGAATTTACAATCTATTGGCGAAAACGGCGATGAAATGATGATTAGAGCTCAAACCAAAAGCCAAGATGAAAAAGCACAAATGAATGCAGTAAACGCAATAAAAACCATATTAGGCGATCAATATGAATACAGACGCGTCGAATTGGTTGGTCCTCAAGTCGGTAATGAGCTTAAAAAAGCCGGTGTTATTGCTTCTGTAATTGCTATTTTTGCCATTACTCTTTATATTTGGTTTCGTTTTGAATGGCAATTTGCTTTAGGGGCGATGGTCGGTCTTATTCATGACTTAATAACAACTATCGGCGTTTTATCCTTATTTAACTTTGATATAAGCTTAACCACAATTGCCGCAATTTTGACTTTAGCCGGTTATTCGGTAAATGATACCGTGGTTAATTATGATCGAATCAGAGAGAATTTACGCAAATATAAAAAAATGCCGCAATATGATTTACTTAATAAAAGTACCAATGACATTTTTTCGCGTACAATTTTAACTGGTTTGACCACTTTATTAGCCTCAATCGCTCTATTCATATTTGGTGGAGATACCTTAAGAAGTTTTTCCTTTACTATTGCTTGGGGTGTAATCATCGGAACTTATTCTTCAATTTATGTATCAACCACAATGTTAAATCTGTTTAATTTGAGAGCGAATCAAGAAACAGATAAAACCATTAATCCTTTTGGAAATATCGAATAAGCAACTGTAAAAAACTCGTCTTTTTTAGACGAGTTTTTTACATAATAAAAAATATTTGCAATTTTCTCTTTTTTATGTTACATTTTTTCAAGTTATAACTTTGGACGAAGGTTATGATTATAGACAGCAACAACACAAAACAAAGAAACATTTTAACCAATAAATGTTTTTACCAAACGACAGCTCAAATAATGCATGACTTTGAGCAAAAAGGGTACAAAAATTCTGCCGATGAAACCCTTAAAGTTATTGACGCCTATCATTCCTTAATCAAAAAGAAAACAAAAAATAATTTTAATGCCGATTATAACGCTGCTTTTGAAAAAATTGATCAAGCAATCAAAATGCTTGCTAATAAAGTATTTTACGCTTACGATCGACGCTGTTATGACGAAGCGTACAAATCATTTGAAGAATTTGATCATGTGAACGCCATTATTGAACGTCAAAGAATAAAAAAATCAATATAAATTTTCTGATGAATCTGCTTGAGGATAGTGCAAAGATAATATTTGCATTAGTTTTTTTTTGTTTTATGAATAGAATATAATGGTTTTAACTTTATGGATGAAAATAATGAAAGATATTTCTGTAATTGGCTGCGGTCGTTGGGGAACTTTTTTAGCTTGGTACACCGCCAACAAATGCAAAGAAAAAATTCAAAATGTTTTAATGTATGATCTTAAAACATCTCCCAATTTTATTGAATTGCAAAATACGCGCAAAAATGAATATTTAAGCCTTTCAGATAATATGTATTTATATGACACTCTAGATAAAATACTCATCAACGATACGGTTATCATTTCCATAGGATGTCAACACTTACGTTCACTTGCTCAAGAATTAAATAACTATAATTTAAAAAACAAAACATTTCTTTTAGCAATGAAAGGTCTGGAAGAACCATCGGCAAAAATTATGCATGATGTTTTTAAAGAAGAAATTACACAAGCTATCCACATTGCCACCTTATCTGGTCCGGGGCATGTGCAGGACTATATGAAAAATGTTCCTTCTGCTGCTGTTATTGATAGTAAAGAAGAAGAAACAAAAGATTACTTAATAAAGCTCTTACAAAGTGATTTAATCCGATTCTATTACGGTTCAGATCTTATCGGCAACCAAATCGGCGCAGCCTTAAAAAATGTTATTGGCTTGGCTGCGGGAATTTTAGATGGTTTAAATTGGCATGGTTTAAAAGGAGCATTAATGGCTCGCGCGCCAATAGAAGTTGGTCGATTTATTAAACATTTCGGTGGGAATCCCATGTCTGCTTATGGTTTAGCTCATCTAGGCGACTATGAAGCAACATTATTTTCAAAATACAGTCACAATCGTTCTTATGGCGAGGCATTTGCAAAAGGTGAACGCTTTGCTAAACTTGCTGAAGGTGTTCCAACACTAAAAGCCGTTAAACTAATAGCGGATAAAGAAAAAATAGATATGCCTATTTGTCAAGCTCTTTATAAAGCAATTTATGAAAATGCCGATATAAAAGAAACGATTCGTTATATGTTTGAAAGAAATTTAAAACGAGAATTTTAAATAATCTTTATAAAAAAATATTGACAAAAACATTTTGTTGGTTTATATATAAAATATTCTAAAAAATTATATTGTACATTATTTAAATTAAATCATTATGGAAAACGAAATTAAATTTCAAAGTGCTGTAAATACAAGTAAAAATGCCGGTCAAGAAGGTGCCGAGGTTTTGAAAGACTTCATGTCAGGAAAAAGCGAACGGAAACCGGAAGAAATGAGTAGAAACGAAAAAAGAGGCATCCGCAAAATGGCAAAAATGTTACTTAAAAGCGGTGCCATTTCTCTCGAAAAGTATAAACAAATCATTGAAGCTTTGAACGGAGGAAATAAAAGTAAATAAAACAAAGTTTCCGGAAAGTGACAAAACGTTTTTAATAAGCTAGCATTTTTTTGGAGGACATGCAAATTACTAACGCTTTAAAAGGTTAAAAGCTAAGCACTTTAATAGTTACTAAATCGTTCTTGAGGCATTAAGCCTCCTTTTCAAAAAGACATCAACCGCTAAAAGGTGATGTCTTTTTTTCATGGTTTAAACACAGTACGGATATAGATATGGCTGTGGCAGCCTCATATCATAAGACTGACAAACCTCTAAATTGAACAAACGACAAATAAGCTGATAGAAATTTATAAATTATTATAATGATTCGTATAAATTAGTAATTATTCATTATTTTTTTCTCTAAAAAAAACTGTATTTTTTGAGCAATCTGTTGTTGTATTTCAATATTATAATTATATTCAGCCAAAAGAGATAACAGCATATCAAAATAACCTTGTTCCGCACAAATTTGGTATGAAGCCAGATAGTTCAAATCATAAATCCATGACAAACAACATAAAATCCGATCACAATATGATGTTATTGTTGAAGTAAGAACGACTTGATAATTATTAAATTGTTCCAGAGCTTTCTCTGATAAAGGAGCATTTTTAAGCTCATCATCCATAGTTAAGAAGAAAGGATCTTTTTTTAAATTATTTTCATTTTTCTGAATATAAAAATTAGCCAATTTATCGGCATCGCGAACCCATTTAAGGATAGCAGACATTTGTCTTTTAATTTCTATATTTTCAACTGATGCGAATTCCTCATCTTCATAAAATTTTTCCATCATATGTCCATGATGTTTTAATGCGGCTAGAATTCTAACATCCTCAAATCCTTTTTCATTCTTCATCATTTCATAACTTAACAGGCCATGATCATATTTTTTAGAATACCAAGAAGCATGATGATTATAAAGATTATCTTGATATATTTTAGCAATTTCGCTAAAACGACCGACATCATGGAAAAGCAGGGCTTTTTCTCCTAATTCAAAGAATTTTTTATTTTCTTTCTGCAATTTCACATCGCGATCAGCTATTTCTCGACCAATATTCAAGACCTGAATTGAGTGACGATATTTTTTTTCTATAAAATCACGACAAAATTTGTTTTGTTTTACTTTTTGATAAAAGGGAAGAAATTTTTGTTTAAACAAAAGGAAATTTTTATGTGACATAGTTTTTCTATCCTTACCCTATTTTCTCAATATAAAATATATATAAATATTCATTGATAAAAAACAAGAAAAAAAGCCGCGGAAACCGCGGCTCAACTTAACAATTTTCGATTACTGATCCATTCCGAGACACGTCGTAAATAAGGAAATCATCACCTTTTTTGACAATATATGCATGGACGCGAGAAATAACATTACAATGAGACACATGCAAGTCAGGATTGAGATAATCATTTGTTCTTCTTCCAATAATAAAAGCATCATTTGCAACCACTTTTTCTATATCAGCTTTATATCTTGCAAGAATAACCGAAAAAAGAGAACACCGAATATTAGGGAGTTCTTTTCCTTTGTAAAGAAGCTTTTTTTGACGTTTCATTGTTCTTACATAATCATCAACATATTCCTTTTGAGATCGATGATATGTCGGAACTTCTTCAAATTGAGAGCCATCGAAGGGAATTTTTGGAAATTCTTTGAGTTCGATGAGAGTAAGATAAGGTTTCATCTCAATAACCTTATTAAAATGATAAACCTTATTTTTCAGCAATTTATCCGCATTAAAAGGATAAATACCTTCTCCTGGTCTGCAACAGAGAATTTTTCTTTTTCTGTTGTCAAAAATGTTTAATTTTTTCATTTTTCATTATTTTAGGTTAATATTTAATATAAGCATAAGTGACATCAGAAGAAGCAATTTATAAAAGCTTTTTCTAGTTTTAATGATCTTCCAATAATAAACATAATACTTATACCATAAGGTATATTTATACACTATTTTTATATTATTGCAAGCATAATTCTTACCATCTTAATTGAGAAATAACATAATCCGGATATACATTTATCATATTACCCAATTCCCGAGTTTTGGTTACATCTGGGATATAGCCCTCACCTAAGGAATTTACATGAATTCCTTTACTAATCAAACAGCTGGAAAGATTTGCAACCGTTGCGGCTTTAATATCGACCGACATACTGTCTCCAATGATTAAGATTCTTTTAGAATCCTTTATATTCAAGGCCTCACAAACATAATTAATCACTTTATAATCAGGTTTACCGATTGTTATAATATTTCCTCCCAAAGCAGCATATTGTTCAGCCACTACCCCTGAGGCAATATAAACGTCATTATCGAATAAAATTGACGTATCATTACCACTACATACGAGAGGCAACCCAAGACTTACTGCTTGATTTAAATCTTCAAGATAAGATTCAATATTCTGTTTTATTGGTA
The DNA here is from genome assembly GCA_944391335.1 of uncultured Alphaproteobacteria bacterium. Taxonomy (GTDB): domain Bacteria; phylum Pseudomonadota; class Alphaproteobacteria; order RF32; family CAG-239; genus JAFUYI01. Next base: position 49,158 of record CALXTF010000007.1, read on the forward strand.
ATTTTCCAACATATAAGAAATCCGCTTGCGCCAAATCAGAAACTTCAACATATTGTGTCTCGGCAAAGGCGGATACATCATTTTTTTCACCGAGATTATAATAATTATGTCCTAAAGAAGATGATGATTTTATTAAGTAATAATGAAGTAATTCCCCTGCGGTTACGACTGTCGTAAATAAAAGGGGAGAAACTCCGGCGTGATGAAGTTTTCTAACTAAATCCTCTACACGACATGACATATTGCTTAAAAGAGCGATTTTTTTACCACTTTGGTAAAGTTTAACCAAAACCTCTACTGCCTCTGGAAAAAAAATACGTCCATTATGGATAACACCATTAAAACCACAAATAACAGCATCATAAGCATCAATGATTTTTGCAATATTAACAATAGGTTTAATCATTTTCATTATCAAACATACCTACATCTTGATTTTTATTAATATAAAATAAAAATGCCTTATTAAAATTAAAAAAGCCTTTAATTTTTCAAAAAATTTATATTTATTTATAGCCGGAGAGACGAAGAATAACTTCATTTGCGATTGTTAAACCAAAAATAGCTGTAACAGTCGGCAATGATCCCATTGTATGTCTGCTACGTCCCCTTGAAGAATTATTGTTTTCAATAAACAGAGCATTTTCAGAGACATGAACGATCTCATCGGAAGAGACGCAAATAATTTCTTTTAAATCACATCCCCGTCGTTTCAATCTTTTACGCACGAAACGAGCTAAAGGACAATTTTGTGTTTTATCAAGAGGTTGAAGTTTTATTTTAGAGGGATCTGTTTTTAATGCGGCTCCCATTGATGAAATAAATGGAATTCTTTTTCTATAAAGAGTTTCAATTAACAAACATTTAGGATTAAGAGAATCAATTGCATCAACAACGAAATCTGTTTTTTCTATTGGCAATTGAGACAATGTATCCGCATTTACAAAAAGATCAAAAATTTCAACATGACAATCCGGATTAATTTCTTGCACACGCTGAGCAGCTAATACAGATTTTTTATTTCCGATAGTAGAATCAAGGGCTAAAATCTGTCGATTAATATTACTTATTTCGACACAATCAAAATCGACCAGTATTAAATGATTTATACCGGCGCGGGCTAGGGCTTCTAATACATATCCCCCCACGGCCCCCAACCCTATAATCATAACCGTTGACATACGCAGACGGGAAAAATTTTCCTGTCCAAGCAACGATTCTGTGCGACTAAATCTATTATTATTTTCCATTAATAAGGCACTCCGAATTAGCAAAAATTTGCGCTGACAATGACACAGGATTTTGATTTCGCCAAACAGCGATTTTTTCAAGCAGTATTGGCAAAAATTTGGGTTTTTGTTCTTCACCTTTAGAGATGCTTTGATATGGTCCATCTGTTTCAATCAACAAGCGATTTTCAGGTATAAAATTTACAATTTCTTTTGCTTGCGGATTCCTTAAAATTGAAGCGGAAAAAGAAACATATCCGCCTGCTTTCAGAATAGGAGGTAAATGTTGTATTTTTCCATTAAATGAATGAATAATAAATTGCTTAGGCATAAACGGTAAAAATTCTTGCAACAAAGAAACAGCTTTAACCGCATGAACGATTACAGGTCTTGATATTTCTTTAGCCAAAGCTATTTGAGAAGCAAAGACTTCTTTTTGTTGCGGCATATTTTCTTTCAAACCATCTAAACCACATTCCCCAACAAGAGCTTGCGGCCATTTCATAAAACATTGCCGCAATCTTTTTTGCCAACCTAAAGTTATTTTATCTACATACCACGGATGAATCCCGAAAGCCGGCACCACTATTTGAGGATATTGCTCGGCTATATATTCCACTTGTTTCCAATCTTCTTCAACACTACAAACACAAAACATACGTTTTACAGAAATTTTAGCCGCCTCATTGACAATATCTTGCACAAGGTTTAATTTATAATCTTGTAAGTGAATATGTGTATCAACATAATCCATATATTAAATAACTTTCAAAAACATTTACGATATAAGGATAATACGCATCCATGAGTATTTTGACAAGACCGATTTTAGAAATCAATTTAAACAATTTGGAACACAATTATCTTGATTTGAAAAAGTTAGCCTCCGGAGCAGAAGCAGCTGCGGTTATAAAAGATGACGCTTATGGATTAGGCGCGGAAATTATTGCTAAAAGACTTTATAAACAGGCCGGATGTCGAATCTTTTTTGTTGCTCATGGTATTGAAGGAGAAAGAATCAGACCTCATGTTCCTAATGCTAAAATCTATGTTCTACAAGGAATTGGCGAAGACAGCCTTTCTTCTTTTCAAAAAGCAGAATTAATTCCGGTTATTGCCTCAAAAGAACAACTTTCTTTTTGGAAAGAACATAAAATTAACGGGATTAAACCTGCCATACAAATAGAAACAGGTCTCAATCGTTTAGGGTTTCGTGAACAAGATTTACAAGAAATGGCCATAGAAGATTATCAATTATTTTCATTAGTTTTATCTCATTTGGCCTGTGCTGATGAAAAAGACCACTTTATGAATGAATATCAACTAAAAAATTTCATTCGCTTGCGAACAAGATTTTTTCCCAAATTACCGGCGTCGCTTTCGGCCTCTGATGGAACATTTCTTGGTTCAGAATATCACTTTGATATTATCCGTCTTGGGGCTGCAATATATGGTATCAACACTGCTCCTTACCGAGAAAATCAAATGCTTCCTGTTGTTCGCGTTTTTGCACCTATATTACAAATAGCAGAGCTTAACCGAGGCGATTTTGTTGGTTATTCGGCCACATACCGCGCGGCGGAACAGCGTAAAATTGCAATCATTTCCATTGGCTACGGCGATGGAATTCCACGTTCTTTATCCAACACCGGTAAAGTCTTTTTTTATAACGGAAGTAAGATTTCAGAAGCGCGAATCATTGGCAGAATTTCAATGGATAATATCATTTGTGATATTACCGAAGTTGAAAATCCACATGTTGGTGATATGGGATTTATCATTAATGAGTTTTATACTTTAGATGACATTGGGCGTGACGCCGGAACAATTGGTTATGAAATACTCTCCAGAATTGGAAAAAATTCTCGTTTTATACGCAATTACACAGAATAAACTTCCACTAGCTAACGCAAGTGGTATTACCTGTTTTGAACTACGTTTTCCCTGCCCAAAGGCTTCGCAAGCCTAACGGCTGGGCAGGTATGTCTACATCTACCTTTTTTCGCAGGTAGTGTTACG
>CALXTF010000008.1 GCA_944391335.1 uncultured Alphaproteobacteria bacterium
TTGGTTGACCGGAATAAAGAGTACGTATATTTGCCACGGTCATAGAAACTTGATCCATTGCTTTTGATAATTTATATTTAGCCATAGCTTTGGAATAACCGGCAATACCACCTACGGACAAGACGCCGATAATAGCCAGCACACCAAGCATTTCCACCATGGAACGACCGCTTTGCTCGTTTTTATATAAAGTTTTCATTTTTTTCTCCCTAAAAATGTATATTTCAACTTATAATAAACTAAAAAAAATAAAAAGACAAGTTGTTTAAATATTTATTCTATTGTCCAAATAATTTTAGAGTCTTTTTTACAAACTTTTCTGGCGGCGTCACGGCTGATGGGTAATTTGTAATCATTTGCTCCCCAATTAAAAGTTTTATTTTCTTTTGCGTTAATAATGGTGATTTTCAATAATCCAACTTCTTCGGGATGTTTCATCGGAAAAGAAGCAAGAGCGATACATTCGCCCATGGAAAGACCAGTGTATATAATATCAAAACTTTTTTCTCCGGGCATAACGGTTTCGGCGTTTTCGCCCTGACCAATATTAAAGGGTTTGCCGAGTGCATTAATTAAATTTTCACCATCTGTGGAAAACTCTTGTAAAATTTTGTTATTAATAACAACTTGAGTGTTTAATCCCCAATAATCAATTTTGGCAGCATATTTTCGTCGGATACGTTCAGCAATTTCAACGAGTTGAGTTGCCGCTTGCTCTGTTTTGCGTCCGGGGGTAATATATTGCCACATAACCACGCCGATAAGCAGAAACATAAATGCAATCAGAATATAGATTTGTTGTTTAGTAATTCTGTTTGCCATTGCCGTTTTGTCCTCTATATTCCCATAGCACTGGTAATTTGATCCTGCATTTCGAAAGTGCCAAAGACAGCCCATGCGATAATACCGGAAACTATTAATAAAGCGACCATATTTAAAATACTGGCTTTTTGTTCAATAATATAAGCGGATTCGTCAAGCCAGTTGTTGGCAAGATTTTCAAGAGCTTCTTCAAAATTATCCATTTCCGAATAAATTTTTAAGTCAGCAATAATTTCAGGATCAGGAAAATCAAGTTTTGTTTTAGATAGGGCTTGCCCTAAATTATCACCGTTATTAATAAAGACCAAAGTTTTATCGATTCGTTCTTTAAGGTATCGTGTTGAATCCTTTCTCAGGGCGCGCATGGCGTTTGAAACAGGCGTACCGCCTTTAACTAAAGCGGACATGGCCAACAACCATGTAATACCAACGAAAGTTTTATAAAGCGACCAAGGAGGAAGTTTATCAAAAAAGACACGAATAGGTCCTGTCCATACACCGATTGTTAAATAAATAATCAACATTATAGCCGGTAATATGGAAAAAGCGACTGCCCAATATTCTTGGATCCAACTAGATAAATCAACAAGAGTTTTGGCTGTTCCTTGCCAACGAGTGTTAGGAGCGGCTTCAATCATCGGAGGTACCATGTAGGCACCGATACCATAAATAATTAAGACGACCATCATCATCAAAAAAGCGGGATAAGATATAGCACTCACAATAGGACGCACCATTTTTGTCGTACCCTCGGTTACTCTAATCAAATTGTACAGCGCGCCCTCAAGATCGGAAACATCACCCACAGACAACATCAAACGTTCACGATCCGGCGCCCATCCTTTAAGTGCGTCAGAAAAAGACATACCGTTTTGTAAAGCGTATCCCCATTGAGCAATGGCAATAGCCATCGGTTCGCCCGGATTTTTACCATCATTGCTCATGGTTGAATGAAGCATATCCAAAGCATTCATTAATGAAAATCGGTTACTCATTAAGGAGGCGATTTTACGATAAATTTTAAGCCGGGTTTGACCAGACATTTTACAGATCATTTTGGCATAATAAATTTCGATTGTATTTACCTTTTTGAGAGCCTGATCAATATTGGATATAGAATTTTTTTTCTTTTCTTCCATTTTTTTATTTCTCCTTAATATACCGGACGTTGATCAAGCAAACCGCACCAACGTTCAACTTCATCAAGATCAATCAACCCCTTAAGCATACGTTCCAAAGCGGCATCTTTTAAAGTACGTCCATTTAAGTCGCCGGTCCAATAGTCGATAGCTTTTCGTGTTTCACCGGCAATCATTAATTCCAGAAAAGTTCCATCAGGGAGGATCATTTCTTGAACACCGAGTCGTCCTTTTACGCCGCGGCCTTCACAGAATTTACACCCCGGACCTTTTAAGTATGTATTTTCAACGCCGAAATCGCCTAAAGCGGTTCGTAATCTTTTGACGGCAGGATTATTAAGTTGTTCTTTGACGGGAATTCGGCAATAAGGACAGAGTTTTCTAAATAGACGTTGAGAAATTAACCCTTTTAACAATTCAGGATCATTCAACATATAGGTTTGTACGCCCATGTCGCGTAGACGAGTAACGATAGCCGGAGCGGAGTTTGCGTGTAAAGTTGTCCAAACCAGGTGTCCGGATAAAGCACCTTTGAATGTCAAACTTGCAGCGGCAAGAGAACGAATTTCACCCACCATTAAGACATCAGGATCGGAACGTAAGGCTGCGGATAAAGCTAAAGTAAATTGAATATTTTTTTCTTCATCGGTATTTGCGTTTGTAACAGGCATTTGTCTTGCGCCGGGAATAGGATACTCTGGAGGATCTTCAACGGTTAAGAGGTTGATTTCATTATTTTTTTCTTTTAGGAGTTTAATCATGTTACGTTGTAACAATGTTGATTTTCCGGAACCAGTAGGACCGGCAACGATATTCAAACCGACAGGAGCGGCTCGCAAGCGAAAGAAGAGATCTTGTTCATATTCACCACATCCCAGAGCGGCTAAATCATCATTTCCATCAGGATTATCATCGGCGTATAAGATACGCATGACAAGATATTGAGAACCGAAAGCAATGGGATTAAATTGCAAGCGAATAGCCAGAACATTATGAGGAAGCATTAATTTTCCTTTAGAACCTCGCAAAGGTGTGGAACCGAGTTTTTGCGCGCCTTGAAATTCGTTTTGGGCATAGTTTGCGTCGGAAATATCTGCGGAAGCGAATGCGGCGCGAACGAATTGATCTCCCCATTCGCGGCTGTATTCCATTTCTTTAATCATAATACCATTGGAACGGAAAAAAATCTCTGTATAATTATCGGAAACGACAACATGAACATCGGATACTTTCATAGATGACGCACGTTTTATTATATTAACGAAATCTCGTTGCATTTGCAATCGAGCCAAATCCTCATCATCTTCGGAAAAAACTTGGTTTCGTTCAGCAACGGCATATATAGTACTTAATTCATTTTGAGAGATATAGACAGGGGGATTCATTCTGATCCCCTTCTTTTCCGCAATGCTTAAGAAGCTAAGTACAGGACCGTCAAAACGATGTTCTTTGGAAATTAGAAGTGTTCCATCAGCAAAAAGAGCCAAACGACGGCGTGTTTCATCATTAATATTTAATGTTGAACCGTCGGGGAGTTTTGCTCCGGCAAGAGTACATAAATAATTATCATTAGCAAAAAGTGACTCAATAAAATCTTTTACACTCATCTTCATTGCCTGTTCATTTGCAGACAATGAAGATGTTTTTTCTTGATTATTATTGTTTTCTTCTACCATGATATTATTTGATGAACATACCTTGGCTCAAGCTTGGGATGCCTTGTGTTGCGTTAATACGTCGAGAGCGGGAACGGGTATTACCTTGTTCCGCTTGATTTGCTGCTGCTCCTTGGGTGACAGCTGGAGCTTTAATGGTAATATCGGAAGAAATAGGTTCTTGATCCAAGATACCGCCGGCTGAGAAATAGAGATAGTCTTTTTGATTATCTTTATTAACGGCGCTAATATAGGTTTGAGCTATTTCATTAATGGTATATCCATTTAAAAGAGTTGTTCCGACTTTTGCTAAAAAGACATCACCGTCAGAATTAATCAATTTGGCGGCTAAAGTTCCGCCTTGACCGGTAATTTCCATTATTGCGTATTCATCACTTAATTTTTTGTTTGGATTAAGGGAAGCGAGTGTACCGTCAGCGGTAGCAAAAGGATTTTTGCGTGAAGATACTTGAGCTTGAGCGTCGCTTAATTTTTTCTTAGAAGCTTCAATTTCTGCTTCAAGTCTTGTTTTGAGAATGGATATTTGACTTTCCAAATTAGCGACTTTCTTTTCATGAGCGTCACGCGCTGTTTCCGCTTTTTCTCTGATATCGTCGGCTTTTTGTTGCAGAATTTTCATTTTATTTTGATTATCTTCCATAATCTGTTTTATTTCAGCATCTTTTTTTGCCATTTGTTTATAGACATCAGCATTCACGTTAATCCATTTTTGAATATTATTTAACATAGTTGCTTTGTAGGCCTTAACGATTTTTTCTTGCCGTAATTTTTCCATTTGAGCTTCGGCTTCTTTTAATTTAGTTTGTTCGGCAATAAGCAAGCGTTCTTGTTCATTTTCCCATTCGATTCTTTTTCTTTCTTCTTCTTGTTTACGCGCTTCTTCTTCTTCTTGCGCTCTTAATCTTTGAGCTTTAACCGCGGCAATTTCATTTTGGACGCGTTCTTTTTTGAGTTCAAGGTTAAGTAAAGTTGTTTGTTTTTCCAGATCAGACATTCTCATAAATAAATCGTTATTGATTGATGGAGAGATATTTTCGTCAAATCCGCCGGTAGAATTTGATGTAGACAGCAAAGGTGTATTTGCTTGAGCGACAGCTGCGGGCGGTGTATTTGACACGATTCGCTGAGGAATATTTTTTTGAGGTTCTGGAGATGGTTCTTCAATTGTTATATTAACATTTTGAGGAATGATTTCCGATACGGGTTGCTGTACTGGTGCGGATGTTTCAGCAATATTATTGGGAGAAATTTCCGTTTGAGGGGTATTTCCGCTCTCCATTGGAATAATGTCAGTTGCGGCATTATCCATAGGTTGAGAAGGCATTAATAAGCCTTCTGTCGGTAAAGAGACATCATCAGTTTGTTCATCAAAAAGAGATATTTCTTCAGGTAAGGGTAATTCATCATTGATTGGAGCCAGAGAAATTGTTGCATCTTCATCTGTTTCCAAAGTGACTGTTTGTGCAAAAGACTGTTGTGCCGACAATCCTGCAGCGATCAAAACAGCCAAACCGCATAATGTATTTTTAAAACTATAATGCATAGATAGCTCCTTCATATTCCCAAACACTAGTATCGGGGTTATATTTTATATAATTAATCTTAAGTCCTGAAAATTTTGTTAATAAATCGACCCACACAGTTGGATTATAATTAGATGAAAATCTGAATTTTACCATTCTGTAAACATTTTTTTGAGGAGAAGTATAGACTTCTTCGGATAAAGAAACGCTTTGATCTGTAGCTTGGAAAAATTCATTTAAATTAATTTTAATATCCATCATTGTTTTTGTTGGTTCCGAAAATTCTGTATTGATATTTCCCAAACTAAGTGCGGCCATAATATTAGTACCGTTATCGGAAATGGATCGTGCGGAGAAATTTAAACCGGATGTATTAAGAGCCTTATCGGCGGTAGATATACGGCCGAACAAACGAGACCAAGAAGTACTTGCACCACCTAAAGTACAATTTATCTGACCGATTTTCCAACCTGGAGGCATAATTTGTATTAATTCCATAGTTTTTTCGTAACAACCGACAAGTAAAGCCGTTGGATCAGGTAAATTTTCCCATGGCTTAGGTTCAGGTGGGATTTCTTCGACTTGGACGACTTTTGGTTTTATGGGGACAATGACGGGGGCTTTAGGTGTTGTTTCGAACAGGCTCATAAAGATTTCATAAATGATATACAAAGCGACAAAAGCTGCTGTTCCGATAAGAGCGTAAAACATTTTGCCGCGCGTATATAATTTTTGTAATTTGACTTTACTTCCACGAGATAAAAGATCGTCTATATCTGGATATAGAGTATCTTCAATTTGCCATTCGGGAGGAGCGATTTTAAGTTTCCAATCAGGAACCATCAACATGCTCATAAACTGCTTTTTAGCGTCTTCTTCAGAAAGATAGAGCATATCTCCATTAGCCAATATCACATCATCACGAACGCAGACGTACCACCATCCGTTTGGCACCTTAAATACGGCGACAAATGAAGGTTGATCACTTAAAGCTGTTGCTAATGTTATAGCACCGACATTTAGTCCTGGTTTATAGCCATCGGCAGAGACACAAATACCGAACTGAGGAGTTTTTCCTTTTTTGATACAATATAAATCGGCTCCTTCTAAAACACCTTGTGATGATTCGATAATTTCAGGCAGGGGGGTATCTTGATTTTGCAGGGATTGCCAGAATAAGCTTGTAGCATATTCGACGCCGCCGGATACAAATTGTGTTCCCCAACTTCTTTCCTGATCTATTTTATCGATATTATCTACCATTTAGGCCTCATTTAACATATATTATATTAGTTATCTTAGTCATGCACTCTGGTTTCTGGATTTAGAGGAGTTTCTAAAACGACCGGAGTAAGGATAATAACTAAGATGCTTCTTTTTTTATTAGCTACGGCTGTTCCGCCTAACAAGGAATTGGTTGCGGAACCCACGCCTCTTTTTTCGGCGCTGTTTTCCACTCTTTCATAACCTGTAAGGACGAGTGATTCACCGGATTTCATAGCGACTTCTTGTGTAAAACCGCGGGATTCGATAATTGGATTTTGAATGTATTCACCACCTGAAGATTCTTCTCCATCGGCAGAACTAATCAAGTCCACTTTTTCGAGAGCCAGCAAATCCGAGAGTGTTAAATCGAATTTTAACAACAAACGACCGTGTTCCAAAATTCTAGGTAGAACATTCATTGTAAAGCCTGTTTCGATTTCCTCTGTTTCTGTTGATAAGTCGTAATAATCGGAATCACCGCCGCTGTTGGTTTTAGTAATTTCCGAGATATAGTTTTGTTTTGTAACGACTTGTATCGGAGCGGATTTATTATTTAGAACTGTTACTGTACCGCTGGTTATAATATTTGTAGTTGCTTGTGTTGACAAGGCCTGAATACTAGCGTTGATATTCCAATTATCGGGCATAATTGTCATTGTCATATTTTCGACAATATCGGAGCTTAATCCGGAAGCTGCGCTAGCCAAACCAATGCTTGTTGTTCCATCATTAAACAATGTGTTTAAGTTAAGTCCGAAAGTATCGGAGTCATCAACGGTAATTTGCAAAACTTTAACACTAATAGCGACTTGACGGGATAAACGAGCATTTTGTTCGTTTATAAATTGAGCCACGCGTCTAATTTCGTTAGGTGTAGCGGTTAACGAAATAGTTCCGTTTGTCGGATCCATAGATAATTGTGATCCTTGGCCAATCATTGAAGTTATAGATTTTTCTATATTGCTCCATAATTCCAATTCGGCAGTATTTGTCAATGTTAATTGTGATGTACCGCCGCTTCCCGAGTCGGTTGAGGAACCGCCGATATTTGTTGATAAAGATTGTTTGGTTGGCAAGCTGTACAAGACAAATGTTTTGGTCACATATTTATAAAAATAAATTTCATTTTTATCGTAGCGCCACCAAATACCGAAACGAGATCCTATTTCATCGAGCAGGCCGGAAAGGGAACCTCTATAAGAGACGAGCATTTTTGATGGATCGGCCCAACTTGCATTTATCTGATCCGGAGTAGGAATATTTTCTTTAGCATTTGCAAGCAGATCATCCTCCAAATGTGGAGCGTAACGTACTTGGATTGAGGTAATTTTATTAATCATATCGCCGATTTCGTATAGAGTAATGGGGCGATTGCTGATAAGGGTAATACCATCTTTTGTTTCCAGATAGGCGGGTATTGGTGCGCCTTCATATTCAACGATACTTTTATCGCCGAGCCAAATTTCATTTTTGACGCGAACGACATCTTCGGGGGCTGCTTTTGTTGGCTTTTTGGCTTTTTCTTTTAATTCTGTTGTTGCCTTTACTTCGCGTTCCAAAGAAGCATCCATGTCTGTTGATATAGAGCAAGCACCGATTAATGCAACAAGTCCCAAGCTCAAACTATATTTAATCCAATTATTCATAAGCATTCTCATCCTCCATAGTCTCTACGACCAAGACGCGGTTTCCTTTATAAAAAGTAGCAATTGGAGCCGGCCGCGCACGGGCAAAAGCTCTAATTAAAGCGGAGCTGACGTCGGCAAAACGACCTCTAAACATAGCGCCTGCTGTTAATGTATAATTACGATTTGTATTCCATATTAATCGCCAACCGGCGCGATCGCACCATTCTGTTAGCAATAATTTTAGGCTTTTTCCTTCTTCTGCCAACCAATCTTCAACGGGATCATCCACGCTGTAACCTTCACCTGTATCACTGATAGCGGAACCTTCAGTAAGATTTTCGGTTTCACTGACGGATATTTCTTCTTCATAGCTAATAACTTCTCCATCAATAGAAGGAGGGATAGCTGCAGATAAGTTGCTTCCTGCGCCTGATTGAACCACTAAATGGTCACGAGGAGTTCTTTCGCCATATTCACGATAATCTGCGGCGACTTTGGTGTAATTTACAAAGTCATCTTCAGCGACGCAACCTGTCATTCCGGGTGCCGGATATTGACCGACGGGACATACTTGTTGAACAGTTGAACCGGAAGCTGGTGTTGTTTCCGAATAACTATATTCGTTGTTGCCGGCACAACCGGATAACAGTAGAACACCTAAAAAACCGGATGATAAAAGAAATTTATAGTTCATTTTTCTGTTTCCTAAGCTGTTTTCATTCATATTTTTACCTATCATACATATGGAAAAAAAATAATCAAGCAGATATTCTACCATGACTGGTAATACAGCGCCCGCCTATTATCGTTTTTCTTAATATTATTACCAACGTTTTCATTAATTCGCAAGGTTCTTATAATAAAAGAGTTTGGCTCACGAGTCGTGAATACGGTATTAATTTTTTCATAATCTACACCCTTATTTATTAAAATATTGTATAACAAGTTTAATCTTTTTTGTTGAAGATCAAAAGAACTTGTACGATCGATTCTCACTTCCAAGATGACTGCCGGATCGTCATTAACCTTATTGGCAAAAGCTTCTATCCAACGCAAAGTGGTTCCTGATATTTCGGCGCGTCCGGGTTGGAATGAAAGGCGCATTTCCGCCGGTAATATTTTCACGGAAGTTTTATCTCTGCTGAAAACTGAGAATAAACCGGATCGTTTTTCTTGATAAGAATCGTCTCCTGATTCTTTTTCTGTGGAGGTGGCATCGGCATCGCTATCTTTAAATATAGATGTTATGCTTTTTAGAATACCGCCTTTTTCTTTTGGGGTTGTGTCTTTTTCGGCAAGGATTTCTTCCTGAGCCTTTTCCGCATTTTTTTGATTTTTCTTTGGTGACACGAGTTGCGGGGTAAGATTTTCGTCGTTTAAAATATCTTCGGGGATAGGGATAAGTATATTTTTTACCATTTCTGCCACTCGAACTTCTTTATCTTCTTCGGCGATATTTTTGGGTTTATTAAGAATTGAGGTTATTTCTTCTTCATTCATTCCTTTATAAAATTCTTCATCTAAAACTTGACGGTTGCGAGGATTGCGTGTTCCTTTTGCGACCACCCACGGCGAGTCTGTTTCCGAATGAATATCTTTCATTTCGTACCATTCTTGTGGCTTTTTTTCTTCCAAAGTTTGTTTTTGTTCCACGGCTATCGAGTCTATATCGATTTTTCCGCCGTCGGCCATGGCTATTTGATTTTCCGGAGCTTGACCGGCTATTTCCACAATACTTTCATGATTTGGCGCGTTTCCAATTTCCAATGGAATTATATCGATTCTTTCATCGTTATTTTGAAAAGGGAGTGTGTTTGCAGCAAATGTATCAAGAGGGGAAATATCGACTGCAGCTGTTTCTTTTTCGGATTCAACGGGAAGATTCAATGAAGCGGTTTCATTGGTTGTTTCTCTCGGAAGAAAATTATTTTCCGAGTCGTTGGCTATGATTAAAGGTTCTTCTGATTCAAAATCAGGAGAATTCGGCGTCGTTTCAATGTATTCCAAAGGAATATCCGCGGCGTCTTCTATGGAACTTATACGGAAAGCTTTTTCTTCAGGTTTTTTTTCTTCAACATTTTCCGGTTCATCAAAAACAAACAAATTTTCATCAATAAATATATTTTTGGAGAGTGGTTGGGGAGAGGGTGTATTTAATAAAAAAGAATCAACAGGTGTTGTGGAGGCGGCATAATTAATGGTAGGGGCTTCATCTTGAAAAAAAAGCGCGATATTTTTTTCGGGAATAACAATTCCTCCTCCGGCTTGTTCCGAAGGAATAACAAAAAGCTTATTGATTGTCCACATCGTGAACAAAGAAACAATAAAACTGTTTAAAAATATTTTTATAGTCTTTTTTTGCATTAAACTGACCCCTGTTAAAGGTTAACAATAAATTAAAATATATAAAATGGCAAGCATAAATTGCAAAAACATCATTTTTTTGGTCGAAAGAGTATTTTAAGAATGATGCTTAATTGAAAAATTTATATGACTTTAGAAACTTCGAATAGAGTTCAAAAGCCGCGTGTTGTAATCGTGAATTTTTTGTTACAGGGAATTTTTTTTATAAAAAACAAATAGATAGATAAAGACGGAGATGGACAATAATACTGGAATTTTTATAAAAAATCAGTTATTCTAAAAGTGTAAGAATGCTTTTAATTAATTAAAGGAGAAAAATAATGCAATTTATTAAAAGAAATATTTGGACATTGGCAACAATGGTGCTTTTTGTCTCTATCGCTATGATTGGCGATGCGGCAGCGGTTACCGGTACCGATTTAATGACAGAAGCCGGTAAAAAAGTTACGAACGTTTTTCAATCAGCAAGAACAATTATCTTTATTTTGGGCGGCTTTGGTTTGGTCGGCGTCGCTTTTGCCGCTATTTTTGGTAAAATGAATTGGAAATGGTTTGCGGCTTTAGCTGTTGGTTTGGCTATTGTTGCCGCGGCTAATGCTATTGTTCAATATGCTGCGGGATCGTCTGCCGGCACAGGTGCGGCTGATACCTTTGGCTTATAATCTATATTGCAGAAAGCCTCTTGACACGGCCGGTCTAAGAGGCTTTCCTGCAAGGAAACTCAAATAAGAAGGAAAAAGAAAATGTTGTACATAAAATTAAAGAAAATGATGTTTTGGATTGGAGTTGCATTTTTAACTTCTTCAATTTTATTTGCAACCGATTCTTTGGCCGCATCAGGTGGTTTGTTTAGCGATTTGACCAATAAAGGTGCCGAAATCTTTATGGGTATGCGTGAAATTATTTATGCGGTGGCTGGATTTGGTATTATGGCAATTGCTATCGGCGGTTTTTTTGGTAACTTTAACTGGAAATGGTTGGGGGCTATAATTATCGGTTTGATGGTTATTGCCAGTACGGCGGGAATTATCAATTACATGGTTGAAAGTACGGTTATTACGCCGGATATGATTACCGATACATTGATTAGCGCGGATGATTCAAATCTGTAAATCTTGTTTATAGGAGGGTGTTATGCAAAAAAATAAAATTAAAAGCCGGATGTCTTCATCTTTGTTATTGTTATTAACGGCCGTTTTTGTTTGCATCAATCCGGACAATGCTTTTGCAGATCTTTTAGGTTGTATGGAAAGTGAGGCCGATCAAGGAATATTTAAAGTTATTGCTTGTAAAATAACAACGACCTTATTTGATATTCGTAAAATAGTTTATATAATTGGCGGTTTGGGTTTGGTTGCGTTTACCTTCGCTGCGATTTTTAATAAAATCAGTTTTAAACATTTGGGATATATAGCCTTCAGTTTATTCCTTCTTTCTATGACAACCCCTTTTATTGAATATTTTATTTCAAGTGATGGATCTGTTACTTTGACCTATGGTAATTTTTTACCCTCGTCATTTACTGAAAATGATTATTCAAATTCTAGTGACGATTCCTGTGAAGGGGATGATTGCCCATCATCTTCTAGTGACGATTCCTGTGAAGGGGATGATTGCCCACGAGAGGAAATGCCTTGGGGAGAAGACCTGCAGGTGGGAAAAATAGGCGGTGTGACAGTAAATATGTCGACTGTGGATCCTGGATCATTGGCTGATACAATTGGAAATGCAAAGGATGCGGTTGAAGATACAAGAACTACCTGGCAAAAAATTAAGGATGGAGTAAAAACCGTCAAAGAAGAAGCAGTTAAGGCTTATAATACGGCTTCTTCCGTGGTGGCAACAGCAAGTACAATCTATAACACGGTCAATACAACCGTTCAGGAATTTAAGAATGTTGACAGTATTGAATCTGCTTTGACGGCAACCTTTAATGCGACGAACAGTATTCAATCAATTACAGGTTCTGTCACTTCCGCCGCTGGTGTTATGGGCAACAACTACGGTGATGGTACATGGAGCGCAAAAGTTAATGATGCCTTTTCTGGTATCAATCAAATTGCTACCGATGTCGGCGGGATGACTAAGGATACGCAAATGATACACGGTGCAGCTAAAGGCGCAATGGATTTGCCAAATGATGTGATGAAAATATTTAAAAAATAAAAACCGCTCAAGATTTTAAACACCGCTTTGCATAACAACATAGCGGTGTTTATTTTTTCTACTTTTGTATAAAATGATTTTTTCTAGCTTTTTTGTTGCATAAAAGAAAACTTTCTTGTAGAATCAAAAATATTAGGGAGAATCAAAAATGCGTGAGCCTGTTTTAAAAGCTGTGGCAAATCCGCCAAAAATTTTATGGGGACCATTTCTATTGGTGCTCCTAAACCTTGGTTTGCAATTTCCTATTATGTTTGTTGCTATCGGTGCTTTTGAATTAAACCCGATAATCTTCGTTATCAGTATTTTATTAACCCATCTTGTGGTGATTTTTTGGGGTACAAAAGAACCACATATCTCTACAATGATTCAGGCTTACGGACAAACTTATCGTATAACTAAAAATTTATATAAAGCAAAGGGGAATAAATTTGCACCCTGATTTCGATTTTTTTAACATCTTTGTTGAAGGATTATCAACAGCAGAAGTTATAGTTGCGGTGATTGGTTTTATTTCGGCCGCAGCATTTGCCGGTTTGTGGGCAACGAAAATCGGCCGCAGCATTCTGCCGCAGCCAAATGAATCTAAAGTGGCGGACTTTTTGCCGTTTAATAAATTGTTGTCAGATGGAATGACAATACGTTGCTATAACGGTTCGTTTGCACGCGTGTTTAAAATAGACGGTTTGGATTTGGCTTTTGAAACGACTGAGAAAAGCGCTTCATTGCTTGAAGCCAGAAAGTCATGGATTGATAATATGTCAGATCTTCAGGTTACATGTCGCGTTATTACTTTGCGAGAACGTACCCCGCCGGATAAAATTATCGATTCGTTTGATAATAAATTGCTTGAACAAGTTGCGTTTACATGGCAGTCAACCTTGGATAGGGTTTATACAAATTCCCACTATATCGTTATTTCTGTTCCTGATCGACCGGATGCCTTAAAAGATTTGAATTATGCGTCTCAAACACTTATGGCGATACTAAGCGAATATGGCGTACATGCGATGTTTGAAAGTGAAGACAGTCTGCCGCAGGATAGTCCTTTTTATGTTTTCAGCCGTATTTGCAGCCCCGTTTCCAAGCCGGAACCTAAGGTCAGAAACGCCGAAGGAGCTATGCTTAACGAGTTGTTGACGACGGATCATATTCATTTTACCGGTGAAAACGGTCTAATCAAATTTTTTTCCGGTGATAAAGAAATTTATGCCGTTACAATGGGAATTCGCACATCAGGAGATTTTATGGATGAGTCAATGATCGTTTCGCTCTTATCCATAGATTGTGAATTAACCATGCTGCATAATATAAAGCCGATATTTAAACCTAATGCCCGCGCTTTACTGTTGCAACAAGCAAATATGTCCCGTATAACAAGCTTTTCCGGCGATGTTATGGCGCAATATGACGAAGCCCTCTCTTCAATTGAAGAAAGTGACGCTAATTATCAATCATTGACCGAATATTCAATGTCGATGGTTCTTAAAGGAGAAAGTCCGGAAGAAATAGAGTTTGCGGAAGGTGAGGTTCAACGCATCTGTCGTTTGTTTGGAGTAACGCCTGTTCGTGAAGGTTGGGTTAGCCAAGCCACTTTCTTCAATCAATTTCCGACATATGACGCTTATCCGAGAACTTATAGATATCTTTCCCGTGTGGCGGCGACAGCCGTATCATTTGATAAACCATGGGAAGGTTTTAATAAATGCGACTGGGGACCTGGAGCCATTAGCACTTTTCGAACAGCCACCGGTTCGGGTTATCGATTCCAATTTCACGTTTCTCCGGAAGAAACAGCCGTTGCTCACTGTTGTATTATTGGTCCGACCGGACAAGGTAAAACGACATTACTGACCTTCTTGGCCGGACAGGCTATGCGTCATAAAGATTTAAGAGTTTATTTCTTTGACCGCCACCACGGTGCCGAAATCTTTACGCGTGCCATTAAAGGCGCGTATATTGGTTTTGACGGAGATGAAAAAAATGTTTCCTTAAATCCGTTTGATACAGAACCGACAAAAAACAATCGAGCTTTTCTGCGTCAATGGATGAAATCAATTACAATGGTGAACGATGCTCTTTCCGCAAATGAAATTTCCCGCGCGGTAACAACAGCTTTTGATTATTTGCGTCCGGAAGAAAGAATGATGTCTAATTTATATAAAAGCTGTTTTTCACCAACAGGAAATATGCGGCGCGAATTATATCGATGGGTTGATCCAGATCAATACGGCAATATTTTTAATGCCGAAAAAGATAGTTTGGACTTACATAGCAACCGTTTTATCGCTTTTGATTTTACCCATATTTTCGAAGATGATACATTGGCTCCGGCGGTTATTAGCTACATTATGCACAGGATTCAAACAGAAACAGGTGAAAGCGGTGCTCCCGCGCTGATTATGATTGATGAAACAGCTCCTATGCTTAAACACCCGATGTTCCGTGATTATTTTGAAATTGGTTTAAGAGAAGGACGTAAAAAACGACAAGCATATTTATGCGCATTTCAACAGCCGGATATTGTCGATCAATTAGGTGTCGGCAGTATTATCCGAGGACAATGTCAAACAGTAATCTTTTTCCGTAATCCGCAAGGAAGAGAAGAAGATTATGCAAATTGGAACTTAAATCGTAATGAAATGGATTTTGTTCTTGGTAAATCATATAGAGATTTGACATATGCAATCTTAATCAAAAGATCAACAGGAGAATCTGTTATTTTAGACGTTAATTTAAGCGGTCTCGGCCCCTACCTTAAACTTTACAATTCCGGTTCTAAAAATGTGTTGTTGGTACAAGAGTTAATAAAACAATATGGCGAGGATAATTTTGTTACAAAATATTTAAATCTTGCCTGATGAGTGCAAAAGTGATTTATAAAATAATTTTTTTTTGTTATTATTAATATATACATATAAAAACCGATACGGAGGGTGGCATGGTGAATATAAAAAAAGTTGGTATAATTGCAGGAGGCGTATTTTTTATTTCAATTAATGCTTATGCAGGCTTGCCGACGGTTGATGCCGGAAATATCTCCGGAACGATTAGTATTGTTAAAAACGGTATGGATAATATAAAAAGCGTCGGTGATATTACAGGTAAAGTGGGGGAATTAAACACTATTGTCGGAGATGCCGCCGCTTCTATTTCAAAATTTAAAGAACAAGCATCTGAGGTGTTTAATCAAGCCTCCGAAGCCGCGCAAAAAGCTATGGCGCGGGTTGAAGAAGCGCAATCAAAATTAAATGAGTTTAAAGAAGAAATTGAAGAACAAAAACAAGCCTTTCAAGAAGCTGTTGATACAGTAAAAGAACAAGTGGATGAAGCTCAATCCGTAACTTCTGACATTAAAGAAGTATCCATAGATGATGTGGAACTTCAACAAGATGATACCGAATATGTTCAAACAGAAGAATATGAACAAATGAGCCAACAAAAGAATTCATCATCAGAGACTGAAAATATGCAAGAGGAAACATCATCCGCCATGAGTTCCGCAGACCGCGTTTATGAAGATGACGCAGAAATAGAAAATATTAATAGTGGGAAAACAAATGAAAGCATTAATTCCCAGTCTTTTGAACAAAATAATACGGTTGATGATGATCAAACCGCGCAAATAAATTCAAATAGCGAAGGAACAACAAATAATAAACAATTTAGAGTTTCACCGACAGTGCCAAAAGTTGAAAAAATATCTCATAGCACATTTAACCATTATGAAGTTATGGCTTTTGCCAGTTCCGAAACCGGCAATAGTTATATTGAGGATGTTTATGTCGTGCCAATGGCAACACGTTGTGAAATTAGTGCGGAAGATTTTATTAAAAATGAAACAAAGAGAAATGATTGTATTGAAACAATTATTAAAGAAAATCATGCCGATAATAATTATGATGCCAGAATTAGCCAGCGCGAATGTCAAAAAATGCTCTATGAAGCTGTTGTTGCTTTAATGGCAGAAGCAATGAATGCCAAATACGAGGCCGCTAATTATGGTGAAACATTAGATGAACAAGATGATTTAGCCTCTAGTTCTACAGATGTCCGAGGAGATCTTTCCGTCATAGCCGAAAGTAATTATCAAACTCAAATTCTTTTAAATAGAATGTCAATGAACCTTTCATCGCAAATCATATTAGATACAGCCATGCAAATATGCGGTATGTCAAAAGATGTTTTAGGAGAAAGCGATTCGGATGGCGACAATGGAGATTGACAATGAAAAAACTCATAGTTGGAATATTACTTACTTCTCTATTGACCGTCACAAAGGCGTATGCGGATTTTGAGTTTATCGAAACAACACTTGGTAAAGTGGAAGATATACAAAAAAAAGCTCAAAATGTGCAAGAAAAATTAAAAAAAATTGAAGCTCAAATTAATGCCTTGCGGCAGGGAGATTTCGGTCCGCTTGAAGAATTGGTTAGTGGTATAACTAATGAAGTAAAAGTTGATGTGAAAATGTTAAATCCTCTTTCGGAAAAAGCCGGAGACAATCAAGGAATGGAAGATGCTTTTGAAGAAAATTTAATTCCGCAATATACGGATGAAAATCAAGATGAAACATATCTAGCTTATCAAGAAACAATTAACGCCACATATAGGGAAAATCTCGCCCGTTTATATGCATACGCCTTGACGTTGCGGACGAATATGGAAAAGACGCGTCAAGAAAATAGTTCGGACGATGAACCGGCAAATGCCGATGATAGTCGGGAAATTTTACAAAAACACGCCACCAAAGAAGCAACCGAAAATGCTCGGCGAATGGCGCATATATGGGATATGCAATCCTCTATACTTGAATTGTATATATTTGAAATATCAAAAAATTTGAGTAATAGTGTTGATGAAGAAGAAACAGGAGAAAACGGAATATGAAAAAAAATATCCACATTTTCTTGTCAATGTTAATTATGTTATTGCCGTTTTCGGCAAAATCTTTCATGCTGCCGCCTTTTAAATTAGACATTAGTGTTATTGGCAGCGAGATTACCTCTTATGTTAATACAGCCTCATCAACAGCCAGTAAATATATTCAACAATCCTCTATTGTGCAAACAGCCATATCTTATGGACAGGGAGCCAAAGAAGCGTATGAATTTTCTCAAAATATGCTTAATCAATTTAAGAATACGGATTTAACCAATTTAGGCGATACGCTCAATCAGATGAGTGAAGTTGAAAATCAACAGATTCAGTCAAAAGTAGAAGCGGCAATGGAAACAGCCACATTATCAGAAGAAACAAATGCAAAAATTCAAGAAATTGATGAAAATATCAGCGAGTTGAGAAAAAAAATTATAGAAAATCCCGAAGATTTTGAGGAATACCAACAAAAAATTGATGAGTATGAAGAGGAAAAAACCAAACTTTCACAAGATTTAATAGATCAAACAAATGAAATCAATGCCGAAGTAACGGATCAAATTAATAAATTAAGTTCACAAGTAAGCGATTTGAAAGGAAAAGCGCAAGGCTTAGTTTCATCAATTATAGGTATATCAGCGGATTATGATTCAACGGAAGATTTGAATAAAGCGGCGGAAACCTTGTTACCGGGGGAAGATGTTGAATTAAATCAAAAAGTCGTTGAAGCATATGTTTCTCAATATAAAACCTCATATTATCAAACATTGGTTAAAGCAGTCGGTCGGTCGACTTTGCTTAAATCAACTTTATCAGAAGATAATGAAAAAGCTTCGGATGAAAAAGTTTCAAGTGCCGAATTGGAAAGCTTAAGCGGTGCAGTTGGTACGGTTGTAAAAACAAAAGCGCAAAATATCAAAGCGTTTTTGAATTTTACGGAATTACTGCTGCAAAAAATACAATTGGATATAGCCAAAGATTTGGCTACGGAAAATTTTGGTTCGTCAAATGCGCAACAAGCGGCAGGAGCCTTCAATCTGGATAATTATCGTTATATACCGCCGGAAGATACAAAAGAGGAGACCTCTGACGTAGAAGAATCGGAAGAATTAGACAAGCTTGATGAAGAAATCACATCAACAAGTGGAGCTATTTTTACCGAAGGAGCGGATAATTTAACGACTTCGGATGGTGAAGGCGGTTAAACAGCAACAAAATCTTGGAGTAGAAATAATGAAAAAGAAAAAAAGTTATTATCTTGATTTTGGTGTATTGATAATAGGAGCAATGCTTCTATTAAGTTTCCCTGCGCGAGCGCAATTGGTGGCAGGCGTGTCTTTTGATTTTTTAGGAGATGCCGCCGCGGCAGTTACTCCGGTTTTGGAACAAATACAAACAGCAACCGATGAAGCGGTTAAATATGCTAAAGAGCAAGTCAGCCAACTTAAAGCACTTCTTAGCTCCTATTTTACGAAAAGAAATAATGTTGCCGAAAAAGTTCCGGGAACAAAAAGTTTTGATGAGGACAGTTCGGTAGATATATATAATCCGGAAGCCGTACAATCCGCTATTAATGAATTATTTTTACAATATCCTTCAAATGACGCTTTAGATAAAATAGCATATGAAAAAGAAGCGCAAGAATTTTATTACGACACAATGATAGAAGTTCAAACCGCGGCTAAAAAATTAGAAGAAAAACTTAATGATTTACGGACAGAAATAGATAATTTTGAAAATGAAGCTATTTCTCCCACAGGAGGCGGTGACGGAGCCATGTCATCTTCGGATGAGAACGGTAACTATTATAATCTTTATTTGGTTCATAAGAAATTTAACGATGTGTTAAAAATAACAGAAGAAGTGATGGCACTTTATTCGCAATATTATGTTGCTCACGCAATATATAGAAAAGTGGTTTTACCAGCTTCTTATGAGGGGGAAAGTGAAGATATGGCTTCAGCCGCATCGATTCGAGTTTTTAATAGTAATATGGCTTTTGCACAATTTATTTATACAAATGAAGACACAGCAACAGACACTTCTTCAACTTTACAAACAACACAATCGCAAACGAGTTCAAGTAAAGTGCAATTTTCAGTTCCGGCAGCTCCCAAAGTAAATTCTTTATATGCCGATAGTAAAGAAGAAAGAGAAGCTATAGGAAAAATATCATCAGCACAAAAACTATTAAATAAAGCATTAAATGCGCATAACGCGATTCGTTTATTGCCTTCATATCGGAATATTTTTAAGCAATATGATATGTTTAAGCAGCTGCACGCTAAGGCTGTTGAAGCAGTTGTAACTTCGGATCAATGCGTTTTGGATTATCTTGGCAGACATTACAATCAGCCGGAAAAAGTATGGTATGGATTATCGGCAGCCCCCTCAAATCCCATAGATTATGATAACAGAAGAGGCCTTTCTGGTTGGGCTGTTGCCGCTTTTCAAGTGGCAAATGCCGATAAAAGCGCAGGTTTAGATACAGATTCGTTTGCCACAATAGATTATGAAACAAATTCGGATAGTACTTCATTAGATGATATAAATAAAGTAAGTGAGCAAGTTGCCTTAAAAGATGAGGGAGATGCTTTGGCAACTCCCAGTCAAGAAGAAGCATTTTCAGAGTCGGTAAGAGAGGTGGAACTTGTCGTATGGCAAATAGGCGCGCAAGCGGCTAAAATACTGGCGGAAGATCAATATTCCGCTTCTCCCGTATACGGTCAGGCAACTAATCCTTATCCTTTGTGGCAGGATCAAAAAAACTTTTATAATCAATATATTGATGGTAAATATGAAAATATGAAAATATATATCCGCAACCTCAATTTAACGGATGTTGCATTAAAAATAGCGGAAATTATTACAGATATTCAAAAAGATAGTGAAACCAAGACTTCTATTGAACGAGGTTTACAGAAATTATCCTCATATCTCGGTCAAACGGAAACCAATAATGGTATAAATATTGTTGAACAAAAACAAACTGCGCTTTCTCAATTGGATAAAGAAGAAGAACAAGCTTTGTCATCTTATCAAAATACTAAAGAAAATTTACAGGCTCAATTAGATGAAGTCGCAGCCAAAATAAGTGAATTAAGTGATGAAATAAGTTTGGCCGATTCCGAAGCATCAACCGGAAAAGCTCAAGTGGAAAGTTCATATAATAATATGCAGCTGATGAATAAAAGAAATACAGCTTCAGGTTCGACTTTGTATGCGATGAACCAACAAGATTTTGCTTCAGGGGAACAACAAGCTATAAGTAATACGGCACAAGCTTCAAAATTACGGCAACAATTAGCCGAATATGAACAGATACGTGATCAATTAAAGGAGCAAATAGAAGCCTTGGATAAAAAAATATCGTTAATAAAAGAAGATTATCTAAACCGAAAATCAATAGCTGAAGCCGAATATGATGCAAAATTACAAACAGTTTCAACAAAAGTTGAAGAACCGACGTTAATGGCGGTTGTTAAACAATTATCCTTAGGAAGCATAGGTTTAAATAATGTCGTGTCACAGGCAGACAATATGATTTCAGAAGCAAAAGATTATGTTGTTGATTTAATAGAAGAAGCGCGTATGGATATGTATTCTTTAGGGGATGGATTATACGATCCACAAAATAACGGCGTTGTGGTTAAAAGACACAAGGAATTACTTGATAATATAAAGGATTTGCCGAAGAATCAATTTAAGCATACGGCAATTTTATCAGCAGGTCAATTTGGTGCTACATCAATAGTTTCATTATTATCAAGTGCCTTTTATTCGACAATTGCTAAAGATATATGTAGTAGTGTATCCTGTGAATCAGGGGATGAAAATTATTTTGTCGGAGCCACGGCGAAAAAACGAGATTTTGCAGCACCTAAAAAACCGGATTTTGAACATTATCCTTCTCCACGCGATATCATACATTTTGATATCACCGATTATAAAAATATAGATAAAACTAATGATGGAATTGTAACTAAATCATCTTTTCTTGAATATGGAGGAGAAATCCCCAATATATGGCGTCAAATGCTTTCAGATGATGCATTTGTAGAAAGAGGATTAAATTTAGCTGCACTTCTTGAACAAGGAGGAGAAGACCTCTATTTTATAAGAGGAACACAATATCCTTGCCGTATAGGAAAATATGTAATAGATGTTAATAAGAAACGATATGGCAGTCAATATATGATAAGTTCTTCAATATCTACCAAATATCCAAAATGTAATGATATTACTCTATATGGCAATAAATATTATACAATTGAAGATCTTGAACTAGATAAAAGTGTTACGGCAATAGAACAAAAAACCGTTCCGCAAATAACTCCAAGCGAATTAGGAACATTATTGATTTACAGTAATCAACAATTGCGATTTAATCCGACATCTTATGATGTTTATGAACGAATGTTAGAATTAGAAGAAGAAGCTCAAGAAGATGATAATTTTGATTATGAAGTAAGTGACAATGTCTATCAAAAAGCAATGTACGCCAATAATCAAATAGGTAATTTTTTACATTTTGTAGATAAAGAAAATAGTATACATAAAAATGTAGATGAATTAAAACTTAGTATAGACGACGCACGAACAACGATTAAAGAAATGTTGTCAGAAATGGGTTTTGAAATATCGGATGACTTTGATCTTGCCAACGATAGCGAATATAACTATATCCGCAACAAATTACTTGAATATAAAAGTAATATGATAGGTCAAGCGGTATCACAAATATCAGGAATTGATACTTCAAATGAAATAGTAAGAGAAAGATATAATAAGGTAAAGAACACTCGAGAAGCATTAATACAAGATAATGATGCGTTAATTAATCTGAATAACTCAACACAAGCGGGAAGTTCTCTTAGCGAAGCCATACTTAGTGAAAAAGCTAATCAAGAAGTTATGGAAAAGACGCAAGATGAAGGTTTATCAGCGATTCAAGAAGAAATAGACAACTATGAAAAACCCTTGTGTGTTGCATATTAAAAGAAGAAAGTAAAACATGGATAATAAAGGAAATATTCTTGAAGGAAGTAAGATATTAGCCATTACGAACAAGAATGGAAAGAAATATAATTTTATAGGATCATATGAACAGGATAGTCGTGGAGCTAAAGCAACATACTATTTATGGCTTTCACGTCTTTTTATATTTACATCTGCAATTTCTTTGCTCTTATTTTTGGCGTCATCATTGGCATTATTTAATTTAGCACCGCGGGTAACAGTTGAACCCTTTTTAATAATCAACCAAAACGCTTCAGATGAAATAGTTCGATATGAACCAATAGCTAATGATATGGCATCTAAAAACATGATGATGGAAATTTTTGTTCGTCAATATGTTATATATAGGAATACAATTATTGATGATATGAGAGAAATGATGGTTCGATGGAATGCTGGAGGTATTGTAAATTATTTGTCATCTCCCCTTGTTTTTAAGGAGTTTGAAGAATCAAAAGATCAAATACAGAAAAAAATTAGAGATGATAGAATCAGTCAAGAAGTTGAAATTATTTCTATTGGTCGAGTAGGAGGAGACAAAAGTCCTGTATGGAAAGTTGATTTTAAAACTTATGAGGTTGCCGCTAAACGGCGTAATGAACAAACTGGCGCATTATATTTGCGTGTAAAATATTGGACAGCGTCCGTTACATCATATTTTATTCCTGGACGAGAGTTTATGGGTCTCCGTCTACTTAATCCACTTGGCTTTACGGTTACCAGATACTCACAGAGTGAAGTTGAATTTTTGTAAAAATTTTAATAATTTGTAGATATAATTTATTCAATATATAGATTATGTAAAAAATATTAGACTTTTTTAAAAAAAAAGTTTAACTTTAATCTATCTTTTATAAAAGAGGATATTCTAATGTATAAAAATATAATGTTAGTTTTAATTTTAGTATTGTTATCGGCTTGCGGACTTTTCGGTTCATATTATGAACCAGAACCCGTAGGTATAGGTCGCGCGTCTGATGAGTTAAAAATGTCCCCATGCGCCTGTATGCAGCTTGATGTTCCATCAACATTACCTAATTGGTTTATTGAAACAATCTAGCGAAAGAATGTATCATGGTTCAACATATAGCAGGGCATAAAGAAAATCAGAGACTTTTAACTGGTCGTACCACGCAGCGCGAGTCGTCAGCTTCTTCAGATGCTTTTGTTGCTAATGTCGCCGAAAAAAGATATTTATGGATAGCTCGTGCATTTGCTATTATAACAGCAATCAGTTTATGTTGTAACTTAGTCTTGTTGTTGGCCATAGCACAAGTTATACCGCTATATCGTGTGGAGCCGTTTTTAGTTACTTTTCAAGATAAGCAAGAACAAGTATATAATATTCAGCCCGTTGATAGAAAAATGGAAGACGAAAAAGAAATAACCGAAGTTTTTGTTCGTCAATATGTGTTGTTGCGTAGTTCGTTTAATTTAGATATTCCGGAAGTTGAAGCCCGTTGGCAACCTGGAGGAATAATAGAAGAAATGTCTAGTCCTGCTGTCTATAAAGATTTTATAGATAATACCGCTAATCGAGCATTGGAATTAATTAGAACTCGCCAAATGGTCAGAGATGTTCGTATCATGACGGTTAATGAATTAGGTTCAGGGATATGGCAGGTTGAATATGAAACACGTGATATGTATCCAGATTCTGCAGCTCCGGAAATTAATTACTGGACAGCTAGCTTAAAAATAGGATATCGTAGTAAAAGAGTTAAATATAAGGAAAGATTAAAAAATCCAGTCGGCTTTACGGTTTACCAATACTCGCTGACGTATAACAAAGTGAAATAAGGTGGAAAAAGATAATGTCATCAAAATTTATCAAAATAAATATCTTAAGTTTGTTTGCTATTACCCTTGCCACAGGAGCGGCAGCCCAAGTCACGCTTAATAATATGGATCAAAACGCGGATCAATCACAGGGACAATATCAACCTATGGATATGGGATATGCAGGCTTTAATTCCTTAGGTATGATGCAAAGCGCATGGTTGGACCCTTTGCAAAATTTGGGAGAAGGACAAAGTAAACCGGCATATTCTAAATATTATTGGTCTCCAGATTTGGTTCTTCCATTGCGTTTACGAGAAGGGATGATTACTTTACTTAATTTTCCGGAATGGGAAATGATAGAAGATATTTATATTGGGGATAATGCAACATTTGATGGACAAATTTCCGGTCCTAACACCTTATTGCTTTATCCTCGTCAAGGAGCAAATGTCGGTGTTGATACAAATATTATCGTCTTTGGTCGTTCCGGCAACCGATATGTTTTTTATGTCCGTAGCGAAGGTATAAATACCGAGCGGTTGACAAATGCAATAGTTGATATTGAAGTAATTGATGGAAAAGGAAGTGGTACATTAGGAGGAGGCGGTTCATCTTCCGGACGGGTCAATGCAAGTAAATATTATGGAAACGGAGGAAAATCCGTAGACTCAACCTTTACTAAACGATTCCAAAAGAATGATTGGATAAAAAGTATCCCACTTGATCCAGCCCAATTTCGTTTTGATATAGAAGTTTATGTGCCAAATCCAGAAGATGTTGTTATTGCACCGGAACGGGTCTGGCGAGATGATATTTTTACCTATATTGATTTAGGGGAAAAAGCCTTAAATATGACGCAACGTCCTATAGTCACGTTGATTGTGGAACAGGTTGAAGTCCCTGTCGGTTTTAGAACAAAAGGACCAAATAATCGCTTAATTATCGTTGAAGCAATAGGTGATATGGTTCTGCGTAATGGAAAAAGAATCGTTTGCCTTAAAATGCGCCGATCAGATGAAATCGGGCTAGATAATATCAGTTATGCAGATGATATAACCGACAAAGAATGGGATGTTCCAGCTCCAATTCCACAAGGAAAACAAGCACAAGCAGGTTCGGCATCTTATCCGGAAGGATTTACAAATGATGGTTTGATGGGACAAGTTGATATTAATGTCGGATCATCAGAGATGATTGTACCGGAATATGGTGAAGACCAACTTACCTTAAAATATGGTGCTAATAGTGGTATCGGATCAGGTATGGGAAATGGTGGAAATTTTGATTATTCTAAAATGCACCGAATTCAAAATACACAAAAATTTGATGCAGCTGCAAGTAATTTAGCTAATCAATATCGTTATGGTTCAGGTTTTTCAGATGCAAGCTCAAATATTTCAATAGAGCTAGGAACCGATGCTAATGTTGAAAATTTAGAAAATTTATGGGATAAGTTATCTTCTAAATATTCTAAAATATTAAAGAACTATGATCCGTTTTTCTCAGTTGATGCTCCAGCAGATGGTCAAGGAAAAGAATTGTTCCATTTAAGAATAGGACCGGTTAAATCATTGGATGATGGCGATAATATCTGCAGCAAACTTGGAAGAAACGGCGTTTTTTGTAGTGTAGTCAGGACCCAATGAGTAAAGAAGTTTTAACACATTCGGAAAATTATATTAAAAAGACCAACCGCATCATTCTTGCGGTTGGCATTACTTCATTTGTTGTTTTTATCTTTGGCCTTTATTTATTGTTTTCAAGTAATGAACCCATAGATGAGTATGAAGAACCGGTTTTTACCGATAATGATGATGCTTTAATTGTTACCTCTACAGGACCGGCTCAAGAGAGTATAGAATTTAGCACGATTGATGATGGGCAAATACCTTTAACCACAACCCCTAATCCCATTCCGTTAGGGCAAGTTGTTATAGGAACAGATGCGAAAAATGTCTTAACATTAGGAACAAACGGCAAAACGTCAGTAATGATAATGACGGTTCAACTGGCGGAAGCTCCTTTTGACGGTTTTGAATTTAATGACAATTGTAGTGGTAAACTTTTACGCGGAGAGGAAACTTGCGATATTACAATGTCTTGGGTTCCGGTTATGCCTGGAAATGTTCAAAACAATTTTATTATTACCTGGCGGGAAAGTAATGTTTCTGAAAATAGCGCAAAAGCAGAAAAAGTCCCGGTCTATGGAAACGCGATAAATAAAGAAGATTGTAATTTTTGTGAAAATATTCCTAGTGTTTCTAATAATACAGGAAATTTACAAGATAATAAAAATTTACAACAAAAAGTTGTTGGTCCGGACGGTAATGTTGTTGGTTACGCCGATGAAGATGGTTATGTCTATGACGGCAAACAAAATGTTGTTGGTCGAATTAATGAAAGCGGATTAGCTGTTGATGGTGATGGAAATGTTATTGGCGTCGCTAATAATCGTAAATTAGTTTATGATGAAAATGGCAATGTTATAGGTTATGTTAATCCCGATGGAACAGTTGTAGACTTAAATGGAAATGTTATCGGTCGTATGCTTCCAGACGGAACAGTTGTAGACTTAAATGGCAATGTTATCGGTAAAGCTGTGGATATGGGATACGTTTATGATGAAAATGGAAATATCATAGGTCGTGTTATGCCCGATGGAACAGTTGTAGACTTAAATGGAAATGTTATTGGCAGGCTTAATGAAAAAGGCGAAGTTGTTGATGCTAATGGAAATGTTATCGGTTACGTTACACGTTCAGGTCAAGTCGCCGTCAATGATGAAGGAGATGTTGTTGGTGTTGTTATGCCAGACGGCTCAGTCGTGGATGCCAACGGGGAAGAAGTAGGTCGTGTCGATGCTCAAGGCAATGTGGTTGTTGATAAAAAAACGACGGTTCCAGGACGCCGCTTGGCATATGATAAAGACGGAAATATCATCGGTTATATAGATGAAAATGGCAATGTCGTTGATTTTAACGGTAATGTTATCGGTCGTATGTTGGAAGATGGTACGCTCGTCGATTTAGAAGGTAATGTTATCGGAAAAGCAGGAGATACAACCCATCGTTTTGCATATGACAAAGACGGAAACATTATCGGTTATATAGATGAGAACGGTAATGTTGTTGATTTTAACGGTAATGTTATCGGTCGTATGTTGGAAGATGGTACGCTCGTCGATTTAGAAGGTAATGTTATCGGAAAAGCAGGAGATACAACCCATCGTTTTGCATATGACAAAGACGGAAACATTATCGGTTATATAGATGAGAACGGTAATGTTGTTGATTTAGAGGGAAATGTTATAGGGTATGTTGACGAGAATGGTAATATTGTTTACACAACCAAAGAAATACTTGGTCGATTAATCCAAGAGCAAATGATTCCGATAACCCCTCAAGGAGAAGTCCTTGGCAGAGTTACATCGAGTGGAACTGTTGAAAATAAGGATAATCAAATTGTCGGTCGAGTTTTATCTAATGGATTGGTTAAAAATCCATCAGGTTCAAAAATAATCGCTCGGTTGGTTCGTGGAGGATTAGTTGTCGGTCTCGGTTGTAAAAATATAGGCTATCTTGAAAAAGATGGTATTATTCGCAAGTCAAATGAAGAAACACCATATAAAGTTAACGCAGAAGGCATTATTATTGATGAAAATGGCCGCTATGTAGGAGAAGTGGTTACACCGGGACCTGCATTTGACAATACATGTACAATGATAGGAGAAGTCGGAACGGATGGTATTGTTCGCGATAGCGGAGGAAGTTATGTCGGCTGTGTCAATCCGGACGGAACGGTTTTAAATGAAGAAGGCAATATTATAGGTGGTGTTTCCCGTTCAGGGATAGCATTAACTTATGACGGAGATTTTTTAGGCACAGTTGATACAAATGGGTTGGTACTATCTTCTCGAGGAGAAGCTGTTGGTTGTGTCGGTACATATGGAGATGTTTTTGATAAAAATGGCGGATATCTTGGAAAAGTTCTAGATCATACCTATGCTTATGATATGGAAGGTAATTTTCTTAATATGATAAATGAAAAAGGACTTGTTCCCATAAAAGGCAAAAATCCGGCGAAATTGTTGGCAAATAATGTAGTCGTTGATGAAAACAATAAAATTATAGGAGTTGCACTTCGTTTAAACACAACAATTTTAAATCCATCAGGCGAGGTGATAGGTCATTTGTTTCCAGATGGTAATGTGTATGATAATAAAGGAGGAATTGCCGGTAAGATTTATGGAGACGGTATGAATTTTTATAATCATATTCCTGGTAATATGGCTCAAGAAGGACAAATTGTTGATTTTGAAGGAAATTTAATTGGACAATCATACTATAATGGTGAAGTTTTTAATCGTTTTGGAGAACGTCTTGGACATATTGATGCTAAGGGTATCTTTTTAAGTGATAAAGGAGCATATCAAGGAGCAGTCGTTCGTCGAGGAGCAGCCATTGGTTATGACGGGTCTTTTTTAGGATACAGTCTTTCAGATGGTCGAGTTCTTGATTTTTCAGGAAAAGAAGTCGGTCGAACGACATCAGACGGGAAAGTCATAAATTCTAAAGCCGAAATTAAGGGAGAAGTTATTCCCGAAAATATAGTTATTGATATTTGGGGAAATTATAAAGGTCGGGTAAATTCCTTGGGAGATGTTATAGATTTAAATAATAATAAAATAACAGCAATTTTACCGGGCGGATCAACAGATAAAAATTTAACCATGCTTCGTCGAGGAGCGGTAATAGACTTTGGTGGAAAAGTAATTGGCTCGGTATTGCCGGATGGTCAAGTAATAGATTTACTTAATATAATTATCGGTCGTGTTTTATCAGACGGCAGCGTTATTAATAATTCAGGGAAACTCATAGGCGAAGTCATATCAGGGGATATTGTTATTAATGATGAGGATAAAGTTGCAGGTTATGTAAATTTTGCCGGAGAAATTATTGGTCAAAATGGAGATAATATTGGACGTAGTTTATCTTCAGATTTAGCCGTTGACAATAATGATACCATATTAGGGCGAATTTATAAAATAGGAACAACAATTTTAAGCAACAGCGGAGAATATGCGGGCCGCTTGCGAGCGGATGGACGTGTTATCAACCAAGAAGGGCAAGTGATAGGTTATTTAAAAAGCAACGGATCTTTTATCAATCTTGATAAAAAAGTTTCGGGTTACGCTTTACAAGAAGTGGCTA
This sequence comes from uncultured Alphaproteobacteria bacterium, assembly GCA_944391335.1. Lineage (GTDB taxonomy): Bacteria > Pseudomonadota > Alphaproteobacteria > RF32 > CAG-239 > JAFUYI01. The sequence continues at coordinate 29,471 of CALXTF010000008.1, forward strand.
AGAATCGGAGGAACTAGCATTGAAATTAAGATTTGGCAACATATTGGCATCAATTATGCTCGTTTTTACTCTAAGTGTTGTTGAAGCAACGGCGCAAGAGATAACGGCTATTGACTTTAATGGTGATTTAATAGGTAAAGTTATACCAGATGGTAAAGTTGTCAGTTTTGAAAATCAATTGATTGGTAATATTACAGCAGACAGCTTAATTGTTAATTCTTCAGGAGAGTTGATAGGCGGTGTTGTTCCTAAAGGAATAGCAATTGGTAACGATAATAAACTTTTGGGCAAAGTTAATAATGATGGAACCATACGTTTGTCAACGGGAAAAATTGTTGGAAAGGTACTACCTAACGGCCTCGTTGTTGATGAACAGTTTTTAATTTTAGGAGCCGTATTATTTCCCGGACTTGTTTATTCTGATAGTGGCGCAACAGTTGGTCGTTTGACAGGAGATGGTTTATACGCAAATTTACAGGGGCAAACAATAGGCTTTGTCACATCGGATGGATATGCATATAAACGTGTTGGAAATGATTTTGTCTTAGATGGTAAATTAATTTCAGGTAAAATGATTATAGATGCTACGGGTAAATTTATCGGCAGCATCGCTCCTGGAGGTAAAGTAACCGATTTTGAAGGAAATATTTTAGGACAAATCAGAGCAAATGGTTTTGCCTATAATCAAGAAAATGAAATTATAGGTCGTATTGTTAAATCGGGCTATGCTTTTGATAATAATGGGAAATATATAGGTTTTGTAACATATAATGGTGATGTTGTTAATAAAAAAGACGTTATTGGTCATTTGCAAATAGACGGAAATATTGCAGATGATGAAGGAAATACAATAGGATATATGGCTGATATTTCTGCAACTTATACAGATGTAAGTGGTAAATATATAGGTCGTATTATGCCGGAAGGAAAAATAGCAAAAGCTCGGGATATTATTGGTCAAATAGGTCCCAGACATCAAATATATAATGACAAGGGAGCTAAAATAGGACAACTTCTGATATCCGGACCGGTTTTTGATTATAAGGGGGTCTTAAAAGCCCATGCTCTAAAAAATGGACAAGTAATTTTACTTTCAGGTACACCTATGGGTACAATATATGGACATCAAGCCATAGATTATAATGGTAGTAATATTGGTAAAACATTTGCCAGTCAATTAGTTATTAACACTGTTAATCAAGTTCTCGGTGTTAATGGAATTAATTCGTCTTTTGAAATTGGTGAAGAAAAAAGAATAATTTCTCCCTTTGGCTATGTCTATAATGCGGAAGGCATAGTAGACGGACATATGCTTTCATTAGGTGAAATTTATAATTTAAGCGGTAAATCAATAGCGGTTATTTACCCGAACGGAAAAATGGTCAATAACAATGCGGAGATAAAGGGACGCTTAACACAATACGGATATAGTATTGATGATAGAAATGGTATTCTTGGTAAAAGTATTAACATAGGTTATGCTGTAGATTTTTGGGGAAATAGCCTTGGTCTTATAGCTGATGGAAATTTATTATTGGATAAAACATTACAAAATATTGGTAAAATATTACCTGATGGTGAAGTTGTTTCCGATATAAAAGATTTAAATGCAATGATGCCGGTTATAGGCAAAGCAGGTCAGGCAAATTATGCATTAAATTACCAAGGTCGCTTTATAGGAAATATAGATAATGACGGTACAGTACGCGATTCTAATTCTTCGATTGTCGGTCGAATAAATTCAGAAGGAATAGTCCTTGATAATAATAATCAAGCAATAGGAGGAGCGGTTAGCTATACAACAATTGTTGATAATCAATGCGCCTATATTGGTGTTGTTGCAGCCCGAGGTGAAATTCGCAATTATAGAGAAGTCATTTTAGGACATATATTGCCTAATGGACAGGTTTATTCTGTCAATAACAACATAATTGGTCATGCCGTTGTTTCCGGAGCTGTCACCGATTTTAATGGTAATGTCTTAGGAACAATAACATCTGATGGCAAAGTTATTAATTATGCTAATGAGAATCTTGGTTGTATCAATCAGCGTGGCCAGCTTTTAAATGCAAATGGTTCGATTATAGGTAAAAGAGTAGAAGATTTTCCGGTTATGAATTTTAATAATGTTATAATAGGTCGTTCAACATTAGATGGAACAGTCATCAACAACCAAAGCAGTATAATAGGTTATATGCGTCCTGATGATTCAATAGCTTCAAAAACAGGTCAGGGGATAGGCGCTTTATTTAAATATAGATTTGCATTTGACAATAATAATCAACTGATAGGAATTGTTAATAATCAAGCAGAAGTAATTGATTATACGGGAAAGAAAATAGGCGAAGTGGATTTTTATGGACAAGTAAGAGCAAAAGATAAAGATATAGGCTATGCGCTAAATGATTTATATATGTATGATGAAAATTATCAAGTTATAGGGAATATAGCATCAGACGGTCAGGTTTTATCGTTAAACAATCAACCGATGGGTTTAATGAAAAGAGGATTTTTAGTTGATAGTAAAAGAAAAGTTTTAGGTCGAGGAAATCGTGATTTTAACATTCGAGATAATTTAAATATAATTATAGGCGAACTTCAGTTAGATGGAACAGTTATTGATTCAGAAAATAAAATTGTTGGTAAATTGGGCGTTGGCGGCAATATTGTTTCTCCATCGGGTGAAATTATAGCGCAGGCGCATAAATTGCAATTTTATGAAGAAATAAAAAGTCAACCCATATATGATAAAGAAGGCAATATAATAGGCTCAGTAATTGGAGAAGCAAAAGAAGGAAGCGAAATAATAGATAGCCAAGGTAATGTTATCGGTCATCTTGATGCTGGTGGTTCGGCAATAGGAGAAGATGGAACAGTTATTGGCAATATTAAATTAGACTGGTATCAACCGGCACCATCGCGGCAGGATGATTTACCGGAAGTAGGTGCGCGAACAGTCGATGTTTCGGAATATAAAAAGTCTTTGAATATAGCCTTAACACCAGATGGGGAATATCTGGGAGATATTTTGGAAAATGGAAATGTTGTTGATAAAAATGGTTTTGTTTTAGGTAAACTTTTACCTGACGGATTAGTCGTTGATAATGATGGTTCACTTATAGGTATTGAGGAAGCCGCCAAAAAAGACGGAACAGGTGAAATGTTTGTTCCAGCAGGTACTTTTGGTCAGGGGGGTGCATATGGAACAGGCACAGGTGGAGGGAATCTTGGTCCCGGCGGTGGTTTTGGTCCCGGAGAACGATATGATCCACAAAGGGCATCAGCATTACAAGCAGCTCAAAATGCTCGTCGACAAAGTATAAATGTTGGTAAAATTAGTTCCAACATACGCAAAGAAGCATTTGACGGCTACCAAAAAGATTGGTCGGAGCAAGGCATAGAAAGAGCAATTTCATCATGGCGTGTTGATATGAGTACAATGATTTTAGCGGATAAGCCGATACCTGCTGTTATTGCTAGATCAATTGATACTCAAAATCCTGTTCCGATCACAGCGTTTGTTGAAAGAAATGTTTATGCGGAAGATGGACGAAATATTGTTATTCCGGCAGGCAGTCGTTTAATGGGTGAACTTGGCGGAACAACAAGCGGCAGTGAAGAAACGGCATCGGAATCGGCTCGAATTACTATAGTATGGCAGCGTTTGATTCGTCCGGATGGCGTTTTATTTACTTTCCAAGGAGAAACAGGAGACGCTCAAGGCCGCGGTGGTGCTTTAGGTTATGTCGATCAACAATTGGGTAAGAAATACGGAATGCCGTTAATAACAACTTTATTGACAAGTGCAACCAGTTATTTGATGGCAACAGATGATGATACCAACGATACCGAAACGGAAACATCTCGCCAAGAAGCGGCAAATGATGCCAGACAGAATTTCATTGATCAAATGAATGAAATCTTTAATATGATTTTGGCGGATAAAACAAATATTCGCCCATTAACATATGTTCCGGCAGGTACCAGAATTATTGTTTATCCTAAAGTTGATCTTTGGTTGAGAACAATGGAGTTAGATAATGAGGCTTCAACAAACACAAAGGTAAAAGATGTATTAATTGATGATGATAAAGTTCAAGATGAAATAGCAACCAGAGAAGCGGAAAGAAAAATAAAATTAGAAGGCGGAGGATCCGGCAGTGGCTCATCACAAGTTGTTTATGAAGCAGATAATGCGGATGTTCAACCTGTATTGATAGCAGATAAACCGCAACAAACGACATCAAAGGTTGGAGCAACACCGCCACCGCCACCTAGCACAGGAAGAATAAGCCCGTCTGCAACTTCAACATCTTCCTCCAATAGTAATAGCGGGGTTCCCCAATTATTCTGAGGAGAGAAATATGAGTTTTGAAGTTTTAGAATCTGTCTTAAGACCATTAGCATACTGGTATAATCAGGAAAATATAGAAGAAATAGTCGTTAATAGAGCAGGTCAAGTGTGGTTGCGTCTGCGAGGGAAAAGAGCGTATCCATGGGTGATGTATAAAGATGAAAGACTTAGTAAAGAATATTTGACAGATTTATTATATATTGTTGCTAATACTTATGAACTTCCCTTTGATCCTATTTCAGGAAGTCCGGTTGTTTATGCGGCAATTCCGGGAGAACACCGTTTTTCTGCTATTTGCGGGAAAAATGTTATGTACGATGAAGAAGATCTAACAGGAGGCGTTGCCTTAGCGATTCGTGTTCATAGCGATGATGTTGCCTTTGGATTAGGAGATTATGGTTTAACTCAAGGTGGTAAATTACATAAAATTAATCCGTTAAAGGATATAAAAGATCCTGAAGATCCATACGAACGTTTATTGTTGAGTATTAAACGCGGGGATCATATTTTAGTTAGTGGTGCAACTTCCACAGGTAAAACGACATTTTTGAATAATCTGTTGAAAATATTAGATATACATAAACGTATTATAACAATTGAAGATACAAGGGAGCTTTTAGTTCCACATCCTAATCGAGTTCATATAGTTATGTCTCGTACGGATCAAACAAATAAATTTAATTATGCGGAAATCATAGATTTAGTCGTTCGTTTTACCCCAGACGCTATTATTGGCGGTGAAATTTCAACTAAGAACGCAGGAGCTTTATGGGAATTAATGGGATCCGGTCATGATAACTGTTTAGCGACAATACACGCTGAAAGCTCGTCTGCTGCCTATGAAGCGTTTGTAGATCGTATTTTACATACATATCCGACCATAGATCGCAAAAAAACAATAGAAGAAATGAGGCAAAAATTAAGAGTTGTTCAAATTAATCGTGATGGTAACTTACGCGCCGTTACAGAAGTTACATAAAAAAATATGCCAATATTCATCATTAAAAGAGTAATGTAAGAAACACTAAAAAACTCTCTTAAATTTAAGAGAGTTTTTTAGCTTTCAGAGCCATATTTTATTTACCTAAAATCAAAACTTAGCAATATTTGTTTTTTTAGGAAACAGAAAATATTTACTGCAAAGGAGGAATATTTAATTGTGCAATTTCACCTGGTTTAATTTTTGTATTTGAATAACGCATATTACCTGTTTCAATCATAAAACGTTGGCGTCCAGTCAATTGAGCGGCTAAATCATAAAAATCACGTCCATTAAGATCCTGACGTTGAGGGTTCATAATATAAAGCACACAACCTTGTGTCTTTTCGGCGACACCGCAACGGGCGCGACCACGAGGTACTTCAGGATTAATAACCACTCCTTGCAAGCCGTTTTGAATAGTTGTTGGTCCACTTAGAAATATTTTAGAAAATATAATACCAAATAATAAAAATACACCGGCGGTAATTAATACCGCTAAACCAGTATAGAGATCACCAACGACCATTTTGTCTTTCCAAGATTTTGTATTTGGCATAACATCTTCATCGCGTAAGAAAGCAGCGTTGAAATTATTTTGCTGTAAATGGTTGCTTTGTTGGATTGTTGGTAAGTTATCGCTATCTAAGAAAGAATCCAAATTAAAAGCATTCATATTTTCATCTGATTTAGATGAATTAGCAATAGAAGAAGGTTCGGATATATCTGTAGATTGTAAAAAATTATTTTCTTCAATTCTTTCAGGAATTAAAGGATTGTCAGTTTGATTATTGATATGTTTAGGTCTTTTTACTTTTCTTAATTTGCGGACAACAATGCCATTAGGATTGTTATTTAATGTGTCCATTTTCCTTACTCCTTATATCAGTTAATATTTTCGGCTTGAGAAGCTTGTTTTTTTATTGTCCGAATTATTCGAGGAACAATAAAAACAATAGTTTCAGATTTAGGATTTTTAATACCGAAGATTTCATTAGGAATACCTATAATTAGGAAATTTTCACCTAATTTGCTGCGAATATTAAATTGTGTTATTTGTCCATCAGTTCCTTCTAATGTTATATCGGAGAAGATACGGTTTTGAGGCATAAGAGATGATTTTGCCAAGAGGGAAAGTTGTGCTTCAGGAGATTTTCTATCGGCGCATTTGCCGATATCAAAACGAGACATCCAAAGGTTTGGAACAATAAACTTCCCTTCTGCGGATTTTACAACACGAGCTTGTCCGGATAAGAAATGTTGTAATGTACTAAAATTCAAATCATCAGAAGTTGTTAGAACGCGTCCGATTACACCTGTTTTTGTTGTTTTAATTGTTCCGAAATCAAAAATATTTAATAATTTTTGCCATTCAATATCATTTATTTTGTTATAAGGGTAAATTGTGAAGAGGCTGACATCGTAAGCAATTAAGACGGGATTCTCTTCAAAATAATCGATTAAATCTTGAATCTTAGTTTGTAACTCGACATCAGCATCAAAAGTAATTGAATAGTCAGACCAATCGGTTGTAATGTTGGTAATTCCAGATCCTCTCAAAACATCGAGTAAAGCGAGAATAATAGGTCTTGATTTTGGAACATAAAGGGTAAAGTTTGCTTTTCGACTGATTGTCAGTATTTTTGTATCCGCGTTATAGCTATAATAAATTTCTGCGGCATCGGCAATCATTTTAACGACATCGGATAATTCCCCGTGTAGATTTTCTGCGGATATTTTAGCATAAGGAGCATCCTTGGCAACTAAACGGATATCTGCTTCTTTAATGAGTTTTAATAAAGCTTTTTCTGCAGGCATTGTTTTGAAAGAAAATCCGGTTACTTCAAACCTTGGCAGAGGATTATTTATGCCATTACGGACGATATTAAAAGCTTTTATATTATAGGGTAAAGCTGTAATCATTTCTTGAGTTTTCCAATTAACGTTACATCTTAAAGGTGTTTCCAAATCTAGGGAGCTTGCGCCTTTAGGTGTTCTGATCATATTAGGATCTTCAAGATTAACAGCCGAAGCTGCGGATAAAGGATCAACATAAACCACAGGTTTAGGATCTGGCTCAGGTGATTTACAACTGCACAAGAATCCACTTAATATTAAGCAAAGGGTGATTTTTTTTAATATGTTAAGATTTTTAAGCATTAGTCGGTTACTTTCCGTATATATTAAATTATTGTTATTTGTTTTCTTCTTCGGTTGGAAAATTAGGGGTAATATTATTTTCTTTCATTAATTTTTCCATTAATTGCTCCATACCCATTCCGGCACCGATAGTGGGATCTTCTGATTTATCTATTTTTCCAAGAATATTTTTCATTTTTTCTATTTCACGAGCATCTTCTTTAATCATATCCGGAGAAGAATTACTTCTAAGTTCATATCTGTATTCTGCCAATGTTTTTTTCAAGCCGTTTAGTCCGCCGGCAATTTTTTGTTCGACATAGGAATATAGATCCGGATGTTGAAGGATATATTCGCCGGTTTCGTTAATTTCTTCCAACACATCTAAGATATAATTAAAAAAAGGATATTCTTCAATAGCAATATTTCCTTTCCGCACGCAACGCGCCGCGATTCGCGAAATAGTGCGATCGTAATAATCTTTTAATAAAATATAATTATCGACATACCATAAATCACCTTTTTCGATAGAATTTTCTTTTTGAGATAATGTTTCATTTGTCGATTTAGATATATTATCATCCATTAGCACTACTCCTTTGGAGATTATTGTAAATTAGGGTTTTATTTTTGTAAAATATTTTCATTTAATTTACCCGATATTATCATTATTTTCAATATAAGGATCGATGAAATTATTATCCTCCAAACCGCATAAGACCAGATGAGGAATATTATCAGCAATAATTTCCGATTTTTCAATAATTTCTGAAGCATTTAAGATTGATGGCGAAGAGGAAACATATAAAGATGTATCTGAGGTAGAAATATCGTAATTTTGATTTACAGTATTTTCATCAGACAATTCGGCGGGGACTTCTTCATATTCCCATACCCAATCTTGTCCTTCGACACCTTGTATTTCGGCATCATCGGGAATTTCTTCATATTCCCATTCCCAATCTTGTCCTTCGACACCTTGTATTTCGGCATCATCGGGGACTTCTTCATATTCCCATTCCCAATCTTGTTCTTCATCATTTTGTGATGTGTGACTATCATCATACTGCCATTCCCAGTCTTGATTATCATCATCATGATTGGTTTCGGTTATTTCATAAGTTTTTTCAACAGGTTTGTTTTCTTTTGTTTCATTGAATCCCCAACCCCAATCGTTTGCATCATTGTCCTGATTTTTTTGAACGGATTCGGCGGTAAAGGTATTAGAAAGAGCTACTAATTTTTCTAATATTGGTGATATTTTAGGTGTAGGAATAGTTTCTGAATTATTATCATGAGTTATATTGCTTTGATCAGTATTATCATTAGAGATATTTGATTTTTCAAGGATATCTTTATTTTCTGCTTCGTGTTTATTTTCCGGTATTTCATTTGTTGGATTATCCGTTTTTTTATCAGCAATATTAGGAGTTTGTTTTTGGTTAGTTTCAACAGGTTCTTGAGACGTGGAGCCATCAGTGATTTCAAGGACTTGTGTATTTAATTCTTCTTTATTTTTTTTCTTCTTTTTTTTCTTTTTCTTTTTGGGTGTTGTTTCGATATTATCTGTTGTTGTTTCATTGACAGCGGTATCAATAGTTATTTTATTGTTTTCTTGTTGAGGTAAAACGTCAAGTTGAGGAATAGAATTATCGATGTCATCAAATTGTTCTGTAAGGAGAGGTTTATCAACGATGTTATTTTGAGGTATGGTTGATAAGATAGGTTGAGAGACAGTATTTAAAGACAGAGGTTGAATTTGTTTTAGTGCGTTAATAATAGCCTCTGTTGATTGTTTTTGGCTTTCTTTTAAGGCAGATGATATTAATACAGAAAATTCTTGATTTTGAGCGCGTGCGATGTCTCGGAATAAATTAGCCTGCATACGCATAATTTCTTCAACTTTTAAAGTATTATGATTATTTTCGTCAAAAGAAGTATCTTTTTTTAATTTTTCTAAAGTTTCAATGATTGTTTGAGCGGAATTTTTTTGGCTTTCTTTAAGTGCCATTGATATAATTGAAGAAAATTCCTTTCCTTGAATTTTTAGAGCTTGTTCGACAGATTGTACGGAGTTTTTATCATTTGGAGAAGCTGTGGCATAAGTAATGGGTAAGGGTTTATTTTCGTCATTTATCTTTTTAAATGATTCAATAAGTGTTTGTGTTGAAATTTTTTGACTTTCTTTGATAGCTGTTGCAATAAGTGAAGAAAGTTCTTCTTTTTGATTTTGTGTTATTTCTTTTAAGAAAGAGGATTGAGCTTTCACTAAATCATCAACCAGATTTTTTGTAGAAGTTGTATTTATATTTCCATTTTTGTTATCATTTGGGAATACAAAGGGATTATTTGAAGATACGAGTTTAGTGAGATTTTCCTGAAGTTCGGTAAAAGAACGAACAATCATTTTATTGTCTTCCAGCCGTTTTTTCTCAGAATTTTCGATTGCGTCAGTTAAGGCTTTTGAAATAATATTAGTAAAAGATTCATCGGCGACAAGTTTCATAGAACCGTTTAAATTTTTAGTATTATTAGTTAATGACGGTTGTGTGTTTTGTAATTTTTGAATAATTTCGGCGTTGGATTGAGCCAAGCTGTTAGCCAATATTTGTGCAAAATCATTATTTTTAAGAAAGTCGGCATTAGATTTTTCTGTTTGTTCTTTATTTTCGGCAATAGCCGTTTGCAAGATATTATTATTTTTATGTGAATGAGCAATAGGTTTTAGACCTTTGCTTTTTTGTTCTATATCTTCCATATATTCTTGGAGCGGGGTTCCGCCGGGTAGATTTCGAAACATATTTTTCACTTCTATAGGGAGCTCGAGCAGCATTTTATTAAAAGCTTCACGTCTTTCATCGCTAAAGATATGCAATTGGCGGAAAATATTTAAAAAACGTTGTGCCACGATAACAGGAAGTTCATCGCCGTCTTTATCTTTTTGCCCGAAATTAGCTGAGGTATTTATATCTTCTGCCACTTTTATTTTCTCCTATATATTTACAAGATATACTGAATAGAAAATAAAGTCAAATTTATAAATATTAATTAAACAAGAGAAGGAAACAGAAATTGATGAAATGAAAGTTTTAAAACATTATTTTATTATAAGTAATGTGGTATTTTTTATCTTTTAAGTTTCGAATTTTGAGGTAGTTATTTGTTAAAGTCTATTTTAGATTAAAAAAAACCGCCCGAAGGCGGTTAAACAATTTATAAATGAATAGCGACGACTTTATATAATTTACTTAAATCGTTATTATCTAATTCAATTTTTTCATCTGGATTCCATCTAATACCATAAAGATTTCCGTTATCATCTTCACGAATACTAAGAATCATCATTTCTTGATCATTAATTTGATAAGCGGCAATATCGCCAATACTGACGATTTCCTGAGGATCGACGAATAAAATAGAACGAGCGGGCAACAAGCTTCCTAAACGGCGTGTACAGAGATTTAAGCCATAAGCGTCTTTTTTTCCTGAGAGTACGATAGGGCGATTAACCCATTTTATATCTTTTTCTTTATCGACGGTAATATTACCTTCATTTGCAGGTGTTCCGTAGACAGGGATTTTTTGTTGATCAACGCTGTCAAAAGAAGCCGCAGACATTCCTTTAGGAATAGATAACAGTTTATATTTAGCATCATTACGTTGAATAATTTCATCCAAGACGCCTTTACTATCCAAATTTTTAATTGTTTCTTTTAATTCATCGACGGTAAAACCTAAAGATTTAGCTATATTTTTCATTTCTTTATCAGAAACTTCACGTTGTCCCATTTCGATTCTGTGATATACGGATAAAGTCATATCGGAGCTTTCGGCGACTTCAATCAGAGTAAGATTTTTTTCATTACGGATTTGTCTTAACCCGGCTCCGAGAGTTTTAAGACCGGCTTTTTCATTTATTTTATTGCGCCGTTCTTGTTCTCTTCGCCAAGACATGATAACTTCTTCATCAGAATTTTGTTCATTAACGAATAAGTCCTGCATAGGACAATCAAGCATTTCTGCAACGCGAACCAATTGTTCTTGATCGATTCGCCGATAACCTTTTTCTATTTTTGAAATAGCAGATAAACTAACACCAAGGTGATCTGCCAATTCCTGCATGGAACGACCGCGTAATCTGCGATACATTCTAATTTGGTTAGGAAAAATAATTTCTTCCATAATTTATCATCCTTTGCATTTATTATAAAACTATATTTTGAGTAGATAATAATCTAATTGAATAAATAATCAAGAAAATTACACAAAAAAGTATTCTTTTGTGTAAAAGAAAAATTAAAAGGATTGTTAATTTTACTTAAACTCATGAAATCTAAAAGCTTTATTACCATCTATGGCGACTTGTCGAGCAAAATTTGAAATATCATTTTGATCAAACATAATTTCATCGACAGGAATGTTTTTGCTAAATGTTCCATCAGAATAAAGAGGTCGGTTGGTGTATTTGGAATAAAAATCGCTAAAAGCATATCTGTTACTCATTTGGACATCTGTGGAACCATCGGCTTTTTTCATAGTTTTAATATAAGATTTCCGTTGAATAATTCCATCTGTTGCATAAGCTGTACCTGATCCATTTTTATCAACATTTTGATATTCAGACATAACGCGGGCATCGTTTCCGAAAGTCAATTTAAAAGTAGCAACAGAGCCGTCAGAGTATTTTTGAGTAATCATCCATATTGTACGTCCTATTTTGTCTGTTCCTTGAGTTATTTGACGATCGATAACCCCGTCTGATAATTTATCTCCAATTTTATTCATTCTTTTATTGAAGATTGTTTTCATAAGGAGTGTTTGTTTTTCATTTTGAGTTAAGTTTGAATTTTGCATAAAGTCATTCAATGTTTTTTCATCAAATGTTCCGTCTTTATTCATTATATGTTTTAGCGCAACAGAATTTGCTTTAATTTTATTTTTAACTAATATTCCGTTTTTATCATATTTTCTTATAGTTCGACCATAAGCGTCGACGGTTTTTTCTTTTCTTTTACCGTTTCTTTTTTCAACGAAGATATTCATTTTAGTATTACCGTTAACATCGGTTTCAAAACTTCTATATTCTTTACGACCGAGTAATTTTTGCAATCTTCCGGTTGTTTGATATAAAGTATTACCGTTGGCGTCTTTTAAGGTGTTTCCTTGTGTATCGATTGCTTCAGTAAGGTTACCTTTGAATAAAGAACCGATATTTGTAAATTTTCCTTTAGCCGCGCCGTTCCATTTAGCAATAGATGCGCGATAGTAAGATTGTTGTATATATTGACCTCCTCTGATTACCAGATTTTTACCTCCGCGTAGAATAGGCTTTCCGGCTTTTGTTCCGGCCCATTTAGTTGCAGCCATAACGGTTGAGCCTGTGGGAGATCCAATTCCTTGTCCTTTAAATTTGAGGCCACCGGCGAAAGAGTCGGCAAATTTTTTCATTTCACCAAGGACAGCCCAACCAAGGAAACAAATAGCAAGTAATTTTATAACTTGATATGACCACCATAATGGAGCAAATACGAATTTTTGAGAGGTCATATCTCTAAGGGCATCGGCAGCGACAGAAGTAATGATGAAAATAATTAAGGATAAGAAGATGAAGCAGAATATGGCGTTTAAGAATATTTCCCATACTTTTTCCAAATATTGACCTGTTATTTTAAAAGCAAAAGCTCCTAACGCTGCCGGTAGCAAAGCTACGGCAATTGCCAATTTAAGCACACAATCGACGAGTAGATACGGATAGATGACCAGTAAGAGAAAACCTGCTAAAAAGAATAAAATACAAGTAAAAGTATATCCTAAATTAGGAATAAATCCAAAGGATCTATCTTCCCAAGCCAGACACCAACTGATTTCGCCCAGAGCTAAAACATCAACAATTTGATTTTGAATACTTTTTACCGTACATAAAATACCTGTTCCCATAGATTGAGACAATCCGCCTTTTTCCGAATCAATAATTGATAAATTATCGCCTAAATTGCAGGTATCTGAAATTTTGCCGGCGGATTGAGCAATTTTTAATCCAGTGTTAAAGACAGGATCAACACTTAAGGATAAAATTTGGGGCAAACTTGAATTTAAGAGAACAGCAACAATAAGCACACGAAACATTTGTTTTACAATTTCATTAATGAATGTTCGTGGTTCTTGAGCTTCCATATTTGAAACATAACGTAAAACAATAAGAGCCAACCATAAAGCCATTCCGACCATAACCACGACAAAGACAGGTTTAGCCAAAGCGTTAAAAGAAACTTTTGCCATGACACTTGCCGTATTATATATAATTTGGAAAGGTTTGCAGAAAATACATCCCCAAGAGCGATAATCGTTGCGAACTTTTTCAAAAGTTGGACAACCATCAGAATCACCTTCTTCTGCTTTATTGGTTTCGCCCATATTTACTGTTGTTACTTGACCTTCGACGTTTGTTGAATTTTCCGGAGAGGATGATGGCTTTTTACAACTTTCAACATTACTTTTTGTTGGGGTTTGGCAGTTGCATAGTTTTTGAATTTCGTCACATATTGGGTTTATAAGACTTCCCGCGGCATCTCTTATTTCAAAGTGTAAATGAGGTTTACCGCATGCGCTTCCTGTTCCTCCGACATAACCGATAACATCGCCTTTTTTGACTTTTACACCTGTTTTGAGGCCCAAAACGGGTTTATTAGTAAGATGTGCGTAACGAGTTGAATAAGTTTTTCCGTTACATCCTTCATGTTTAATTTCAACGACATTTCCGTATCCGCTTTGGCAATTATTGGCAGAAGGTTCTTGTGCGCCGAAACTATATCGGGAGATAATACCGTCCATTGCAGCCGTGACACTAGTTCCTAATGCTGCGTCATAATCCATTCCTTCATGATTGCTTTGTTTTTTTTCATTATAACAAACATCGTCAGAAACACTTGACACACTTGCCACCGGCATAATATTGATACATGCTTGGTTATTGCTTTTATTACTCTCGTCAAGACATTGAGAATCAACACTTGGTGTTTCAGAACAATTTTGAGAAATATTATTATTATTATTGTATTGAGTTGAACAAGTTGCGGCAAAGGTGTTGCATGATGCAAAAATAGAGAATATTAATGCAACAAGAAAATTGAGTTTGTTGTTTTTTATAATTTTACATATTCTCATTTTTGTTTTCACCTTCTTTTTTATTAGTAGACTCTAGCCTTTATTTTTCTTATTTTGCTTAAATTTTGATATGGCAGCCGTTACACCGCGAGTAATAAGTCTTCCCGTTTGGTGGGTTATAATTTTTCCACCTAATTTTACGGGTTTCATAACCTGTTTTTTTGCCATATCGGTTGCTTGAGTTAATTTAGTATGCATGGGACTTCCTTTACCAAAGACTTTATCGCTAAAGAAGTCGTTGACATAATTATTGATAGCTGCACCAATCATTTTAATTGCGTAGAGGTAAGCGAACAAAACAATAATCCATTGAAAATTGAAGAAAGACAATTGATCGCTAATATATTCCAAGTTATTATTTTTTATTGCGGTTCCGAGTTCGTTGTCATTATTACTTTGTTGACCAGTATCTGTTGCTACAGTAGTTTGATTTTGATCAGAATTTTGGAGACTAAGGGATGCGCTAACCAGAGCCAATCCGATAGATACGGCCATTGCTAAAAAGATAAGAATACCCATGGCTTTTAAGATAATGCTGAAACAAGCCGTTATTTTTCCTTTTGTGATATTAAAAGGCCATAGGGCAACAGTAATAGGTAAGGCGATAATGGCAAATCCGAGTTTAAAAGACATATCGACTAAATAATATGCAACAGATAAAGTCATCATAAAGCCGCAAAACCAAATAAAAGCACCGGCTAACCAGAGCCACATATTGGGAATAATTCCCCATGAACCGGCGTTTCTTGAATAGCAAGTCATTAAATGTCCGATTTCCAGATGAGTTGCAACGGTTGTATCAACGGCTTTAACGTATTTTTGAATGGTATTAAAGAAGCTAGCCGGAAGGATTCCATCTTTAAACGTATAAGCACTGTCAAGTTTTATATTATCTAAATCAAGATTACTGATATTTGATACGGCTTCCACCATGGCTATGCCGAAATCGGCGCCAAATCCTAAAAAGGGAACGATCGTGTAGTTAATAAAAAAAGACACACCGGCGGTAATAACAACATAAGCACCAAGAATTTTAAAAGCCATAATTAGGAGTTCATTGACCATTACCCCCGGTTCAATATTTTTAAGAGAAGACAGTTGTTTAAAGATATAAAAAGCAATCCACAACATAGCACCGAGTGCCAGAATTTTCACACCGGCTTCTTTTGACACATCATATAAATATGTGCAAGCACTAATAAAACTGCCAATAATTGCGGTAACGATGTCACAAGCGTAACATCCGGATTTATATATTTGTTCCATTCTTGCATGAGTACAAGCAGGTGTAGTTGGAACAAGACTGATACCATCTTGTCCCGCAGCTGCAAAAGAGTGTCCGCTTTGGATTTGAGCAAAAGCATCGCATGAGTAAAAACAAATAAACAGGACGAAGAAAATAGGCAGCAATCTTTTGCAAATTGCTTTGGAATGGTTTAAGATATTTGCCGCCTTTATAATCACTGTTTTTCCCTTTCTAATTTATTATTTATCACCAGCTAACTCGTGTAATTTACCTTTAATTCGATCATAAGATTCACGAGCGGATTGTAATTTTTTGGAGCGAGATATAATTGCGCCTACGCCTTTTTTAAAACCCCATGTTCCTGCTTTAGCCAAGAGAGCACCAAGTTGTTTTTGGAAATTCATATCGCCGCCGCCGCCGACTAAACCTTGGGCAATGCTATGGGCGATATTCATGGATCCCAGCAATAAGAAACCGGTTAACATGAGCATTAACAAAGGCTTGCTAAAATCAGACAAGGTCGTTTTATCTTGTAACACCTCTTTATTATCAATTAAGATTTGTTGTATTGCAGCCATGGATATTAATACCACAACAGCAATACACAACATAAAAGCGGCGGAATTCAAAATAGTAACAAAACCGGTACTTGTCCATTTTTTTGTAGGTTCAAAAGCATAAGCCATAATTAAGAGAGGCAGCATTAGAACCATCATGGCAAAACGAAAGATAGAGTCAACCAAATAAAAAACAAAAGCGATTTTAATAAAAGTGAACAGCAACAACATAATTAATCCACATATCAAAGCCATAAAGCCTGGTTGAGCCAGTATAACCCAACCGAGTTTATAGCCAAAATTCAAGCGTTCATTAACTGCGCATACCATACATCCCATCATTTGTTTTGGAGCGGCAGGAAAGGAGTTTAAAGTTGCCGGATCCATATTTCCGACGGTACACGCGGCGTTATATGTAGCTTCTATTTCACCTTCAAAAGGTATAAACAACATTCGACCATTGTATTGCATACTGCCTTGTGCGTTATTTTTGCCAAAATATCCGAGCATTTCGCTTCCTAATTCGAGGAAAGCATTATATATGGGAAAGATAATTGAATTTAGAACCCACAACACAGCTGTTGATGAAGAAGCCAACCACCCGCAAACAAAGCAGATAAAAAATTTCTTCATGACCTCCGTCCATACTTCCGCGGGTGATTCTTCTGAAAAGGAACCGACATGTTTTAAGATGCGGAAACAAAGCCACAAAGAAAAAGCGACCATCATTAAAGTCATAGCACCTTGACTTAGTGTGTTGTACATACCCATAGCAACACGACCGACTGTGTCATATAAAACATCGACAACGGCTTGCTGCCAACATTCGCGCTGGCGGACTTCTTCTTGTTGACTATTTTGGGCCCCATTCTTCTCGCCAAAGATTGTGCTGTTATCATCCTTGGAAGAACAAGCAAACAAAAGCAAAACTGTCGGAATAATCAACAACAATTTCAAAAAAAGTGTTATGTTAATATTCTTTATCATTGTTTTGCCCTTTAATTAATTATCGTTTTTTTATCCTTTGTTATTTTTTTTATTAGCTTTTGAGCGCGCGTTATTGGCAATAATCTTTTTAAATTCGTTAAATTTTTTGTTTCCTTTTTGATTTGTTTGTTTGTTTCTGGGTTTAGCTTTCCTTGCACCATTATCAGGATCATTATTAGGTTGGTTATCCCCTATGGGAGAATTACTGTTTTTAGGTCTAGGATCACCACCGCCACCATTTCCGTTGTCGACTTCAGGGCCGTCTTTAGGATTAGGTCTAGGACCACCACCGCCACCATTATCGTTGTTGACTTCAGGACCATCTTTAGGATTAGGTCTAGGACCACCACCGCCGCCGTTGTCGTTGTTGACTTCAGGACCGTCTTTAGGCTTAGGTTTAGGACCACCACCGCCGCCGTTGTCGTTGTTGACTTCAGGACCGTCTTTAGGCTTAGGTTTAGGACCACCGCCGCCGCCGTTATCGTTGTTGACTTCAGGACCGTCTTTAGGTTTAGGTTTAGGTTTAGGACCGCCGCCACCGTTAGGATTACCGCCGCCGCCACCGTTAGGACCACCGCCACCGTTAGGACCACCGCCGCCGTTAGGACCACCGCCGCCATTAGGACCATTGAATCTTCTTCTGTTACCGGAAAATAAATTTTGTATTGCAGGGGTAATTCCTGTCGCTTCACCAACTTCTTTAGCTGCAAATTTAGCACCTTGATAGGTTTTTTGAGCACCCCATTTTGCCGCACCGGCACCAAGAGATGCGATTCGAGAACCAATATCACTTGAAGACGCTCCACTCATCTGAGCCGCCAAATTGGTAGCTTCACCACAGAGTTTGAAAGCGAAGATGCAGCATAAAATCATGAATACCATTCCCAAGCCGCTAATATCCATAGCATCTCTTAGAGCATCTACATTATTTCCATTTAATAATTCTTGTATTTTTTCAAAACCTCCATCACCACCATTCATGGACTGAAAGGCCAGTTCTATGCTGACGCTGATAACCAGACCGAGAAAGACAAAGGTGAAGAAAGTGTTAAGGAACATATCCCATCCTTTTTTTGTGTATCCGCGTGTTATTTTGAAGGGCCACGCGGCAATCAAGAAAGGCATTAAGCCGCCAATGATGCCCAATCTGACAACAGCGTCGATGAGATAGAAAGCAAAGGCTAAAGTAACCAACCAAGCAAAAGCCCAAAGAACCAGACCACAAAATAACATTGAAAAATCAGGAAGCTTAACAGTGTCAATAACTTGTGTTATAGATTCCATCCCCTCATTTACCGCTACACACATTAAGGATGAACCGGTAGCTATCGCAATAGATAATTCTTTTTGTATAGAGAATATAAAACAATTTATTTTAGCAAATAGGGCAGTGCTATAATAACCGGAAGCAACGGATAATCCATCGGTTAGTTCAGTTGTTGATGCGCAACTGACGAAAGATTGATCGGCTTTTGAGGAATCGCTTCTAAACAAGAAAGCTGATCCGAATTCCATAGCGGTGTTTAACAAAGGTTCCAGCACCAATTGATAGAGTTGGACGACGTTTTTTAAAATCATATAAGCCAACAAGACTTTAAAAGCCATTGTCAATAAGTCTGTGATGTATTTTGGCGCGTCTTGTTTGGTAAAAGAACTGACTTGTTTTAAGGTGACAAAAGAAACGTATAAGGCAAAACCGATAAGCAGGAGATTGATGAATCCTTGTGCCAATGTATTGTAGGAATAAGAACTCATAACCTGAACAGCACTAAATAAAATAGAGAAAAGAGGGCAGAAAATGCATTTTTTATTTTGAGTTAGTTTAAGAGACAGAGGCACACATCCTTTCATAAGACCTTCTGTTGCTTCCATATTTTTATCTAAATATATATCTTGTCCGTCAGCTGTTTTATAAACAGCTACAGTAGGATCTCCTACAATGGCTTCTTTTGCAGCATCAAAAATTTGTCCCATTCCTGTAAAAAGACCATTAAAATAACCAGCGTAAAATCCTGCTGCATTACCTATAAAGTTATCACCAACAACTTCTTTGGTTTTATAAAAAGAACGTTTAGATGCATCTATTACTGTATTAACTCGCCCTATTAAAGTACTACTTGATTTTCCTTGTGCAACACTAATATTTTCAGATGAATATCCTTGTTGTTCTGCAAGAGCTTTAACAGCCTCATCTCCACCTTGTCTAATTTTTTCATTATAATTTAATAATTGGGCACAAGCGTTATTGAAGGGTGAGAATATAGACAAACCCCAGATTATGAAACCTAAAATCAAATGTTTTTTAAATATTCCGGACATATTTATTTCCTCTTAACAAAGGGATTGCCAAAGACTTTCAAGCCAATCAACAACATTATAACGACTAGTATAAAAGCATAACAGAGGGCGTTTTTAAAAGTGAATAGGGATAAAAAATCAGTATAATACAAGGCGAAGAAAGCCAAGAGAATCCCTATATTTATTAAAATTGCCTTCATATACAACTCCTATTTTTCGTCAGTATAACATAAAAAAGCATAAAAGAATGTTACAGTTTTTTGATTTTTTTTATATTTGTTGTTAAGCTACCGGATAAAATGAAGTTCAAACAAGCTTGGATGTTTTTTTGATCATTTAACGGGTTGATATTCCAGGTGATTGTTTCTGTAAAATCTTTCATTCCCATCATATAAGAATCTTTTGAATGATGAAAAAGGTATTGCAGAGATTTAGGTAAGAGATCGGCAATAAAAGTAACGATTCGATTATGAGAAATAATGATGGCGAAATCGGTTTTGTCTGGGAAGGCTGGGATATTTTTAATTTTATTAGGAGAAACTTCATCTAAGATGGGTCCGAAAATGAAGGCAAAAATTTTATGATTTGC
Organism: uncultured Alphaproteobacteria bacterium; assembly: GCA_944391335.1. Classification (GTDB taxonomy): domain Bacteria; phylum Pseudomonadota; class Alphaproteobacteria; order RF32; family CAG-239; genus JAFUYI01. The sequence continues at coordinate 49,784 of CALXTF010000008.1, forward strand.
CAATTTTTCCCAAAAAGTCCGCCCTCGATTCGGAGGGTTAATTTGAACGATTCGCTTAATATGAATATTTTTTTGCCAGATATCTTTTTTATTTAAGAGTTTTCGTAAGATTATTCCGCCGACTCCTTGAGTAACGAAAGAAATTTCTGTAACATAAGATAGATTATTTAAGAAAGTATTGAGTTGGTTGACATGTTCATTAATATTTTTTCGAGTTGAAGGATAATTGATAGCAATAGGTAGAATTTTTGAGGATTCGAAAGCTTGGGACATTTTTTTGAAGTTATTTTTATTTCCGAGCAATCCATGGATCATAATGACGGCTTTAGAGGTAAGAGGTTTGATTTGAAAAACATCGATATAACGATTTAATATTCGCAAACAATTATCGAAGGATCCGCTTGCGCGTCGAATATCCCAATTATCGAGCAATCTATATTTTTTGGTAAAGCAGTTTTTCTGGATTCGCCATTTTTGGAAGAAGAGGATGTCTTCCCAGAATTGTTGTCCGCCAAGAGTAAAAAAAGTAAAAGACATAATATATTTCCATTTTATAAGTAACACACTAACCAGATAAAGAAGTATAACAGAAGAAAAGAAAAAATAAAAGGGGTGTTGTAAATAAAAAACATAAATCAAAACAAAGGATTACAAAAAAAATAAAAAAAAGATGATTTTTTATGTTGACATTGAATAAATAATTTCATATAACCGCATTCACCGGTACGGAAGATTTGTGCTGGTTTGTTTTTTGATAAAACGTTATAATAGATTAGTGAATAAGAAGTGCTATAGGATATATGGGCGGTATGATATAAAAGAAGTACGGTCTGTATA